>CAZAFH010000160.1:0-14315 GCA_964484265.1 uncultured Singulisphaera sp.
TTGCTCGAGTCGCCGCAAAGCAAGCGATGGTTGCCGAGCAGCCACAGGTCACCGGGCTGCGTCGTCGCCGCGTCCGGTGGCGCCGGCACGTCGTCGGGATCGCACAAGCCATCCTGAACGCCGGGGTCGAGGAGCTTGGCCAGCTCGTCCTGGTCGAAGCCGAGCACGGCGAGGTCGTAGTTCATGCCTTGCAGCTCGCCGAGTTCGATGGGCAGTAGATCGTAGTTCCAGTCCGACAATTCCGACGTCTTGTTGTCGGCGATGCGGTAGGCTTTGATCTTTTCCGGTGTGAGATCCTTGGCGACGTGGACAGGCACTTTTTCCAGCCTGAGCTTTTGCGCGGCCTTGTAGCGCGTGTGCCCGCAGATGATGACACCGTCGCCGTCCACCACGATCGGCTGGCGGAACCCAAACTCCTGGATCGACTGCGCGACCGCATCTACGGCGTCATCGTTGAGCCGAGGGTTCTTCTCGTAGGGCTTGAGCTCGGAGAGCTTGCGAAGTTCAATCTTCACGGACCAACTCCTTTCTGGTTTCAATGTTGAACTGCGTGTTCGACTCGAAGCGACATGCATTTCACTCCAGGTCCTTTGCCGCATCTTCCCAATGCCGAATGGCATTCTCTTGCCAAGGATTCGGTTCGTACTCGAGAGGCCGATGCATCGGCTTTCGACCATATGACCCAGACACGAATTCTCGGTCGCAAGCGGAACAAAGGCCGTTCGCGGAAGCGCTTTTCCACATGTGGCACCGAACACACACCGGCAGTGATTCGACTCCGCTCATGACCCGCCTCCGATCCGTCATAAACCTTGACCCCGTAATCAGTTCAAATAATCCGGACAAGCAAAACCACGTCTGTCTAATCCCGCGACTGTTCCTGCGGGACGCACGGACGAAAATCCGGCCGGGAAGTACCTATTGGAAAGAGAGAGAAAAGAGTTTTTGCTGTTTTTGTAGTTCTTGCTTACGCGCGCGATTTTCCTTTCTTTCACCGCGCGCTTGGACAAGAACGTCAATTACTGCAATTACTTTCCTTTTCACTTTCTCACCCTCCTTTGCGTGCTAGCGTAAGAACTGCAAGAACCGCAATTACTCCCCCGACTCCTCGATCACAGTCGGCCGGATGCGATATCCGGCGGTCGGCCGTCCGCCTTTGCGTCCCGGCTGGGTCACCTGGAACTCAATCAGACGTTGCTGGAGCAGCGTGTCGCGAACCTCTTCGTGCTCGCGACTCGACCACGGCAGCTTCCGGTTGATCCGCCAGAACGGCATCCACTCGTCGCCGTGCTGTCGGCGCCATTGCTCGAGCACATCGAGCAGCCGTTTGCGCTTGCCGTCGAACTCGCTCTCACTGGCGTAATGCTTCGCCATGAACAACATCCGCTTGGTCTGGTGCTCGACGAACGCGCCGGCCCAGATCGCCCCCTCGGGCGTGATGACCGGGTTGTCCCGACAGGCGCTGACGGCGTGCAAGAGCGCCAAGCGCCGAGTCTTCTCGTAGGCCCGCGCCCAGATCGCCATGCCGGCGGGGTCGTTGACCACTTCGCACTGGGCGTATTCCAGGTCGGCCCGCTCGCGAAGCTTGCGAAAGGCCGCGCTCGCCTCGTCCGTCTGGGGCACGCGATGCGGGATCGGATGCCAATCGGCCAGATTGCCCGCCGCGCCGGGCCGGTATTCGGCCCACCATCGCGCGGCTTCGAGGATCGACGGAGGGATTGGCAGCTCGGTATCGTCGCGGCCGACGCCACGCCCCCGGCATTCGAGGATCAGGAGGCGGGCCAGGAAGCCATTGGTCATCAGGCGCGCCGACAGTGATTCGTAAAAATGCTTGGGCACGGCGGTGCCAAACAAGCACAGGCATGGCTGATCGATGACAGAACGTTCCTGATTCGCTTTGGCGCGCATCACGTAAATGCTCGACGCCGACGAGTACATCTGCAGCAGCATCGACACGATGGCCTCGTGGCGGGCGTCGCGAGCCTGGCCCACGCGGAGCAGCAAGCCGTCGATCTCGTCCACCTGGAACAGCGTCGCCGCTTGGAGGAACAGCCGATCCTCGATCCCCTCGCCGCTCGCGAACGATGTTCCCAGGCAGTCTGCCAAGCCGGTCTCGTAGAGGATGCGTGCATTGACTTTTCGGGCGTGGTCCTTGCCGACGCCCGAGTTGGCCAGGCTCAAAACGTACAGGTTCGTCCGGTTGTCCATCGCGTCACGTACCTTGCGGCCGGCGAGCAACGCTTGCAGCGTCAAGGCGCCCGCGAAAGCCAGCACTGGCTCGGGGTATGGCGCGGAGTCAAGGGTGTAGCGCACCACCTCGTCGATGAACCCCGGCACGGTCAGCAATTCGTCGGGCACCGGGCCGGGGTCGATCAGCGCCGGCTCAGGCTCGTCTTCGTCGGCTTGCATCTGGGCGAAATGGTTCTCGACGAGAGCGACGGACACCTCATCCGGCTCGTATCGAGCGATGCTTCCGGCAATGCGCTCGACTCTCGCCGCCGACACTGGCGGCACGCACCGCTCCTGGTTGACCCGGTGAAGGGCGGCAGCCATTTCGGTCTGAGACATCCCGACTCGGCGCATCGTGCCGGCCAGCCTTGCCAGGGTCGCGTTCCGTTGGCCGTCCGGGATCTTGTTCGACTCGGCCGGACCGTCCGCCCCTTCGCGCACCGTGGGCGTTCCATTGGCCGCGCGCCGCCCCGTGGCAATCTGGTCGAGTTCTTGCGCCAACCACTGCGGCGGCCTCGGCAGTTGGTCAAGCGGCACGTCGAGTTCCAGCCCCTCGATCCACTGGTATGACCCGTCGGGCCGGCGCGACGGCGGAACTACGAAGTAGCCGCCGTCTGTCCGCGTGTCGACCTTCGGCGCCAACCGGCTCGCCGTGCACCGCCAGGCCTTGTCCGCGGGCCGGCGGAACACATGGTGCCGACCGCCGCGCGGCGTTACCGCCGAGGGAGCAGCCGCCAGGTCGAGCAACTTCTCCGGATCGTCGCTGAGCCAGGGGTTTGCACTGCCCGGCCCAAGCGGGTCGAGATCGACGACGAGAAGTCCCGCGGCTGCGATGCCGATGTTGGCGTTGGCGATGTTGGTCCACCATTGCTCGATCTGGGCGGCATCCGTGCTCGCGTCCTTGAAGCCGTGTCCGGTCGCCGGCTTGTTGTCGCCCGGGGCGCAGGGAAAGACCGGGTAGCCCAATTCAGCGTAGCGCAAGGCGGCGTTCAGCAACTCGTCGCGCGTCACCAAGGAATCTCCTCCTCCGTGGTCGCCACGTTGAATCCGAACGGGAAGTCCGCTGCATCGTCGCTCGATACGCCCGCGTCATTGCCGTCGCCCGTCTGTTTCGGCATCGGGCCGAGCTCATGATCGATGATGCGGTCGTATTGTTCGCCGCTGACCGACCGCACAGTGATCGAGATGGTTGGCGCCAACCCGCCCGCGTTGGCGATCTCGGCGGCGTCGGCCGCGGAATCGGGGACCGGCTCGCGCGACCTTTTGCGCCACCAGGCAATCGCCTTCTGCTGGGCGAAGCCGTCGTGCTCGAGGCAGATCCACTCCGATTTCCAGCGATGCCAGCCGATCTTGTAAT
Organism: uncultured Singulisphaera sp.; assembly: GCA_964484265.1. Taxonomy (GTDB): domain Bacteria; phylum Planctomycetota; class Planctomycetia; order Gemmatales; family Gemmataceae; genus SIAQ01. The sequence goes on from CAZAFH010000160.1 coordinate 3,587, forward strand.
CGACGCGCATCGACTTTGGGGCATCATCGCCAGCGCCGCGCTTGGTATGGACGCTGTAGAACACGCCGTCGACCGTGAACTTCTCGGTCGTGACTTGGCCCGACAGGATGCCCGCCTCGCTTGCTTTCGCGTCGTGCTTGCCTCGCTCCGGCGGCGGAAATTCGTAACCGCAGTCGGGGCAGCGCGCGTAGCCGGCGGCGATGATGGATTGGCACTCGGGGCATTCCTTCGCCGGCGCCTGGCCGTCGCCGGCGCTACCGCGCTTCACGCGAATCTGATCGACGGGGCCATGCCGCAGCACGTTGCCGCCGAAGTCAAGCACCAGGCAATTCTGCTTCGACGGATGCAGCCGAAAGCCGCGTCCGACCATCTGGTAGTAAAGCCCGGCCGAGAGCGTCGGGCGGACCAGCACGACGCAATCGATGTTGGGCGCGTCGAAGCCGGTGGTCAGGACGTTGACATTGCACAGGTACTTCAACGCGCCGGCCTTGAACCGGGCCAGGATCGCGTCGCGCTCGTCGGTCGGGGTCTCGCCGGTAACGAAGCCGCACTCGATGCCGTGCTTGTCGCGAAATACGCGAACGATGTGTTCGCCGTGTTTGATGCCGCTCGCGAAAATCAGCACCGCATTGCGATTGCCGGTGTAGCCCACCGTTTCGTCGCAGGCGGCCTCGACGAGGCGTTCGTCATCCATCAAGCTCTCGACTTCGTCCGCCACGAACTCGCCGGCCCGCACATGCAGGCGGCTGAAGTCGGCTTTGTTGATGCCGGCCTTTGTGATGAGCGGACACAGGAAGCCCTGCACGATCAATTCGCGAACGCCGACCTCGTAGCAGACCTGATTCAGAAATCCGTCCGGCGTGCAGATGCTGCCGGTCTTGAGACGGAACGGTGTCGCGGTGAATCCGATGATCCGCAGGTTCGGATTGACCACCTTGGCGTCGGCGAGGAACTGCCGATACATGCCGTCGCCGTCCGGAGGGATCATGTGCGCTTCGTCGATCACGACCAGGTCGAACGGATCGAATTCGCACGCTCGCTGGTAGACCGACTGGATGCCGGCCACGATCACCGGGTTGGTCTTGTCGCGACGCTTGAGCCCGGCCGAATACACGCCGTAGCGGACCTCGGGGCAAATCGCGTTCAACTTGTCCGTGGTTTGCTCCAACAGCTCCTTCACATGAGCGAGGATCATTACGCGACCTTGCCAGAGGCCGACGGCGTCCTTGCAGATCGATGCCATCACCGGCGTCTTGCCGCCCGCCGTCGGAATCACCACGCACGGATTGTCATCGTGCGTTCGCAGATGCGTGTAGACGGCAGCCTTGGCCGTTTCCTGGTATGGACGCAACGCGAGCATTCATGTCTTCCTGATGCGAACGAGTGTCTTGCCGCCCGGCGCCGGTTCTTCCTTCGTGACCTCGAGGCGGACAATCTGGCTGTCATCCGCGTAGACGCCGCCGTGCTGGAGCGCATCGAGCAGCGATTTCAAGGCGTTGTCCACATCGCGCCGACGCCGATCGGGCGGATGCAGTTCGATTTTGATTTCCAGCGGACCTTCGAGCATCAGCACGCGACGTCGAGCGAGAATTGCCACGACTTCGGCGCGGAAGGCCCGCCCTGTCCGACTGATCAGCGTGTGATGCCCAACCCGCCGCCAGTAATGGTTGATGGACGGCGGATAGGGGAGTTCGATTTCGAACATCAGCGTCTCCAAGGCGGCGTGCCATTGACAGGCGGCGTCTGCTGCGAGCCTGGCGTCGGCGCGGCCGGTTGCGAGGCGTCCTTCTTCGCGTAACCCTTCACCTCGTTCGTGATTTCCCCGGTGTCCGCCCGTTTCTTGCACTTCACCGTGATCACGACAGGCAGGTTGTGCAGCTCTACCGAGTCGTTGGGCGCCAAGACGCCGACGGCGCGGCAGAGCGCGGACAATTCTGCCTGGGCGATCTTCACCGTCGTCTCGTTGCCGTTGATCAGGTTCAGCCGGGCCCAGGCCTTGCGACCCTTGTGCGGGCCTTCGATGAGCTCGAACGTCAGTTGCAGGTAGTTCCCGGTTCCGGCCTTGGTCGGCTTCATCTCCGAGTCGGTGATGACGGCGAGATACTTGCCGGCGGGAAGCGGATCGAAGTCGGTGGATGGCTCGACGCGATTGGCGTCGAACCCGCTGAGATTAGCCATGTGTGCTTGCTCCTTGGGTTGCGGGTTGGTTGGAAAGGGCGTTGATGAAGGCTCCCCAGGACAGGGGAAGCTCCTCGGTGAGTCCGTAACGATTCTTGGCGACGCAGCTTGGCCCGCCGACGGTGCGGAGAATGCGTTCGCCGCCATCCTTGCCGATGGCATGGGCAACGGTGCGCTTGCGACCGAACCCGGCATCCTCGCTCTGGGTGCGGAACTTGCGTGTGGCGAACAGCACGGCATCGCACCATTCGCTGACCAGCGCTGAGGCATGCTTGTGCAAGCGCGGCGAGTAGCGGTCGTATGGCGGGGCCTCGGGGTCCTCGAACTTCTCGACCTTGGCGTGGGCGATGAGCATGATCACCATGCCGCGCTGGCTCCGCAGCAGGTTGAGCTGGTCGATGACATCGCGCCAATGAGTGAGGGCGTGGTTGTAGCCGCGCGCGTAGCCGCCGTCGGCCTTTTCAATGTTCTTCACCGAGAACTCGGTGCAAACGCGGTCCCAGATCAGCCGCTCGAGCCAATCGAGCGAATCGAGGACGACGGTCTCGAAATCGTGCTGCTGCGTTCGCAGTTCCGTGAGCGCCGCGATCACTTCCTCGACACTGGCGGCCAGCGGGAATTTGGCGCAGTCGATTTCGTCGAGACCATCCTCGGTTGGCACGAATACTGGCTTGGGCGCCTGCGACCCGAAGGTGCTCTTGCCGATGCCGGGCGTGCCGTAAACAAGCAGGCGCGGCGGCCGTGGTGTGCGACCGCGCTGGACTTTGGCAAGGAGGTTCATGCAGCCACCTCCTCGGCTTGACGGGCGCTGGATGGGGTTTGCGGATCTTGGGGAAAAAGGACTTGGCATGCCCCATCCCCAAATTCCCGCGAGATCAGCGCCGCAAAAACGCGCGCCACGAGCCAGCCGACGAAATTCCCCTCGTAGATGAGAACAGCCCGACCGATCTGGTCCAGAAAATAGAATGCGTCCTGGCGAACGCGCATGCGACCCGTCAAGCCCTCGACGGCGAACATCGCTAGGTGCAACGTCTCCTCGACGTCGCGCATCGGCACGTTCGGCCGAAAGACGAATAGCAGAAATCGGTTCATCATGGTTCCTCGAAAAGTGACTGCTGCGAATGTCTCCACGGCAGTTAGGTACGCCGTTTGTCGGCGAGTTGTCCGCGAACTAGAAATTTTTCATTCCGGCCCGTTCGAGATACTCACGGATCGCCTGGCAAGCATTGCGGATTGACCGACGCGACACGTTCAGCTCGCAGGCCACCGAATTCACGGTGCCGGACATCAAGCGTTGGCAGATGTCCCGAAGATCTTCGGGCATCTCCGAAAGCGCGTGCGCTAAAGCCTCCCCAAACGCAGGATCCCTGGCCATCTCGCACGGGTAGTGTCCTGTGCGACGGCCCACGTCCGCTTCGGTGAGGAGATCACCGAGCTTCGTGGGGGCGCCACACCTGGAGGGCAGCATGGATTCAAGGGATTGCGCAACGGTGCCCTTGTCCCTCTTGAGGCGCTGCCGGCGCCGCAATAGTGAAGCTAGCGCCTTGTTCACAACGAGGTCGATGAACGTATCCAGCGATGCCTTGGCCGGGTCGAACCGATCGATGCGTTCGCAGACGGCTAGCCAGAGTTCTTGCTGAAGGTCGTCGGAATCAGAATTGCGGAAATCCCGACGCGAGCGAAGTTGATGTGCCTTGACCCGGATCAGATTGCGGGCGTAGTCGGTCAGAACGATGGTTTTCCCCTGTGCGCTGTCCATGTGAGCCTCCGGGGCCGGAGGCTGTGAACCACGGACATCCGCTCAGGGCGGAAGCGCTGCGTTGCGGCGCTGTGCCGCGAATCCATCGCAAACGCGATCGGTTGCTGCCGGGTTAATGCCTCTCGGCTTCACCCGGCCGCCGCCGTGTCGCGGCTGCGACATCATGCGCACGCGTCGACGCTGGCCGATGCCAGCAGCAAGTCACTTTCTCCTAACGACTTCGGCGATTCCTCTTGAGAGCACCAAGTTGTCGCGTCATCGCGACGCGACAGTGTTTCGTCGCTCAGTTCGTCGATCTGAAGCACGGGCGTCGACTCCAGGCGGATGGCGACGCCGGTAAGCCGGTAGCTGCCGGCGCGATGATTCTCCAGGTGGACAATCGCGCCACGTCGGGCCAATGCTCGTAGGTGGTAGATGACGCCGTTCGGAGATCGAATGCCGAAGGCGTTTGCGATCTCGCGGACCGTCGGCAGACGCTGGTTCTCGACGAGATGCTGTTTCATGAATTGGAGAATGGCGAGCTGGCGGTTGGTCATCTTCTTGGTGGTCATAAGGGCCTCGTCGATGGATTCTCAGGTGTTGTGTGGTTTGGTTTTCTTCCTCCCGCGGGCCGATGGGCGTGCCCGGATGATTGACTCGCTGTCTTCGTCGTTGAGAACAACGGAGACGCCGCCGGCTCGCTGCAATGCGCGGTACACCTGGTCCTTGGAAACATCCTGGCCGGTCTGCTGCGAAAGAAAAATCGCGGCCTGCCGCACGGACCCTTGGTCGCGATACGCGGCCAGGAACGCGTCGTCGGAAAGGCTGCTCTTCCCTTCGGCTTTCACTTGTTGACGGATCAGCAATTTGAGATGGTCCACGCTAATCGTCGATGCTGTCGCACGTTCTTCTGCGTCCTGGATCGCCGCCGCGATCTCCAGTGGGTCCACGACGAGACCCGTGTCGCCAACTGTCGCAACTTGCGACAAGGCGAGAAGCGGCGGAACACGCCCGCGCCAGAGGTCGTCGGACGTTTTCGATTGAGGGACGAAAACGATCGGCTTGCGCCCCCGCATGATGACTGTGCGGACGTTGGGGGCGTCAGGCCAACTGAGGCCGCGAACGAGCATAACATCGCGAGGCACATTCTGCCATGTCGTGCGGCCGAGTCGCCATGCACGGCCAGGCATCAGCTCGGCGCCGGCCCCGTTCAGCTTCAGCGTGGCGGCGAGGCTGTCCGCGAGGGCGGCCACATTCACTGTCCATTGCTGACGCGCTGTGGATGGAACGCAGGCCCGAACGACTTCGGGGCACGGGACAAAGAAACGGGCGACCCCGCCGGGTCCATCGCTGGTAATCACTTCTTCCATGTGCCCGTGGCACTCCGGGCATAGCACGCGATCGGCGTCTGCGGCCCGGACCAGGAACCCGAAGTCGAGGAGCTGTTGATGGAGGCCGGCAGGCCAGGCGGCGGTGACATGTGCGGCAATGGTCGGTTCCGGCGCTTCCATCAACGGCCACAGATAGTCGAGCGCACGCGTCATTTGAGAATCCCCCAACGCTTGATGCATCGCTCGCCGACGATGCGCACGTCGTCGGGCTTGCTCTTCAGGTCGCACGAGGTCGGACAGCTGACATTGAAGGTCATCGTCTTGGGTTTGCGTCGGCCGTCGCTGAGGAATTGGAGTTGGATGCTGACCTGCGTCACATTAACCAAGGAGCGATTCAGCTCGTATGCTCCGAGGAGGGCATTGATGGCCGACACGACGTCGGCATGGCTGGCATCTTCCAGAAACTTCGGCTCGACGTACTCGATTGCCGGCGCGCCCATCATCGGCACCAGCCGCATGCGCCGCAGGCGAACCGCTGCGATTCGGTCATCGTCCTCGGTCGTGAACGCGAACTTATGGTCGAGCAAGTGCTCGAGCTGATAGATCGCCCGAATCGGTTCATCGTCATCCACATCGACGTCGAGGATCGTCTTGCAAAAAGCTTTGCGAAGCGAGAGATGGACCTTCTTGCCGCCCTTGGCGATCATCTCGATGGCGCCTTCGTCGGGCATGTAGATGAACACGTTCGTGAACGTGTAGCTCTCTTCGCGCGGCGTCAGGTTCCCGTCGGCGTCAAAGACGAGCCGTTTGTCGGGCCAGTCCGGCAAGTACGCGAAGAAGAACTCAGCGCCGTTGGCCCGCGGGTAGTGATGGACCCGGCACACCTCGCCGCGCAACTCCTTCTTCCAGTAGTAGGTGCGAATCTCCTCCTGGAGCGCTTCCCGCATCGCGTCGGTCAGCTTGATTTTCTTGGGCGGCAGACTGTTCCATCGGTTGGCGAATTGTCCGTTGCGAAGCGCCTCGGCACGCGCGAAAATGGCCGCCTCGTCGAATGCCTGGCGTGCGTCGAGGTAGGCCCACAGCGCCTTGTCGAGCAAACTCTTCTGCTCGGCAAAGACTTTCAGCTTACCTGGGTAACGCCATTCCAGGTCCTCCGTCAGCACCTTGTGGCTGCGCTCGTCGGCCAGCTCGTGGACGTCCTGAAGGATGACTTGCACCTGCTTGCGTTTGTCCTCATCGATGGCTTCCCATGCCTCGACGAGCGGGTTCACTTCGTGGGGCTTGAGCGAGTCCCACGGGAACTCGAGCAGTTCTTCTTGCTCGGCAAACAGGCGACGAAGCAATCCCTTGTCGTGCAGCCTGAGCTGCTTCCTCAGATCAAAATGCTTTGCCATGATAGTCCCCCAATCAGCGTTCTCTGTCCAATGAACAGTAAACGCACAGCCAAAAAAAACGCCGCTCACGCGAACAGCGATTGTTCCTTCTTGCGCAACAGCAAACCCAGCGTCTCCAACCGAATCCGCATCGCCTTGGCAGAAACCTGGAACTTATCCGCCAACGGCCGGCTGCAATGCTCGAGCACCATGTCATCGTCGTCGGCGCGATAACCGGCACGTCGCATCAACTCTTCAGCCAAGATTTGCTCGCGATTATCCTTCAGATCATCCAATGCGATTGGCTCCATGTCGCCGCGCCATTCTTGCCAGACCTGGATGACCAACGCGCGCGGCATCAGCAGGTAGGCGGCAAACTGGTCAGCCTGGAACTCCACGGGCACCTTCGCCTCACTGGAGCGGCAGACATAATTGGGTTTTGATTCCTCGTCGGGAAAAAGGACCGGCTGATCGGGGCGGCCAAGGAAAAGGTGCCTATGCAACCGCCAATGGCCGGTTTCATGCGCCAGGGTGAAGTGGTAGCGGCCTAACTTGGCCGGATACACATCGGGATCGAGTTGCTTGTCTACCGCGATGAGCTTGTCGCGGAACCAGACCGCTCCATGCACGTCGCCGAACCCGAATAGGGATCGTAAGTCGCGGATCTCAAACGAGAGCTTTAGATGCAATTCGACTAGGTCATCGATCGGCACGGGAGGAGCCAGGATCGGTCGCTGGTCCCGCGCAAACTCGGCCAGAAGCAGGTTGGCCTCACCTGCGATCACTTCCTCACGCAAGAATGGAACGGTACTCTTCATCACTTTTCTCCCTCGTCAGCCTCCGCCTTTCCTCGTTGTTTGAGCTTTCGAGCTTGCTCCTGTAGGATGCGTAATTGTTCCGCCGTCAGGCCGCTCGCCTCGCGCAGCAGTTCCGGCATTGCCGTCGGTTCATTTTGGATGATTCTTGGCAGATCCTCCGGCACCCGGCCTGCCAGCGCAATCCATTCATCAGCGCTGGCACCGAGCAGACTTGCCATTTTGTGGACGCGCTCGGCGGTCGGCGGATCGACATTGTCTTGTTCCACCTGCGAGAGATAGGTCGGGCTGATACCGACCATCTCGGCGAACTTGCGCAGGGTAATCCCCTTCCCCAACCGCGCCTCGCGGAGTACCTGGCCGAATGTCGGTCGCTTCTTGGTCATGACACCACCCCTGATTCCGTGGGATTCAAGGCCAGTTCAAACAACTGGCGAACATACTTATCCTTGTCTTCCTCCTGAAACAGAACGTGTCGCTCAATCATTTCGGGTTTCTCCATCCCCCAAAGAAGCTTCATCGTGAAAGATGGTGTGTTTGAAACGATGAACGAATGCAAACGCACGGCCGCGTCGCCCAGCCGCGTCTCAATCTTCTTGATTTCCTGAAAGAACTGGACCTTCGAATCAGTCGGCCCGATGTTGCGGATGCCTTTCGGGTCCACGAAGATCACATGCTGCAGATCGCCCACGAGTAGCCACAGAATGAAGTCCGGATGGAAGTTGCCTGCCTCAAAGAAACCGATGCCGCGCCCCTTGCTCAGATTTCGCAACAGGTAGAGCTCGCGACCTTGGAAGAAGCCGCCATCGTTGTCATGGAAGGTCTTCAGGTCCTCCACGAACGGCCGCTCGCCCTTGTTCAACGGTACCGGCGCGATCTCGACAACCTTGTCCTGCACGTACAACAACGGCTGATACAGATGCCTGCCAAACCAGATCGACTTGATGCCGCGGAACTCCCACGGCTTCAGTTGGCCATTGTCGATTGCGGTCTTTAGCTCCGTCAGTTTGGCGACGATCTCCTCTTGCGACTGGTCGATGAGAATGCGGTAGTACGCATCGCCAGGCGTTTCGCCGACGCCCAGCATGTTCGGGTCGTTCTCCGTGAGATCCTGGTACTCCAAGTGCGGCAATTCCCATTCGCGCTTGCGATAGGTGTAGTACCGCTCCGTGTACTTCTTCAGCAGCGCCAACGCGATCTCTTCCCAGATCGCAACCCGGTCATATTTGTCAAACGCCATCTCTTCAGCAGGAATGAGCAGGCGGTACCAGCTTTGGTCCGTGAGCAGGCTTCCGATTGCCGATCGCGTCAGGTTCAGGTTGTACCAGCCGCGTTCAGCCTTGAACCGTTCCAGCTCGAAGTACAGACGATCCAGATTCAGGAACGCGATATGGCTCGTCGACAGGTGCGTCGAATTTGGCGTGGCGACCACGTCGCCGCCGGCGACGCCGCGCGATTTCATTGCCTCGATCTTCGGATACCAGTTAAGCACGACCTGGTTCTTCTGCAGGTATTCCGGCGGCGCCTGGACCGTCGGCACCGGCCCCAGCTTGCGGAAGGCATCGCCGAACTCGGTGCTGACGCCGTTAATCGTCTTCTTCAAACGGATCGTTCGCAGCTTTTTCGTGCCCAGGCCTTTGATCACCGGCAGCAAGAACTCAAGCCGGTCGTCGTTCTCCGGCATCCCTTCTTCCTTGAGGAATTCGCGGAACTGCGCCATGTAGTCGGCGTGGATGCCGAAGATGCCCAGCGTTTCGAGCGTGCCGATGTACTTGGGCCGGTCGACGCCATCGGGGAGTTGCGCCTTGCTGCTACGCTTCAAGCTCATCCCGTAGCCCTTTAGGCGGACGCCACGCCCGAATAGTTGGATGATCTGAGCGCCTTCGCCTTTGCCGACGTTCATCAGGCCCATCGTACTGACGCGCCAGCTACTCCACCCTTCGGTGAACTTTTTCGACCCGATCAGCAAGTTGACCGTCGAATGTGGCTTGTTGATGTCGTGGAACAGCGAGCCGGAAAATTCGCGGTCGCCGGTCGCCAGGCCTTTTTCCTCGCACAGCTTGACCAGTTTGGCGTCGTCGCCAACATTGATCACGCCGAATGGCTCGTTCTCGGCGCCTAGCCGAAGGGCGACCTCACCCGTCGCTCCTTTGAGATTCTCGACGTACAGTTGCCCGCCGCCTGGGGCGTTGAAAAGCGTGGCGAGCGTCTCATTGAAAACCTGCTGGGCGGATAGCCCCGTCGTGTTGAGATAGGCGAATCGGCCCGCGAACAGATTTTTCTTTTTTGCCGTCTGCAAGCCCTCGTTCAACACGCGATGGATGCGCTCGATACTTCCAGCCCGATCCGACACGTACCGCGCCAGAAACTGCAAGATTTCGACGACGTCGGCCGCGTCGCGGTTCGCTAACGTCTTCGTGACGCTGCTGCCGACAAAAATCCACAGGGGCCGCTCGATGTTGAACGGTCGGAACTCCACTTCGTGCTCGCGGTGCAATCGCTGTTGCTGGAAAAACGTCAACAGGCATGCGACGAGGTAAAGCTCCAGGTGGTCGCGCTGCGTGCCTTCGTCAAGATTCAGGATCTGGTAATCCTTACCGAACCCGTCCGCGTAGAAATAGCGATAGCTGTAGTTGAACAGGATGCCCTTGGCGTAGATGTCCGTGAGCGCCGCGTTCTTGCTCACGGCCTGTTGAAACGTGGCCGAGTACTCGAAAGAAAAGCCCTTGGCACACAGTGCATTGCGGGCTTTCATCCAGGCGCCTTCTTCGCCGCCCGACGCGCCGCGGTGCCCTTCATCGACAAACACCAGGTTGTTTCCCTCGAACGCTTCGACGGCGACCGTTTTCTCGCCTGCCTCTTCCCGTAGCCGGGTAATCTCGATGATTTCGATCAGCGGAACCCGTGCATCGCTGCCCGCATCATAAAGCGCCGTCGGCGTCTCGTTCCGTGTCGGAGCATCTTTTTGGAAGAATTCCGCTTCCAGGCCGGCTGTCTCAAATTCCCTGCGGTGTTGTTCGCTTAGCCCTTCATTGGGAGTCAACAAAATGACCTTGTTGGGAACGCTCTTGGAATAGTGTAAGTACTGCAGAATGTTCACATGCATGAGCAGCGTCTTGCCGCTGCCGGTCGCCATCCAGAACGCCAGCTTGTTCAACTGCGTCCACGCGGGGACCGTCGTATCCAGCTTGCCGATCGTGTCCGCCGCTTGTTTGTCGGAGTTGTAGGCGTCGATCTGGGCGTTGAGCGCCTGGCGCAGGTCTTCCGGCTTGCCGAAATACCAGTCGAGATAGA
>CAZAFH010000161.1:0-14205 GCA_964484265.1 uncultured Singulisphaera sp.
GCAAAATTCAACTGTAAAGTAAATGTCTCATTCTGAGCCGCGCTGAGTATAATGCAGCAGTTTCATCCCCGGCCTGCATGACGTGTGCATGGTATTTGAGAAAACGGTGGGCATGTATTCATAACGAAAATTGCGCCCAAACGTCGCACAGTTAATAGAGGTAATCCTTCTCAATGCGAATGATATCGAGTCGCTCACTGAACACATTCCCGCTTCCCGAAATACTGTCGCGCTTTCCAGCTCCACCATCGAAATACGCCCGACGGATTCTACTTCCATGAATGACGAACTGGTCGTTGTCATAACCGCCGGAACACACATCGAGCGTGTCGGCAGTGACCGAATTGAATGTCGCGACCCCGCGTCCATCGCCAAGATTGACATGTACATCATGTCCAACTGAAGATTTGACCATCAGGAAGATGTCCGTCAGAGCGACATTGTTCGACTCGTTGCCAAGGTTTGCAAACAGTGATCCTAAGATCTTCGTGCTGGCCACGGTAACTGAGTCTGACCCGCTCGATCCTTGGATCGAAATATCCCCTCGCACCGTTGACTCTGCCAGGTTGAACGAGTTCGCACCGGCGGATCGATTCGTCTGATAGGAGAGTTTTCCGACATCGACACTGAAGAGGCTTGCTTGTTCGTAACCCGAAGGTGTGCGATCTACCCCCATATCAATCTTCAGCTCATTCGAAACGTACACGTCTTGGCCAGACAGAGTATCAAGACCAGCGCCCAAAGAAAGATCAAGAGTATTGAAAAGTAGGCGAGAATTCGTGGAGCCTCCTATGGTCAGTCGGTCTGCTCCGTCACCCAACGAGATCGCGACCTTCTGATTTGAGGGAATTTGTACGGAACGTCCCCCATTAATGGTCGTCATCCCGCCACCAGAAACTCCCCCCTGAATCAAAATGTTGCCGTTTCCCGACCGTCCCAAAATCACAGCGTTTGGATTGCTATCGCCTTTTATTTGGTACTGGCCTCCAATCAACTGGACGATGACATTCCCACCTGACGGGGTATTTCGCTGTTCCAGTTCCTCGATACCGAGACACACAAATTTACGAGGCTTGCTTGACATCTCGTTTCCTCCAACATCAACGTCTGTTTGGGAAAATCCAACAACTATTGTGGTAGATGGCAGAAGAAGTATTTGGGCGGAATATCGAAAGAAGGCGTGAAGAACGTCGTAGAGGGCGGCGGGAATGTGGCACTCAAGCGAATGCCATTCGATTCTAGTCGCCGGATGAAATTAAGTCAAACGCCTTTATCTCACTTAGCTCTTTCCTCCCACGGGAAAATCACTTTTTATTTTCTTTCGTTTGATTCCGTTTCCGAGCGGTTTCTCTTTCGGCCCAATTCGCAATGCCCTCAACCCGTCGCGGCGACGCCGTCAATTCCAGCGGGAAGAAATCTTCGATGTTTTTCTTCTTGGACACTTGGTGTCCTTGTCCTATTGCGGCCAGCAAGAAAAGTCCTATCTCAGGACGATTAAAGTAAGGGGCGGCAGACAGGCGGCAGGCTTGGCCATCGAATGCAATCGCCAATCCGCGTTCCCGCAGTTCTTCGTTTACCCATCTCGACATTTCGGACCGTTGTCCATGGAGCAACTCGCGTTTGCCAGTGGCTTTTTCGGTCTCTGATTCCATCGCCTGGACTTTCTCTCGGATATTCCTTTCCATGATCGGCGCGAACCACCGTGTGGCAAACGCATGGCTGGCCTGAAGAAATTCGTCGAGTCCTTGAACCGCCTTTTCGTAATCCAGATTGCTCGGCACCTTGACCAGCCGATTCACGACAGCCATCACCTCGGATGCTTCTTTTTCTGCGACCGGTCGATTTTTTGCTGCTCGATATTGGCCATCATCTCCTCTTGGCATGAAATTCTCCGCTTAGTTCCTCCCAGCCTCCCAGAGTATCCAATAGGTCGAATAGCGCAAGCAAAATGGACAGGGACCCCCAAAAATCCCTTTCTCCAACCCATGCAATTTCGAGTGCGTCGCATTCCTGGCGACGGTGCGCCTCCCATTGTTGAGGCGCGTGCCCGACTCTTGTACGCCAAGCTGCTGTGCTCTCCTGATTAGTTGACAAGGAATGCCCCGGATCGCCACGGAAACACGGGAGAGCTTATGGTCAACGGAGAGTTAGCGCCGGTTCGCACGATGAAGCGAACGCGGAAACTGACAGCAGCAAAATCACCGAGAGCCGCTGAAAAAGTGCCTTTTCCGTTTTTAGCATCAACGCTGAACGAACCCTGAGCCGAGCTGACAACATTGTTTCGCAAGTCGAGTGCGTCGATGTAGATAGCCTGTAATTTCTCAGCTGAGGTAAGTGTGAACGACCCAGAAACGGCCTCATTGCGGACGGTGTTGCTTCGGTAGATGTAGCTTGTGCCGATCGCAGTTATCGCGCTTCGCGTGAATGCTTCGGCACGGCCGGCAATGAGTAACGGAAGCAGAGCGAGCAAGCCTACACTCCTTGGTGTGAACATTTGGCAGCCTCTTTGAAAATGGAATGAAGAAAAATGTCAGCGACACTGAAAGCGATGGAACAACGTGGTGGGCAGAAAACGCGGGTGAGTACGAATGAATTCACCACATGTGATTAAACGCAGGTGTCGACTTTTTGTTCTTCGTAATCCGAATATTCTCTTCAAAAAAACAATTTGTTTTTCCGATCCTGCGAGAAATTCTTCGTACAACCGAATTACTCAGGGGCCTGGCCAGCGGATTTATCGGCCTTTCCCTGAACACGGTCCCTCCAGCGGACGAATCCTTCCTTACGCCTTTCGGTAGGGGCGAGTTCAAGCGGCAGCAATTCGGCGAGATGTCTGCGCCGGACAGCGTGAGTGTTCTTGCCGACGAGATTGAATTCGAAGGCTCCGGCCTCCGGTTTTGCATTGAAAGTCGCGCCGATCCGGCAGAGTTTTCCCTTGTAACTTATCGCCAATCCCCGGTTTCGGAGTTCTTCGTTGATCCATTTCGAAAGCTCGCAACGCTTCTCATGCCTCCGCCTAAGATCGCTTTCATCTTTTGGAGAGGCAGCTTCGAAAGACTCAGCTCTCTGCCGAATCTCCTTGTTGATTATGGGAGTCAGCCAGGCCGCCGCATATTCTTGGCTGGCTTTGAGAAACACATCGAGTTGCTTTGTTGCCGTATCGTAATCCCATTCAGGCGAGGCGTCTTTCAAACGGCCAAAAACGAGAGAAAGATCCTCCGCCTTTTGTTCGGAAAGCCTTTCAGGTTGGACGGGAGATGTCGACAAGTCTCGCTGGCTGCTCATAGGGGTACGACTTAACGCTCGAGAAGTTTAACCTCCGTTCCGATTTTCCGCAAGTATTTGTTGGTTACAAGGCGAGGCCGCCCGCCAGTCGGCGAACGCATCCTGCCCGTTCTCTCGACGGCGATTTTGCCCATGACTGCGGTTGGCATTTCGATCTTGATGTCGCTGAATTCTTTAAGCAATGTACAGCTATCTCCTCAGCAGTCAGTGACGGGGACGTTGTCGGACATCGTCTAGCAGAAGCCTCGAACCGCGCAATGTGAATATCGCTTGACAGATGCCCTAGATTGGCTCATCATCTGATGACGATACACGACATCATCATTTCGGATGGCCTATGCGTACGATCATCGACCTGCCACAGGGCGACTTGAAGCATCTCACGGACCTTGGGCTCGAACGAGGCATGTCCCGTGCCGAGATAATTCGTCAGGCGATTCGCGTGTTCTTGACGTTTCACCGGGCCTCCCGCGACGAAGCTTTCGGCCTTTGGCGCGACCGCTCTCCGGATGGGCTGCGCTACCAGCAAGCCCTGCGGGACGAGTGGGGCGAATGAAGCCGGTCTTCGACACCAACATCCTCATCGACTACCTCGCCGGCAAAACGCCCGCCCGGGATGAGCTGGCCCGCTATCCCGGCGCCCGTATCAGCATAGTCACCTGGATCGAGATCCTCGTTGGCGCCAGGGACAAGGACGAAGAATCGACGCTGAAAACGTTCCTCAACAGCTTTGAGACCATCCCTCTCGACGAGCAGGTGGCCGAGGAAGCGGTGCAGATTCGCCGCCAGTACCGGCTTCGCTTGCCTGACGCGTTGATCCTGGCGTCGGCACGGAGCCGGGACGCGTTGCTCGTTACGCGCAACACCAAGGACTATCCATCATCCGAACCCGACGTTCGTTTCCCCTACGCACTTTGACCCTCCGGTCTCTGACCCCTCGCCCACGTTAATTCCTTAACGGCGTCCCCTCACCTTTCGTGGGGCCCCTCGCCTCAATCCGCGCCACGCTGCGGTCGCGATAGCGCGAGTCGTCCCGTTCAATTTGTTGGCCGAGGCACTTCCTCGACCGTGCCCCACGCGGTCAAAACCACGAAAGCTGCAGAATTCCTGGGCGTAGCAAACAATGCATTCATGTTTCATCAGGCGTCTTCCCTATGCTCTGCATAGGCGGAATTTCACGGGGAAAGTTGAATTTCGGATTTGTTTTAAATAGCAAAAACTCTTTGACTGACAGTTGACACCACGACTCATAATCATGGTGCAATACGAATCCCGTAATAATCGGGAGGTGCCAGCTAGATTCTTGATTGGAACCAAGCCCACAATCGATTCCATAGGCTTGGGCTTTTCTCTCGAATAATGTGGATATGATCATCTTGGATCAATACATCGAAAGAATCGATAAAGTTAGCCATGCCGATCAACGCTGTCGAAACATCGGGCTTAGTGTCATCGGGGTCTCGGGGCAAGTCGTTGATCAAATCTTCGAGAGGGGTATCCACGCCGGCCCGTATTGGCTCGTTTTCCGCTGTAACGTCGAAAAAGAAACACGTCAACTCGGGACGATGGTCGAGTAGAAGTATCCGAAGCTTGCCCCAGTATCCACGAAGTGGTCCTCTTTTCGTTATTGGAGGATCAGTCGCGTTTTCAGGGATTTGTTCTACAAAAATCCCCAATCTTTTCGCCCGATCTAGCGGAAAAAGAGATACGCTTGCACCGGTATCAAATACAAAGTCGAAAAACTGCCAACGTCCGTTATTGATGTGGACCTTGACGCGAACGACAGCTTGGATTTTGTCATGGCCACGGCGTGTTCCGCTACGAGACAACTGAAACCTTACGCTCTTAGTCATTTGGGCGTAACTCCGGGCTTTCATTCATTCCGTTCGAATGAAAGATACTTTGAAAAATAGGAAAGCTGTGCGAGTCAATCAGGGTATGGACCATCCGAAAAAATCTGCAACGTAACGTAGACGTTAATGCAACTCTTGGTGAAGCCTGGAAACGCTTAAAATCCCTGCGTTTTTCGCGGCTAAACGCTTCCAACACGGACACGCGAGTTTCTGTCAGCCCTCGGCGATGTTGCAGTTTTTTTGCGACGGTCCATACCAATAAAGCAAAAACGGTCGGCGGAGATCTTCAACGTTCACGAAACTGAGGAAGATCTTTGACCTCACGAGCGTGCTTTGCAAAGGGCTCCGGAACGCAGATGATTACTTTTTCAGCTTCCTCGCTGGAGAGATTATTTACTGCTTCAATGACGTATTCGGCCTGACCGAACGCAATAATTTCCATTCCATTTTCCGTTTCTCGATAAGCGATATTTTGGCCGCCGTAGTAGAAACTCACCTTCAATCTTGCTTCAAAATTGGCGCGAATCTGCTCCCTCGGAGCAAGCAACTCCAGCAATTGCTTGACGGCGCGAGGCGTAGGCAGTTCGTTCACAAATGTCACCTTGAGCTCCATGCATGTGGAGACTGGAGTCGTTGATTTCCAGCTGACGGGAAGGCTATCAGATGGTTCTGTCGGTGTCAAGGAGTTCACTCTTATAACACCGCCCGATCGTATGAATTTGTCTAAATAGAACACGGATAACAAGAATGTGATTGGGTGCTCTTCGGACTGGCCGTTTATCCACTCTTGGTCTCGCCATTTGAAATGGAGAAAAAGACAAAGTGAATACATTAGCCCCATGAACAGCTTGCTGGCCAAGTGGGGTGGCATGACATCAAAGTAAGACGCAGAAGTAAGATAGGCAATAACGGCAGAGAACCAGAATGAATCAAATGATAAGGCGAATAGCAATGGAATTGCCACTCGCCAGAAGTGTGAAATTGTCAACGACTTAGTCACACGGTAGAGCCACACGAGAATCACTATGTCCACGAAAAGTAACGCCGTACCGAAGAGGACCGCGTATGTTGATCTTGTTTCGAAAAGATGCTGATACGCTCTCGGAATTATCTCTCCGAACCAAGATTGCCGTTGGACGCAAGTCAATGCTGCAATCGACAGGTTGATGAATAGCAAGTAAATACATACAAAGCGAAAATTTTTTGTGCGATGCGCGATGAACAAATAGAGTAACACGGCCAAGCTAAGTGGAAATAATAGAGAGGACGCCGCGTTGATTGGGGCCCCCGGGGGCTTCTCGATGCAGCTGAAAATGAAAATGAAATGTTCGGCTACCTGTAGAAGACCTAGCCCACAATAAAGACCCACGAAAACGACGCAATCCCACCGTGTACGCCATTGGCTTACCGGTCGCAAGTAATGCGACCACAGAAAGAGGAACGGTAACGAAACTAGCACAGAAACTGGAAGCAGATATGTAGCCACGGGCAATCCTCCGAGGGGTCCGACCTATCTTGAATTTCAATGCCTACGCAATTGAATTGGAGAATAATGACTGAAGCTAGGCATACTTTGCGGCCACAAAAGGGCGCCAAAATAATCAAAAAAGCCACGAAAAGTCATGATAGAGACCTACGAAGGACTGTCAAGGCGGGTATGTAAGACATTTTCCTGAACGAAAATAAACGCCAAGGCATGCCGATTGACGACGGAAGAAACCTGCAATTACTGGTGGCTTCAGTGGTCACGTAGCGAAGGCACGGCTAATACCAGGCGATGCGGTTCGACACGATCGACGCAATTTGCCACGGAAAAATGGCAGAAAAACCGCTAGTCTTCACGTCGCTGTCAGAGTGTTAACCGCGAGAACCCTCACGTTTTTGATGTCAATAGCTCGCAAACCCGCAGAAATCCTTGTTGCGCGAAGGTGCGAAAAAGTGTTAAATGGTTAATGAGGGCCAAGGAAGGCCCGTCACATCTCAAGGAGGAAAATAACATGTCACGCAAACGCAAATCCGATCAAGAACCTAATGCCGAATCCACTCCCGCGCTCCCAACCGCCGATACCGCCACGGCGGTTGCGGAGCCGCCCGCCGCGCACCAGAACGACGATAGTCCCGGCTTTGCCGAGCGAGTCGGCCAAAAGCAATGGACCGCAGCGCCCGACCCGTTTGGCATCGCCAAGGACAATCTCGCGGGCGTCCGCTTGCTGGAGAGCAGGCAGGACCACCTGGTCGCGATCAAGTTCGGCGAAGGCCGTCCCGAGGATAAGCCCAGCCAAGCCGTCATCGACAAGGTCAAGGAAGCCGGATTTCGCTGGAACCCGGCGGAGCGCGTCTGGGTCCATCCGCTGCGGGCCGACTCGGCTATGGCGACGCGCATCGACGCCGAGAAGCTCTACCAGGAAGTGCGCCAGATGATCCGCCAGGAAAAAGGCATCGAAGCCACTCCGGACATCCCGTTCTAACGGTAAGCCAGTATGAGCCTGCCCCCATTCTATCCTCACCGGGACCTTGGCCCGCAGGCCCAGCAGGCTCAGGACATGGCCAGCCGATGCAAGAACGAACGTCTCGCCATGACGCTGCAATGCGTGGCCATCGGTTCCATGATCGTCATGGCGGCGGCCTCGGCGGCCCACATCATCAAAGACCTATTCAAGAACTCCGATCGACACGGCAGGTCAAGATGATGTGGGCGCAAGACGTTCTTGGATACTGCGGGAACGAGATTCCTGGCCGGTCGTCATCGCGGACAGCCGGCTACGGCGCTGCCATCGCGCCGTCCATCAGGAACGCACCGCGTTTTAAGGTCTTCGACGATGGCACGCAAACCCCCTGATTGGCGGCAGCCTTCGTTGTTTCCGCCCGACCCCGCGCCCACTGCCGGGCAGCAAACGCTGCCGAATCCGCCAGAGACAAAAGACAACACAATCCTCACCTCCGAAGGAGATCACCATGCACTACAAGACAATCATCTTCGAACTGCTGCAACAACGGCAGGAGATGTACGAACGCCTCCGCAAGGAACGGATGCTGCTTCCGGCGATGGAAGCCTATGCCCAGGAACTGAAGGACAGCCACGCCTCCTGGACGGAACTCCTCCTGGGACTGAGACCGGGCAGCGACCGGAGCCAGATCGCCGGCGAGGCTCTGGAGATGGCGCTGACGGAGATCGAGGAACGTTTACCGTCCGCTTCGCCTCGGAACGAAAGCCTGTCCCTCGAAGCGGCCATGGCGTTCGTCCGGCGTCATTCGCCGCTCGCCTGAAGCCGAACCGGCAGCAGCCGCTTCTTGACTTCGACGCTCCCACCGATCCTCCCGCGGATTCCGCCCCGCCCGGAGCCTTGCACGACGGCACGATAATCAGCCCGCCGGCCCTTGCAAGCAGGAACGGGGCCCCCGCCCCATTGCCAGCTGGCAAGGACGCTGCGCTGCCGGACGGCGCTGATTCTTCCTCGTGCCTTCACGCTCCGAATGCGGGGCCGGCAACCAAGGAAGGAGATTCCGTGCAACCGAGTACACAGCTGGCTTTTGATTTTTCCGCCGGCGGCAGGCCGCCGCTCTCCGGCTCAATGGCGAGCGGCGAAAAATCGAAGGCGCGCGACATCATCGCCGCCATCCGCGCCCTGAAAACCATCGAGAAAGAACAGCGGCCCGCCACGACCCACGAAAAACATATCCTCGCTCGCTTTGGCGGGTTCGGGCCGGTGGCGCTGTCGATCTTCCCCGACCCAGCCAGCGGACGATACAAGGATGCGACATGGCAGTCGCTGGGCCAGGAACTCAAGGATCTGCTGACGCAAGCGGAGTACGACAGCGCCAAACGGACGACGTTCAACGCATTCTACACATCGCCCACCGTCATCTCGGCCATTCACGAAGCGATCGCCAGACTCGGCATCCCCGCCAGGGCCACCATCCTCGAACCGGGCTGCGGCACCGGGAATTTCATGGGTCAGGGCAGACCAGGGACACGCTTCATCGGCGTGGAATTGGATTCCATCTCTGGCCGCATTGCCCGGGCGCTGCACCCGGATCAGGACATCCGTATCGAGAATTTCCAGGATACCACGCTGCCCGAAGGTTCCATCGATGCCGTGGTCGGCAATGTGCCGTTTGCCGATCTCAAGCTCGATTATCGAGGACAGAAGCTCGCACTGCACGATTACTTCTTCGCCAAATCCGTTGACGCCCTGAGGCCAGGAGGAATCCTGGCTCTGGTCACGACGCATTTCACACTCGACAAGCAGAACGGCGCGATCCGGGAATACCTCGGCTCCAGGGCTGATTTCGTAGGCGCGATCCGACTGCCGTCCGACGCCTTCAAACGCGAAGGCACGGCCGTCGTTACCGATATCGTCTTTCTGCGCAAGCGGCCGCCCGGCGAGTCGGCTCGCCACCAGGAGGCCGAATGGCACCGCTCACGGCCGTTTGACATCGACGGCGAGGAGATTTCGATCAACCGCTACTTCGTCCGTCATCCGGAGATGGTCCTGGGGACCTGGAGCCGAAAAGACACGCTCTACGCCGACGGCTACAGTGTCCGGAGCAACGGGAACTTGGCAAAGCAGCTTGAGGAGGCGGTCGCCCGTTTGCCGCGATTCAAGCCGTTGGCGGAATCGCCGATCGCACAAAAGCCTGCCCAACGCTTTACTCCGCCTCCGCCGGAGCGTCACATCACCGAAGGCAGTTTCTTTATCGGCGAGGATCGCGTCATCTACCAGCAAGAGGGCGGGCACGGCGTGCCGGTCGTTTACGGCGGAACCTTGCTCCGCGCGGACGGAACGATGACCGGCAAGCGATTGGCCGCCCTTGTGGCCTTGCGCGATCTGGCCCGGCGCGTCCTGCAATCGCAGAACGAAGGCTGGCCGGAAGCCAATCGCAACGACGCTCGGCGCGAGCTGAACCGTGCCTATGACCGCTTCGAAGGCCATTACGGACCGATCAACAAAACCACCTTCGGCGAATCGGCGGACGGCAACATCATTCGCCGGATGCCCAATGTGGTCAAGTTTCGGGAGGACCCCGACGCCATGGTGGTCATGTCCCTGGAAGAATACGATGAGATGACCGGTAAAGCCGCCAAGGCCGCCATCATGACCAAGGACGTGGTCGGTAAAACGCCGCCGATTTCACGTGTGAGAAGCGCCGAGGAAGGGCTGCTCGTATCGCTCAATCAGCGCGGCGCGGTCGATCTGCCATTCATCGAATCTCTTTACGGCAAAACGGCAGCGCAGATTGTGGCTGAACTCGGCGACCTGATCTACTCCGATCCGCGGTCCGGGACATGGCAGACCGCGGACGCCTATCTCTCCGGCAACGTCCGCGCCAAACTCGCCGCCGCCGAGCTTGCGGGGCCGTCCTACGCCCGGAATGCGAATGCCCTGCGGGCCGTGCAGCCAGAGGATGTGCTGCCCGGCGACATCGACGCGAATCTGGGCGCACCGTGGATTCCCGAGAACGACATCCAGGCATTCGCCGCCGAACTGTTCAAGGTCGAGCCCTCGTCCGTCCCGATCGCCCACCTCAAAAAAGACGCCGTCTGGAGCCTCGACGCCGGCTACGCCGCCAAGGCCTCGGTTGCGGCGACCTCCGAATTCGGCACGGCGCGGGCCAATGGCAGCTGGCTGCTGGAACTGGCACTCAACATGAAATCGCCGACGATCTATGACACCGTCATGAACGGCGATCGCGAGGAACGTGTCGTCAATCAGGAAGCGACGATGGCTGCCCGCGAGAAGCAAAAGCTCATCAAGGAACGCTTCCGTGCCTGGGTGTTCGCCGATCCGGACCGCACCGAACGCCTCGTGCGGCTCTACAACGACACCTACAACAATCTTCGGCCTCGCCTGTTCGACGGCGGGCACCTCGACTTCCCCGGCATGAACCAGACCATCCGCCTGCGCCCGCACCAGAACGATGCCGTCTGGCGCGGCATGAGCTCGGGCAACACCCTGCTGGCCCACTGCGTCGGCGCCGGCAAGACGTTCACGATGGCTGCCACCGGCATGAAGATGAAGCAGGCGGGCCTCATCAAAAAGCCGATGTTCGTGGTTCCCAACCACCTTCTGGAACAGTTTTCTCGCGAGTTCATGCAGCTCTATCCCAACGCCAAGCTGCTTGTCGCCGCCAAGGAAGACCTGGGCCGAGAACGCCGCAAGTTCCTCACCGCCAAGATCGCCAGCGGCGATTGGGACGGCATCGTCGTCACGCATTCGTCGTTCGAGCGCATCGGCATGTCGCGGGATTATCAGGAGAAATTCCTCCTGGAGCAGATCGCTGAGTATGACCAGCTCCTGCGCGAGCACGCGGCAAAACGAGGCGCCAACCGCAATCTCATCAAGACCATCGAGAAACAAAAGGCTGCCCGGTGCGAACGCCTGAAAGACCTCCTCGCCAAGGACAAGAAAGACGACGGCCTGGTGTTCGACGAACTTGGCGTTGACCATATCTTCATCGACGAGGCCCATTACTTCAAGAACCTGGAAACGCCGACCAAGATGGACCGGGTCGCCGGCATTCAAACCGGCGGCTCGGAACGCGCCTTCGACGTCTACATGAAGGCCCGCTATCTCGACCAGCAGCATGCCGGCCACGGCGTCACCTTCGCCACCGGCACTCCCATCTCCAACACGATGGTTGAAATGTACACGATGCAGCGCTTCCTCGATCCGGCCGGCCTGCGTGAACGCGGCCTGGAGCATTTCGACGCCTGGGCTGCCACGTTTGGCGAAGTCATCGACGCCATGGAAATCTCCCCGGACGGCGCTTCGCTCCGTCCCCGCAGCCGGTTCGCCCGCTTCACCAACCTGCCGGAACTCCAGCAGATGTTCCGCGCCTTCTCCGATGTTCAAACCGCCGAGATGCTCAACCTGCCCCGGCCCCGCCTGGAGACCGGCAAGCCCATCGTCGTCGCCTGTCCCATGTCCGACGAGCAACACTCGCTCCAGGAGGAGTTGGTGCAGCGCTACGAACGCTTGCGGTCGCAAAAGGTCGATCCTCGCGTCGATAATGCGCTCAACATCACCACCGACGGGCGCAAACTCGCCACCGACGCCCGGATGCTCTCGCCCACGGCGAAGGATTTCGCGGCATCGAAGGTCAACCGGCTCGTGGAGAACGTCGCCTCGATTTGGAAACGCACGGCGCCGACGCGCGGCACCCAGATGATCTTCGCCGACTTGGGTGTCAACCCGACCGCCTGGGGCTTCTCACCCTACCAGGACATTGTCGAGAAGCTAATCGCCAACGGCATCCCGCCGGACCAGATCGCGAGCATCGGCGAGGCGGAATCCGACGCCAAGAAACAGGCTCTCTTCGAGAAAGTCCGCAATGGCTCCGTTCGCGTCTTGCTTGGCAGCACGCAGAAAATGGGTACCGGAACCAACGTTCAGAAGCGCCTCGCGGCGCTGCATCATCTCGACGCCCCCTGGAAGCCTGCCGAGGTCGAGCAGCGTGAAGGCCGGATCCTGCGACAGGGCAATGAGAACGAAGAAGTGGCTGTCTATCGGTACGTCACGGAAGGATCGTTCGACGCCTACATGTGGCAGGCACTCGAAACCAAGGCACGCTTCATCGGTCAGGTCGTCACCGGCGACAACGCCGCCCGCCGTGCCGAGGATATCGGCGGCCAGGAACTGAGCTATGCCGAGGTCAAGGCCATCGCTTCCGGCAACCCCGCCGTGCTCACGCTTGCCGAGGCCGACGCCGAACTGCAACGCCTCGCCTTGCTCAAGAAGAATCATCTCGATGAACAGTATGTCGCTCGCCGTAGCGTCCGCGATCTGCCCGAAACGATTGCAAGCCTCACCAAACGCCTGTCCAGCCTTGCAGCCGATCAGGCTACTCTGGCCACCCACGCCGCCGACCCGATCCTCATCGGCAACCGCCAGCCAGCCCGCGAGGAAGTTCTCGCGGCCCTCGGCGCCGAGCTTGACGCCATGCCCTCAAATATCCGCGAGAAAACGCGCGTGCCGCTCGGCGTCTATCGCGGCCTGCGCTTCGGCATGGTGCTGCATCCCCAGTGGGCGCCGGAAGTCTACCTCGAAGGCGAGATGACGCGGCTCGACACGCTCTCACGCGACCATCACGGCCCCCGCGCCGTCCTCAACGCCCTCGATCGCCTGGAAAAATCCTACGCCGACGAGTGCAATCGTGCCCGGCAGAATCTATCCGTCGCCGAATCTCAGCTCCGTGATTACAAATCGACTCTGGGAAAATCATTCCAGCACGACGCCTACCTGTTCGAACTCACCGACCTGCGCGAAAAACTCAAATTCCGGCTCTCCGCCATGTCCCACCAGGATGACGAAGGGCCAAGCACCCCCGAACTCGCCGCACGGATTCAGGCACTCAAGGCCGCACACACGATCGAGGCAAACCCGAACCGTGCGCGTAAACAATCCTCATCCGCCGCGGAGACGCCCGTAACCGTGCGGATTCGCCAAACAAATGAAGCGGAGCAGGGCATAGATAGCGCCCCTGCAGATACAGCCCTGAGCAGTCAGCCGACTTTGTCTTTTCAGCAACGCGCCGCTCGGCGTTCCGAACGAAATGAAGACGCTCCAACTCCCTCGCCTGGCCGATAACGTCTGCGAATTCAGGCATCAAACACACTCACTCGGCCCGCTCGCTGGGCGGCTTGGGATGGGGATAACGATCGCCGTCGCTCGGGTCGTGTGCGAGCGAATCTTCCGTCAGCCAACGGTCTGTAGCGGGATCAAAGCATCGTGCCCGGTTGTATTCCAGCCCGACCTCTGTGTCTAACTCGCGGCCGGGCCATGCGAAATCGCCGCTCGGAGTCTCGCTCACAGAAGAGATCCTCTCATCGAGACCGTCACAAAACTGTGCGATTCGGTTTCGCGTTTCTGGCCTTTGAACTTCTTTCGCGATCATCGACATGACCGGTTCCTTTCTGAATAGGGTTCGGAAAATGTCGGCCATCCCTGCGAGCCTAACTGACACGGTTCAGGCCGATTGTTCATATGACTCTACGAATCCATTACGAGCTCACCCGGCTGAATCTGCCCGAAGCCATCGTACGCCGCCGAGTCCTTGACGTCGCCGC
>CAZAFH010000162.1:0-14145 GCA_964484265.1 uncultured Singulisphaera sp.
AAAAAGGCCGGAAAAGTGCGAAAGCGCTTGGCCATTTGCTGTTGGCCAAGCGCCCCGACGGAAATGGCGATGTTGCTATGTCGCCTCGCTCGCTGCTGGCGAGAGGTGGACCAGGAAGGCCAGCTGTTCGAGCTGGACGGCCAAATCGACCGTCACCAGGCTGACGTTTGCGGGTAGTTTGAGCGTCAGCGGTGCGAAGTTCAGAATGCCCTTGATCCCGGCGGCTACCAAGGCGTCGGCGACACCCTGTGCCATCTCGGCGGGGACGGCGACCACGGCAAGCTCGGCCTTCGTCGCGGCGATGACCTCCGGCAGCTTCTCCGGCGCTTGCACCGCCAGCCCTTCGACGACTTGACCGACCTTGGTCTTGTCCGAATCAAACAACCCGACGAACTGGAACCCCTGCTGACTGAAGCCGCGATAACGCAAAAGCGCGCGTGCCAGGTTGCCGACGCCGACGACGACGGCAAGCCAAACGCGATCGACGCCGAGGCGATGACGCAGGGCGGCGATGAGTTCGTTGGTGTAATAGCCGATACCTGGTTGGCCGAGATTGCCGAGGTACGCGAGATCTTTGCGGACCTGTGCGTCGTTGATGGCTAATGCTTCGCCGAGTTGGCCGCTGGAGACGATTTGCTGGCCGTCCTGGTTCCAGCGTTCGAGATGGCGGAGGTAGAGGCTGAACCGCTGCACGCTGGCGCGCGAGAGCCGCGGTTCGCCTGGCGCTGGGGTCACATCATCGTGCTTGCTCATAGTGGCGGTTCCTTCGCGGCTCCATACGCTCCCTCTTGAAGTTTACCATTCTTCCAGGCGCGGTCAAGCCGACTGGAACATTCGCAGCCTTGCAGTCTCGTTTTGCTGATTGTGAAATTTCCGTCACCACTTTCACAATAGCGAAAATCACGACCTATACTTGCGGAGGAATACATCCAGACCAAAGGAAGAACCTATGTGCGGAATTGTTGGTTTCACCGGCCGGCGCGAGGCTCACCCGATCCTGCTTGAAGGCCTGCAGCGGCTCGAATATCGCGGGTACGATAGCTCCGGCGTGGCGACGGTCAACGGCAAGCTGAACGTGCGCAAGGCCGTCGGACGCATCTCCGAATTGCGCAAAGTGCTCGTGCAAAAGCCGATCGACGGCCCCGCAGGCATCTGCCATACGCGCTGGGCGACGCATGGCAACGTCACCGAGGCGAACGCTCATCCGCATCTCGGAGGCAACGGCGAGGTCGCCGTCGTGCATAACGGCGTCATCGAGAACTATGACCAGCTTAAACGCCAGCTGCAAGCCCAGGGTTTCCGCTTCCAGAGCCAAACCGATACTGAGGTCATCGCGCACCTGATCGCTTTCCACCTGAAGGACGATCTCATCGACGCCGTCCGCAAGGCCGTCGCCCAGGTCAAGGGTACGTACGGCCTGGCCGCCATCAGTCCGCGCTTCCCGAACCTGATCATCGGAGCACGCCTCGGCAGTCCGCTCGTTGTCGGGTTAGGCGAGAAGGAGATGTTTCTCGCGTCCGATCCGAGCGCGCTGGTCGGTTATTCCAAGCGGATCATCTATCTCGACGATCACCAGATGTGCGTCCTCACGCCGGACCAATGGCAGATCATGGATGACGAACGCCGTGAGACGTCGGCCGTCATTCACACGCTCGATATTGAGTCGAACGATGCCGAGCTGGGCGACTATCCGCATTACATGCTCAAGGAGATCTACGAACAGCCCGAGGTCATTCGCCGGGCGATCGCGGGCCGACTCGACGAACCCGAGGCGACCGCGCGATTCGGCGGCCTGAATCTCGAATCGCAGGACCTTCGCCAGATCGAGCGTATCGTGCTCACGGCTTGCGGGACAAGCTACCACGCCGCCCTCATTGGCGAACATCTGATCGAACAATTCGCGCGCATTCCGGTGGAAGTGGAGTACGCGTCCGAGTTTCGCTATCGCAATTCGCCGATCGAAAAAAATACCATCGTCATCGGCATCACGCAGTCCGGCGAAACCGCCGACACCTTGGCGGCGATTCGTGAATCGAAGCGCAAAGGCCAACGCACGCTCGGTATTTGCAACGTTGTCAGCAGCAGCATCGCCCGCGAAGTGGACGGCGGCATCTACCTCCACGCCGGGCCAGAAGTCGGCGTCGCCAGCACGAAGGCGTTCACCGCCCAGGTCACCGTGCTGACGTTGCTCGCCGTCTATCTTGGCCGGATGAGGCACATGTCGTATCAGGCAGGCGCACGCATTCTGAACGAACTCAAGGCCATGCCGGCGATCTTGCATGAAACGCTGAAATGCCAGGATCACGTCGCCGCAGTCGCGAAAAAGTATCACCACGCCTCGAACATGCTCTACCTTGGCCGGCAGTTCCTCTACCCGATGGCGCTCGAAGGCGCGTTGAAGCTCAAGGAAATCAGCTATGTCCATGCCGAGGGCTACCCCGCTGCGGAAATGAAGCACGGGCCGATCGCGCTCGTCGATGAGAACACGCCTTCGGTGTTCCTCGTCCCTCACGGCGCGGTGTACGACAAGGTGATGAGCAATCTCGAAGAGATCAAGGCGCGCGGCGGCCCGATCATCGCCATCGCCTGCGAGGATGACGCTCACGTCGAAGCCAAGGCCGATGACGTCATTCATGTGCCAAACGTGCCCGATTACCTGCAGCCGTTGGTGACGTCGATCCCGCTGCAATTCCTGGCGTACCACATCGCGCTCCTGCGCGGCTGCGACATCGACAAACCGCGCAACCTCGCCAAGAGCGTGACAGTGGAGTGATTGGAATTTTCCCGTAAGCCCAGGGGTGAGGCACTCCTAACCTCTGGGATGACTATCGATCCTAGAGGTTCGGGGGGCCTTACCCCTGGGTTTGGGTTTTTGGTGACTCGATGCGAATTTGCATATACGAAGATTCCGCGGTCCAGTGGCTGGAGCCGATCGTGCTCACTCGGCCTGCGTTCGCCCTTTGGTGCGGCGCGGAACGCGTATGGGAGCGGCAGCACCGCCAATTTGACGCGGCCGAGGTTGGATTCTGGACGCGGCGGACCCTCGCGGAACTCTGGAAAGTCGAGCAGCCGAATCACCCGGTCAACGATACCGATTGGGCACGAGAGACCACGACCACCTGGATCAATGGCCGATGGATGCCCGCTAGCGATACACGCATCGATGCGACGACGCCGCACGTCGGCTTGATAAACGGCGAGGTGGCCTATGCCGTGTTGAGCCAGCCGGACGCGCCGCGGAATGACGATATCGACTCCTGGCTCGCGGACTGGAAAAGCCGGCTGACACACGTGCCGACGACCGGCGCCATCTTCGAGTTTCTCTGGGAATACGTCGACGGAAACACGGAAGCCCTCAAGGCCGATGCCAGCTGGTTTGGTGCAATCCATTCGGGCAAGAATGCACCGGCACAAGCCGCGATCCGTGGTCCGATTGAAGACTTCATCGTCGCCGACGACGCCATGGTCGAGCCGTTCGTGTACGCTGACACGCGCGGCGGTCCGGTCATGATCGATCGCGGCGCGATCGTGCATTCCTTCAGCCGGCTCGAAGGACCTTGTTACGTCGGGCCCGGCAGCTGGATCGTAGGCGCCAAACTTCGCGCGGGCAGCACCATCGGGCCTTGCTGTCGGCTCGGCGGCGAAATCGAGGCGAGCATCGTTCAGGGGTACAGCAACAAATACCACGACGGGTTTCTCGGGCATTCGTATCTCGGCGAATGGGTCAATCTCGCTGCCGCCACGCAGACGAGCGATCTGCGCAACGACTACGACAACGTGCGCGTCAGCGTCAATGGAGCGCGCGTGGCCACGGGTCGCGCCAAGATCGGTTCGTACATCGGCGATCACACGAAGACAGGGCTGGGAGCGCTGCTCAACACGGGTTCGGCGGTCGGCGCGTTCGCGAGCCTATTGCCGTCGGGTTCGTTGCTGCCGCAGGCGATTCCGTCGTTCTGCCAATCCACGGCTGGGCATTTGAGCGAGCTTTGGGATTTGCGGAAACTGCTGCAAACCGCCTCGAAAGTGATGAGCCGGCGGGGGAAAACGCTGAGCGACGCACATCGCGATTTTTACTACGGCCTGTTCGAGAACACCGCCGCGCGTCGCCAAAAGGTGCTCCGCGAAGCAGAAATGCGGCGACTGCGGAAGAGCGTGTAGCCTCGTTTACGTTTAGCACTCGCTCGATGCCGCGCGGGCATAGTGTGCTTCTGCGAACACCTTATTATTCGCCACGCAACGCCATGTAATGCAATTCACCGGCGGCCCAGCTGTCGATCTGATCGGCGTAGTGCGGGCTGCCCACCTGTCCCGATGCTCCCGCGACTTCGATGAGCCACAAACCGGCAGCAGGGTCGGCAAGGTCGGCGACCATGCGGAAGCCGGCGCCAAGCACCGATCCGTAGGCGCCGTCCATCGTGCCGGCGTTGACGGTGACGGCATCGCCGCCGCACGGCTTGCCCGTCAGGTCAAACAACTGCCCGAGGTCGCCTCGCTTCGAGAGATAATGCGGTTGCACGAGAACGTGCAGTTTGCCCCAACTCCAATCGGCAGGGTCCGGTCCGAGCTTGGCGGTGATTTCGTCGAGCGATGCGAGGAAAGTCTCGCGAATCGCCTGGACTCGATCGTGCCGGAACCAGCCGACGCTGTCCTGCACCATGAGCCGAGACGCGATGCCGACGGCGTTGCCCGCGGCAAACGCAGCCTGGTCGGCGGGCAGACGCTCGCACCCCACGGCCTTGCACCAGTTCGTGAAGAAGACGTTGAAGATCGTCGCCGCAGGTGAATCGGCGGCGATGTGATAGTTCCAGCCTCGCAATAACGAAATCGCTTGCTGCACCTTGGGATCGGTTTCACTCTCCAGAATCGCGATCAACGGCGACACGCACAACGCCGCCCGGCCCGAAAAAGTATCGAGCTGCATCCGCCGGCAGTCTTCGCGCGACCAGACTTTCTTCGCCTGCACCTGCGTGCGAATCCGGCGTGCGCGATGGCCGGAATTCCAGCAACCCGCAAGCGGAAACGGAAAGTCCGCCGGTGCGGTGCGGTTATTTGCGGTAACGACAAAACCTCGCTTGGGATTGCTCAAGTGCGGCATGTCGTCGTAGCCGATGACGCCGGTCCACTGATGCGCCGGATCCCAGCCGGGACGGTACGCTCGCTCGGCGATTTTTCGCATCGGCACGCGGCCAACGCTTTGCAGGCCGATATTGCCCGCAGTGTCGGCGAAGACGAGATTGAAGGTCGGACAGATCCATGGCCTGCAGGCCTCGCGGAACGTGTCGCAATTCGTCGCGCGATTGGTCTGGATGGTCGCCGTCACCCAGCCGCAGGGTTCGAAGCCGAGCCAGCGGACGGAAACCGGACCGAGGTGGCGGATGGTCGCGGGCACGATGTCATCGACGATGGGGCCATTGCGCGAGCAACGGACCGTTTTGCGAACGGGTTCCTGGCCGCGGACCTTGATCGTCTCGACTCGCACCTGGGCGGGTTCCCATTTGCCGTCGTAAAGAAAGCAATCCGGGTGAGCGGGATCGGTCTTCTCCTGGTACAGATCGCGCTGGGAGCAGATGTTGTTGGTGATGCCCCAGGCGACGTGCTCATTGCGGCCGATCATCACGCCAGGCATGCCGACGAGTGCGGCGCCGGCGACGTTGAAGCTGCCGCCGCGAAGGTGAACTTCATGCCAGATGGAGACGGCATAGTAGGGGATGTGCGGATCATTGGCGACGAGCGGCTTGCCGGTATCGGTGCGATAGCCGTCGAGCACCCAGTTGTTGCTTCCGGGACCTTCATTACCGCCGAGCGAAACGCCGACATCGCGCTTGCCGCCCGGTGCGTAATCTCCGGGTTGCAGGATGCTTTCGTCATCGATTTCGGCCTGAATAAATTCACGATACAGCGGGCCGTCGCCTACTGCGCGTTTGATTAGTTCGGGGATGGCGATAACGGGAAATCGGCCCGTGAGATACCAGCGAAATTCACCGACGATCACCAGGCTATCGGTCTCGCGCCACGGCGCCGGGCGATAGTCGAGCAAGTCGAATTCGATCGGCAGCCGATCGCCGATCGCCTCGATCCATGCATTGATGCCTGCAGTGTAGGCGCTGACCAGTTCGCGAATCTCGGCTGGGAGCGTCGTCCACTCGCGCTCGGCGATTTGTGCCAGGTCGATCGTGCGATAGAGCAGGTCCGAGTCCACCGCTTCGGGACCGAGAACCTCCGCAAGCTGACCGCGCGCCTTGCGGCGAAGATAGTCGAGCTGGAAAAGGCGATCCTGAGCCGTCGCATATCCGAAACCGCGGAAGAGATCGCGATTGCTCTCGGCGTGAACATGCGGCACGCCGCGTTTATCGCGCTGGATGCGAATCGCGCCGTCAAGGTTCGGCGGCGCCAGACCAGGCGTCGGCAAGCGGCGCTCGCATTCACCGCGCCACCAGGCGTCGAACTCGGAACGCGCCATCCCTGCCGTTTCGCAAACCGCGGCAATGGATTCGCCTCGTCCCAATCGGTGCAGTATTTCCGTCGCGGGTAGCTTCATGACGACCTCGTTCGATGCAAGCCCAAGGTGAGGTATTCCGAATGCTTGACTTTGCTATGTTATCACCAATCAACAGCGTCGGCTAAGAATGTGTGCAGGTCATAGAATTCCCCTGTCGCCAATCTTCGCGAGGAGGAAATGACAATGAGACGAGTGTTAACGGTGATTTCTGTATTCCTTCTGGCAATTCCCGCCTATGCGGGCGGCGCGCCGTTGAAGATCGCGACGTTCGAGGCCGACGTGACGCCGCCGATCGGCACGCCGCTGTGCGACGGGCTGGTTCCTCCCGCGAAGGAAATCGTCGATCCGCTCCTGGCGCGAGGCATCATCCTGTTTACCAACGAGAAACCGATTGTCCTGGTCGCCGTCGATTGGGTTGGCATTGGCAACAGCGGGCATCACGCGTTTCGCGAGGCCATCGCCAAATCCGTCGGCACGACGAAGGACCGCGTTTGCGTGCATTGCCTCCATCAACACGACGCGCCCGGTTGCGACTTCGAGGCCGACGAATTGCTGGCGACTTTCAAGCTCAACGGCAAGCTCTTCGATCCAGCGTTCGCCCGAAAAGCCATCGAGCGTGTCGCCAATGCTTGCAAGAAAGCGATAACCTCGCCGAAGGTCGTAACCCACGTCGGCATCGGCAAGGCGAAGGCGGAGATGGTCGCCTCGGCACGACGCGTGCTCGGTCCCGATGGCAAGGTAAAATACACACGCACCAGCGCGACGCGCAATCCCGATGCCCGCGCGGAACCCGAGGGCGTCATCGATCCCTACGTCCACACGCTCGCCTTCTTCGATGGCGATTCACCTCTAGCGATCCTGACTTATTACGCAACGCACCCGCAAAGCTACTATGGCCGCGGCGGCGTGACCTGTGATTTTCCAGGGTTGGCACGCAATCGCCGCGAGCGCGACATGCCCGGCCCGGCACACATCCATTTCAACGGCGCCGGCGGAAATGTCACCGCGGGCAAATACAACGACGGCGATCCCGCGAATCGTCCGCTGCTTGCCGATCGGCTCGCGAAAGGCATGAAGGCATCGTTCACCGCGATCAAAAAAGAAAAGGTGGACGCCAGCAAGATCGCCTGGCGCGTGTTGCCCGTCGCGCTGCCCGTGAGCAAACTCTACAACACGCGAGATCTGAAGGTAAAAATCGCCGACACGAAAATGAAGGATCTCGATCGCCTGCGTTCCGCCCGCGCCTACGTCTGGGCCCGGCGTTGTGAAGCAGGCGAGAAGGTCGATTTACAATGCCTGAAGATCGGCAGCGGCTATGTGTTGCACATGCCCGGTGAATTGTTCGTCGAGTATCAGCTCGCAGCCCAGAAAATGCGGCCCGACGCTTCGGTCATGATGGCCGCCTACGGCGACTACGGCATGGGCTATATCGGCCTGGCGATCTCTTACACGCAAGGCGGCTATGAAACCGGCCCCGTCTCGCGCGTCGCCCCCGAATCCGAAGCCGTGCTCATGAACGCAATGCGCGAGTTGTTGAAGTAATCGGATTCTCCATCATTCTTGTGGAAAAACTCACCTCACGCAAAGGCGCAGAGACGCAAAGAATTGCACAAGAAATTGGAGAGAAAAGACATTGTCTTATCTCTCATTGCGTTGCTATGAACATAAATCTTCGCGAACGACGAAGATTTCCCAATACAGATCACGAAAGCTCGAAAGAACGAAAAAAAGTCAGAGAAGGGCAGGAATGGCGGGATCGGATTCCTGCCCGTGACTTTTCCTACCCCGTAATTTCGTACTTTCGAGCTTTCGTGATTCGTACTTGATTGCGGCTTGCCACGCCAGGTCTCTACGCCTTTGCGTGAGCTTCTTTCGGATCAATGACGGAGTGCCAGTAATCGCTTACGCCGCGCGGCGGGTCGTCTGGTCGGCGGCCTCGTAGAACGCTGCGATGCTGTGTGCGACGCGCTCACGCTGCGAGTTCGCCAATTCAGGATACATCGGCAAAGCCAGCGAGGTCTGAGCGGCGCGTTCACTTTCCGGGAATTCACCTTGCCGGCCGCCCAGATAGGCGAAGCATTCTTGCAGATGCATCGCTTGCGGGTAGTACACCTCGGTCATGATCCTGTCACGCTTGAGATGCTCGCGCAGGTTCTCGCGATCTTCGCAGCGGATCACATATTGATTGAAAATATGCCTGGATTGCATCACCTTCGGCGCTTCCACGAATCGGCCTCGCACGCCAAACTTGTTCAACGCGGCCGTGTAGTAGGCGGCGCCTTGCTGACGTGCGAGAGTCCAGGTATCGAGGTGCTTGAGCTTGACGCGCAAGACGGCGGCGTGGATCGTGTCGAGCCGGAAGTTGCCGCCGACGATCTTGTGAAAGTATTTCGGATGCGCGCCATGGTTGCGCAGGAGCCGAATCTTGTCAGCGAGAGCGCGATCTTGCGTGACGACAGCGCCGCCGTCGCCATAGCAGCCGAGGTTCTTCGAGGGAAAGAACGAGTAGCAGCCGACCGTGCCCATCGAACCTGCCCGTCGGCCCTGGTATTCCGAGCCGATCGCCTGGGCGGCGTCTTCGATGACGGCCAGGCCATGCTTCGCGGCGATTTTCAAGATCGGGTCCATCTCGACGCATTGGCCGAACAGGTGCACCGGCATGATCGCCTTCGTACGCGGCGTGATCTTCGCTTCGATTCCGTTCGGGTCGATGTTGAATGTACCCGGATCGATATCGACGAACACCGGCTTCGCTCCGACACGCGCGATCGCGCCGGCGGTGGCGAAGAACGTATACGGCGTGGTGACGACTTCATCGCCTT
This sequence comes from uncultured Singulisphaera sp., assembly GCA_964484265.1. Classification (GTDB taxonomy): domain Bacteria; phylum Planctomycetota; class Planctomycetia; order Gemmatales; family Gemmataceae; genus SIAQ01. The sequence goes on from CAZAFH010000162.1 coordinate 9,322, forward strand.
GGCCGATATCGAGCGCCATCAACGACACCAGCAGTGCGTCGGACCCCGAAGATACGCCGATGCAATGATTCGCTCCGCAGTATTGGGCGATTTCCTGCTCCATCGCCTCGACGTCGGGACCGTTGATGAAGATCGCCGATTCGACGACGCGGGCCACCGCGGCATCGAGCTCGGACTTGAGCGATTGATACTGAACCTTCAGATCGAGCATCGGAATAGTGCCGTTATCCATAACGCTATGCCTTGTTCCTGTTGGTGATTGGAAGCGAAATCGGTTTCCTTTGAGCCATGACGCGCGTGAAGCGTAACCATTTCCTTTCATCGGCACGAATCATTTCGAGAATGAGCCGAGTGCTCATGCATTCCGCAAACTTTACCCAGATTCACGGAAATGGGCAACCCATGCTGGGCAGGTTCTCCAGTCGCTCGACGCTCCTGACTCGACGATGCATGCAGACCAATTTGATAACAATTGGAAGCTTGTAAATCAATGGGAAGGTACGCTGCGTGTAAGACACACGGACACGCTTTCTTAAACAAATCTACTTGACACAATGCCGCCTTGCGTTATTACCCATCTCCAAATAGGGGTTATTGCCAGTCGAAAAAAATCGAGGACCCTCGGCAGGGGGATGCCGGGCGCGGTCTATTCGGAGGGGGACTGATGAAGAAGTACCAATGGTGGACAATTTTAGGTCTTGGCGGCGCGTGCGTGACAGCCGCGCTGCTTGGCCAAACGGTCATGGGACAGCCTGGGCCTAAAGATATGGGCGTCGTTGTCGCCCCGATTTTGATTGAGAAAAAAGCCACGGCAGCGAAGCCGGCGCCGCAGACGCTTCGGATTCCGGCCCCGTCGCAGCAGCTTCCGCCCGCCGATCTGCCGACCCTTCAGCCGACGCCAAAGATCGAGAAGGCGCCGGAACCGTTCACCGGCATCCAGCCTCCCTCGGCGCCGGCTCTCCAGGATCCACCGAGCTTTCCGCCGATCCTTTCGCCTGAGACCGGCGGCATCATGAAAACGCAGGCGCTGGCGCCCGCGTCAAACCCGGCTTCGAACTCCGACGTTCCGCTCGATGTCAAACCGGGCAAGCAGCAACCGTCGATCAGCGTCGAATGGGTCGGGCCCTCGAACACACGCGTCAATCATCCGGTGGCATGCCAGATTCTCGTCCGCAATACTTCGACAACGCCCGCCCACAACGTCGTCGTCAAGCATCGGCTTGCCAAGGATGTTACCTGCAAAACCACGGAACCCCGCGCCGCTATCGCCGGCGATGAACTGTCGTGGAATCTTGGCACCCTCGCTCCGAATCAAGCCCGTCGGCTCGACCTCACGCTCCTGACCAAATCGCGCGGGTCAATGACCTGCCATGCGACCGTCACGTTCACCTCCGTCGCAGCTCATGTCGTGCAGGTGCGCGAACCGATGCTCGCGGTGAAGATGCGCGGCCCTGAAAAAGTCGTCGCAGGTGAAAACGTCACCTTCCTCTTCGCGCTGAGCAATCCCGGCGATGGCGTGGCTGAATCGGTCCGCATTCGCACAACCCTGTCCGACGGTCTCGAACATCCGAGCGGCAAAAAGGTCATCGAATTCGACGTCGGAACTCTTGCACCCAAGGAGATCAAGACCCTCCAACTGGCATGTGTCGCCAGGGCCGGCGGCGAACAAAAATGCACCGCCACTCTCATCGGCGAAGGCGGCCTGTCGGCGTCCGATGCTGCCGCGTTCTCCGTGCTCGTGCCCAAATTGGTCGTCGTGATCTCCGGGCCGAAGCTCCGGTACCTCGATCGGCATGCGGTCTACGTGCTCAAGATCACCAATCCCGGGACGGCGACTGCCAGCGCCGTCGTGCTCAATGAACTCGTCCCGGCTGGGTTCAAGTTCCATCAAGCCAACCAGGGCGGGCAGTTCACCGAATCGACGCGTCTGGTTTCCTGGAAGCTCGGCGATTTGCAACCAGGCCAATCCAAGGAGGTTGCCGTCGATCTCGTTGCGACCGGGCCAGGCGAACATCGGCTCATTGCACAGGCGAGCGGGGCCAACGGGCTGAAATCCGAAAACGATGCACGCACCGTTGTTGAAGGCTTGCCATCGCTGGCGATCGAGGTGGGGCATCTCGACGACCCGATCGAAGTCGGAGCCGAGACGGCGTATGAGATTCGCATCGCCAACACGGGAACGAAGACGGAGACGAACGTCGAACTAGTCTGCACGTTGCCGGACCAACTCCAGCTCAAGGGCGCGAAATGCAGCACCACGCTGCGGTTTCGTCAAGAAGGCAGCGACCTGATCTTCGAGCCGCTGGCACGCCTGGCGCCGCGAGCCGACGTGATCTACAAGGTCTACGTTCGCGGTATCGCTCCGGGGGATGTTCGCTTCCGCACGAGGATCAAGTCGGACGGCCAGCGTGAGCCGGTGATTCGCGACGAGAGCATGCGGATCTACAACGACGACACGCTTCTCAAACGTGTCTCGGACGTCGTGCCCGTGGCTCCGCCGGCCATCGTGCCCGCACCGTCGCCGAAGGAACCGAAGTCGAAGCCGATCACTCTGCCCGGCCCGGCACTTCCAGTGGTTCCACCGGCTCCGGACGCCGAGGTCAAGGCCCCGATCTCGCTGCCCGTCGCGCCCAAGGACGAGGTCGGCCCGATCTCGCCGCCAGTGATGGCGCCAGTCCTGCCAAAGACGGGGCTGGACCTGCCAATGCCCGGTCTGCTTCCGGAGTTGCCGACGGCGCCGCCGATCGCAGCGCCTGAGAAAAACGAATTCAGTCTGCCGCCGGCGAAGATCGTTCTGCCGACGGCGCCGAAAACGTCGGAAGCGCCAGCGCCAGTGGTCGTGCCCGCCCCCGCGCCCGTTCCCCCGCCGGCAGCGACGACCGGAGGCGTGTTGCCACACGAGATTCCGCTACCGGCGCCCAAGAAGTAATGCAAGTTCGAGGGTGGTCGTCTCGAGCGCTTGGCCAACAGCCGTTGGCCAAGCGCTTTTGCACTTTTTCCCAGTTTTTTTTCACTTTTTGGGGGTGTTGGCCAACTTCCCGAGGGAGAGAGGGGTATAGGTCGCCTCGCCCGTTTAGCGCCCTCGCCGTGCCACGCAATCGCAAAAAAATTCCGCAACCGACTTTGCAAACCGATCAAGCCGCGCGTTAGGATAAAATGATCTACCCAAATCCCAGGATGAGCGCAGCGATTCCTGGGGGTAACGCTGTCGATAGAAACAAGGACCCACGCGCTGACGGTGAACGCCGAGTCCAATTTTTTCCGGAAATCGGCAAGGTTGGCAGCGACAATGACGAGGAGACCGCACGAGTAAAACGCCGGGAATCCGCTTGCCGTTGGCGATTGCAAGGGGATAGTGCGATTAGTTTGTGGATAACGGGGCTGGCGTTCGCCTCCTTGATCCCACTTTTTTTCGCAGTTATTGCGAGAGACTGTGGCCACTTTCGTAGGAGTTTTTTTGATGAACCGTCTGTCGTCTTTCCAACAGTTCGGACTTCTGTGCTTGGTCGCCGCCCTCTGTTTGCTGCCGGTCGGCTGCGGCAGCAACAACAGCCAGGTCGATGCTCTCGTCAAAGAACGAAGAGCCATCGAAGTGGAGTTCAAGGCTGCCGGGGGGGAACCTGTGAAACACACTATCGTGAACAAAAAACGGCAAGAGTTGCTTATTAAGGTAGTAGGATTGACTGAATCGCAGCAGAAGGAGTACGGCAGTAGACTTCTGAGCGAAGGCATCGAGCCGTGACCTCGAGTGTCTTCAAATACTCAAGGTGAAGATGGCGCAAGAACGAGAAAGAGAAAAGGGGCCGGAGTTGATTTGAGATATGGCCCTTCGCCGAACCGTTATCTGCCCCATGAAGTTTGCGGCACGCTCATTCCACGGCGACACTTCGGAATGAATTTCCGCGTCTTGGTTGTTGCAGTCGGGTCCGGCTCTAACCTTGAAGTCGTCGTTCACGGCGCCGCGATCGTCCGAGCCATTGCATCATGCCCACGAAACGCTCGCGGAAACTGCAACGCTTGTCCACGAAGAAAATCCCGGGCGTCTTGTCACGTTCGGCGGCACAGACGTAGGCTGGGCTGATGAATAACCTGGGTAATTTTCATTCTGATTATGTTGCGCATTTTCTCCCCTCTCCCACCGGGAGAGGGGTCGGGGGTGAGGGACGCAGGTTGTTTGCAATGCTGTGAATTTCCTCGCATTGCCATCGTCAAGCGGCCCTCACCCCTTCCCTCTCCCGGTGGGAGAGGGAGCACTTCGCGCAACGATTTCGTACGTCGGATACTGTCGCATCAGTGCGAATTTTCAATAGTATTCATCAGCCCAGACGTAGGCTAACCCGGATTTCTCACCACAGAGAACACCGAGAGCACAGAGATAGAGGAATACAAAGGAAATAAGGAGGATCGATGAATAACACTCCATTTTTGTCTCGATCCGAGGCTTAATGTCCTTAGTTGTCAATCGTCAATTCCTTTGCATTGCTCTGTGTTCTCAGTGTTCTCTGTGGTGAGAAATGCAGACTAACCAAAGGAAGCCATGCGTTTACCCCTTCTCGTCGCCAGCATTTTGCTTGTTTGTTTGATGGCCCTTTTTCCGCCCGTGCGCTATTCCAGCGGCAGCTCAATGGAGTCGCGCGGCTACCATTTGAACACGGCGACGCTCTTCGCGGAATTAATAGTCTCCGTGCTAACGACGGGATTATTCATGACACTCCGCAACAGGCGATAGACCCGACGCTGACCCTCAGACATTTGAAATACAGGGTCAGCCTGGGCTGATGAAAACCAAACGCTGCGTTCATCCGAAAAGTGTTGCGCATTTTC
>CAZAFH010000163.1:0-14104 GCA_964484265.1 uncultured Singulisphaera sp.
AAGTTAGATGGTCATCGCCCCATAAAAAAGGAATCCCCGCCCTTTCCCCCCCTCCCCCCCTGTACCCGGGGGGAGAGGGGTTGGGGGTGAGGGGAAGAGGCCACATAAAGCGACAAGCCACAAACCCCTCACCCCCGACCCCTCTCCCCTGAGTACAGGGGCGAGGGGAGGTCGCGCTGTAGTACTAAGGCAATGTGGTTTCAGGTCAGCAGGCGTGCGACGTGCTCCCGCGCTGTTCCGCACGCAACCCTTCACGCTTTTGGAGTTTCAACATGAACGTGCTGTTGTTCGCTCAGCAAAAAAATGCGCTGCCCGATATCGGCTGGCCCTACCTGGCCTTGATCGTGCTCGCCGCGATGATCTTCTTCGTCATCGCCGTCATGTTTTTGACGCGTTACAAGCGCTGCCCCAGCAACCAGGTGCTTGTCATTTACGGCAAATACACCGGCAGCGCGACAGGCACGCGCTGCCTTCACGGCGGCGCCCGGCTCGTACTGCCACTGGTGCAAGACTACGCCTACATGAGCCTGGAACCGATTCAGATCGAGGTGCCGCTCAAAGGCGCACTCTCGATGGAAAACATCCGCATCAACGTGCCGAGCGTCTTTACCGTCGCAATCGGCACCGACTTGGAAACGATGCAAAACGCCGCCATCCGCTTGCTCGGACTCAATACCAACGAGACCAAGCAGCAGGCAGGCGACATCATCTTCGGGCAGCTTCGGCAAGTCATCGCGTCGATGAAGATCGAGGAAATCAACCGCGACCGCGACAAATTCTTGCAATCGATTCAAATGTCGCTCGAACCCGAGCTGCAGAAAATCGGCCTGGTATTGATAAACGTCAACATCACCGACATCACCGATGAGTCCGGCTACATCGAAGCGATTGGCCGCAAGGCCGCCTCGCAGGCTGTTCAGCAGGCGAAGATCGATGTCGCCGAGCAGGAGAAGCATGGCCAGATCGGCGTCGCAGAGGCGGAGCGCGTGAAGTCGATTCAGGTCGCCAACGCGACGAAACTGCGCGAGATCGGCACCCGCGAGGCGTTACGCGAACAGGCGGTGCGCGTCGCTCAACTCGAAAAAGAAACGAAAGTCGGCGAGCAAACCGCGGCATTCGAACGCGAAGCGCAGATCAAGGAATCGCAACGCTTGCAAGCCGTCCGCATGGCCGAATTGGACAAGGAACAGCGCATCGGCGAGCAGAACGCAGCCTTTGAAAAAGAAGCGCAGATCAAGGACGCTGAACGCAAGATGCGCATCGCCATCGCCGACGCCAACGCCAAGGCGATTGCCGGCGAAGCCGGCGCCCAGGCCGAGATTTCACTCGCGCAGGCCAACTTGCAGGTGAAGCAAGCCGAGGCGTTCCAACTTGGCGAAACACGCAAACGCGAGGCTGACGCCGCTGTGCAAGAGGCCCAGCACCGCGCCCAGGCCAAGGCGGCGCTCGCTCAGGCGGAACGCATCGAAGCCGAGCAGCGTGCCGAGGTCGAGGCGCCGGCGAAGGCCGTCAAGGCCAAGATCATCGTCGAGGCCGAGGCGGAAGCGGAAAAACGCCGCATCGAGGCCGAGGGCGAAGCCGCCGCCAATTACGCCAAGCTCGAAGCCGAGGCCCGCGGGCAATTCGAAATCCTCGCCAAGAAAGGCGAAGGCCTCAAGCGCATCATCGACGCGTGCGGCGGCGCACAGCCGGCATTCCAGATCCTTATGCTCGAACACCTCGACAATCTCGCCCAGGCCTCCGCGAAGGCGATCTCCAATATCAAGTTCGACAAGGTCGTCGTCTGGGAAGGCGGCGCCGACGGCAAAGGCGCCAATAATACGTCGCGCTTTCTGCAAAGCCTCGCCCACACGTTGCCGCCGATGATGCAAATCATGAAAGACATCGGCGGCATCGAAATTCCCGAAACCATCGCCCGCTTCGCCAAGGAAAGCGAAGGCGCGGAAAAGTCGGCGACCGACAGCGGCTCGCCGAAGAGCAAGTAAATTTGGAACATGCTTGGCGCGCCAGGGGCGTCAACGACTGGAGGAATGAGCAATCACCGCAGATTTTCTCCAGTCGCTCACGCTCCTGGCTCGCCAAGAAAACGATCGTCATCGTTCTTTCGCATATTCACTTTGCCAACGCTCGATTTGTTCGATTCGACCGGCCCCGCGATGCACAACTAGCCGATAGCGCAGGACCACAGGCCGATCGGTCGGCACGAGCACGGGCGTCGGGCCAGGGTAGACGGCATTTTGCATACTGCCGCGACGGCGCAAGATCCACGGTTGCGGAAAACCGGGAGTCTCGGGATGGGTGAGCATCGCCACGCCGGAGATGCGGCCCTTGGCGAATGTGCCCGAAACGTCGATCCATGCCGACGCCGCGACCGGACCAGGCAGAGGCTCGACCTCGCCCTTCGGCGAAAGGAATCGCACGTCCTTCGGCAGCCGTAAGCGCGGCGAGAATCCGCCGTAGCCTGGCGTCGGCGCCGCTCCGCCGATGCGCGTGTTTGCTTGTAGTGCCGTCAGACGAATCTCGAAATCGACGATGCGCCTTTCTTTCTCGGCTCGATGCACGCGGATCACCGCCTGTTCGCGCACGAACGGTTTTTGTTTCCCCTCGGCATCCTTCCAGATCGGCGACAGCCAGTACACCGTGGAGAGCAATGATAGGGATGCTCCCGTCGCTTCGGACTTCACGTCGCGAATGTCCCAGCCGCAGTCTTTGAGTGCCCAGGGATCGCCGACGGATTTGCCATCGATCGTGACCTGGTGCCACGCCCAAAAAACACCGCGATGATGCAGATGGTCGGCCGGGAAGTCCTCGGTGAGCGGTTCGCCCTCAAGATCGAGCAGCGGATGCACATAGTTTGCGCGCGTATACTTGCCGTCTTTCGATTTGGGCCGGCGCTGGTAAAAGAGCACCTTCGTCTCGCCCTCTTGCACCCATACGCCTTCATCCGTGGTGACGGCTTTCAGCGCAGCCGGCGACTGTGCCTGAAGTGCGAGGGGCAGAATCAATAGCCCGAGCAATGCTGTGGCGGGAACAAACATAATGATTCACTTTCACTACTTGGCGACGACGGCATGAGCGGTCTCTTGGAGAAACCGCGCGTACTCGCGGTCGAGTTGCGGAGGCGCAAACGAATTCCCCACGACCGACTCGCCGAAGAGCACTTCATAGAACACACAGGCCCCGAGGTATTCGCCAGCGACGTTCGCGTGATGCCCGTCCATGGTCAACGCCATTTTACCGTCTTTCGATTTGCCCCAGCGATATCCGGTATGCAGGGAATGGGTTTGGTTCGGAAGCGTCGGCGGTTGGGCGTTCCTGAAGTCGAATTTCTTGTCGGGCCGATAGCCCCACTTCTCGTCCGTATCCGCGCGATACATGGCATCGCCGACCGGGATGACGCGCAGGCCCAATTCCGACGCAATGGTTCGGTACGCCTTGTTCAACCCGTCGTACATTTCCTTTTGTGTTGTCGGTTCGCCCGGCGTCTTTGACGGCCTGGTGAAACGCGGATCGTCCACGCGGTAGGCCCAGGTTTGGTGAATCAAGATCTCGGCCTTCGGCGCCGCTTTTTTGATGAGATCGTGTAGTTGCTTGGCGAAAGGTCGATATGTCGCGATATTGTGGCTCTTGATGCTCGCCTGCTGGATGGTCACGAAGTCCCAGGTTCCGCCCGTGAGTTCGTCGCGCAGGCTTTTCTTGCCATACAGGCCCTTCGGGTCCTTGGGATCCTTGTCGTGCAGTTTCGCCTTTTCCCAGTGCACTTCCATGCTGGCGCCGCCGATGGCCATCGGGCGGTGGATCAGCGCGTGGCCCTTGGCTTTGACGAGATCGTTCAAGTAGCGTGTCGCGTTCTGGGAAAAGCTATTGCCGACGGTCATCAGGCGAACAGTTTTCGTCTTGGCCGCGGTTGCCTGCTGAGCGTAGGAACTGCCGATTGGCAGAAACGAGGCGAGAGACAAAACGCTCAGCAGCAGAAAAGATCGGAACATGGCGGATACTCCTTGGGGTGTCCTCATCATTATGCGTCTCTTGCTTTCCATGTCCAGAAAGACAGTTGCCAAGGGGAGCAACCTTGGTGAAAATGGTGGTATCCAAATAATCCACCCGCGCCGGTATTATTTCACGTGGAGAGCGGCCTCATGGCGAAAAATACGCTGTATCCACCGAGCCCCGACAATGTGCCGGAAGACCTGACCGAGCCGACGTCCGAATACAAGATGCAGACGCTTCTGGTGCTGTTCGCACTCGGCCTTTTCTTCATGGTTTACTTCGGCGTGATGTTCTTTTGCGTCGCCTATTCCCTCTGGGCCACGTGGTTCCTTCTGTTCGCGAATGCGCGCGTTGGCATCTTGCGGCTATTGCCGATGGTGTTCGTTCTGCCTGCGTTTTTGCTGCTGATTTACCTTCTCAAGAACCTGTTCAAATTCGAGCGCGCGCAGAAAGAGTTTCGCATCGAGATATTTCCGGACGAACATCCGAAGCTCTTTGACTTTATCGAAAAAGTCTGCGAGGAAACCGGCGCAACACCACCGAAGCACGTGTTCATTGACTACGAAGTCAACGCGGCGGCCATTCTCGATACGACGTCGTTCTTTCATCTCTTTCTGCCGTCGCAGCGAAGTTTGCTCATCGGCCTGGGATTGCTTAATGCGATTAACCTCACCGAATTCAAGGCACTGCTCGGTCATGAGTTCGGGCACTTCTCGCAAAAAGGCACGAAGATCGGCGGCTACATCTACACCTCGTGGCGCATTGCGTATCACGTCATCGACGGAGAGGATTGGTTCGATCGATTCATTTACGGCTGGTCACAATTGGATCCCCGCATCGCCTGGCCGGCCTACATCGTTCGCGGCGTGCTCTGGGTGTTGAAAAAGTTGCTTGAGCTGCTCTGGTATGTATTGGTTTTCTTCAATCGCTCGTGCAGTCGACAGCGCGAGTTCAACGCCGATCTTTTCGCCGTCAGTGTCGCCGGCAGCGACGCACCGGTGCATCTGTTGCACCGTACCTATTTCGCGGGAAGCTGTTTCGATCAGGCGATCAAGGACCTGCGCACGGCAATGAGCCATCATTTGTACACGAGCGATCTATTCTACCACCAGAGCGCCGCCGGCTCCGTCATTCGCCGCCGAAACAAGGGCAAGGACGTTCGCCTCGAAGAACCACCGCCGCTCCCGGATGATCCCAACGAGACCACGCAGGTCTTCGACGAGGACGACGACAAGATCGCCGAGATGTGGTCCACGCATCCCTCGAACTACGACCGCGAGCAGAACGCCAAAGCCCAGTACATCCGCACCGTATTCGACGAGCGTTCGCCCTGGCTCTTGTTCGATAACGTCGAAGAGCTGCGCGAGCGCGTGACCTACAAGTTTTACCGCTTCTACTTCAAGATTCCCAAGGACGTGATTCTTGCCGACCCCGTCGAGGTGCAGGGCTTCATCGACGAAGAGCATTCCGACCGGATGTACGACCCGAAGTACCAGGGGCTTTACGACTATCGCAACCTCGTGCTGAAAGATATCGGCGACATGGCCCGCGAGGGGCACAAGAATCAATGGACCATCACCGAACTTGCCGACTCGCACAAGAACCTCTATACGGCCGAGGTGAAGCACCGCGCCCAGCTTTACAACAAACGCATCGAAGAGCTCAACATGCTCAATGCCGTCTACAACGGCTGGCATCGCCCCAAGAATGACGAACTTGAATTTCGCGGCGAAATCTACGACATGGACGACGCGAAACGCCTTCACAAAAAGGTTGACAAAGAACTCAAGAACGACAACACCTGGCTCGCGGAGATCGACAAAAAAGTCTTCATGACCTACTTTCAAATGGCACTTCATATTAACCAGGAGGTCGCCGAGGAACTTTTTCGCCGATACGATTTTCACTTGAAGCTGCAAGACATCTGGTACGAACTGCAGAACAAGAATCCGCCGATCCAGTCGGCGATTGCGTTCTTGAATTCGACCGATTCCTCGAACTTGCAGACGCATCATTTCAAGGAAATTCTGAACATCTTTCGCGATACGCACAAGACGCTGAAAAAGATGCTAAAAACCGCCGACGACATGACCTTGCCCGGCCTGAAGAATCTGCCGCTTGGAAATCCGCTTCGGCCTTTCCTGCTCAGCAAGGAACTCGTTGACGGCGTAAGCAAGTACGAACAGAGCATCAGCATCAAATGGATGAACAAGGTTATTGCCCAATTCGGCGAGATGAAAGAGAAAGTGGATCGCATCCACTATAAGAGTCTGGCGGGCATATTGACGCTGCAAGAAAAGATCGGCGCCGAATGCGTGCACCGCTGGGCCAGCCTGCCGAAGGTCCAGGCCCTTGCTCACTGAGCGGAACGCCGCGACCGAATTCGGTCAAGCGCCCATGCCGCGCTTTCGCGCACGCCGGCATCGGCGTCTTTGCAGGCTTGTAGCAGCACGTCTACGGCGCGTTCGTCGCCGACGTTCCCCAGCGCGATCGCGCAATTCCGCAGCAATCCGCTTCGGCCCGGCCGCGATAGTGGCGTGCCCGTGAAACGCGCCTCGAATTCCGCTTCCGTCAACGTCATCACACTCAGCAAATCCAAGTAGCTCCCCGCCCGCTCCTCTTGCAGTCGCTGGTCCCGGCCGATCGGCGCCTTCGCGTTCCACGGGCAGACTTCCTGGCAGATATCGCACCCGAAGACCCAATTTCCCATCGGTTCACGCAGTTCCTTCGCAACGGAACCTCGCAGCTCAATCGTGAGGTAGCTGATGCATCGCCGGGCATCGAGTTGATACGGTCCCACGAAGGCGTCCGTCGGGCAGGCATCCAGGCAGCGGCGGCAGGTGCCACAATGGGCGGCGGTAAACGGCGCGTCTGCCGTTAGCTCAAGGTCAAGCAGCAGAGCGCCGAGAAACGTCCAGCTGCCGAGCTTTTTGTTGATGAGCATCGTGTTCTTTCCGAACCAGCCCAGCCCTGCTCGGCGAGCGAAATCGCGCTCCAGGAGCGGCGCGGTATCGACGACGCCTCGGCCGCGAATGCCAGGCCGAAGCGTCTGCACACTGACGAGCAGCGATTTCAACTTGTCGCGCATCACGTCGTGATAGTCAGGCCCGCGAGCATAACACGAAACGCGCCCAACGGGCCTCGAAGGAGGTGGCACGCCGAGGGAGTCCGCAGGCTTATAGTTGAGCGCGACCATGACGACGCTGCGGACATCCGGCAAGATCGAACGCGGATGCCGGCGTGCCTCGGCATGCTTGCGCATGTAGTGCATCTCACCGTCATGATTCTGGTTCAGCCAATCAGCGAGATGAGCAAAACCATCGGATTGGTGCGCGGGCGCGATGCCGACGAGATCGAACCCGCTGGCCAGTGCCGTGTCCTTTATTTGTTGTTCCAGGGTGGCAGGCATGAGTCGCGCTCGCCGTCGATGCTTTTAGATGGAAAACGCATCTTGTAATGAGAGAAGCCCGTGCCTATAATCCTATCATAATCGGGGCGTGGCGCAGTTTGGCTAGCGCGCCTGAATGGGGTTCAGGAGGTCGGAGGTTCGAATCCTCTCGCCCCGATTCGCAAGAGCCGTTGACAGCGAATGTCAGCGGCTCTTGCTTTTGATCTGCAGTCGAAAGTTCTTCGGCGACTCCCTTTGGCACGCAATCTGTGGCGGGTTATAGGGATGCTATTTGGCTGCACATTATACATACAAACTCTTATCCCCGATATACGCCTCCACCGCTCTCGGCAGAAGGTAGCGCACGCTGCGGCCTTCCGCGATGCGCTGGCGCACGTCGCGGCTCGCGATTTCTATGAGCGGGGCGGCGATGATCTGGTAGCGCAGATTGAAATCGGCGCCCAGGCCGAGCGACGCTCGTAGTGCGTCCGGGCAGGCGCAGGGCCAATCGCTGCGCTCCATCACCAGCAGTTCGGCCAATTCCAGGATTCGCCTGGGCTGATACCACGCAGGCAAGTCGCGCAGGCTGTCCGAGCCGATCATGAACGCGAGCGTGTCGCCGGAATGGCGCTCGGTGAGAAGCGACAGCGTGTCGACGGTGAAGCTCGGGCCGGTGCGGTCTTTTTCAAGCTCGTCGATCTGGAAGGCGGGATTGCCCGAGATTGCCAGCGCGAGCATTTCGACACGCTGCCCGAACGGGGTCAGTGTTTGCTGCTGTTTATGAGGCGGCGAGGCGGCGGGCACGAATAGCACGCGGTCGAGCTTTGCCTGCTCCCGGCACTGCTCCGCGAGAATCAGATGCCCGAAATGGATCGGGTCAAAAGTGCCGCCGAATACACCGATGCGCATGGTGGGGAGGCCTCAGCGTTATTGTTTCGCCATCGGTGTCGTCAGCACGGCGTCGGCAGAGCCGAACGTGCCGGCGGCGTTGCGCACGCGCAAGACGAGGACGTGCGTGCCTGGCCTGAGCGCGTCGGTGGTGAACCGGAAGGTTTCCGTTTTGCTGTCAAATAGGCCGTCGGTCGGGAAGACGTTCACCCAGCGTTTGCCATCGACGGCAAACGAGGCCTCGGTGAGGCGGACGTACGCGTCGTTCGCCGACGCCTCGACGATGGCGGCGCCATTGGCGAAACCGACGACCTTGAGCGTCACGCTGGGTGGAAGATGAGTCACGGCAACCGGGGCGCTGATGCGTTCTGCGGTCAGCGCGTCCTCGGCCGGGTTGTCCTTGCGATCGCTGGCGACGACCTTGAGCCGATAAATACCGGTCGGGATGCTCGTGGTATCCCAGTCTAGATTGTTCTTGTCGAGGTTCTCTTCGAGCAGCACCCAGTCGGTCCAGCCGTTTTTCTTGCAGTAAAGACTGTAGGTCAACTCGTCCTCGTTGGGGTCGTTGGCATTCCATTTGATTTTGAGCTTTTTGGAATTGTCGATATCCTTGGTGTCGAAGTCGGGCACGTCGAGGCTGGTGATCTCCGGCGCCTGATTGAGGGTTTGATAGCGCAGCGCGAACTGCCTGGCCTCGGGCGATGCCTTGGCGTTGTCGGTTTTGAGCGTCACGCGATACTGGATGTAGCGAGCGAGGGGCGCCTTGGATTGCCCTGGGGATTTTTGCTCGGCGGACCAGGCGCTCCAGGTGTCGTCGGGGTCGGCGATATTGCCGCTGCGGACGGCGACGGTCACGCTGGTGCCCGTCGGCGCGGTCTGGTTCCAGTTCAGCGTGCCCCATTTGCTTTGCATCTTGGCGTCGAGAACATCGGAAGTCACCGTGCCTTCCTTTGCAAAGCGGTCGGAAAGAACATACAGCTTGCCCGGATCGCCTGTGCCGAGGACTATCGAGCCGTCCTGGCGAATGAGCAAACAGTGGATTTGGCCGACGCCGAGCCGAGCGATTTCAGTTTTTTCCTTGGTGGCTTCGTTGACTTCGAAGAGCTGACCTTGCATGCCGGTGGCGAGCAGCAGCTTGCCCTGGCTTTGGCCGATGCGAAGAATCATCGTCTTGTCGCGGTAGAGTTCGCGGACGGCGCCATCGGGGGCGATGCGGTAGAGCGAGTTTTCGCCGGGCGCGGGGCTATCGGTTTTGCTGCTGGAGGCACTAAAGCCGCCTTTGCGCGCTACGGGCGAACTCGTGCCGGCGTAGACCGCCGTCGGCGTGGCGAGGAGCGATCGAACCTCCGGCTGATTGGCGTGGTATAAGACAAATCCCTTGCCGGTGGGGTCGATGCGATAAACCAGGCCGCCCTTGTCCGTGCCGGCGTAGACCGTGCCCTTTTCGCCCACGGCAACCGACAGGATGTGCTCCTGCTTGGTGGCGTAGAAGACGTTCGATTTGCCGTCGAGCGTTATGCGGTAGATTTTACCTTTCGGTCCCGTGCCGGCGTAAACGCTTTTCGTTGTTGGGTCGTACGCCAGGCTCCAGATGTACGAGTCGAGATTCTCGACGACGGTCTTGACGGCGCCGTCAGCGCCAATCCGCAGCAGCTTACCCGTCGGTCCAGTGCCCGCGTAAACGGCATCGCCGGCGGCGACGAGGCTGAACAGGTGGCCGTCCTTGCTGGTGTGGATGACCGCGGCTTTGCCCTGCGGCGTGATCTTGTACAGCTTTCCCTCGTCGCCCGTGGCGGCATAGAGATTGCCCGCGCTGTCTTCCGCGAGATCCCAGACATTGCTCGCGGCGATACCTGCGAACGGCGTGACCTCGCGCGAGAGCCGCAGGACCCCCTCGCTGGTCACGACGGCGTTCTGGAATTTCGCCTTGTCATAATGGCTTTGCTGGTACTGATGCCAAAGCTTGACCTTGCCAGCGTGAACATCGGGAATAGTCGCCAGACAGAGGAAAAACAGTACGGCGATGCGAAGGTAGGACATGAAATAGCCTCGGTGTGATTCCATCTCGGTTCGTGCTGGAGTGCACTACCATCATACAACCAAATCAACCAATTCTGTCCCGGCATGGGAAAGCGCAGGCAGAAGTGGCATTTTCTCCCCTCTCCCGCCGGGAGAGGGGCCGGGGGTGAGGGGGAGCGTGCAATATTAACAATGGCCCTGCCATCGCAAGCGCACCCTCACCCCAACCCTCTCCCGGTGGGAAAGGAAGCAATTCGCGCAGCAATCTCCGATCGTCGATATCGTGACTACTCGAATTCAAACAGTTCCCCAGCGGCAGCAGCACATCGCGCCGCCCGATCTTGTCGTCTTTCGGCCCGTCGAAATCGTCTTTTTTGAGATCGCCGTCCTTGCGAAAATCGAATTTGTCGTCCTTCTTGGGTTTCTTCCAACCTTTCCCGTCCTTCTTCCAATCCCAGGCTTTTTTAGGGCCGTCGAGATCCTTCTTACCTTCGTCGTCGTGCTCGAAAATCTCCTTTGGCGGAGGGAGATCCGCTTCGTCCGGTCGTGGCGGCCGCGGTTGCCGAGGCGGTCCTGGTTTGATCACCAGATAGAAGACCGCAGTCCCTCCCGCGCCGCCCAACAGGACGCAGGTAAACAGCGCAATGACGATGACGGTAATGATCGCGCCAAGCCCGGTCTTTCCCGCTGACGCAACGGGCGGCCGGCGCGTGCGCGTCGTGGAACTGCCTGCGGACCGCGGCGGAAACTCCACGCTGCTCGTGTCCGCATTCTTTCGGGAGGACGGATCGTCGCCGACATCGCTGGGCGGCTCGCCTGCCGCTATTTTTTTCGTTGGAGCGGGCCCTATTGCCGGAACTGGGTTGAGCGTCCCCGAATCCGCGGGGGAGGACTCCTCCAACTCGGGAACCTGGAATGTCCCCTGGCACTGCTGGCATCGCACCGTCTTGCCCGCGAGGTTCTCATCAAGCTCGAATTTCGCCTGGCATTGAGGGCATGAGGTTCGAATCGACATCGGTTCATCTCCCGCATTTCATCGCCTTGCCGGTTCGCGATATACCATTCGACAACCATCCAGCTCCGTCGTGTACGGCGCCGTCGGCGTGGGCGGCGGCGGTGTCGCTCGGATGCTCGTGGCCGCAAACACAAAGCCAAGCAGCATCGCGCCAAGCCCGAGCGTCACGTAAGCCCGCTGACAGAACAGATCGCCGAGCAAGAGCGCCAGCACCACGACATACATTGCAAGGCTCTCGCCCGGAGCCGTGATTCGACCGGTGATGCCTGCCGGGCATTCGAGAATCTCGGTCACGTCGAGATACGTGTGAAACCCCGCGATACACGCTCCCGCCGACACCGAGGCCAGCGCGAGCGGCGTGAGGGCCCCGCTTGGCAAGCCGCGCATGAACAGCCCCAGGCCAAGAATCGCGGACGTCGCCATGATGAACGCTCGCTGATAGAAGCAAAGCGGGCAGGCCTTGAGTCCCATCTCCAGACTCAAGTAAAGGCTGCCAACCGCACCGCATACACTGACGAATAACGCACAGCGAACCCAAAGAACGCTCGCGTTGGAAGTCGGCGGCGATTCCGCCGGAGAGGTCGATGACATGCGTTCATTCCCGGTGATCGGACTACGACAAATGGCGAAGCACCTCTAAATATTGTACGGCAGAGCACTCGCCTCACCAACAACGATAGCGATTCCCGGAAATTGGAGAACGGAGATTGTCGTCAGTTCATCATGCTTCGGCAGCCGACGCGGAGGATTCCGATCAGGATCGAGACGCCGATCCAGATGACCCACCCCGGAATCGCGCCGCCGCTACCGCCATCGCCAGCGCCGGGATCGGCGTACTCGAGCGGCGCGCGGTTGGCGCCGATGTGCGTCGGCGTCGCGCCAGGGCCATTGGGCACGCACGGGATTCGCAACGATCCCACGCGTGTCCATTCGCTGAAGCCGTTATCGAATTCGACGAAAACGGTCTCCCCGTCCACGTCGCCTATTTTCGCGGGCAGGTGTTGCGGGCCCATATTCTTTCGACTATAAACCCGCGTGTTTTTCTTCAGGACGATCGGTTCGAGCGAATCGACATAGACCCAGCCCTCGTCGTTGTCGTCGAACGCGATCAGTGCGCGGTCGCCCTTGGCCTCGTCTTTCTCGATCCGCAGAATCGTGCCGGAATACAGGAAATCCGGCTCCCATGGCGCAAGCACCCGTGCATCGACCGCCCAGGTCAGCGGCGCCGCCTTCGGCACGTCCGAGGCAATCTCGATCGGCGGCAGAGGCGACGGAGTCACGGGCACGGTCGGCTGGTAGGCTGACGCAGGTGCGGACGCGGGGGGCGCCGGCGATGCCGCGGGGGACGGCGGCGGTCTTTCGTCGCGGTCGTCGAGCGACATATTCGGAATCGCATTGGGGTCAGGCGTGGACATGCTGTGAATCTCTCGATCGCGGACAGAGACGCAGTGAAGATTGGAGATGATTATGACCGCCGGGCCGAGCAATGTCAAGGATGCACTGGCCCAAAGGCGCGAATCCGCAGGACGACGACCGTGCCGTCGCTGGTCCCGATCGCGAGATGCCGGCCATCGCCGGCGAACGCCAAAGCACGCGGTTCGGCCGGCAAGGTCCAGGTCGCCGCGCGTTTGCCTGTCGCCACGATCCACAGGTGCACCTTGCCATCGCGGCCTGCTGTCGCCAGGGTTCGGCCATCGGGCGCGAAGGCCAGCGCCTTGACGGCAGGCGGCGCCCCCGCGCCCGTGTGAGCGCGGATCGCGTGCAGTTTCTCGACGCCCGCCGCGTCTATTCGCATCAGATGCACCGACTCATCGTCGCCCGCCAAAGCAAATACTGGTTGCGCCGGCGAACAGGCAACCGTGCGAGCACGATAATGGTTAAGTGTTTTTTCTTTCAGAGTTTTCCCTGATGTCTCCCAGATGCGCAGCGAGTTCCTGCCAACCAGGCTGCCGGCGACCAAGTGCTTGCCATCATGACTGAACGCCAGCGACGCGATGCCGAGCGACGCCGTCTTTTCGCTGGCGATCACCGCCCAGACTTCGGGATTCGGATCGTCGAATTTCAGCACGCGAAGCACGGGATCGTGGCACCCGCTCGCGAACATTTTCCCCGTCGGCGAGTAGGCCAGTGCGAACGGCCGATTCTTGTGCCCGCTCAGCCGATACTCTTCTTTCGGTTCGGCGCCGGCGAGATTCCAGACCACGACGTGCGTATCGCCGCACCCGGCAGCGAGCAGTTTGCTGGCCGGATGAAACGCGATGCCGCTGGGGCTGCCGTCGAGCTTCGCGAACGACACAGGCTCCCTGCCGCCGATCTTGTGGACATGAATGACATTATCCCACCCGGACGATGCCAGCAGCGACCCATCCGAAGAAATCGCAACATGCGCGACGGCCCGGCCATGCGCTCGAAAATAGGCAACTGCCTCGGGAATGCCCAGAAGCTTGCGGTCCTCGGCATCGATTTGCCCAGCGTCCAACGCATCGAACGGCGGGGACGCTTTCTGAACCGTAGGCCCCAACGTGTCGCCCGCGCGCAACTGCGATAAAGCGAGAATGATCGTAAGCAGAAATGGACTGGTCATAGATCTATCTGCATCATGAAAAGTTGACGGCGAATGATTCCTCCTCAGTATATCCCGCGAGCGAGTCCCGAGCGCTTGGCCATTTGCCGTTGGCCAAGCACTGTTACTCTGTTCGGCCTTTTTTTGCACCTTTTTGGGGCGTTGGCCAAATTCCCAAGGGGAGAAGGGGTGGGCTGATGAAAACCAAACGCTGCGTTCATCCGAAAAGTATTGCGCATTT
>CAZAFH010000164.1:0-4465 GCA_964484265.1 uncultured Singulisphaera sp.
TTTTTGCACTTTTAGGGGGTGTTGGCCAACAAGCCGGGGGAGGGGTATAGGGAACTGCATGCAGTTTTTTTTGCAAAAATCGAAAAATATACCCCTACTGACTTTGCAATGCTCTCTACCAGCGCGTTACGATCAATGAAAAACGGCACACTTTCGCTTCATCGGTCGCCGCCGTTTGGCGCCTGGCGCGAAGATGCCGCGCTTCCATCATCGATCTGCGGCACTACCATCGCCTTCCCATGGATTCTTTCCGGATAGCCTCTTAGAAAAATCCAATTTGTCCCTTGCGGCGTAATCCTTTCTCACGTTTAGTGCCTGTTCCCCGTAGATTTACAGATGTTGACGATCCCGGCGTCTCAAAGAATTTCCTCATCCTCACTAGTCTCGGTCGTCCGATCACGGCGCCGAACGACCGTTGACCCGGACAAGAAATCTTCGACAGCGGCGAGCAAATGGCTCTCGGCCTCGTCGTCGTCCTTGGCGGCGGCGTATTCATCGTCGAAAATCGACGCCATTCCCAGAGTTCCCCACTTGCTGCTCGTCCAGGTGTCCGAGCGAACCGGTATGTGGCTTTCCGCGCCAAACTCCTCGAGGGCGGCCAGCCAAGCGGAATCCATCTCAAACCTGCTTTCAGCGAACAAGTCATCAGGTTTGCTCAACACCGTCCGCGAACTCGACGCCGCCAAGGCCAGCGCGGCAAAGCCTTGCGCCGACAGCGACGGCAGAACGTTTGAGGCTTGCAGGGTTGCCGCATGATCGCCAGCCGCGCCAATGAACCTCGCGTTGAAGACGTTCACGATATTGCCAATGTTGGCGTTCGAGGTTTGACCTCCCGTATAACCTCCATCCCCCGTGACAGTAACGCTATGTGGGGACACCGTATTGGCGCCGGCGTCCCAGTTGACGAGCGCCGGCACGAGGATGTCCGCGACGGGCGAGCCAAGGCCTGTGACGAGGTCGTACCCGGTGCCTGCGTGGAAGCCACCGTTGGTGCCGGTGGTGATGTCGTGGAAGGCATTCAGCGGCAGGTTGTACAGGGCGGATTGGGTTTCCGTGGGGCCGGTGTGGTTAAGAGTATCCTTGCCCAGCGCCGCCCTGCCCTGATTGGTAAGCAGAATTAGGCCGGCCCACGCTGGCGCCGCCAAGCTAGTGCCGCCGACGATCACGAAGGGATTGTCGCCGGAGATGTTGTAGGGGTCGGCCACCCAGGCGCCGGTAGAAGGATCGGCCACCATCGACACATCGGGGCTGGTGCGGAAGCCGGTGGTCTGGACCGCATTCTGATAGGAGGGCGCGGCCTCGAATTGGCTCAGACCGCCGCCGCTGCCGTAGAAAATGCCATTCCCCGAACTGCTGCTGGCGCCCCAACCGGTCTCGCCCTGATAGCTACCGTCTCCGTTCAAGTTGAGGCTGGTGCCGCCGACTGCCAGCACGTTCGGGGAGAACGCCGGATACTCCGGATTGTCGGTGCCATAGTCGCCGGTGCTGGTGACGAATGTGACTCCCTGATGACTCAGGAAGGTATCATAAAGGGCCTCGTCCTGGGCCGAAATCATCTGGCGTTCGGTGAAGCCCCAGCTCATCGACACGACGGATACGCCCGGCAAGCTGGCGGCAGTCGCCACACTCGCGAACAGATCGGAAAGAGACTGGCTGTTGGCCTCGACGAGCACGATTTTCGCACCTGGCGCGATGGCATGTGCCCACTGCACGTCGAGCGACTGTTCCATGGCCCAGTTGGCGATGCCGACACCCGTCGGATCGACCGACGGCAGATTCGTCGTCTGCCCGTACTGGTTGACCACCGTCAGGAAGCTGGACGCTGCTCCATATTGTGCGAACAGCGATGGGCCGTTGGCGACCGCGCCGAACGAGAGATCGAAGGCGTCGAGGGCCTCGTAGATAGCCGGGTTGTCATAGGCAGCAACGATGGCGATAGTCTGCCCGGTGCCGTCCAGGGCCAGGTTGTTGACCCCATAAGCCGTGCGAACCTCTTCGGGCGAGTATACGGTTTTCCCGTCCGAGGTGAGCTGATTGAAGATACTGTTGCCACTGATGGTTATCGTGTCGACGATGACGGAGCCCTTGAAGTGCCCGTTACCCGAGACACCGAGGGCGGCGGCAGGCGCATAGAGAGTGCCGCCTGGCATGACGATGCCGTTGCCGCTCAGGGTAATCGCCTTGGCATTGTCGCGTGCCTGGAAGATCAGGATGCCGGCATAGTCGCCCGTGGTCATGGGGGAGAGGCTGATGTTGCCGTTGCCGGTCAGGCCCACGCTGCCGAAAGTCGAGCCGCTGCCGCCGTTGTAGATCAGGACGCCATTGCCCGTAACGTTGCCGTTGCCGGAGACGCTGAAACCGCCGCCCTGGATAACGTAGATGCCGGGGTTCATCCTCAGGTTGCCGTTACCGGAAACCTTGATGCTGCTGTAGACGCCGGGGTTGATGGTTTGCGAGCTGTTGCCCGATACGCTGACCGCGACCGCGGTGCCGCTGGCAGTCGGCACAGGCAGGTTCGCGAGCGGATCGGTAAAGGCCGGCGTACTCGTGATCGGCGTGGGGCTGACGTGAGCATTGCCGCTGGTCGAGACACCGCCGTGGACCTGGACAATGCTTCCAGTCACGATGGCGTTACCGCTGGCGAGAAGAGCCTTGGAAGAACTCGAGGCAATATCGACAATGCCAGCCACGACGAGCTGAGCGTTGCCGGAGAGCGTCAGTGCGCCGGAAGCCGTGGGATTGAGTACGTAGGCCGCCGGCATGGTGGAACTCGTGACCGTGATGGTCACCCCAGTGCTGATGCTAGTACTCGCCGCGAAACTGCCTGTGCCGGCATAGCTGGCGGAGATCATATGAGCGCCCACGCTCAGAATATCGGTACTGAAAGTCGCCTTGTTTACGCCGCCGATGACCTGAAGCGTTGCGTTGCCGATCGTGGTTGAGCCATCCCAGAAAGTCACCGTCCCCGTCGGCTGCGTCGAACCGCTGGTGGGCGAAACCACGGCTGTGAACGTCACCATCTGGTCATAGTTGGCTGTACTTGCAGACGAGCTGACGGAAGTCGTCGTGGCGACTTGCGAGTTTCCAGCATTGACCACAATTTGAACCGACTTGGGGGCCGTGCTGTAATTCGTGGTATCGGTCGGCGTGAAGAAGGTGGACAACGTTTGCGTGCCGACCGCAAGGACGGTGCCGGCGGCTGGGTTGTATAGGAAGGACCCGGCAACATTGGCCGACGCATTGAGCTGCGTTCCGCTTAACGCCGTGCCGTAAGTGATCGCGGCCGGGTTGGCCCACGTAATACTCGGCGTTGCCTTGCCGATCGTATCCGCAACCGTGCCGCTGGCGTTGTTGTAGTTGCCCGTCGTGTCGGTGAACGTCCAGCTATCGGTATAGGCGCCGGCGAATGTGTGCGTCGTGCCGGTCAGATTCAGACCGCTCAAGTTCACGTTGCCGGCGCCCGTGGCCGTACCCGTCGCCGTATGGGACAAAGCATCATAGGTCACGCTATAACCGGTCACGCTGATCGTCGCGTTCGCCTTCGCGATGTCGATCGTGGCGGTGCCGCTGGCGTCGTTATAGTTCTGCTGGCCGCTGATCGACGCCGTCGTCGTGTAATGCCCCGCGTTTGTCTCCGTGTCGCTGTTCTGCGCCAGCGGCACCCCGCCGACACCCGTGATCGTCACGCTGCCCGTGTGCGACTGCGCGTCGTAGGTGCCGGAGTAGTTGGTGATGCTGACCACCGCGTTCGCCTTGTTGATGGTGAACGTCTTGCTGTCGCTGCTGCCAAAGTGGTTCGCGTCGCCGGCATAGCTGTAGCTCGCCGTCGCGGTGCCGGCGTTGATGTTGTTGGCATAGCTCACGGTCGGCGTAAGGCTCAGACCGCCGACGCCCGTCACACTCACCGCCGCCGGCGTGATCGCCGTACCAATGTAGGAGAACGGGCCGCCGTTGATCGTCACCACCGTCGTGGATGCCGCCTTCGCGATGTCGATGGTCGCAGTGCCACTCGCGTCGTTATAGTTCTGCTGGCCGCTGATCGACGCCGTCGTCGCGTAATGCCCCGCGTTCGTCTCCGTGTCGCTGCTCTGCGCCAGCGGCACCCCGCCGACACCCGTGATCGTCACGCTGCCCGTGTGCGACTGCGCGTCGTAAGTGCCGGAGTAATTGCTGAGGGTCACGACAGCGTTGGCCTTGCCGATCGTGTCCGTGACGTTGCCGCTCGTATCGTTGTAGTTGCCCGTCGCGTCGGTGAAGGTCCATGTGTCCAGCGTCGTGCCAGCGTTCGTGTGCGTCGTGCCGCTCAGATTCAGACCGCCCAAGTTCACGTCGCCGACGCCCTTGGCCGTACCTGTCGCCGTATGGGACAGCGCATCATAGGTCACGCTGTAGCCGGTCACGCTGATTGTCGCGTTCGCCTTGCTGATCGTGTCGGTGACCGTCGTGCTTGCGATGTCGTTGTAAT
>CAZAFH010000164.1:4565-13715 GCA_964484265.1 uncultured Singulisphaera sp.
CGCTGTACGGCGTCACCACCACCGTGGCGTTCGCCTTGCTGATCGTGTCGGTGACCGTCGTGCTTGCGATGTCGTTGTAATTGCTGGAGCCGGTGAAGGTCCAGTGATCGCTGTACGTCCCGGCGTTGGTGTGCGTGGTTTGGCTCAAATCGACCGTGCCGACCGTGGCACCCGTCTCGCCGTTCACGCCCGTGATCGAGGCCACGCCGGCCGTGTGCGACTGGCCGTTATAGGTCACGCTGTACGGCGTCACCACCACCGTGGCGTTCGCCTTGCTGATCGTGTCGGTGACGTTGCCGCTCGTGTTGTTGTAGTTGCCCGTCGCGTCGGTGAAGGTCCACGTGTCCAGCCACGTGCCAGCGTTCGTGTGTGTCGTGCCTGTGAGGTCCAGACCGCTCAAGGTCACGTTGCCTATACCCCTCGCCGCGCCCGTCGCCGTGTGCGACATAGCGTCGTACGTCACGCTGTAGCCGGTCACGCTGATCGTCGCGTTCGCCTTCGCGATGTCGATGGTGGCAGTGCCGCTGGCGTCGTTGTAGTTCTGCTGGCCGCTGACGGACGCCGTCGTCGTGTAATGCCCCGCGTTCGTCTCCGTGTCGCTGTTCTGCGCCAGCGTCACGCCGCCGACTCCAGTGATCGTCACGCCGCTCGAATGCGACTGCACGTCGTAAGTGCCGGAGTAGTTAGTAATGCTGACAACTGCGTTGGCCTTCGTGACAGACAGGATGCCGTCGTGGGTGAGAACGTTGTAGTTGTTGAGCCGGTTATTCGGATCGCTGAGCGTGCTGGTGATCACGTAACCGCCGGCGACGACATTGCTCGTCGCGGTTGCAGAGGTTGTGAAGGTGGCAGTGATTCCGTCGTTGTTGAGCACGCCGACTACCGACCCCGTCAACGTTGGCAATGCGGCGCCGTAGACCTTGGTTTGATCGTTGGCGGTCACATTCAACGCCGCCTTGTTGACCGTCAGAGTGCTCGTCGCGGTCGCAGCTTGGAAGTTGGCGTCCCCCGCATAACTGAAGCTGATCGTGTAGGCGGTGCTGCTCGCATTGAGTACGTGCGTGTCGAACGTAGCCGTGAAATGATCACTGCCGTCCAGGATCGCGGTTTGGGTCACGCCGTTGATGGCAATCGAAACCGCTTCGCCCGGGATCAACAAGCCATTAGCGTTGGCGTTCAGAACGCCGCTGACAACGGCACTGGCCGTGCCATAGGTGATCGACGGCGCGCTCAGAAGGCTGAACGTTGGCGTCGCCTGCAGCACCTGGAAAATGACGCTGGCATCGGCGTCATTGAAGGCTACCGAATCGTTCGGCGTGAAATGAGCGGACAGAGTGTGACTGCCAGCGCCGAGAATTGCCCCAGTCGCTGGGTTGTAGGCGAATTGACCGGACACGTCTGCGCTGGCATTTAACTGGGTAGAGCTCAGAGCTGTCCCGTAAGTGACGTCGGTAGGAGCATTCCAGGTGATCGTCGGCGTGCCTCGGCTGTTCACGATCAAGGAACTCGTCGCGCTGGCAGCGTTGAAGTTGGCATCGCCAGCGTAGGTGAAGCTAATCGTGTAGGGACTGCCGCCATTCGAGAGCAGGTGCGTGTCGAGCGTGGCCGAGAAATGATCGACGCTGTCGAGTACGGCGGTCGTGCTGGCGCCATTGATGGTGATGGTAATCGTCTCGCCAGCCGGGATGAGTTGACCGCCGGCATTGGCGTTCAGGGTTCCGTTGACGACGGTGGTCGCGGTGCCAGCGGAAATGCTCGGTGCGCTCAAACTCACGAAAGCCGGCGACGCCTTGGCAATCGTTTGTTCCTGCGTCGAAAGGCTGGAAATGAAGACGTTGTCGCCGCTATAAACCGCCTTGATGGTGTGCGTGCCGCTGGTCAATACCTGCGTCGTGATGGTGGGATTGCTGGCCGGCGCCGAACCAAGGAGCGTAGCGCCGTCGTAAAAGCTCACCGTTCCTGTTGGAGAAGCCAGGTTGCCGGCGCCAGCCATCGAAACCGCGGCCGTGTACGTCACCGTGTCGCCAACGCTGGGCGACGTGTTGGAAGCCGTCACCGTGATCGTCGTCTCGGGCGTTGTGAGCGAGAGGTCGGCGTTGCTGGCGTTTGCGTTGTACGCCGAGAATGTATAGATGAAGAGCTCGTAGCTTCCGTGCTCGGCGTTGTAATACGCGGCTGGATCGTAGTTCCCCGACGTGGAATCGAGCAACGCCGGATCCGTGCCGTGGTAGGCGCTGACCTGGACGGTGTAAGTACCCGAAATCGGCAGCGTCAGATCGAAGTAGGAAGAATCGGCGGGCTCGAACTGATCGTCATTGAACGCGATGACTTTGCCGTCGGGACCGTAGACCGTCAGAACCGTATCGACAGGGTGAGCGATCGAAGTAATCGAGCCGGACATGAGCTTGAAGCTCATCACTTGGCCGACCTGCCCCGTGAACATGTAGTAATTGGAAACGCTCTTCGTCAGAGGATCGCCAGGCTGATAGGCAGCCATCCCCATCGGAACGTTGGCATCGGCGGGCAGCGTGGGGGCGAGCACGGGCTGCCCGTTGGCATCGAGCACGGCCTGTGTACCGCCGACATATCCGACCACATTCACCGCGGAGACGGCGAAGCTCTTACCCGCGTCGAACCCGCTTCCAGACGGATTCGGCACGTTCAAGGTGTACAGACTGATCGGTTGCGCGGTGACCTGCGTCGGTGCATTGTCGACGATGAGTTGCACCGGATTGACCACGTTGGGGGAAGCCGCCACCGTCGGCTGGAGCACGCCGCTCCAGAGACCGTCGGGCGGGGCCGCATTCGAAGCAACAGTGGTACCCTGGGCGATGAACGCGAGGCTAATCGCATCACGAGCGCCAAACTGAGCCAGCCCGTTGGCCGCATCTTGCAAGCTCGAACCCACCGCCGCCGGCGAGGCCATCACATCGGTCCGCGTGTCGAAAGCACCCACGACGCCGGTGTACGACGGATAGTACTTATCAACGCCCGGCGGATTAGAGATGCCGAAACCGACGGGGCCAAAAGCATCCGTGTGTTCCAGACCGAGCGTGTGGCCGACCTCGTGCGCCGCGATCGTGAACGACATGTTGACGAACGCAGAATCAGAGAAAGCCACCTGGCCCTGGCCGTCTCCGAGGAAGCCGTTGACGTCCACTTGAACGGTGGTATTACGGTTGAGGTTTCCGAAATCGACTTCGTTGGACAACCCGCCGGGGGCCAGGCTACCGCTCTGGATCGGAGTGCTGTTGAAGTAGACCGTAGCGTAATCGCCACTGGCCAGCACGCCCGCCGGCAGATCGGCTGGCGTGAGAACGAACTTGATGGAGCTACTGAAGGCCGCATAGATCTGCTGCAACCCGCTGAGCACGCCGTCCTGATCGGCTGCAGAGTAAACGTGGAAGACCTCCCCGTCATAAAGAGTCGCCGGCGTGGAGCTGAAATCGAGGACTACCCACTGCACAGTGCTGGTCGCCGGCGCAACGCCCGGCAATGCGTTGGGATTCGGGTTGGCCTGAGCGTTGCTCTTAATGACACTGGCCGCACTGGCGCCAACGATGGTGTCGGCCCCAGGAGTGCCAACAACGTTTGTGATCGCACCTGTCGCGGGGAACGTCAGCGTCAGATTTGGCGCCACCGTCTGAGTGCCTGCCGAGTACAGATTGACGCTGACCGGGCCACCTTTGAATCCGGAGAAATCGAGGGTTGAACCGGTGGCGCCGTCCGGTTCCACGAGCGTGACGTTGCCAAACGCGGCATTGGCGCCGCCAACAAACGCGAAGGTGTCCGCGCCGCTGCCCGTAAACGTGCCGCCGGCGGAGGCGATGGCGCTGCCGCCGGTAATGCCCAGGAGGCTGGGATCTTCAATGATGAATTGGTTGGCGCCGCCGCCCGTGGCGGTGAAATTCGCCAGCACGCCGCCGACCAGGACGCTGCCGCCGCCAGTTGTGGTGACGTTGAGAGCGTAGGAGTTCGGGTCATTGCCGCTGGCAACGCCCTGATTGAACATTTCCACCTGCGCCTGCGTGATGGTCTGGGTGAAAACACTGTTTGCGCCGATGTTGAAATTTGCCAGGATTCCACCGCTGACCTGGTTGCCGCTGCCTGGGAGATACACATTCATGCGCAGGACGGAAAGTGCCAGGGAATTGTAGACCTGTTGTTGCAACCTCGGGTTGGTGGCAAGCAGCGTCTGCAAAAGTTGAGGCTCGCTGGTGAAGACCTGCTGAAGGACCGTCGGATGAGCTGCCAGCAAGGTACCCAGGGCCTCGGGGTTGGCCGTGAAAACGGCTGCCAGCGCCGCAGGATCGCTCGTGAACAATCCGCCCAGCGTGCTGGTGCTCGAGTTGAACAACGAACCAAACGCTGATCCGCTCGAAGAGAACAGGCTAGCCAGTTGCGTGGGATTGCTGGCAAACAGCGTGGCCAAAATATCGGCGCTGGCGGCGAACAGAGTTCCCAGTTGCGTCGGGTTGGCATTAAAGAGCGTATCGAGCGCCGTCGGGTTGGTTGCGAACAAGCCGCCGAGCGTCGATGGATTGGCGGCGAACAGGTCACCCAGGGCCGATGGATTGGCAGCGAACAGACCGCCCAGCAGCGACGGGTTGCTCGCGAACAGCCCGGCCAGACCGGATGGGTTGTTGGCAAACAACGTTCCCAGCAGGGTTGCATTGCCAGCAAACAGGCCGCCCAAAAGCGACGGGTTGCTCGAGAACAGGGTGGCGAGCAAGGAGGCATTGCTCGTGAACAAACTCGCAAGCTGCGTCGGATTGCCGCTGAACAGGGCCCCCAGGGCGGTGGGATTGCGGGCAAACAGGCTGCCCAGAGCCGTCGAGTTGGCGCCGAATAGGGTTGTCAGCGTGTTCACATTCGTCGTAAACAAGGCGCCAAGCTTCGCTGGGTCCGCCGCGAACAGCGATCCCAAAGTCTTCGGATCGATCGTGAACAGCCCCGCCAGGGCAGCCGGGGTCGCGGCGAAAACCGTCGTCAGGCCGGTGGCGTTCGTTGCAAAGAGATTACCCACGGCCACGGCATTGGTGGCGAAATACGTCGCCAGGTCGCTATGGTTGTCGCTACTGCCTGCAAACAAGGCGCTCAGAGCTTGCGGATAGCTCGAGAACAGGCTAGCCAGGCTCGACGCGTTGTTGGCGAAGAGCGTTCCCAGAGTCGATCCGCTGCTGGCAAACAGGCCAGCCAGGGTGCTTTGATTGCCTGCGAAGAGCGAAGCAATCGTGTTCGCATTGGCCGCGAAAAGGCTGCCGAGCTGTGCCGGATTAGTTGCGAACAACGCGCCAACGGTTGCCGGGCTCGACGAGAACATCGATGCGAGCGTGTTTGGACTCGACGAGAACAATGTCGTCAAGGTCCCAGGCGCGGACGAGAACAGTGTCCCCAGATTGGTCGGCGTGGACGAGAACAGGCCCGCCAGCGTGTTGGCGCTCGATGAGAACAGGCCGGCGAGCAGATTGATGTTCGAAGAAAATAGCGTTCCCAGATTGGACGGACTTCCCGAGAACAACGCCGCCAGCGTCGTCGGACTGGACGAGAATAACCCCGCCAGCGTAGACGGATTCGCCGAGAACAATGTGCCCAGCTGGGTCGGTGCGGTCGAAAACAGGCTGGCGAGCGCCGCTGGATTGTTGCCAAACAAATTGGACAGGCTGCTCGGGCTGGCGGCAAACAAAGTCCCCAGCGTTCCCGGCAACGAGCTGAACAGAGTTGCCAGCGCCGTCGGGTTGGACTGGAACAGTGTCGCAAGCGTGCTCGGGCTCGATGCGAATAGGCCGGCCATTGCCTGAGGCGCCGACGCGAACAAACCACCTAGCTGGCTTGGGTTCGCGGTGAACAGTGCCGCCAGGGCGGACGGATCCGAGGCGAACAACGTACCCATGGACGATCCATTGGCGGAGAACAGCGTCGCCAGCGCCGTCGGATTCCCAGCGAACAGGGCCCCAAGCTGGGTCGGCTGGGCGGCGAAGAGCGTTCCCAGACCGGTCGGCGTTGCCGTGAACAGGCCGCTCAGCAACGACGGCGTATTCGCGAACAACGATGTCAATGCCGCGGCATTGCCGGCGAATAGCGATCCAACCGTCCCCGCGTTGGTGCTGAAGTAATTCGCTAGATCGCCCGTCGGTACGCTGCTTCCGGCGAACAACGCATTAAGGACTGACGGATTGGCGGTAAAGAAATTGGCCAGGGCTGTGGAGTTCGAGGCAAACAAGGTTCCCAGGGCCGACCCGCTCGAAGCGAACAGGCTCGTCAGCGTCGTCGGGCTGGATGTGAAAAGGTTCGCTATCGTGCTCGAACTCGTCGCGAACAAACCGCCCAGCGTGCTCGGGTTCGTCGCGAACAGTCCGCCCAGCGTGCTCGGGCTACCCGCAAACAGATTCGCCAGGGCCGTTGAACTCGATGAGAACAACCCGCTCAGCGTCGAGGGACTAGAAGCGAACAGGACCCCGAGGGCCGAACCGTTCGACGCAAACAGGCCACCGAGCATACTCGGATTCGACGCAAACAATCTGCCAAGACCGGCGGGGCTGGCGCCGAAGAGGCTGGCCAACTGAGTCGGATTGGCCGCAAAAAGGCTCGCCAGTTGATTCGGATTGGCCGCGAAAAGGCTCGCCAGGCTGCCTGGATTGCTGGCAAACAACGCGCCCAGCGTGGCGGCATCGCTCGCAAACAAAGTAGCCAAAACCGAAGCGTTGGCCGCGAACAATTGCCCAAGAATAGTCGGACTGGCTGCGAACAACCCACCCAGCGCAGTTGGATTCGCGGCAAAGAGCCCCGCCATGGCGCCCGGCGCTGCGGCGAACAGGTCTCCCAGAACACTCGGCTTCGCAGCGAACAGCGACGCGAGCCCCGCGGCATTGCTGGCGAACAATGTCCCGACTGCGGTCGCATTGTTGCTAAAATAGATTGCCAGATCGCCCGATGGAACGCCCGTCCCGGCAAACAACGCCGACAGCGCTGCGGGATTCGCCTGGAAGAAACTCGCCAGGCTCGATGCATTGCCTGCAAACAACGAACCGAGTGCCGGCGTGCTTGACGCGAACAGACCAGACAGGCCAGTTGGATTGCTGGCGAAGAGACTTGCCATCTGAGATGAACTGGATCCAAACAAGTTAGCCAGCGTGCTCGGGTTGGACGCAAACAGACTGCCGAGCTTGGCCGGACTCGCCGAGAACAGGCCGGCGAGTACGCTCGAATTGCTCGAGAACAAATTCCCCAGTTGCGATGGACTCGATGCGAACAACACCCCCAGGTCGCCGGGGCTGACGGCGAACAAACTCGCCAGTCCGCCCGGATTGGATGCGAACAGGCTCGATAGCTGCGCGGGATTGGCGGCGAACAGATTCGCCAGCGTTCCCGGAATCGCGCCGAAGAGACTACTCAGCATCGACGGGTTGGAGCTGAATAGCGTCGTGAGCACGCCTGCGTTGGACGAGAACAGCGTGCCAAGCAATCCAGGGTTCTGAGCGAACAACGCGCCCAGCGAGGTCGGATTGCCAGCAAACAGGCTTCCCAACGTATTGGGATTGGCGGCAAAGAGAGATGCCAGGGCGGCGCCATTGGCGCTGAACAGGCTCGCCAGTTGTCCCGGGTTGCCCGCGAACAACGACCCCAGATTGCTCGGGTTCGTGGCAAACAGATTCGCGAACGTCGTCGGGCTGACCGAGAATAGGCTGCCAAGGAACGACGAATTGGCGTTGAAGAGAGCAGTCAAAGCTGCCGCGTTGGTCGTGAACAACGTTCCGACCGTCGAACTAGAAGTCGCGAAATAGTTCGCGAGATCCGTAGGCACCGTTGATCCCGCGAACAAGGTGTTTAACGCCTGCGGATTTGCGGAGAACAAATTCGCCAGGCTCGTCGCATTTCCTGCGAACAGCGTGGCAAGCCAGGAACTATTGTTCGCGAACAATCCCGCAAGAGTAGTCGGGCTGGAAGAGAATAGATTCGCCATCGTGCCGGGACTGGTGCTGAACAGATTCCCCAGAGTTGCGGGGCTAGCCGCGAACAGCCCCCCCAGGCTGGACGGATTCGCGGAGAACATCGTGGCCACAGTCGCCGGGCTGGAGGCAAACAGGCCAACCAGCGTGGACGGACTCGACGCGAACAACGAGCCAAGAGACGAAGGATTGCTCGCGAACAGGTTGGCGAGCGCCGGCCCGCTCGACGCAAACAAGGCGCCCAGCGGCGACGGATTCGATGCGAACAAGCTCCCGAGTCCCGACGAACCGAACGCGAACAGACTGCCCAGTTGCGCCGGATTCGCCTGGAACAGCGCTGTGAGCGTGTTCGGATTGCTCGCGAACAGGCCGGCCAGCAGCGATGCGTTGCTTGCAAACAAACCGCCGAGAGTCGCCGGATTGCTGGCAAACAATGCCCCCAGCACCTGTGGATTGCTCGCGAACAGACTGCTCAGAGTGGAACCATTGCCGGCAAACAGGCCTGAAAGTGCTGACGGATTTCCCGCAAAGAGCGACCCGAGTGACGACGGATTGGCCGCGAAAAGCGCCGCCAACGAACCCGGCGCCGCAGTGAACAGGCCGGCCAGAAGCGACGGCTGGCTGGCGAACAGGCTCGTCAAACTCGTGGCGTTGCTCGCGAATAACGTGCCGACGTCCGAAATCTTGCCCGAGAAATACGACGTCAAGCCGGCCACTGTCGTGTCCGCTGGCGGACTATTTGCGAACAACGCATTGAGAAGCGAGGTATTCGACGCGAACAAGTTGGCCAGGCTCGCCGCATTGCTGGAGAACAGCGTGCCCAGTGCCGGTCCATTCGACGCGAACAGCCCCGTCAATGTTGTCGGGCTAGAAGCAAACAGGCTGGCCACCGTTGAGGAACTCG
This sequence comes from uncultured Singulisphaera sp., assembly GCA_964484265.1. Taxonomy (GTDB): domain Bacteria; phylum Planctomycetota; class Planctomycetia; order Gemmatales; family Gemmataceae; genus SIAQ01. The sequence continues at coordinate 13,419 of CAZAFH010000164.1, forward strand.
TGCTGAACAAGTTCGTTAGACTCGTCGGGCTTGATGCAAACAGATTCCCCAGGTACGACGGGCTCGACGAGAACAGGCTCGCCAGCGTAGACGACGACGAACCGAACAGGCTCGCCAGAAGTGCTGGATTCGAGGCGAACATCGTCCCTAGATTCGAAGGACTGCTCGCGAACAGCGTCGCCAGGTTCGAAGGGCTCGAAGCGAAGAGATTCGTTAGTTGTGGTGGATTTGCCGCGAACAGTCCCGCCAGCGTCGCCGGACTGGATGCGAACAGCGTGCCCAGCGCTGACGTGTTCG
>CAZAFH010000165.1:0-13552 GCA_964484265.1 uncultured Singulisphaera sp.
ACGGCCAATTGCTCACCGCCTACAACGCTGCCGGCACTTACGCCCTGAGCTACGATCCCGCCGATCGGCTCACGCAGGTCACCGAGCCGTTTGGCGTGACGCTCAACTTCGCCTACGACAAGGTCGGCAACCGCACCAGCGTCATCGATAGCGCGGGCGGCACGGAGGTCTCCACCTACGATAAGAACAATTACCTAACCACCCGCACCTACGCCGGGCAGGGCAAGGAGATGCGTGTCGAGTTCGCGAACAACCTCGAAGGCTGGAACACCAACCAGGTGCGCTTCGCTGACATCGCTCGCGCCACGCGCGTCGGCACCAGCGTCTTCGACTACGACAACGCGGGCCGCACCACACGCATCGTCGCCACCTCCGGCACGGGCACGTTTATCTCGCAGTTCACCTACGACTACGGCGCCGACGGCAACCTCGCCGGCAAGACCGATATCCAAAATAGCTTGTCAGCAGCGCATTAAAAGCGGGACAAAAACGCGCCTTTGGCCCGGGCCAGGGCGCTGGGCGTGGATCGCGGGATTAGCGCACATCTTGTAAATTGACAAGCAACCAAGACGAGAGAAAGAAAACGCCTCGAAGCGAAATTAGCGCTTCGCTTCGAGACTTGAACAGCGGGAGTAAGGGCTCCCGTGGACCAGAGCCATTTTCTTTGGCACATCGGCGAACGGCCAGAGGGCTGTCGTCATCATCGGCCCCGGCGTTGTCTGCTCAAGGGCTGTGAACGGCTGTTCTGGCCTCGGCATTGGCGCTCGCGCTATTGCAGTGAAGGGTGTCATCGGGCAGCCCGCCGTTGGCAGCGTTGGCGGTCGAGTCATGACTATCGCGCGACCGAGAACGGCAAGCGACAACGACGCGAACAGTCGAAACGCTATCGAGAGCGGGTACGTCAGCGACAAGCGGCGTCAGCTGACGCGGATTCACCGCACGAGGGCCAGCGCATAGCGTCGGAGCAGGAAGATTTTTCGGGAAAGCCGTGCGCTCGGCCCGGCTGCTACGAGCTTTTCAAGCTCCCGTATGAACATTCGCGCAAGCGTTTTTGCAGCGTGGTATGCCGCTTGGCTTTGCGTTGCGTGGTGGATCGTGAAGAGGAGTATCAGGCGCGGCGTCGGCCCATGCATTGTGAACGAGTGACCAAGCAAACGCGATCGCCAGACACCTCTTGAACATGTCTTTGCACATTTTTTTGTGCGTCAGGCCCGGATAAAGTTGCTCGACCCCAATGCGGAGAGAGGAGCGGGTGGTCGCGAGAGCGATTTTGCGTCCCCCGTTTCCTTTCTTCGACAGGGGGAATCGTGGAGGGAACGCGCATGGGTTGGAACGATGGCGTGGTGCGGCCGGTGTCGCTGGATGGACTCGGGCAGCGTTATCGGCGTTATCGGCTGGCAGATCCCGAAGCGGCGGAAGCGATGGCCGGCTCGCTCCGGCGTTGGGGCCAGTTGGCGCCGGTGGTGGCATGCGTGCGAGCCGAACGGCTGGAACTGATCGACGGCTTCAAGCGCTTGTCGGCGGCGCGGCAGATTCGCGAGTTGACGAGCCTGAGTGTGCGAGTGCTGGAAGTGGATGAATCGACGGCGAAGGCGGCGATCCTGGGACTGAATCGCGACCAGCGTCCGGCGCGGGAGTTGGAGGAAGCCTGGGTCGTCCAAGGCCTGGTGCGTGACGATGGGATGACGCAAGTGGAAGCGGCGCACCTTTTGGGCCGGCACAAGAGTTGGGTGTGCCGTCGGCTGGCGTTTTTGGAGAAACTGAGCGTGGCCGTGAAAGAGGAATTGCGCTTGGGCTTGGTGGGTCCGTATTTGGCGCGGGAGTTGACGCGGTTGCCGACCGGCAACCAGGAAGCGTTGTTGGCATTGACGCGGCGTGAGTCGTTGACGGCGCAGGAAGTGAGCGGCGTGATCGATCTGTTGCAAGGCGCCAGTCCTTAGCAGGCGGCGTTCGTGCTGCAAAAGCCGCGTGAGGCGTTGGCATTGGTGCACGGCATGCCGACGGCGCTTAAAGATCCACGTCTGAGCCGGGCTGGGAACTGGCTGGCGCGCCATCTGACAGGAGCGTTGGAAGCGCTGGTGCGCGTGGAGAACTGGCTGCGCACGCCGAACGAGCGCGAGTTGCGCGGGCAGGATCGCGAGATTTTGCAGCCGCTGCTTCAGCGTGTCGGCGATGAGGCGAGCGTGGTGGCGGAGTTGGTGCTGGGTCCGGACGTCAAACACGAGAGGAAGCCATGACCGAAGAGATGCGACATGAAATCGTCCAGCAGCGTCAGAGCGGGATGTCGATGCAACGGCCCTGGTCGTCTATCGTCACGTCAACGTCGAAGGTTTCATCGCCTATCGGCTGAACTTCTACTCGGTGCCGTGGTCGTTCATCGGCCAGGTGCTGCCGGTGCGCGTCATCGCCGACGAGGTCATCATCTATTCGATCGGCCTGGAAGAGATTGCCCGGCATCGCCGCGTGAGCAGCACGCAAAGCGGCGTGCGGCAGCTCAGGCCGGCCTCCGCCGCCAGCGCCGCATCGAGCGACTCATCAAGGATGCCCGTTTCCGCGAGGCGCTCCCCTTGAGCACCTTCGACTGGAACTTCAATCCCGAGATCCCGCGTCTGAAGATCGAGGCCCTGGCCCAGGGGGACTTCATCCTCCGCAAGCAGAACGTCGTCTTCGTCGGGCAGTCTGGTTTGGGCAAAAGCCGGTTAATCCAAAGCATCGGGCTGGCTGCGTGTATGCTCGAACAACACGTCCGCTACATCACCAGCGGCGAACTCTTGGAGGATCTCACTGCGGCTCTGGCCGACCAAACGATCCACGACCGCGTTCGCTTTTACGCCAAATTCAGCCTGCTCATCATTGACGAATTCGGCTTCGATCGCACCGAGCGCGCCGTCTGCTCGGAGGCCGCCAGTTTGTGGTACAAGATCATCGACGCCCGCAGCCAGCGCTGCAGCACCGCGCTGGTGACGAACATCGACTTCGAATCCTGGGCCGACTACCTCGGCGACGCCCCGCTCGCGATGGCCATGCTGGACCGCGTCGTGGACGGCGCCGCCATCGTGAAGCTGAAAGGCAAAAGCTATCGCGTGCATCGCGGTGGCGATGAACCGCCCGATCAATGACTCGTCGTCCCCTCCATGCTGCGACACCTCACTCGCCTCGCCCGGCAACTCCCCGGCGCTCCATCTCAAGCCGCGAAACTGCTCTCTTTCAAACCGCGATCAACAGCCCAGTTCCCACAACGCGTTTTGCATCCCCTCACTGAGGCTCTCGAAGCTCTCGGAAATACAGATCGTGCCGGTCTCCCAGTTCGAGTAGGTCAGCACAAAGTGGTAGATCATGTGGCTGAACGGGATGCCGTCGATCGTCACGCCCAGCTCGGCGCAATGAGTGAAATCGCTGGCGCAGAGCCGACCGGGATGATGGACCTGCGCGAAGAAAACTTCCTTGCTCGGCCCTTCGAGGGCACGCCATTCGCGACAGCGTCGTTGCAGCGTCCGCAACTGGCCGTCCGCGAATCGGCCAGGAAAGCGTCGTTGCAAGTCGGCGAAGAGCGTCTTGGCTTCCAGTCCGGGATTGAGCTGAAGTTGTTCCTGGAGCTGGGGCCAAACCTCAGCGAATGGATCGGGGCGAGTCAACCAATCTCTGTCCATGATTTTGACCTCGCTGGGCATCTTGCCGAGCTTGCGATACTTGCGTGCCGTCTTGGGATCCATGCCGGCCCTGACCGCCGCCAGTTCCTTGGCGGCACCTTGGTGATCTAGCTTCTGCAGTTGCGCATCAGTGATCATTAGAGCACTCCTTGTTGGTAGGGTGCTCAATGATGACGACTCGCTTGCAAATCGGGAATTCTAATTGTCGTTGAAGAGCGCCGAGGTCAGATCGGATCGGGAATTCTAGTTGTCGCCGGGCGGGCATTATAGTTGTCGTTCATCAGACGGACCGGGTCGTCCATCCGCGTGTACTGCCATTGCCAACCACCACGCTTCTGGCTGTTGTAGCTGGCCGCGTCGAGCCTGAAATCTCTGGAGGCATCACATGGTTGCGAGAGCATTTCCAAGCGGACCGAAGGTGAGTTTTCCGTGCTGGGTGATCGAACATCAGGATGTGCACGAGAATGGCTTCCTGGCGGCCAGAAACGAGCAACGCGATGGCGAAGTCGCCGCGGTGATCATTACGAACCTGGCGGCCGCCGAGTCGCACGCCGAATTCCAGTACGTGCCGAGGGAAATTCCCGATGCATTGTCGATGCTGGGCATGCTCGCCTTACTCGAAGCCAAGGGCTTCACGCACGTGGCGTTCAATTTGTCGCTACGCGAGAAGGGCGCGTTCTCGGTGACGATCCAGAAGCTGCGAATCCGCGTGCTCGGTGCGTTCGACGGTATTCCTGGCAAGGCCGGGAGGGCAGCGGGCTGATCGATCAAGCCAAACCGCGCCTGCGACCGAGGCAGGCGCCGGCCGGGTTTGATACACTGGATGAGACGATTCCGCCTCGTTGATCCAGAAGGAAAAAGCCAATGCACGAGCTAGAGCCGCTGCCACCCGTCACGAAGCCGCTAACCCAGGAGCAGCTGGATCGGCTGTGCAAGGATCTGAACATGTACCTGGAGGCGGACCGGGAGAGCATGCCTCGCCCGCCCGAGACGGGGGACGAAATTCGGATGAGCCAGGCCGATTGAAGTGGCTCAGTTTGGATTTTGGTAGTTATTCCAGACCGCGCGAAGGGTAAAATAGGCCGCATTCGCACCGACATCATATTGTGACGGAACTCCGCTACGCATTACTTCCGAAGTGCCATCTTGCAGGACAAGTTCGTAATTGCCTGGGGGCAGCATCCCTCTGCCAGTGATGATAAGGTACGTGTTTTCGATCAGGTCACCGGCCACGTTATCCATAACCACATTCCCGTCCTTCATGATCTTGGCCTTCGCGATTCTCATTTGATTTCTCCTTTGTCCAGTTGCTTTTTCTCCCGATTTCCGGCTACGACGCGGGTCTCGCTCTTCGCTGTTTCACTTCCTCCCGCAACGCCTCGCCTTTTTCCGTGCCAAGGACGGCGACGAGCTTGGCTTTCCGCACGGGCTTTGGATTTGTCAGCAATGTCGTCTTGTGAAACACGAGCTCGCCAATCTCATGCTTCGTTCCACGTCGATCGAGGACGGCGTTGCATTCTCGCAGCACTTTGGCGAGCGCAGCCAGTGAGCGATTTGAGGCGGGGAGAAGGCCGCCCTTGAAGAACAGTTCCTTCGCAATCCCAACCAGCGTCACGCCTTGGCCGGTGAAACTTTCGTTCAGCACGCGCATGCCATGTCGCATCATTTCGTCTGGGCTGCCGATCCCCTTCATCTCGACACTCTCGCTCGGCTCGCCAGGAGCTTCCAGGCGAACGATCTTGACGCTGTTCGCCAGCAGGGGGATTCGGGCCTCCGCGATACGCCTCAGACGCGTCATGAGCATTCCGGGGCCCTGCTCACGCAATTCCCAGGACTCGGTGCGAAAGTGAATCGGTGCAGTGAGCAGGAAGGTGATTTTGCATTTTGGCATGGGGGAATCCTCTTGCGGAGTGAACAGGATTGAGTTTTACAGACCGGAGAACGGTATGCTTCACCGAGAAATTCTTCGGGATAGGCGATCGGATTATTGCTCGTCGTCAGCAGCGATGGTCACTTTCAGCGTGCTGAGACGATCATAACCGAGGAGGCCATCGTGTTGCAGGCGTCCAACGACCACCCCAGGGGCTATCCCTGTCCACTTCGCAAACGAACGAACTATTTCGGCATCCTTGTAGTTCCTCTGAAGCAATTTCTTCATTGAGTCGTCCGGAATCAAGGTGGATTGAGCAAAAGCATCGGCTTCCTTTTCCATCGCGTTAGTGTCAGGCTTGAAGTCGTCAAAAAAACTCTTGCCCTTGTGAAGCAAAATGTGGCCAAGTTCGTGGAAGAAATTGAACCAAAAATGGTCATTCTTCTTGAATCGGCAACTTAATTGGATCACAGGCTTTTCGCCAAGCCAATACGCAGCGCCGCCAACGAACCCCTTTGGAATTTGAGGCACAACGACAAATGCAACGCCAAACGTCCCACACAGAGCAGCCAGTTCCTTCTTGACTTCTCCTGGCGGAAGCAACGTCAACGCCCGGAATTTGGCAATGGCATTCTTGAGTTTGACGGCCGAGTAGGGTTCCGTTTCTATTGCAGTTGCCAACAGTTCTCCCCTACGCAGCCAAGCGGCAAGTGCGAATGGCGATGAGTCTTTGCTCTCAGCCTTGCGGAACGCTGTCCCGTAGAGTAACGGGCTATCTAGTTGCTCTAACGACGTGACACCAAAAAACGTCTGCAATCCGCGAATCTTTCCCGCGTCAGTCGTGGCCTTTTCGATCCAACCGAGCTTTGCCATCGCCGCCACCGGGAAATCTGGTAAACTCGGAACCTGGACTGCTTGCTCGGCAACGGCATCCAGGCGAGCCTTCGCGAGCACAAACGCTTTTTCCCTCTCCAACCAAAAGCTGGCCGGCAGGCCGAGCGTGATTTCGAGATCGATCGCTGTCTTGGCAGTGATCGATCTCTTTCCCTGAATGATCTCATTGACTTTGTTCGGAGGCCGGTTCATCCGCTTCGCCAACTGGATTTGCGTCATCCCTCTTGCTTCCAGCATTTCGCGGATCGTGGCGCCGGGAGGCACCGCGACATCGGGTTCATACGGTTTTGGCGCAATCATGGGTGGTAGTTTCCAACTTCAACAACGATGATTTCGGTAATGGTGGATAAATCAATCATGCCCTGCGTGCCAGGTTCGACATCCTGAGCAGGCCGGAAAACTATTCGATACTTCTTGTCAATTCGGATCGCAAAATGCCCGGTGCGGTTCGCTTTCAAGGCGTGAAAGTGAAGCGGAGCGCCATCGGGGATTGCTCCAAGCGAATCGAACGCTGCCAATTCAAAGAGGCGTTGAGGTAGCAAATCCGCGGCTTCCCGCGGCAAATGCTTGCGGGCCGCCTTCTTTTCGAGGCATATCTTTTCCAGTTTGCTGGATTCGTACCCGACGTTCGGAGCCGCTGAGGATGCTGGGCATATTGTAGCATCAGGAGGTTATCGGAGACAATGGATTTCGGCAGACAAATCACGCGAGATTCTTCAGACCTTTGGTATTGACATTAATGATGCGGCAAATGGAATTCCAATTCTCGGAGGTCCGGCGCACGGCGCAATGCATTCTGAGACATTTCATGAAAAGGTTTTAATGCGATTACAAAATGTAGTAGAATCAATGACATCTCAAGGTCGAGGGCGGAAAGCGATTCGAGCCGCTCTTCGTCGCGAACTTCGAGTTATTGGTCATGCCATCTTGAAAGGGACCTTTTAATGGATGAGAACACTCCTACTGAAGAAGAGTTGGCCCTTGCAATCGAGTCGGCTGCGGAATGCGCGATCAAGGATCTTTTTCTAAAACACCCCGAACATTTTTACTATATATCCTTGATTACGTCGGGAAGTGCGAGTGCACCAGTGTTGACGGCATGGTCGCTCGAATCGCTTGACGTAATTAGAAAAACTGCAGGCGAAAACAAAGCGGCAAGCGTAAAATGGTCATATGCTGATTCACCCTATTTTAATTATGGTGAGCATTTTTTTTTCGACGTAAAACGCCTTTTCTTGTTGCGTCCAAATGTTAATGAGCTTTTCGACAAGTCATGTGAAGATGAAGTTGATCTTAGAATGCGGGCTATGGAAAGTGCGATAAGAAACCTCGACAAGAAGGGAACATTTGGACATGATGTCGAACGATTGAGTATTGTGATCAATGCTGAATTCATGCCGCCGGATTATTCGAATATCCTTCGGGCGCTGCGTCTAAATCCTGTCCAGGCTCTTGTTACTTGGCTTTCTGAGGCCGCAGAGCAGTAATCGTCCTGTACAACAAATACAAGCGATGGATCCCGTATTTGGCGAGACGCAGCCACAGATGAGGCGGGGTGGCTGGAGCGGGATCGCGGGCAGGGATGCGGCAGGCGTTTGCTATGGGGATTGAATCACGCCGGGCACTTCTTTCAGGCCGGCGAGCGGCTGTTTAGCGGCGACCACGCGAATGCGCTTGGCCAAGAGATACCGTCCTGTGCAAAAACGTTGACACAGCGTCGGCGGCATGGAAGTCGCGACCAAACGCGGAAGACGGCGTGAGTTGAATGGCCGCTTCGGTTGGTGGAACCCGGGAAATTTCGGTTCGATAGAGCGAAATCCGCCAATAGGGCCGGACAATCCACGGCGGCGGGTCTCGCGGCGCCGCCGAATCAGCAGATTGGCTTTGCGAAAAAACACCTATGCGGCTTTGCGTTGGTAGTGCTTGAGCCGGCCGCCGAGACGCTCGGAGGATAGTGTTTTTTCCCTCATCGTAACGCGCTGGCGGCGGGGATTGCAAAGTCAGTTGAGAGGCATTTTTTCGTTTTTCCCAAAATAATCTGCACGCAGTTACCCCCCTCTCCCCCCGTGCAACTTGGCCAACACCCCCTAAAAGTGCAAAAAAAGGCCGAAAAAGTGCAAAAGCGCTTGGCCATTTGCTGTTGGCCAAGCGCCCCCCCGTTGGCCAGGATCTTCGACGGATGTGTTGCGACGGGCGGAATGATCGTTCTTTTTCCGCACCTTGGACAGGCGGCGACCTTTCCAGACGAGCCGTCCGGGCATTCCAGGACCTGCGCGCATGCCGGGCAAGCGAAACGCACGGGCACGTGCTCCTTGGGTGATGCAGAACGCCAGCGATCATCCTACCATCCGCCGGCGGGAATGCAATCATCGAACGGTCACTTCGGCTTTTTCGGCGACGATTGGCGGCCGCGTCCTCGCTTCGATCATTCGCCCCGGACGATTTGGACACGCAAGCGAATATTGCCAAGATGCTTGGCGTGTTTGCCGGTAGGTGAAGACGGGGAGGCTGATCGGCGGTCAAACATGTTCCTCCGCCCATTTTTTATCGAAAGTCTCCTTGAGGTTTTGAACAAACGGATGATTCGATGTTCGCTCCAATTCGGCAACGGATCTTTTTGAAATCATGATTGATCTCCTGGTCTACGCATTGTGGATTCCCGACTTGTTCGCCGTATAAGAATATAAGCCGTCTCGCGAGTGGCCTGCAACACCTTGGCTGTTCGCCGTGATGGCTGGGCGCCGATATTCGCCCTGGCGCTGGCTCAAGGGGCGCAGATCGTAACGGCCAAAAGCAGCGCAAGCGGTTTGATCCGCCGCTTCAAGTTTGGCGAACGTGGCATTAAATGATACGGTAGTGGTGTACCGGTCTTTGTCCTGTAACTCCCTTCGTTCGGCAGCCCACAAATAATGGCAAGAGCATCCGGAAACCAATCGAACGGCGCAAACCTCGGCTTCGAGGCCACCCTCTGGAAGGCCGCCGACGCCCTCCGCGCCAACATGGACGCTGCCGAGTACAAGCATGTCGTCCTTGGCCTTATCTTCCTCAAGTACATTTCTGACGCCTTCGAGGAAAAGCATGCGGCGTTGGAAGCCGAGAAAGGCAGCGGTGCTGACCCGGAAGACCCGGACGAATACCGCGCTGTCAACATCTTCTGGGTGCCGCCCGAAGCACGCTGGTCGAAGCTCAAGGACAACGCCAAGCAGTCCACCATCGGCAAGATCGTGGACGACGCGATGCTGGCCATCGAACGCGACAACGCCAACCTCAAGGGCGTTCTGCCCAAAGACCGACGTGCGTGCCCGCTACAACCTGGCCTGGTGTCACGTCCGTGAAAGGAACTTCGCTGCCGCCCTGGAAACGATTGCCGATGCGATTTCGCTCGACAAGACCGGCGAGTACCGCGATCGGCTCCTGCAGAAGCTGCAAGAAGTGGCCCAACAGGTCACGATCCGCAATCAGCAGGAATACCTACTGCTCATCAATCTCGTTAGCCGCTACGCCAAGAAAGACGATGCCCCGCAAACTCCATCCCATACCGAACCCCAATAGCACCCATGCCCAAGGCCGAGTAAAGCGAACCCTTGGGACGTTCAAAGAGGATGCCCACATGGTCGTCAAATCTGAAATCGCCGTCGCTCCGAGTCCGCCGCTGGTGTCGATCATCATGCCGTGCCTGGGCATGATAGAGTACACAAAGCTCTGCGTGCCGAGCGTGCTGCGTTACAGCCGATCGCCGATCGAGCTGATCTTCCTCGACATCGGCTCGCTCGACGGTACCGCCGAGTACCTCGCGGGAGTGAAGGCGGCGTGTCAGCATCGCGTGGAGATCATTCGCACGCCGGCCGACCTTGGCATTCGTGAAGCATGCAAGGATGCCATCGCCGCTGCGCGGGGCGACTATCTTATGCTGCTCAATAACGACACTGTCGTCACCGAGGGTTGGCTGAACGCGCTCATCAACCTGGCGAATCTCTCGCCGACGTTTGGCATGGTCGGGCCGATGTCGAACTACGCTGCCCCGCCGCAATTAGTCGAGGCCGTGCCGTATCGCATGAAGCTCAAGCAAGGCAAAACGCCGCGCCGGTTTGGCGTCTCGGAGCGCCTGCTCGAAACCGATGCGATGCGTGCCTTCGCCGCCGAACACCGCGAGAAGAACAAGGGGAAATGGCTGGAGGCCGATCGCCTCGGTGGCTTCTGCGTGCTGCTAAAGCGCGAAGTGTTAAACCGCATCGGCCCGGTGAACCTGGAGAAATGGACCGACATGAGCCTGTTCGACAGCGATATCCTCGGCGCCAAAGTCCGTCAGGCTGGCTTTACGCTGGCCTGCTGCCGCGATCTGTTCGTGCATCACTTCGGGACGCGCGTGTTTAGTCATGGGGCGGCGGAACGTCGGCATGATGCTCAGTGAAATGTGCCGTCGGCGGAATAGCCGAAACCGCCCAACTGTCCGAATTGCGGCGAAATGACCTCCTGATCGAATTCGACTACGACTTTTTTCAGCCGTCGCCGTGCTCAAACGCTGGCTCAACGAGTACCAAGCACGAAAATAACTGATTGTACGCAGCCAAATTCACCGCGCAAATTCGGCAATCGCTGTACTGCACCGGTGCGTCATCCCTCTCCAAAATTCTCAATAATTCGGCAACCACCCTCCACATCGCCAAATTCCATACACCCTTAATTCGGCACTAAATGCGACCACAATTCGCTTCGGCACAGTTACACGAAACAGCAGGGCCAGCTGCAACTAAAGGGTTGTATTAAAAGCAACTTATGGCGACGATTTTCCAAAAACACGTCAATTAGGGCATTTCGATGTCGTAAGTCCTTGTAAAATAAGAAGCTCTAACAAATCCTCGGAAAAGCCATGTTTATCAAGGTTTTATGGCATTTGAAGCATTTGAAGGGGTTTTTTCAGAGCCTCTAAGCAACTTAGTTGTCGCTTGCCCTGCACAAAACAGTCACTTGGCCTTTGGCCATAATTCAGCGATGTCCCCGATATTCCAAAGAGTAATTTCTCCATTTCGACTCCCTTCTGCCAGAAAATTCTCGTCGGGACTAATGGCAATTGAGTTTACCTCAAAAACACCATTTGATCGAAACGATTTAGCAACCTGCTTCGTTTCCAAATTAAACAAAGAAATAAAGCCATTCGAATATCCAACACCAAGAATCCGACCAGACGAAACCATATGTCCACTTAGAGCCTTTAGTCCACGCTTCTCCGACAGCAACTGACTGTCAGCCGTCTGAATGTTGGCACACACGACTAATGCATTAAGTTCAGTTACTGCAAGCACCTCGTGACCGACCTTTTGGAATGCTGAAAAAAAAACGGCACCCGGACAGCATTTCACTCTCGCTTTGCTTTCACCGGTGCGACAGTCCCAAACAGCTATATCTCCCTGTCCGCCCGACGTGACGATCCTTTTACCGTCCCGATCAAAAGCAACTGAGCAGAGCCACCGATTATCACACTGAAGTGAGATTACTTCCTTTAGGGTAGCGGCGTTAAAAACCAGAAGTCGTCCATTTTGCGCACCCACCGCCAACAGGCCACCATTTGGTGAAAACGCAATGGACCGAATAACCCCCTGCTTCAAATCCAATTTCGATTCGGGCCTAAAAGTTTGGGTATTCCATATTCGCACTACGCCATCCAGGCCTCCAGATGCCAATTGTTTGCCGTCTGGTGAATATGCAAGGCTGAACACCCTTCCATCGTGGTCTTTAAGAGTTCGCGGCTCCTTTGCTTTTTCGTTTCGTGCGAGAGTGATATCGAAGATCCGAATTTCACCGTTTAAACAACCGGACGCAATATGGGTTCCGTCCGGACTGAATGCCAATGAACGCAACGCTGATTTATTTCCGGGCAAAACACGCCTGATTTCTTGCGCGTCAAGCCCGCCGGTGAGACTGCCTGCGATTAGCAGACTCCGAAATAGCCTTGTGGGGAACATTGTCCTACTTCCTCGAGTGAAGGTCGTTATTAAGAACTCCGCTTGGGTATTTTGAGGTATTAACGATGTTGCCAGTGTAGGGAATATACCTAAATGAATCCTTCATTTCACCATCCTCCGTGTATGAGGCCGTAGCGCCAATTCGGATGCGGCCTGTTTTCTTTGAGATCTTGTTCAAAGTGCTTATTAGATCCGTCTCCGTGAAAAGTCCCGATTTCACTCCGCCAATGCCACCCAAGTTAGTATGCGCGTAAAACTTTCCGTCGCCTACATAAACAGTTTGCTCATATCTCCAACCACTATCTGCGCTCGCTGTGCCATCAAAGAAAGATATCATATCACCAGGGACCAGTACCTTGGACTTGCCCGTTATGTGTAACATGCGATTTGGATAGAACTTTTGATCGACGTAGGCACTTCCTAGTATCAAACCTTTGTACATTTTGTTGAATTCAGCTGACGGCGTGATGTCAGATTGTGCTTTGAGGGCGACCATGAATTGAGACGAAGTACAATCATGACGGACCGCGACCTCTCCGGAGAACAACTCTGCAAGAGCGGCTGCCGCGTTGTTGGGGTCAATTGGAGTAATCCCATTTATCTTTGCACCATCTTGAGTAGCAAAAGTGGTTGTTTTCCAAAGTTTGGAGTTTTGAACCGATACCATCGTTGGCGAACTATCATAGAGTGTTTCAATTTGTGCAAGCTTGCGTCCTGCAGTAAGAATTGCAATTCGATAAATCACATCGCTGTAAAAGCGATCTTCATTTGGGTAAGCGTATACAAAGTCATCCTCAGCCATGGCCTTGAAAATCCAAGTAGCCCAGCCAGCTGCATTCTGAAGATCGTTATTGCCGTTTTGGTTCCAGTTCTTCCACTCAGCCTTAGCGACAAGATTTAATGGAATTACTTTGCTAAGGGCTTTGAGGAAATCATTGTCTTTGAATGTTGCGCCGGTATACGTGTGGCCCCCCGCGATTGTAACGACATTCCCGCTCGGATCAATACCGACCGTTGGCCCATTCATCACATATCGATACAAATTACTGTCGCCCGCATCGAACCCCATTGGGTCCTGGGAGATCCAGCGACCCGTCGTCGGGTCATAATAGCGAGCACGTGATACCGATCGAAAAAAGAGAGCCAGTTTCGATCGTGAGGACGGGGCCACTCGG
>CAZAFH010000166.1:0-13386 GCA_964484265.1 uncultured Singulisphaera sp.
GGCTTTTTCAAAATCCATCACGCGGAGCGTGATGGCTACGGTAATAGAAGCGACTTCTGAGGGCAACCAGAGAAAGAGGGGAAAAGAAAAAAGGTGTCAGGACCGAGTGGCACTGCCCGCGTTTCCGTGTAGGTTTTCGCTGGCGTGGCGCGCGCGGCGGACGCTTGCACGCTTGCGTTTGGAAAGTCTCAATGAGTTCCGCCGTATTCACGCGGCCTTGCGTTCGTAGTGTTTGAGGCGTCCGCCGAGGCCCTAGGAAGAGGGCGTTTTTCCATCATCGTAACGCGCTGGCGGCGGACAATACAAAGTCGGTTGCGAGGCATTTTTTGTTTTTCCCGAAAAAATCTGCATGCAGATGCACCCCCCTCTCCCCCTTTGCAACTTGGCCAACACCCCCTAAAAGTGCAAAAAAAGGCCGAAAAAGTGCAAAAGCGCTTGGCCAACAGCAAATGGCCAAGCGCCCCCCTGGCCAGTTGGAACCGCACTACGGTTTGCCAGCATGGAATCCGCGACTCCTTTCACCCTACGATCACGCGCGAGCGTTTTTTGGCGTATTGGCGCGCCCCGCCAAAGTGTGTCTTGTTCTCGTCAGCGTATTTGGGGTAGAATATTCACATAAGTGAACGATATTAAATAACCACTCTACCGGAGATATGAGGATGAACGCGACACGATGGGTAGTGATGTCACTTTGTGGATTGGCCTCGATGGCGTTCACGGTGGATCAGGCACAGGCTCAGGTTCGCATTGGCATTGGCATCGGCGCTCCTGTTGGACCCCGCCCGTATTACGGCCGGCCCTACTACTACGCTCCGCCCTACTACTATCCGCGAGTGGTCGTCGCGCCGCCGCCCGTGGTGGTTCGCAGCACTCCGGTGGTCGTCGCTCAACCGGATCCGATTGTGACGACAGTGCCGGCGCCGGCGAGCGGGGCGACGATTCGCGTTCTCGTGCCGGACCCGAATGCCCAGGTTTATTTCGATGGCAATCAAACTCGGCAGATCGGCACGGATCGGTTGTTCCACACGCCGCCTCTCGCCGCTGGCGCTCCCAACATCTACCGAATCCGCGCGGTCTGGAATGGACCGGGCGGAACTCTGTCTCAGGAACAGGTCGTGTCGGTGTCGCCCGGCCAAAGCAGCGTCGTCGATTTCACGCGTTCCACGCCGCCCTCGGAAGGGCTGCCGCTTCCCAAGTAGTTCGCTCATCCATTTTCGTCGATCAATAACAACACTGCCGGTCGGGTTTCGCGCCCTTCCGGCAGTTCGCGCTTCGTTGGCGATCCAAGTTACGAGATGCGTGAAGTGATTCGCGGCGATCGTCACAGCGTGTGGGCGGAATTTCCGTTGGGCAGTTTCACGAGCTGAAACCAGTACATGCTGAGGATCTTCATGGCTTCGGCCAGGCCTTGGAACGTCACGGGTTTGGTGATGTAGGAGTTCACGCCCAAGTCATAGGATCGAAGAATGTCGGCTTCCGCCTTCGATGTCGTCAGCACGACCACGGGAATGTGATGCAGCTTCGGGTCGGCCTTGATCTCCGTGAGCGCTTCGCGACCATCTTTTTTCGGCATGTTCAAGTCGAGCAGAATCAGGCCGGGCATCGGATACTTGGACGCATCGTTAAACTTCCCGCGGTGCAAGAGATAGTCCATCAACTCTTCTCCGTCCTCGACGAAAAAAAGGCCGTTGGTCATGCGCGCCTCGATCAATGCTTTTTCCGCCATCATGCGATCATCGGGATCGTCATCGGCCATGAGGATATCGACGGGTTCGCCGGGCTTATGCATGGGATGCTCCATTCGAATGTCGAAGTGGTAGGGTTACGATGAAAGTGGAACCTTCGCCTGGCGTGCTGCGCGCGGTGATGGTTCCGCGATGCCGCTCGACGATCTTGCGGCAAATAGCGAGACCGATGCCCGTGCCCTCGTATTCGCCGCGCCCGTGCAGACGCTGGAAAGGTGAAAAGATCCGGTCCAGGTATTTTTCGTCGAAGCCGATGCCATTGTCCAGCACGGTGATCTCGCAAAACTCGCGGGGCGAGACGGCTTCTTCGGTGGCTTGCTCGCTGAATTGCGCGACGCGCCCATGAACGACAACGACGGGAGCCATGTCTTTTCGACGAAACTTGAGGGCATTGCCGATCAGGTTCTGCAAAAGCTGGCGCATCTGCATTTCGTCCGCGTCGATCACGGGTAGTGTGCCGAGGTTCACCATGCCGCCGGTGGACTGGATGCGGATTTCGAGGTCGGAGAGCACCTCCCTCGCCACGCGAACCAGATCAACGGAAACAAACGGCTTCGATTGGGTAGCGACACGCGAGTAGGTCAGCAGATCGTTCACAAGATCCTGCATGCGATGGGCGGCATTCTGCATACGATGCAAATAGTCGCGTCCCTCTGCGCCAAGAACGTCGTCGACTTTTGCGGCGAGCAGGTCGCCGAAGGATTGGACCTTGCGCAGAGGTTCTTGCAAGTCATGGGAGGCAATGTACGCGAATTGCTCAAGTTCCTTATTGGAACGCGCTAACTCGACAGCCTGGCGCGTCATGGTTTCCTCGGCATGTTTGCGCTCGGAAATATCGACGACGGCGGCAAGAACGAACATCCCTTCCTCGGTCTGAATGGGATTGAGTCCGAGGTCGATCGGAAGTTCCGTGCCATCGCGGCGCCGGCCGACAAGTGAGCGGAGCGCGCCAATAGTGAGTTGGTGTGGATTGGCGAAAAAGCTATTGCGCAACTGCGGATGGCCCGGTCGAAACCGCTCCGGTATGAGCGTCTCCACGGGCTTGCCGAGCAGTTCCTCGCGCGGATAGCCAAACATCACCTCCGTCTGGTGGTTGACGAGGACGATAGAGCCTAGCGCATCGACCATCACCATGGCGGCTGGCGCCGACTCCACGGCAGCGCGGAAGCGAATCTCCAGGCGTTTTCGCTCGGTGATATCCCAGCACACTCCGGTCATCCGCAAGGCTCGCCCGCTGGCGTCGCGATACACCTTGCCGCGCGAGCCGAGCACATGGGTGCTGCCATCCGGCCAAATGACGCGATATTCCGTGTCATAGACCGCATCGTTTTGGACGGAATCGGCAACCTCTTGCGTGACGCGTTGCCGGTCTCCCGTGTGCAGCGTATTAAGAAAATCTTCGTAGCGACCGGGAAATGTGCCTGGTTCGAGGCCGAAGAGCGGGTGGATGAAATCATCCCAGAAGATCGAGTTCTCGACGATGTTCCAACTCCAGGTTCCCACGCCGGACGATTTCAAGGCCAGGGTCAGCCGTTCTTCGATTTGCTCCAACCGTTTTCGAGCGTCCTCGGCATCGCGCGCCAGGTTCAATGCGGTGGAGCGCTGGGCCTGGATTTCCTCGCTGGATCGCTGCAGCATCTGTTGTTGCTGTTGGCTGCGTTCGTACAGGTATTCGGCTTCCATCGTCGGCGCGATGAGCCCGGCCGCCTTCTCAAGCATCGCCTGATCTTGCTCGGTAAAATCTCCTTCATATCGATCCGTGAGTTGCAACAGTCCGATCGTCGCACCCGATCGTTTCAATACGGGCACGGCCAACCAGCCTCGCATTGGTGGATGCTCGAGGCCTCGCGCGTCCTTGAGGTCCGAGAACCGACAGAATCGAGGATGGGATTCAAGCTCGTGCTCCGTCAAGCGCATCGCCTTGGCCGTCTGGAGAACGACGGCCCAGATGCCTTTGCCTGTCGGCATGACATCGAAGGTCCGGTACTTGGCGTATTTGTCCGAAAGCGATATCCCATGGACGGCGCGCGTGAAACTGCCATCCGGGATGTAACTGACCGCGCTCTGGTGGGCGCCTATCAATTCGCGAATGTATTGAGCAATTTGATCGAAAGTGACATTGAGACGCTCGGCGCTGAGGGCGTCGGCAACGGCCGTGGACATCGGGCCGACCACGATACCGTCAACGCCATGCCAGCTGGATGCGGGTTGGGTTTGCATGGGCCGCTTTCCGATATTGATCCGGAGCGAGCCTTGTTTCCTCCTGGTAAAGGAAAGCTCCGCTAATATAGAACGCGATTGCATTCCATGAATTGCACAAGTTTGTTATAGGCAATCACCGCTGAATTGAAAAAAGAAACCGGACCGCGACACTTTGCGAGTCGTTTTTGGTAATCTCGTTAAACTCTCCTGGAATCGGCGATCGTTCACCGCAGCCGGAGCATTCGCATGATCTTGCCCCGGCTGTCGGCTACTACGAATTCGCGCTCGCTCAGGGTTTTGACGGTCTGCACACTGACATGTTCTTCACCCGTGCTGGGGCGTCGGGTCGTAACGTAGAGTTTGTCGTCTTCAAGCCGCACGCTTGCATTCATGATACGTAGATTCCCGTTGTCGTTCAGACGGCCGACCAGAGCGCCGCTGCGGAAGAACTCGAAGACGGCTTCGGAATATTCGGGCGGTCCCTCGACGACTTCCCAACGCCCCACGAGTTCGCTCGGCAGGCGATTCCAGACGACGAACTCCATGACGGCCCAGGAACCGACGGCCGTGCCGACGAGCGCCGCGAGGATTGCTATCCAGCGCCAGGGCGATGCTCCCGTTCCCGGTTGTTTCGCGGGAATGGGTTGAGCAGGATTCTTGTTGTTTTTCAACGGTGCTTTCATTGCATCGACCGCAAAAGGTGAAACGGGCCTGGAGCGAATACTCCAGGCCCGCGTTTTTAGCATACCGATCTGATGATTGACGGGTATCGCTCAATCGCGATCGGGAGTTTTGGGCGCCTTTTTCTGATCCGCCCCGACATCGACAATGACGCGGCGAATCGTGCCGGTGAAAGTGTTCTCGCCGCGGTAGTCGGCGCTGACGGGTGTCAGCGTGTCTCGGCCGCACGAGAGACCGTCGCCGGAAAGGCTGTATGCGAGCGGGCAGGTATTGGCGATC
Source organism: uncultured Singulisphaera sp. (assembly GCA_964484265.1). GTDB lineage: Bacteria > Planctomycetota > Planctomycetia > Gemmatales > Gemmataceae > SIAQ01. Next base: position 4,908 of record CAZAFH010000166.1, read on the forward strand.
TTTCCGGCGCCAACCTGCTTGCCGTCGACATACAGCGTGACCAAACCGGGTGCGCCATTGCCCGTCTTGAAGTCCGGCGGACCGGTGACCTGGAACTTCATGCTCAGCGTAAGCTTGCCCGGAGGCAATTTCTCCGCGGAGATGACCTTGGACTCCTCCAGGCCGACGTAGTTGTGCGAGTACTGGAGTTTCTGATCTTTGTTGACAAAGAACGCATACCCGCCGATCATGCCGCCATGCGCCAGCAACACGCCTTGGGCGCCGCCTTTGGGAATCTCTACCTCGGCGGTCATGCTGTACGATCGATTGCGAACGTCAACGGCATTGTTGGTCTGCAATTCACCCGTGCCGGGGAAATAGACGTACTTGTTGCGCGGCCCCGACATCTCAGGCCGCGGTTCCATGAAACGGAGAATGCCTCGGCCATCGAGCGGCAGAACCTTGTACTTGCTGGCCATGGCCCACCAGAGTTGTTTCATCTCCTCGAGTTTGCCCGGGTTCTTGGCCGCGAGATCTTCGGATTCCGAGAAGTCCGTGTCGATGTTGAAGAGCATCCACTTCGAATTCGTCAGATCTTTGGCGGTGATGTCGTCGCCGAACTTCCACGGCGCGTAGGCGCGCCAGCCGTCGAGATAGATCGCTCGCTGCGCGAACATCTCGAAGTATTGCGCCTCGCGCGGTATCTTGGCCTTGGCGTTGTCAAAGGTCGAGGCGAAGCTGGTCCCCTCGATCTGGCTCTGCACGACGCCGTTAATGGAGGTTGGGCTTTTCATGTTCAAGGCGTCGAGCACGGTCGGAACCAGGTCGATCGCATGAACAAACTGATGGCGAATCGCATCCTTGGACTTGATGCCCTTGGGCCAATGGACGATGCACAGATCCGATGTGCCTCCACGCGCGACTTCGCGTTTCCAACGACGGAACGGCGTGTTGGTTGCGTGCGTCCAACCCCATGAATAATGCGGATAGGTGGTCGGATCGCCCCAGTTGGCGATGTGCTTGGCGTTCTGTTTCACCGTGTCGGGGATGCCGTTGAAGAAAAGATTCTCGTTGAAGGAACCATTCGGCCCACCCTCGGCCGAGGCGCCGTTATCCGAGACCAGAATGATGAGCGTGTTGTCGAGTTGGTCCATGGTTTCGAGAAAGGAAAGCAATTCGCCGATATGATGATCGACGAAGGAGAGGTACGCGGCATAGACTTCCATTTGACGCGCGAACATTTCCTTTTCTTGCTTGTTCAAGTTGGCCCAGGGAACCACATCCGGGTCGGGCGGCGAGAGCTTGGTGTTCGGCGGGCATATGCCGAGCTTGATCTGGTTCGCCAGGGCTTTTTCGCGATAATCGTCCCAGCCGGCGTCGAATTTTCCTTTGTATTTCGCGATCCATTCCTTGGGAGCGTGATGCGGAGCATGGCAGGCGCCGGGGCAGAAGTACATGAAAAACGGTCGCTCCGGCGCGACCTGTTTCAAGTCGGCTATATACTCCTTCGCCTTCTCCGTCAGGTCGGCGACGTTGTGATAGCCTTCCTCCGGCGTTTTCGGCGGCTTGATGAAATGGTTGTCGTGCGTCAACCAGGGCGTCCACTGATCGACCTCGCCGCCCAGGAATCCGTAGAAACGATCGAAGCCGCGGCCGAGGGGCCACCACTTGCGATTGCTTGCGAGATTCATGTCTTCCGCCGGCGTGAGGTGCCATTTGCCAATCGCAAACGCCGTCCAGCCGAAGGGGGTAAGCAATTCGGAGAGCATGCCGTTGGAAAGCGGTACTCGCCCATACGAACCGGGGAAGCCGGTCGAGCCTTCGGTGATGCACGCCATCGCGTTGGAATGGTGATTGCGGCCCGTCAGGAAGGCGGCGCGGCTCGGCGAGCAGAGAGCCGTGGTATGGAAGTTGTTGTAGCGCACGCCATTCTTGGCGAGCCGATCCATGTGCGGCGTTTGGCAGACGGGCGAACCATAGCAGCCGAGGGCCGCGTAACCGACGTCATCGAGCACGATGTAAAGCACATTTGGCGCTCCCTTGGGAGCACGTGCGAGAGGCGGCCAATCGGACGTCGATTCGCCCACGGTTCGGCCGATCTTACCTTTGAACGGAGGCGGATTCGGCGGCGGAACCACCGTGCCGCTATCGGACGTCCCCGGTGGCGAAAAGACGCCCTTGGGTGCGTCGTTTTTCTTGCCTTTGCCTGTTTCGCCAGCGATTGCGAAGCCTTCCGGCATAAAGGCCCGGTAGCTCGCTACTCCAAAGCCCAGCAACACGCCAAGCAACAGCACAGCTGGAATCTTCAACGTCTTCCAGGTCATTTGTGATTGCTCCCAATTTAGAAGAACTGAACAAGCGATCATAATTCCACGAATTCAACGAGCTTTACTTTTTCCCGTCTTCAGGATCTTCGAGACGCACCAGCGTAAATTGCTGGCTGCGATCCTGACTGTAGTGAACGAGCATGGTCGTTTCTTTCTTGGTTAGATTCGCGACGCCGACTTCGTATACGGGCGTCTTGCGGTCGCCGACGGTCCAGGCGGCACGTTGCGTTTTTTTGTCCGCGGAGCCGAAGACTTGCGACGTCGAATCGGTGACGGCGTCGTAGTAGTTGCCGCGAATCACGCCAGCTTTGTTGATGCTCAGCTGGAAGATGTGATTGGAGGTCGTCTCCTCGCCTTGAACCATCGCGAAGACGCCGAGCGGCATCCATTCCTCTTCTTTAGTGACGGGAGCGGCCTTGCCTGTGTCGGCGATCGCGGTGGCTTGCTGGGCGAAATCCTCGGAGGAGTAGGCTTTTTGGCCGTCGAAGTAGACGCCATCGTCTTGATAGACGACGTTCTCGCCGTAGTCGTAGTAGACGGGATCCGCCGGGTAGCCGTAGCTGACGAACGCAGGCCAGGTGGCGGCGCGCCAGACGGCGCTGGCGGTCCAGCCGGCGGCGAACCAGGCGCCGGGATAGCGGGCGTACCAGTTGCCTCGGAAGCACGGATAGGTCGCGACACCGTGGCGGACATAGACGCCTTGAGAGCGGATCGCCGTGGTGGATCGGTAGTAGGTGCCGCGAGCGCCGGTGGCGAATGTCGTGCGGGTGGCGGCGGCGCCGTAAGGGCCGACGGCGGCGCCGGTGCGAACCCCGCCGGCGGCGACACCGCCGGGGCCGACGGCGACGCCGCCCTTGTAGCGAGTTGCAAACGAGCCGCTGGGACCGGTTCCGACGGTGGCACCGGACTTCCCGCCGACGAAGTTGCCGCCGGGTCCGACGGCTCCGCCGCCTTTGCCGACGTGCGTGACTTGATTGCCCCCTGGCCCAGTGACCTGGACGCCGCCGACGTAGCGTCCGCCGGAGATGCCGCCGGGCGTCGTGCCTCCAACGGCAGCGCCTTTGTAGTTAATGGTTGAACCGCCCTTGGTGGTGTAACTGCCGCCGCCGGTCCCCGCCTGTCCGACTCCGCCGTGTGGCCCGATGACCGACGAGGTCGTGCGAGTGCCAACGCCAGCGCCGCCGTAAGAATGCACGGCACCGCCGCCGAATCCGCCGCCGCCTGCGAATCCGCCGCGACCGCGTCCGAACGAAGCATCCGAAATAAGCAAGACCGCACCGAGCATCAAGAGAATGGCCAATATTTTTTTCACGATATCACCGCGCTTTCGATTAGAGTTGAAGTGAAACAGTCCGCTATTTATTTGTCTTGACGCGCGTCACACGCACGGGGCCGATGTCGGGCAACTCTGTGTCACCCACGGCGCGGCGAACCGACTGGAACGTGAAGGTATTTTCGTCCACGGGAAGGAGGATGTTGGTTGCCGTGTGGATCTCCCCGGTGGTCATGACGGCAGCGGAGTCGAGCACCCATTTCTTGCCGTCGCGGCTCCAGTTTGCGGAACTAAAGCTGCCATCGGGGTCAAAGGTCCAGGATCGGATTTCGCCGGTGGAGGCGTCTTTGCCGATCATTTGAACTCCGGTGGTGGTTTTCTTGTTGCCTTTGATGGTGATTTCCATGCGGATGAAGTTCTTGCCGCCCCACCATTCGTATTTCGTGAGGACTTCGACATCTTCGCGTTTCGCCGACCACGTGCCGATGAGCCAATCGAGATCACGCAACGACACGCCTTCGCTGGGCCATTCGCGGACGAGCGCCATCAGCCATTTGCCATTTTCACGAACGTGCAGAACGCTGTATTTGTTGGTGACTCCCTGCGATTTGCCGACGCTGACCTTGAAATGACCTTCTTCGATGGCTGTATCCTTGGACGGAAACCGGATCGAATCGACCTCGATCTGCACCTTGGCGGGACCTTTTCGCTTGGCGAGAATACCAGCGTAGGCTTTTTCGATGGCGGCGCGGCCGCGAATCGTCGTGCCGTCGTCGGCGACGTATTCGCCGTTTTCCGTCCAGTGTGCCGCCAAGGCCTTGGCGTCGCCTTTTTCGAAGGCCGCCGTGAAACTCTGCACGGTCTTGGTGACGGCGTCGCGGTCGACGTCCTGGCTTTTACCTTTCGCAACTGCTTTCGGTCCACCGGCAGCGCCTTCTTGAGCGCGTGCCTCCCGACCGAATCGCAGCCCTAGCGCGGCGATTCCCAGTGCCAATCCAAGAAAACCAATGCACAGTAATGCGCGCTTTATTCTCGTGATCATGGATAAATTCTCCGTTCGTGTTGATGAGGATCCAGTAAAACCTGTCGTGATATGGTGGCAGCCGACGTGTAACGCAGATGTATCTTCGGAATTTCTCCCAGCATCGGAAAGGGGTGAGCCAGCAGCTATTTAGCACTGGCCGAGTTAGAAATTAAAAGAGGCAAGAAAAATAACTTCCGTTTTTGCCGCTTGCGGCTTAGCGCTAAACAAAATAGCGTCCCGCGCCATCGCGGGATACCGCGCTCGCATTATAATAATCGTTTGGCATTCCAGAAGGCGCCGAACCATTTGCCCCCGAGGATCGCACATGATCTCCAGACGCACCTTTGTCGGCGCTGCCGGCGTCAGCACACTTGTCGCTTCGGGAATTCAGGCTCAACCACCTGCGCGCCGGCGCCTGGCCGTCATCACCACGGAATGGCGCGATCGCTCACACGCCTGGCATATGGCGGAACGCTTCTTGCACGGCTACCCCATCAATGGCCGATGGCATCGACCCGCTTTCGAGGTCGTTTCCGCGTATGTCGATCAAACGCCCAAGAACGATCTGAGCCGGGCGCGCGCTCAGGAGTTTGGCTTCAAGATATACAAGACCGTCGCCGAGACCTTGCGATGCGGCGGCGCTCGGCTCGACGTGGATGCCGTGCTCATCATCGGCGAGCATGGCAATTATCCCGTCAACAAGATCGGGCAGAAAGAGTATCCGCGCTACCAGTTTTTTCGCCAGGTCACGGACGTGTTCCGCAAGGATAACCGCGTCGTTCCGGTGTTCAACGACAAGCACCTGTCGTGGCGGTGGGAATGGGCCCGCGAGATGTATGACACATCTCGCAAAATGGGCTTCGGCTTCATGGCCGGTTCGTCTTTGCCGGTGACGTGGAGAATGCCGTCGATCGATCTACCATTCGGCGCCGAAGTCGATGAGATGATGTGCGTCGCCTTCGGCCGGGTGGACAGCTATGATTTTCACGCTCTCGAAGTCATCCAGTGCATGGCGGAACGACGCCGCGGCGGCGAGCGTGGGGTCGCCAACATGCAGGCGATTCGCGGACCTGCGGTGTGGAAGGCGATGCAGGCGGGTTCGTGGCGCGCCGGCGGGTGGGATCCGGCACTTTTCCAGGCGTGCCTGTGCCGAACGCAGACGCTGGCGCAACCGGCGACGTTTAGCGATCGTTTTCCGACGCCGCAACAGATGCGTGCCTGGGTTGCCGAACCGGTGGCCTATCGTTTCGAGTATGTTGATGGCACGAAAGCAACGATGTTGCTAATGAATGGACTGGTGAGTGACTTCACTTTCGCGGCTCGCATCCGCAAACAGGCGGAACCGCTCTCGACACTGTTCTATCTGCCGCCGGTGCCGAATGTGACCTACTCGGCAGCGTTGATGTCGAAAGCGGAGGAGCTATTCACGACGGGCAAGCCGCCTTACCCGCTGGAGCGGACGCTGCTGACGACCGGCCTGGTGGAGGCTGGCTTGCAGTCCCTCGCGTCCGGCAAACGAATTGAAACGCCACACCTGGCGATCCGTTACGAGACAGGACGCGAATCGACTTTCTCGCAGCGCTGAGCGTTATTTCTTGCCGCCAATCGAGATGATCTGCACCGATAGCTGTTCGTGATTGGAGTTGTAGCCAAGGTATTTGAACTGAACCCGGTGCTCCGCGACGAACTCGGTGAATGCCTTGTGTTCGCCTTCCTGCCAGCCGGGGTAGTTGAAGTATTCGTCGAATTGCAGGACCGTGCCCGGCACGATGCGGTCGGCGAGGAGGTTCAGCACGCACTGCGTGGATGAGTACAAATCGGCATCGAGATGCGCGAACGCCAATGGACCGGGGTTCGCCTTGCGCCATCCTGGCAGCGATTCGTTGAACCAGCCCTTCACGAGATTCACGTTCTTGCGAACCGTGGGCAGGCCGTTCATTTGGAATGTGCCCTTCTCGAAGCCATCGCGCCAGTCTTCCGGCAGACCTTCGAACGAATCGAAGCCATGAACAGTCGCCTGCGTTTTCGACGCGATGAAGTTGACAGTTTCTCCCTTGTAGACGCCAAATTCGCAGTAAAGCCCCTTGAGTTCCGCTGGAACCGCGGCGACCGAGTGCTCGAGGAGCTTGAATTTATCGGGGAACGATTTCGCCTTGCTCATGTGCTGGTTGACGAACTGTGCCGTCTCGCGTAGGGCCTGGCGTTCACATTCCTTGCGGATATCGCGAATATGCTCTGATGCTGGATCGGCCTTGGCAGGCTCGTTCACCTGCACGACGACGGGCTTGGAAATGCTTCGCTGGGTAAATGCGACGGCGCAGCAGGTCAGAATCCCCAGCATCATCAACGTGGACGTCGTACGGTCGTTCATCGCGGTATTCCTGTAGGAAATGCAGGCGAAACCTCATGAACGAGCGTAGCTTTTTTTTCGCCCGCGTGCCGAAAAAAATGCGGCCTCCAAATAAATGGAGGCCGATGCGATTCGCCGCGTGGGGATGGCGGCGAATCCGTTTGGTCAGAGTAAGTGCAAATTTTATTTGAGCTGGTCCGGCGAAAAACGCGTCACCGTCAGCGGGGCCAGCGTGATCAGGTTGACATGCCCATCGGCCGAGGCGGCGATCCCGAGCGGCTGCCAGGGTGTCAGCGTGCCGTCTTTTTCTTTGCGCAGCGTGTGATGCCAGGGCTTCTGTTTACCCTTTTCGTCGGTCAGTTTTATGTAGTCGGGATTCGCGATGCCGACCCGGCCATGATCCCTCGGCGACTTCGCTCCGGGCGTGTAGCTGACGAGATGCGTCTGCGCGCCGCCAGGCCTACCTTGCTCAGTCAATCCCATCCAAACTTTACCCTTTTTATCGACGCACAGCGCCCGGCAATCGGTTCGTTTGGCGTTCGCCAGAAGCTTGCCATGCGACTTGCCCGGAATTCGATCCGCCTTCGCGGTGAGATCGAACGAGTAAAGTTGGTTGGTGGACATTTCAACGCACCAAAGCGTTCTGCCATCGGGCGACGCATCCCAGTTGAGGATGGCGCCATCGCGGGCCAACTCTTTTGGGCAGGTTTGGCCATCGACGGTGACTTCCATCATGTCGAGTTTGTCGGCCTTCGGATCGAAGCGTGCGACCTTGCCGCCGCGGAATGGGTGATACGCCCGGCCCTGATGATCGACGACGATAAACGCGTAGGAATGCTGGCTATTGCCCAGGTCGCGATATTTCTTGGTCTTGAGATCAAGGACCATGAAGTGCGAGTTTTCGAGCGGTCGGCCATCGTCGCAGGTGGAGATGTAGCACAGGCCGCGTTCTTCGTCGGGAGTGACGCTGATGATGCCGAAGTGCTTTTGCGGCAGGCCGAGGTTCTCGGTTTTGCCGGTCTTCGGGTCGTAGGTCATGACATAGCCGCCGGGATAATCGGTGAGCTTCTCGCCCTTCTCCGGATAGCCTTGCTTGGACCCGAAGTAGATTTTGCCCGTCAGTTGGCCGACGTTGTTGCGCGTGTGGATTTTGGCCTGGGCAGCGAACCCGCGGACCATCGTCATGATGACGCGGTGAACATCGACGACCATCTGCATGGCGCTGCTGATCGGATCGAATTCGACGAGGTAGGCATTGACGCCATACTTGGCGGTGCCGATGTAGAGCTTGCCGTTAAGGCCTTCGATAATGGAGAAGTAGCACGATTCCTGGTTGGTGTACTCGGAAGGCACATGTGCCGCTTTGCCGAGCAGCCAGGGCGATTCCTGAGCATTTTGTGCTTCGACCGGCCAGCCCAGCGCCGCGGCCAGGACGATGACGCCAACCCACCAGCGATGTTTGCGGAATGTGTTCATGGGAGGAATTTCCAAGCCCAGGGATGAGCGCAGCGAATCCCTGGGATATG
>CAZAFH010000167.1:0-13141 GCA_964484265.1 uncultured Singulisphaera sp.
GACCCCTCTCCCGGAGGGAGAGGGGAGAGAATGCGAGGCATCACTTCCGGAGGGAGAGGGGAGAGAATACGAGGCATCACTTCCGGAGAGCGCGGAGAGGAAATGACACGCCATCAATTGCCCGCCGGCTTTGCCTGCGCCGGGGCCGATGTCGATCAGATAATCCGCGGCGCGGATGATGGCCGCGTCATGCTCGACGACGATGACGGTATTGCCTCGCGCCTGCAAGCCCCGAAGTGCGGCGAGCAGCCTTTCCGTATCGCAGGGATGCAAGCCCATCGTCGGTTCGTCAAGGATGTAGCAGACGCCGACGAGTCCGCCGCCGAGATGCGTCGCCAATCTCGCTCGCTGGGCTTCGCCGCCCGAAAGCGTCGGCGCTGGACGGTCAAGCGTCAGGTAGCCGAGGCCGACATCGCGGAGGAACGCCAGGCGTTGACGGATTTCCGCAAGCAGTACGGCGCACGCTCGCGCCGGAGCCGACTCACTTGGTGGTTCGTCGAGACGCGCAAACCACGCGGCGGCGGCGTCCACATTCATTGCCGTCACCTCGTGCAGAGCCTTGTCGCGAAATCGCACCGAGCGGACGTTGGCATTCGCACGCGCGCCGCGGCAGTCGGGGCAGGTGACGAAGCCGTAGAGCGCCATCAGACCGTCGGCGTCGTCCTCGCTGAGCGCGAGGCTGCTCCATTCGTGCAGCATGGTATGCAGACCGGGATAAGCCTCGTCCGTGCCGTGCATCAGTGCTTCATACGCTTCGGCAGGCCAATCGGTGAACGGCGTCTTGGCCTTCAATGTGGGGAATGCCGTCAGCACTGGCTGGAATAGTTTCACGTCCACGGCAAGTCCGTCCGGCGCCAGCTCCTGCAGACGCTCGATGACGCGCTGCAAGGTCGAAGTCGAATCGGGAATGAGCAGCTTCGGATCAAACCGCCAAACTTGCCCCAAGCCGGTGCACGTCCGGCAGGCGCCGCGCGGCTGGTTGAAATTGAAGTCGCTCGGCTCCAGCACCGGCATCGTCCGACGACAGCGCGGGCAGTCGTACTTCGTGCAGTAGACGTCGTCGCGCCAGTCGCCGGTGTCGATATCGGTAACGATGACGCGCCCGCCCGAATGCTCGACGGCCACCGCAATCGACTCGCGCAAGCGCTCGGCGATGTTCGGCTTCACCAGCAATCGATCGACGATCAACTCGATCGTGTGCTTCTGCTTCGCATCAAGCGGCGGGTTATCGCGAATCTCGGTCAGCACTCCGTCGACTCGGGCACGCAGAAAACCGGCCTGACGGATGCGCTGGAAGTGCGCCTTGTGATCGCCAATCTCATCAACGACAAGCGGCGCCAGGATCATGATCTTTCGCCCGTCCTGCGAGAGCGTGGCATTCACGATCTCGCCGAGCGTTTGCTTGTGGATCGGGATGTTGCAATCGGGGCAGAAAGCTGTCGCGAAACGGGCGTACAGCAAACGAAGGTGATCGTGGATTTCCGTGACGGTCGCCAGGGTGCTCCGGGGCCGAGCCGCGACGGTGTTCTGGGAGACGCATACGACGGGGGGCAGGCCGTCGATGGCGTCCACGTCGGGTCTTTGCAACTGGCGGAAGAGTGAGCGCTTGTCGCCGCGAAGGGTTTCGAGAAAGCGTCGTCTGCCTTCGGCATGGATCGTGTCGAAGGCGAGCGAGCTCTTGCCCGAACCGCTCGGTCCGGTGATGACGGTCAAACGGTTACGCGGGATTTGCAATGTCAAGCTACGCAGGTTATGCGTACGCGCACCTTGGATTGTGATCCAATCTTTCGCAGTTGCCATTGAATTCCTTGACCTCAAATGCCGAAGGGGAAAAGCTATTCTTAGGCAGCCAAACGGTGCGAAGTTGTCCCAGTTTAACTCCGCTCGGCTTTTTGCGCACCTTCTTTTTTGGTTGTAGTCTATGAAGGTTCGCTGGGAAACGGATTTTCTCAAGAAATTGGTTGTGCGGCCCGATGCAAATGTTGATACGCCGCGCTGTAGGTGTTGGGTGGTTGTGCGTATTCATTGACTGAATTCTCGTTTGGCCGCTCGCCGAGGCAGGCCGCTGGACGAAATGAAACCGAGGCAACTCCCATGCGGGTCATTTCCTGCATGATTTTGATAGTGGTGCTCTTTTCGACGAGCACGGGTTGTTCGCTGTTCAAAAAGAACACGAACAATCCAGCTCCGCCGGGCGGCGGCGGCGGCGCTACGGCGCCGGCGCGGTTTCCGGACCCGCTGAACGGCCCGATACCCGTGCCGCCCACTCTGCCGCCCGCGCCGAGCCAGGCGCCTACGCCGCCGACGACACCGCCGACCACGCCGATGACGGGTAACTTCAACACACCGACGATTCTTGCGGGAACCGTCACCGACGTCCACAATCGCCCCGTGGGCAACGCGTATATTCGCTGGGTGCGCCTCGACGAACCCGCCGGCGGGGCGCCGATCGACATTGCCGCGGATTTGCATGGCAACTTCATCATTCAGGGCGTGAAGCCTGGCGCGCATTATCGTTTGATCGCACGCACCAAGAACGGCGACAAGTTGCTCGCCGGAACCGTGCTCACCAGCGCCCCGAACAACAGCGTCTCTATTCGCGTTCGCGAAGAATTCGCCGGCATCGACACGCCAGCTATCCCAGGCACGCCCGCATATCAAACGCCGGCCAACGGCTTCGCGAACAACCAGACGCCGCCCAAGGGCACGAAGTGGCAGCCCGCGCGGAAAAAGAATCAAGGAAATGACCCGCTGCTCGGCGTCGGAGGCACAGCCAATGCGAACGATCCGCCGAATCTCCCCGCGACGCTCACAGTCCCGGCGCCGGACGCCAACTACATTCCAGGTATCGTCGAAACACCGATGGATCGTCCGCCATTGTTGAACATCCCCAACAAGCAACCTCGGCCGAATCTGCCGCCGGAATCGTTTCCCTCTACACCGCCGATCGGACCAGGCGGCGCGAAATTCGACACGGGGCCGGCACGCGTCCCCTCCTGTGCCTTCGTCGGCAAGCGCCTGGAGAACCTCGCCCTCAAGGATAGCCGAGGCCAGGTGTGGGAATATCGCAAGGACGCCCGAGGCAAGATCGTGCTTCTCGATTTTTGGGGCACGCATTGCTTCCCCTGCCGGCAAGTCATGCCGACGCTCGAACGCATTCACCAGCAATATTCCTCGCGCGGACTCGACGTGATCGGCATCGCTCTCGAACCCGGGGCGGACGAGCGGCGCGAAGCCGACAGCGTCAACAAATTCTGCTCGTCCATGCGGTTGACCTACCGCCAGCTCATGGGGCGGACCAACAATTTCACCGCCGGCAGCCATTTCCAGATCACGGGCGTTCCCACACTGATTTTGCTCAACCAGAACGGCGATGTCGTCTGGCATCACGTCGGCGTCCCCGATCCCGCCTCGCTTCAATCGCTCGACCGCACGATCCAGAACCTTGTCAACAACCGCACGTTCTGAGTTCCGCCGTCGTCATTTTCCGTTCGTTCGCCATCGTTCTGTTACAATTACGTAGTTGATAGATCCATCAGACTTCATTCTGGACCAAGCATGAAATCAGCGTGCGTGCTGGCCGCGCTCGCGTTGTTGGCGATTGGTTCGTTTGCGCTGTCGATACCCGACGAAATGCTGACCTGGCAGACCGATTGGGCGCGAGCGCAGCGAATCGCCCAGCGCGACGGCAAGCCGATCTTCGCCGTGCTCGTGTGCAAGCACTGACGCGACGAGAAAGGCTTCGACGAGCAGGTTGTTCGTCTCCATCCTGATATCCGCGCAGCTGCGCGCGAATACGTGCTATTGCGCATTGGCAATATGCGCGGCGTGGATCTTGCGCTCATCGATGCCGACTTCGACTTGACCTGGAACGCACTCTTTCTCACGCCCGAAGGCCGAACGCTCGGGCGATTCGGCGGCCGCGACGCCGACACGCCGGCGAAATACCACACGCTTGCCGGGTTGAAGCACGCTCTGGTGGAGAATCTGAAACGCTTCCAAACAGCCGACCGCAAACCGCCGCCGAAAAAAATGCCGACCTACGCCGAGGACTTTCCCGCGGCCGACAAGCTACCTGCCAATGCATGTATCCATTGCCATCACGTCAATGAATTTCGCCGCGATTACTTACGCGGACGAAACGAATGGACGCTCGATAACGTGTGGGTTTATCCGCAGCCGGAAAATATCGGCCTGACTCTGGATCCCGAGCAAGGCAATCGGGTCCTGCGCGTGCAGCCGGGATCCGTGGCGGCGAAAGCGGGTGTCAGCGCGAAAAGCGTCGTGGTTCGCGTCAATTCCAGGCCGATTGCGTCCGTGATGGACCTTCAGCATGCCCTCCACCAGGCGCCGAAATCAGGCAAGCTCGAGCTTGCCTGGAACGACGGCAAAGGCGATCACAGCAACACGATCGCATTGCCCGCGGGTTGGCGGAAGACGGACGTCTCCTGGCGCTGGTCGCTGAAATCCCTGCCGCCCAATCCCAGCATTATCGGCGACGACCTCGACGGCGAGACGAGAAAGTCGCTTGGCCTGCTGCCCGCGCAACTCGCCTATCGCCACATGAACTTCCTGACGCCCGCCGGCCGCCACGCCGGTCTGCGGGCCAACGACATCATCATCGGCCTCAACGATCAGTCACTCAAAATGACGGCCCGTCAGTTCGAGACGCACATCCGCCTCTACCATCGCGTCGGCGAAGAGCTAACTCTCAACGTGCTGCGCGGCAAGGAGAAGCTGAGGTTGAAGCTGAAACTGGGCGAGTGAGATGATGCCGGTCAACTAGCCCGGAGCGCAAGCGACGGGATAACTAGTTCCTACCAATGGCATTGTACAACAGCAGGGTGACCAGGTATCCCGTCGCTTGCGCTCCGGGCTGGTAAAATGTGGCAGTTGCGGAAACAAAAAAAGCCCGCCGCGCCAGAGCGCGACGAGCTTCAAAAATGCGCTGCATGAACGCAAATTACTTGGCGGATACCATCGGCAGCGCGAGCAGTTCGCGTTCGTCGGAGTGCGGCGATTCGTCGTCGCCCGAGCAGCACGCAGCTTCTTTCGCCGCCGCCTTGTCTTGAATGTACTGGCGGCGACGCGCCATGCGTTCGCTGTTGGGTGGTACGAGTGCCGTGGTGGTCCCCTGAATCAGCTGGCTGACACCGCGGTTGGCCGTTTGCTTGGTCGTGGGCTCTTTGTCTTCGGCCTGATAGCGAACCAGCATGCCCTCGTAGTTGCGCAAGACGACGCAGTCGTCCGATGCCGACACGAGGTAGTTTGGCAGTAGAGGGATCTTTCCGCCGCCGTGCGGTGCGTCCACGCAGTAGGTCGGAATCGCCAATCCCGACATGTGGCCGCGAAGGCCTTCCATGATTTCCAGGCCCTTCCAGATCGAAGTCCGGAAATGCCCGGCCCCGATGACGGGGTCGCAGTGGAAAAGATAGTAGGGACGGATCTTGACTTTGAGCAAGGCACGCATGAGCTTGCGCATCGTCTCCAGATCGTCGTTGATGCCTTTCATCAGCACCGTATGGTTGTTGAGCGGCATGCCGGCGCGAATCAGACTTTTGCAAACTTTCGCGACTTCGGGCGTGATTTCGCGCGGATGGTTGAAGTGCGTCTGGATCCACACCTTTTCCGCGCTCTCGAGGATGTCGAGAAGTTCGGGGTCGTAAAGCTTCTGCGGCAGCGTGGTGGGCACGCGCGTGCCGATGCGGATGACGTCCACATGCGGGATGTCGCGCAGGCTGTGCAGGAAGTACTTGAGTTTGCCATAGGGCAGCGTGAGCGGATCGCCGCCAGAGACGATGACGTCGCGAATCTGGGGATGGTCGCGGACGTACTCGATCATGCGTTCGTCATCGCGGCTGATGGCGTCCCAACCGCCGCGGACCATGGTTGCGCGTTTGCGGGTGCAAAATCGGCAATACATGGTGCAAACGTGCGTGGTGACCATCAGGCAGCGATCAGGGTAGCGGTGCGTGATGCCCGGAACGGGAGAATCCTTGTCTTCTTCGAGGGGATCTTCGAGTTCGAAGGTGGATTTCGCTTCGAGCGGAGAGGTGACGGACTGCAGCCGAATCGGATCATTCGGGTTGTCCACGTCGATAAGGGAGAAGTAGTACGGTGGAATCGCGAGTTTGTACTCGGCTTCCAGCGCCCCGATGGCTTCCAACTCCTCGGGTTCGAACGGCAACAGTTCCCGCAGCTGCCGAACGGATCGGATGGCGTTTTGCGACTGCCAACGCCAGTCGTCCCACTGTTTCTTGGGGACTTTGCGCCAGAGCGGATGGCGCCTTGGTTTGGAGGGAGGTTCGTCGTCATCATACCCGCTCGCGTCATGGCGATGTGCGGGATGGTGGGTATCGATCCTCGACCGCTCTTCTTTATCGAACATAATAAACCGGCGACCCTCAAATGGACCCGGATGTCTCAGTCGCGCCCAACGCTCCATCTACGCCAGGCACGCTGCCTTGTTAAGTATCAAATAGTACACGCATGTTGACAATTTACAAGACCGATCTGCTGTATTTTGCGCGTTTTCTTCAAAATTCTTCTTTTTGCTATGTAGGTAAAATTACTTATTATAAGTAATTGTTCTTATTGTGCTCGGCGAGAACCGCCGGAAATCGGCGCGATCTCGCCCTTCGCCGCGCGTGCGCAATCCTCGAGATGAGGATGAATCTCCGAATGCGGATTATCTTGTGCCGAACATTCGGCGAAGTCGCGCGATCACGCGTTCTCGAAAAAGGTCAACATGCAAACAGGACGTGTAGATGCCTTGCAGGACCGATTGCAGCCTCGGATAGGGGCTAGGCCGCAGCTTTCCCGCTTGATAATTCGTCTTGTCGCCAAAGCCGAGAATACGATAATCCTCGGCAGACAATCCGCCCAGGAAAGCCGCATTGAGGAGGAGCGGGTGGTAGCGATAATATTCCGCTTCCTCGGGCATGATGGGATAACTCGGATCGTGGTAGTTGAAGAAAAATGCCTGCCGAGGCTCGAGCACCGGAATCGCCTGGCGATGAATTCCCGTCGTATCGAAGAGAATCACCGTGCCCGCCGGCGCGAGAAATTCTTCCTTGCATTCCATCGGCAGCTGCGCGACCTCCTCACGAGACAGGTTGTGCGGCCAAATCTTGCCATGCGTTCCCGTGATGTACTGGAACGCTCCGCTCGTTACGTCGGTGAGGTAAAAGCAAAGCTTGATCTCGCGCGGGATCGTGTCGGTCACTTTTGACCTGTCGAACCACATGTCGCCATGCCAGCCGTGGAAGTCGTAGTTCGTCGGCAGCGATTCCCAGCCCTTCGCCTCGCAAAGGACGTAGCGAGGTCCGAGGTACTTCTCGAGCACGCCTTTGACGAGCGGGTGCAGGGCGACATCGACGAAGCCCTGGTGCAGCGTCAGCACGTCTTGGACGTACTTGCGATACTTCTCGGTGCGTTCGTAGCCGTCGATGTTGTTCCAGCGCATGCGTGAAAGGCGATTGGCGAATTCAATCTGCATGCCGGCGAGCGTGTCGGCATCGACCAGCGCGGGCATGCGAACGACGCCCTTGAGTTCTAACACATTCGTAAGCTGTTGGATCACTTCGAACGGCGGCGCGTTACCCGAGATTTCCTCGACGCAGGGATAAAGCATATTCTTGGCGATCATCGGAATTCTCGGTAATCGAAACGCGAGATTGATTGCACGCCGACCTTGCGCACAGGAGGGCGACATTTCACCATAGCATTTATTTCATGCCGGAGCACAAGAAATCATTCCGAAAAGTACCCGGGCGAACCCTTGGCCAATCTCTGCCGTCCCTCTAGGAAAGACACAGCAAGCCCAGGGGTGAGCGCAGCGAACCCCTGGGATGGAACAGAGCTATCCCAGGGGTTCGCTGCGCTCACCCCTGGGCTTGGGATACCCCATGAACAAGAAGTTCTTCATTACCACCGCGATCGACTATCCCAACAGTCGGCCTCACATCGGCACGGCGTTCGAGAAGATCGGCGCCGACGTGCAGGCACGCTATCGCCGCATGGAGGGGTATGACGTCCACTTCCTCATGGGCAACGACGAGAACACCGTCAAGGTCAGCCGCCGCGCCGCCGAGTTGAAGCGCGACACGCAGGAATACTGCAACGACATGGCCAACCAGTTCAAGGAAGTCTGGCGTGCCCTCGACATCAGCTTCGACGACTTCATCCAGACGAGCGAGCCACGCCACCATGCGGGCTGCCAGAAGTTCATCCAGAAGGTGTTCGATAACGGGCATATATACAAGGACGACTACGAAGGCTTCTACTGCGAAGGCTGCGAGTCATTCAAAACGGAAACCGATATCAAAGAAGCCGGCGGCGTATGCCCGGACCACAAGGTGCCGCCGATTGTCCGCAAGGAGACCTGCTACAAGTTCCGCCTGTCGGCTTTTCGCGAACCTCTATTAAAGCTTTATGCGGAACGGCCAGACTTCATTCAACCCGTGTCACGGCGAAATGAAATCGTCAGGCTCGTCGAAACCGAGTTGCTGGACGTGAATATCACGCGAGCAGGCGAATCGTGGGGCATCAAGGTCCCGTTCGATCCGACATTTACCATCTACGTCTGGTTCGACGCCCTATTGAACTACATCACCGCCATCGGCTACGGCGCCGACGATGAGCGCTTTAACAAATGGTGGCCCGCAGACATCCACGTCATCGGCAAGGACATCACGCGCTTCCACTGTGCCCTCTGGCCGGCAATGTGCCTCGCTGCGGGGATCGAACCGCCGCGCTCGGTGTTCGGGCATGGGTTCGTGTACATCAAGAAGGACGAAAAGGCTGCGGCAGAGAAGATCAGCAAATCGCTGGGCAACGTCATTGAGCCGATGGAGATCGTGACGAAATTCTCAAGCGACGCCTTTCGCTATTACTTCATGCGCGAATGTCCGTTCCCCGGCGATGGCGAATTCAGCTGGGAACGCTTTGCCACCGCTTACAACAGTGAGCTTGGCAACAAACTCGGCAATCTCCTGAGCCGGGTGACAACGCTGATCATCAACAACTTCAGCAGCGTCTTGCCGGGAACCGCTGGGCAGACGCCAGCGCCCATCGCTCCCGATCTCGCCGGAATCGTTCGGCAGGTCCAGAAATACATGGAAGCCTGCGAGTATAACGTCGCTCTTGATACGGTCGTGCAACAGATTCTTGTTCCCGCGAACCAGTACGCCGAGAAGAACGAACCGTGGAAGCTCGTCAAGACCGACAAGGATGCAACCAAGGCGGTATTGTTCAACCTGATCGAACCGCTCCGGGCGGCGGCGATCCTGTTGAAGCCGGTGTTGGTGCGATCCAGCGAGACGATCTACCGCAGTTTCAACTTCACCCAGCCGTGGGAAAAGGTGAGCTACGCCGATGTCGCCAATCGCCCGGCACAAACGGAAGATATGCGCGTCACCGCCCAGCTTGACGCGCGAGGCAAGGTGCCGCCGCTGTTTCCGGTGATCAGGTGAATTCCTCTCCGGCGAAGGCGGGTAGCGGGCAACGATTTCCTCCCCTCGCCCCCGGTACTCCGGGGGAGAGGGGTCGGGGGTGAGGGGGACAGTATCACTCGGTTGGATGTAACGTTTTGGCGAGACTCAGCATCAACGAGGTGCGGATGCGAGGCGTGAGGTTCTAATGCCCAGAAAGCCGAAACAAGTCGAACGTTCGCGGACATTACGCCAACAGGATGTTCCAGCCGAGACTGTTCTATGGCACGCTATCCGCAATCGAGCGTTGAGTGGATTCAAATTTCGACGACAACATCCGGTTGGTTCATTCTTTGTCGATTTCGCATGCGTAGAGTGCAAGATTGTGGTGGAAATCGATGGTGAGTCGCACCTTAATCGGAAACAGGAAGATGGCGAACGAACGCTGGTGATTGAATCTGAGGGCTGGCTGGTTTTACGTTTTTGGAACACGGACATCTATGATGACCTGGTAGCTGTGAAACAGTCTATTTTTCAGGAATGCACTCGGCGGGCGGCGAAAGTGTAGATCGGTTCGAACGTCTCAATGAAATGACGTTTCCGCGTGGCATACAGTCCCCCTCACTCCCGACCCCTCTCCCCCGGAGTACCCGGGGCGAGGGGAGGAAATGCCGTGGACGACATGCGCGTTATCGCACAGCTAGACGCGCGTGGAAAGGTGCCGCCGCTGTTTCCGGTGATTAAGTAAGGAGGCAATCGTCACGCGGCGTCGGCGGCTTTTTCCTTCACTTCGCCGAGGATCTCCGTCAGCACGGCATCCGGTGCGATGTTTTCCGCCTGGGCTTCAAAGTTGAGCAGCACGCGGTGCCGCATCGCGGGCAGGTAGACTTTTCGCACGTCCTCGAAGCTGACATTGAATCGCCCTTCGAGCATGGCGCGTATTTTCGCTGCCAGCACGACCGCCTGAGCGCCGCGCGGGCTGGAACCGAACCGCAGGAAGCGATTCGTCACGCTGCACGCGAATGGCCCCTGCGGATGAGTCGCCAGGATCAGGCGAACGGCATAGTCCTGGACCTGCGGAGCGACGAAGATTTTCTTCACGATCCCCTGCCACTTGCGAATCGTTTCACCATCCATGACCTTTTGCGGCTTGGCCCATTCGCCTCGCGTGGTGCGGTCGATGATGGTGGAAAGCTCCTCGCGCGTGGAATACTGAACGACGAGCTTGAAGAAGAAACGGTCCAGCTGTGCCTCGGGCAGCGGATAGGTTCCTTCCTGCTCGATCGGGTTTTGCGTCGCCATCACGAAGAACGGTTCTTCAAGCCGATGGATCGTGCCGCCAACGGTAACCGAATGTTCCTGCATGGCTTCCAAAAGCGCGGATTGCGTTTTCGGCGTCGCGCGGTTGATCTCATCCGCAAGCACGATCTGCGCGAACAACGGCCCTTTCTGAAACGTGAACACGCGCTGCCCGTCGGGCGTTTCGTTGATGATGTTCGTGCCGATGATGTCCGACGGCATCAAGTCCGGCGTGAACTGCACCCGGCTAAAATGGAGGTCGAGCACTTCGCTCAGTGTGCGCACCAGAAGCGTCTTGCCCAATCCCGGCACGCCTTCGAGCAAGGCATGCCCGCCCGCAAAGAGACAGGTCAGTACGCCATGTACGATGTCGGCATGACCGACGATGACCTTGTTGATCTCTCGAAGAACGCGATCGTATTCCGCGCGAAAATCGCGCACCTGGGTTTCGAATTCGTTCATGCGTGTGTCCCGTGAAGCCGGCAATGATGGATGTGGTATTATTCTACATATTAAAGTCCAAAGTGAGTTCCACGCTCCAGCCCGGCGCCAGCGACGGGATGACGTGGACCGCAAGACAACAGCTATCCCGTCGCTGGCGCTCCGGGCTGGTGAAGACGATCATGTTCAGCAGGACAAAAATGCACCGGACAACCACACTTCTTGTATTTGCGATTCTTGCATTGCTCGGTCTGCCAGCGATTGCGTTTGTAACTTCGCCCTTGCGGCTCGCGCCGGACTCCGCCTGGTTTTTCGTTGCGAACTTGGCGGATCTTCCCGAAGACGGCCAGCCCAGGCGGATGTTTGTGTTGGCCCCGGACCGGGATGCTTGGATCAGACGCCCCGACAAGGTTGTGGGATCGGTATTTGTCCGGCGAACGTCTGATGCGGATCGTGCGCTCGTCTTGGAACCTTACCACCACGAGGAAATGCGAGTCAGCGTCATCTATGACAAGCGATCGAGGTCTTTCCAATCATCCTGCTGGGAAGTCCGATTTGATCTTGATGGCGGCGAACTCCTCGAACCGGGTTTGCCCCCGATGGGGGACCATATGCCAAGGTTGCCGGTGCGCGTGGTTGAGGGCCAGGTGTTTGTAAACTGGGCTGCTCGCTAACCGTCGGCACGTGGAACGCTGTAGGCATTCCGTCGCAATCACGCTGACGGAACACCTTCGGCGTTCCAACGAAACCGTTCCGTTTGTCCCAGGGTAGGCTTCGCCAACCCTGGGCTTTGGTACGCAACACCTTTGGTGTTGTCGGCGGTTTTCTGGCATGGAATGATCATGTCAAACGTACCCCCTGGCGTTACGTGCGCGGGGATGGTACGATAATCCTTGGTCATTTGCCGAGGATCGCCATGATGCCTTCACGAATCCAATCCCTGTTCTTCGCGGCAACGCTCACGCTCCTTGCTGGCTGTGGCGGCGGGGCGACGCCGGAATTGGTCTGGGGCAAACGCGGTGTGAACGGCGGCGAACTCGTCAAACCCCGCGCCATCGCCATCGGGCCGGGCGACCGCATGTATATCGTCGATTGGACCGCGCGGATTCAAGCCTTCGACCGCGACGGCGCCTTTCTCAACGCTTCCTGGACCACGCCCGACTATCGCAATGGCCGATCGAGCGGACTCAGCGTCGATTACGACGGCAACGTCGTCGTCAGCGATTCGCACTATAACTGCGTCCGCATCTATTCGCCCGAAGGCAAACTCCTACGCACCATTGGCGGGGAGCTTGGCACGAAACCGGGCCAGCTGAGCTATGTCAGCGACGCGCTCCGCGACAAGGCAGGCAATTTCTACATCTCCGAGTTCGGCGATATCGAACGCATCAGCAAATTCGATCCCGACGGGAAATTCATCAAATGCTGGGGCGAACCCGGCTCGAATCCTGGCCAATTCGCACGCATCCGCGCCATGACGCTCGGACCGGACGGCAACCTCTATGTTGCCGACCGCTGCAATCATCGCATCCAGGTGTTCACGACCGACGGCGCCTTTGTCCGCGCGTTCGGTTCCGCCGGGACGGGACCGGGGGAGCTGTCCTACCCGAACGACGTCGCCTGCCCGCCCGATGGCAGCGAGGTGATTTACGTCGTCGAGTTTGGCAACCATCGCGTGCAGAAGTTTTCGCTCACGGGCGAACCGCTCGGCATCTGGGGCGGGCCAGGCCGTGGACCGGGGCAACTCTCCAGCCCGTGGGCTCTCGCTGTCGACAGCCGAGGCCGAGTCCACGTGCTCGACAGCCACAACGACCGCGTGCAGCGTGCGCGGTTCTAGTCGCGGATTTCTCACCACAGAGAACACCGAGAGCACAGAGAGAGAAATACTCAGGAAGTAAGGAGGATGGATGAAAAACGCACCTGTTTAGCGCCCTCTGGCCATTCTACGCAAAAATCCGCATAATTTCGTG
>CAZAFH010000168.1:0-8702 GCA_964484265.1 uncultured Singulisphaera sp.
AAAGGCCGAAAAAGTGCAAAAGCGCTTGGCCAACAGCAAATGGCCAAGCGCCCTCGTGACCAAGCGGTGGCGAATGCCTTGAATCCGCGAATCTCGATTGGCACAATAACTTTGGCTTCGACTCGGCTCGTTGGACCTCCTGTCGAGGGTTTTTCGAATGCGTTATTTTCTGGCCCTTGTACTTTCGTTTGGCGTGCTCCACTCGGCAAACCTTTCGCGCGCGGTCGCACAGGGTTCCCTGCCGGCGGTGTTTGCGAAGCCAGTGCCGGAGTCGATCAAGGATTTGCAAGATATCGAGACGCATGTGCAGAAGCTTGTCGCCCGGGTTCTGCCCGCGACGGTCTGTCTTCGGCTTGGCAATGCGCAGGGGAGCGGCGTCATCGTCGATCGCGAGGGCACGGTGCTCACGGCTGGGCACGTCACTGCGGAAGCCAATCGCGATGTCTCCATCATTCTTTTCGACGGGTCGAAACTCAAAGGCCGAACGCTCGGCGTCAATAACGGCATCGACAGCGGGATGGCCAAGATCACCGAGAAGGCCGATTTCGCCTTTGCAAAGGTCGCGAAATCCTCTGACCTGAAGCGAGGCCAGTGGTGTCTCGCCCTCGGGCATCCGGGCGGACTCAAGCCGGGTCGGCCGCCGGTCGTTCGGCTCGGACGCATTCAGTCGGTCACGGAGAGCACCATTGTCACGGATTGCGCTCTCGTCGGCGGCGATTCCGGCGGGCCGCTCTTCGACATGCATGGCCGGGTCATCGGCATCCATAGCCGAATCGGCGGCAAGGTCAGCTCGAATGTCCATGTTCCCATCGACACCTTCACCGACACCTGGCCGCGGCTGGCGCGGGGTGATGTGTGGGGCAATCCGTTTCCGTTTCTCGATTTCTTCAAGCCCGCTCCCGCGTATCTCGGCGTCCGCGCCATCGGCGAGAAAAGCCGCCTGAAGATCGAAGCCGTCACGCCTGGCTCTCCCGCCGACCTCGCAGGACTGCGTGCCAACGACATTATCCTCAAGCTCGACACGTCCGCTCCGGCCAACTCCGAGGAACTTGGCGATTTCCTCAGATCACGCCGTCCGGGGAATACGGTCTCCGTCCACATCCAGCGCGGCCAGCAGACGCTGCAAATCAATGTCGTGCTTGGCCAGAGACAGAAGTAGGCCGAGGGAAAACTTTGCATATAACGGCGGAATATTCTATATTACCTTGTAGACGGTCCTTCCTTTCCAGCGGGTGGGTCAGTCAAACCCCTCAAGCAGGTCAAAGCCATGACTTTTCGACGAGTTTTCTGCGCCATGCTGGCATTGGCAGTTATGAGCACCATTGGGTTGGGCCAGGTATTGCCTCGCCGAACCTATTCACAAGGCAGTTACACATACGATCCCGCGATCGTGAATACGGGACCTGTGTTCCATTCGTACATGTTCCCGCCTTATTACTCGACGCCGCACTACATTCTGCCGCTGCCGGGTTACGGCGTGCTGCCGCCGCATTTGGCGACGAACCCGTGGCATTATTACAATTACAACATGTACTCCAATGCCGGGCAATTCAACCCAGGTCAACGGCAGGATTCGTTCTTCTCTGAAGCGCGCGGCCAGGTCTCCGATCCGCTGGACTACACGCCACGCAAGCGCAACGCGCTTTATCCGGCCGTGCCTTTCGAGAAAACCCGCGAAGAGCGGTTGACCGACATTCGGCGTGTTCGCTTCGAGATCACCGTGCCGTACGAGAATGCGGTTGTGTATTTCGACGGCGTGGCCACGAAGCAGACGGGGCTGAGCCGAGTGTTTGTCACGCCGCCGATGGGTGAAGACCGCGAATACACGGCAACGATTCGCGTCGAGTTCAAGGACGCCTCGGGCACGGATCGCACGCGGCAGAAAGCGTTCACGTTCGTGGCCGGCGAGACGGTTCGGCACACGTTCATAGAATAGCCTGACCGGAAACCGATCACGGCGAGAATTCAAAAGCCCGGGAACGGCTGTTCCTGGGCTTTAGGCATTAATTCAGAGATGCAGCGATGAATGAAAAAGACGAACTGGAGGCCCGCTGGCGCGAGCTGGATGCCCTGCTGGGATTGGCGCCTGAGCCGGTGAAGACGGTCGTGCCGCCGCCCGCCGTCGCTGCGGAGCCGCCGCCCTCGGTCGTGGAGTCGCTGCCGCCCGTCGTGCAGGCTCCGCCAGCAGAGCCGATCGTTGCACCCGTACAAGCGGCGACGCCAGAATCGGCGTCCGAGGTGGAGGATTTTGTTGAGGTCGAAGAGGTCGTCGTCGAATCCCCTAGTTCAGACGCCGACGAATTCGTAGAAGTTGACGACGCGGATGACGCCGAAGGTGAAGAAGTCGCTGCAGACGAAGCGGCCGACCAACCCGCTGCGGCTGCCGGCGAAGGCGAAGGACAGCGCAAACGCCGACGCCGACGCCGACGCGGGCGTCGCCGAGGCGGCGATCGACCCGAAGGCGAAGGCCAAGCGGCTGCCCCTTCCGCGAACGGAGCTGCGAGTGAAAGCAGCGGACAAGCACCGAACGATCGGCCTGAACCTGCACCCGCCGGCGACGCCGAACGCGGCGACGATGCCGGCAAAGACGGCGAACGCGGCCGACGACGCCGACGCGGACGTCGGCGACGCGACGGCGAACCTGCTGCCACCAGCGCCCCCGCCACGGCGACGCGCGCCGACTTCGGCGACGAAATCGATGACGAAGCCGAGGGGCTTGAAACGCCGGAACGTGCGAACGTCCCCGACGGCTTCGTGGACGACACCGATTTCACCAACTGGAACGTGCCGAGCTGGCAGGAAATCGTCGGTTCGCTGTACCGTCCCGAACGGTAGGCCAATGCGTCTCCGGAGGTTGCCAACATGCAGGGGTCCCACCGTTGGCTCTTTGCCGTCACCCTATTCGCCTCCAGCCTTTGCTCTCACGCGCCGATCGCCGCCCAGACGAAGCGCACGCCGATCGTCGATACGCACACGCACTGTTTCGCGGGTAAAGCGAATACGCTATTTCCCTACCACGCGCTGGCCCCGTATCGACCCGAGGAACCTGCCACTCCTGAAATGCTGCTCGAACGGATGAAAACCGCCGGCGTCGATTTCGCCATCGTCGTTCACCCGGAACCGTATCAAGACGACCACCGCTACCTCGAACATTGCCTCAAGGCCGGCAAAGGCAAGCTCAAGGGAACCTGTTTGTTCTTTGCTGAGAAGGCCGACGCCGTCGAACGCATTCGCGAATTGGTCACGCGAAATCCGAAACAGATCGTGGCCCTGCGCATTCACGCCTACGCACAAAAGCGTCTGCCGCCTTTTGGCAAACCGGAGCTTCGAAAGCTTTGGCAGGCTGCGGGAGAGCTCGGCCTCGCGGTGCAACTCAACTGCGAGCCGCGATTCGCCGACGGATTCGAGCCGTTGATCCGCGAATTCTCCAAAACGACGGTGATAATCGATCATCTCGGCTTGCCGTACTCCAACAAGCTGGAGTTGCATGCAAAGATCATGGCTTGGTCGCGTTATCCCAATACGGTGATGAAGATCTCGTCGCTGCCTGACCGCAAGAAATATCCCGAGCGCGACGTAACGCCTCTGCTGAAGGCGATGGTGCAGCAATTCACGCCGAGACGATTGATCTACGGCGGCGGGTTCAACGACACGCCGAGCGGCGAAGCCTACCGCGCTCAGCGCGAAGCCATCCGTGCCCACTTCTCCCACCTGAGCGAAGGCGACCAGGCCCTCATCCTCGGCGGCAACGCGGCACGCCTGTTCGGGCTGGAACTGCCGCGATAACCGTCCCAGGCAGATCGACGGGACTCTGATACAATTTAGAATGTCGCTGAACCCATTCAAGGAGCACGGCATGACACCGACATTCCCAGGGATGAATCCCTATCTGGAAGCTCCTGATATCTGGCCCGATTTTCATGGCACTTTCTTGATGGAACTGCGTGCCCGGCTGAATCGCGTTCTGCCGCCGGGCTATGTCGCTCGCTGGGATCGCTATGTCTGGGTGGACGACGACAGTGAGGATCGTCTGCTTGGCCGGCCTGATATCTTCGTAAGTGAAATCCCTGAGCGAGTTTCAGCGTCCAGCAATGTCGGCTTGCTGGAGGCGCCGAGTACGGTGGCTTTACCGATTATCGATGCCAAGGGGCAACCGGTCGTCCGAATCATTGACTCACGGAATCGCCGAGTCGTAACGGTGATTGAGATGTTAAGCCCCGCGAATAAATCGCGAGGTGTCGATCATGATGCGTATCTGGCGAAGCGACAGGAGTATCTGAAAAGTGGAACGAACCTGGTCGAAATCGACCTGCTTCGCGGCGGTCAGCGCCCGCCCATCGCAGGCCCGGCGGCATTGTGCGATTACAGTATTCTGGTGAGCCGAGCGGTTGATTTCCCCGATGCGGGTTATTGGCCGTTGACGATTCGCGACACTCTGCCGACGATTCCGATTCCGCTCGATCCGGGAATTGCAAACGTGCGAATCGAATTGCAAGATTGCCTGGAAAGAACGCTCGAACAAGGGCGGTATGAAGAAGAAATCGACTACGCGCAACCCGCCCCACTGCCAGAGATGAATGAGTCCGACCGCGCGTGGATTAGCGAAAGAGTCGCCGCGAACAGGTCACCCTATTAGCTCGATCATCGGCCGATGCTCGCCGACGAGGAACTGCGGGCGGCCGGCGAGGTCGATGTATTGCGTCGTCGCCACATCGATGCCCAGGCGATGGTAGAGCGTCGCGAAGACTTCGCGGAAATGGACGGGGCGGCCGCGCGGTTCTTCCGCCCAGCGGTTGGTCTCGCCGATCGCCTGGCCCATGCGCAGTCCGCCGCCTGCGACTAGCGCGCTGCACACCCGAGGCCAATGGTCTCGCCCGGCGTTGGCGTTGATTCGCGGCGTGCGGCCGAATTCACCCCAGACGACGACGGCGACGTCGTCGAACAGATTGCGTTCTTGCAAATCCTGAATCAATGCAGACAGCCCGAGGTCGAGCAGCGGAAAGGTGCCGCGCGCCGCCGGGAATAGTTCGCGATGCCAGTCGTAGTTGTAGTCGCCTCGAAGCACGCGCCCGAACGGCCATTGCGTGAACGCCAAGGTAACGCAGCGAGCGCCGGCTTCGATCACCCGGCGAGCGAGCAGGAATTGATCGAGGTAAGTTTTGCCCTCGCGTTCGTTCGGGTAGGCGCGATCAAGGCCATAGCGTGAGCGCGTCTGCTCCGTCTCGCGGGTGATGTCGAGAGCGTTGGCCAGGCGGGCCGACGTCAGCATCTCGATGGCTTGCTGCTGATACGAATCGACGCCGGTGACGACGTTGCCGGCGTCGGCCTCGCGGCGATAGTTGTCGAAGCTCGCCAGCATCGCCTGCCGATCGCGCAGGCGGTCGAGAGTGATGCCGCCTAGAGTGATGTTGCGCCGATCGACGGCTTGAGCGACAAATCCAGCATGCGCGACGCCGAGATAACCGGCTTGCCCTGGGGCCGTCCGCATGATGAATCGCGCGTCGGCGTCGATAGGCGTGAGATCGACGCTCACCGGAACGCCGGTGACCCGTGTGCCCAGTGCTCGCGAAAGCACCGAGCCAAACGACGGCCAATCGCCTTGCGGAAAGCCAGGAACGATCGGCGAGGAATCCATTGGCGGATGCGATTCCCAGCCGGTCGTGCACCAGTGCGTGTTGTGATCGTCGCGAAATCCAACCAACGAACGGATGATGGCTAGCTTGTCGGCCGAGCGGGCCAACCGCGGGAACGTTTCACCGATCTGGATTCCCGGAACATTCGTGGCAATGGGTCGGAATTCGCCGCGAATCTCGGCAGGGGCATCGGGTTTGAGGTCGAACGAATCGATGTGTGATGGCCCGCCGGGCAGCAAGACCATGATGACGCCTTTGAGGCGACCGGAGTCGGATCGCGGCGATGGCGCTTGAGCGCGAAGGAGATCGGGAAGCGCGAGTCCGCCCATGCCAAGCGCGCCGATCTTGAGCCAGCTGCGGCGAGTCAGACCTTTGCCTGGACCTGGTATCGTGAGCATGGAAGCGGCTCATGAAATTGGAAAAAGCGATGAATCCCAAGGGTTCGCTGCGCTCACCCTTGGGCGTTGAACTGCTACTACACCAGATTCGCCAATCGTCCGGTGCTATCGCCGAGACGATCGACGGCGCTATTGACGCGGTCTAGCATCGACAGCCAAAGGTTGTTGAGCGGCGTGTTGTTTCCATAGCGCAGATGCCGGCCCGTGCGGATCGTGCCCGAACCGCGGCCAATCTGGAGTATAGGCAGATCATCGTGATTATGGCGATTGCCGTCGCTATTGCCCGAACCGTAAGCGATCATGCAATTGTCGAGCAACGTGCCTTCGCCTTCGCGGATGTTTTTCATGCGGCCCAGCATGTAGGCGAGCTGGGTGATGTGGAAGCGGTTGATGTTGGCGATTTTCGACATCTTCGTGCGGTCGTTGCCATGATGCGAAAGGTCGTGATGGCCTTCGGGAACACCGATGAAGGAATAGGGACGATTGCTACCCTCGTTGGCGAAGACGAACGTGCTGACGCGCGTGATGTCGGCCTGGAAAGCGAGAACGAGCAGGTCGGCGAGAAGCCGAAGATGGTCTTGATAGCTGCCCGGGATTCCGGTGGGCTGGGCGATCGTCGGGCGGGGTGGTTCGGGCAGTCGGGCGGCCCGTTCGATTCGTTCTTCGATATCACGGATGGCCGTCAGGTATTCGTCCATGCGTCGGCGGTCGCTTGCGCCGAGGCTAGGCACGAGCGAATTGGCGTCTTCGCGGACGAAATCGAGTACGCTGCGGCGATTGCGCTCGCGCCGTGCACGGTCGGCGTCGTTACCCGTGGTAAACAAACGCTCGAAGATCAGCCGCGGGTTGTTGAGTTTCGGCACGGGCGTCGTGGCCGAACGCCAGGAGATCGTGGACGAGTAAACGCAGCTGTAGCCCGAGTCGCAGTTCCCAGCCATGGCGCTTGGATCGGCGCCGATTTCAAGCGATTGCAACCGGGTTTCGCTGCCAAGCCGGCTAGCGGCAACCTGATCGACGGACGTGCCACAACGAATATCGGTGCCATCGGTTTTTCGCGGCTGAGCGCCGGTAAGGAAGGCGGCCATGGCGCGAGCGTGATCGCCGGCGCCGTCGCCGTTCGGGCGAGCCTTGTCGGCGGTCAAGCCGGTCAGAACGTTTACGTATTCACGTACCTCGGCCAGCGGTTCCAGGATGCGCGGCAACGTGAAATTCGTGCCTTCGGCGGTTGGCGTCCAATCGGCCATGTTCTTGCCGTTGGGAACGTAGAGGAAAGCGACGCGCGTTGGCACACGGTTCGCGGCTGGCGCCTGACTGCCCCAGGCAGCCAGCGGCCCCATGGCTTCTAGCCAGGGCAGCGCGATGGTTGCGCCAAGCCCCTTGAGTACGGTGCGACGCGATAGCAGCTTCGTCATTTTCTTTGTCCTTTCCTCGTCGAACGCGAAGAATTTCGGTGTGATTCAGCGGAAAAAGAACTTCGGCGGGAATCTCAACTCATTACATAGGATACCACGATTTTCGTCCAGTCGAAAGACCAAACTTTGCCATTGGCAAAAAAACGCGTGCCTGCCGCACTCCAGCAAAAAAGTGCACTACCGTTTGGCTTTTGACACACGCTTCAACTCGGCCCGAACCTGCTCCGCAGACTCGGCTTCCTTGGCGAATTCGACGAGACCGCGAAGCAGGTCCACGTCGTCGATCTTGCGAATTGCAGCAGCGTCCTGGCGACTCACGCCGCCGAAGCGTATTTCCATCAATGTCAGAAAACTCCCTACCAGTTCGCCACGTGCTTCGCCGATTGCTTCTCCTCGTGCGATTGCTCGCCTTTCGATTCCGGTCACGTATGGCATCTGTTTCTCCTTTTCGAACTTGTCAATCGCTGACTCCACGACCTTGTCCCAGTCTTCGGGCAATTGCATCAGCCAATCGATCAACCGGAACAACTCGCGGACGCGCTCCTTGCTGAATTTTCTCTCGTACAGATTCCTGATGAATCGCAACTTCCAGCTCGCTCGGCTTTCCGGATCCTGCTTCGTCGCCTGGGCCTTCAGGTGCGCCAAAATCACCGAGGCAAAGGGATTGACGCTCCGCTCCAACTCTTCGATGCGGTCCGCGTAATCCTTCAACTTCACGGTCGCCATCGTCAGCTTCAGGCCGTATCCCAACGCCGACGCTTCGTGCTCTCGTGGACGCCAATTGTGCGCCTCGTCCGCCAGCACTGCCACGCTCATCGTCTTTTGCTGAAATTTCAGGTGCAAAGCACACCGATATTTTAGCATTCGTTCGCCGAACTCCTGGTCTTTCTGCGCTTGCACTTCGATGTGTATCAACAGCGCCAGGTCGCTGCCCGTCTTGAGCCTCACCTTGTACAACCGATCCACGTTCTGCTTGCCTGTCGCCGAACGAGGCAGAAGCTTGCGCAATTCTCCGTCCAGCGTCTCGTATCCGAACTTCCAATCGATCTGCGTGGCAAGCTCCGGCAAGCAAAGCCCGAAAAAATCGGGCAGATACTTGTCCAACGCCTCCTTCCACGGGCTATCGAAGTCGTCGGGCATGACGAGTCCCACATCATCGCTTCAACTTCGACGCCCGCTTGAGTTCGGCCCGAAGCTGTTCCGAAGACTCGGCTTCCTTGGCGAATTCGACGAGACCGCGAAGCAGGTCCACGTCGTCG
>CAZAFH010000168.1:8802-13124 GCA_964484265.1 uncultured Singulisphaera sp.
CGGGCAGATACTTGTCCAACGCCTCCTTCCACGGGCTATCGAAGTCGTCGGGCATCGATCATCCTAGTTCTCTTTCTGGTCCTTGCCGCGACGCATGCGGAATGGGTCGCTTTTGACGATTTCGATCACCAGAGTCGAGAAGCGGAAATCGTTTTTGGCAAGCACGTTTACGATCCGGTCAACGGAGGATTTGTCGTAGTATTCCAGTCCGCGGCCGATGCCGTAGGTCATCATCTTCTCGGTCAGATTTCGGCTGAAAAGATCGTTCTTCTGCACCAGAATCTGTTTCAGTTCCTTCGGCCCCTTGAACTTCAACCCGCCAGGAAGTTCGCCGGAGGGATCGATCGGCAGGTCGCCGTCCTTCCAGCGGTACTTGCCGATCGCGTTGTAATTCTCGAAGGCGAAGCCCGGCGGATCGAGCCGATTGTGGCAATTCGTGCATGCCGGGTTCTTGCGGTGCTGCTCCATCCGTTCGCGCAGAGTTCCTTTAAGAACGCCCTTCTCCTCCAGTTCAGGAACATTCGGCGGCGGGGGCGGAGGCGGCGTGCCGAGGATCTGTTCGAGCACCCACTTGCCTCGCTTTACGGGGGAAGTGCGCGTCGGGTTCGAGGTGAGCGTGAGTATGCTGGCGTGCGTGAGGATGCCGCCGCGCTGATCGTCGACGAAGGTGACGCGGAGAAACTCGTTGTTGGGCTTGCCGCCGCCGAACTTACGAACTAGAGGTGTGCCCGCCTTGGTTATCGGTTTTTGATAGAGCCGATTGCCGTTCGTGTCGGCGATGCCATAATGGCGGGCGAGCCGTTCGTTCATGAAGCTGAAGTTGCTATCGATAAGGTCCAGAATGTTTCTGTCTTCCTTCATGATGGCGTTGAAGAAGAGTTCCGTCTCCTTGATCATCGCGCTGCGGAGTTGCTCGTCGAACTCCGGAAACAGCTTTGCATCGGGCGCATGCGATTTGAGCAAACGCAATTGCAGCCATTGCCCGGCGAAGTTCTCGACCATCGCATATGAGCGCGGGTCGGCGAGCATTCGTTTCACCTGCGATTCGAGGTTTGCATGCAACTGGTTCTTGGCAGCCAGGGCGAAAAGCTCGTCGTCGGGCATCGTGCTCCAGAGAAAATACGACAGGCGCGATGCCAGTTGGTATTCGTCGATCGGATGTGGGTCTTTGCTATCGGGCCGATGATCGAGTTCGACGCGGAACAAGAATTTCGGCGAGCAAAGCACGCCTTGTAGCGCGAGCCGAATGCCTGCTTCCCAGGGTTCGCCGGCCTTCTCCGCTTTCTCAACGAGTTTGGCGAGCCGATCGACCTCGGCCTTGGTCACGGGACGGCGATAGGCCTTGGCCGCGAAGCGTTCCAGGATCTCGCGCGTCGCTTCTGGCCTGGATGCGCCTTCTTTGTGCGCCATGATCTTTTTGTGCGGAATGGGTCTCGTGTCGAGCGGGCCTTCGAGCTGAAACATTTCGAGCATGAATGCACGGTCTTTTTTGGTCGCGGGATCCTTTCCTTCATTGAGCAGCACGGCTCCCATGCGCTGTGGCCCTTTGGCGAGTTCGAGTTTGACTTCGAAGGACTGAGGCGCCTTCGGGTCCTTTGCTTTGACGTCGAAGACCTGAATCTGCTTGCCGTTGATGGTCAAAGCGATCTTGACCGGTTCATTGCCGACTTGCACACCGTAGCCGCGGATGCGTGCTTTGAATTCGCCCTCCTGGGTGAGATTTTGCTGGGTGTGCAGCGGAATCTTGGTCTGCGTGATGGCGCGGAATCGGCCTACCTTGTCCGGGTTCGGCACGGCAGGCTCGGTGAAGCGAGAGATGACCGTGCGCGTCGGCGGTTTCGGCGGCGCGCCGACAAGGATCGCCTGCTGGGTGATCGTTTCGGCTGCGGCGAGATAGCGCTCCATCAGCACCGGCGAAACGCTCAGCACGTCGCCGATATTGTCGAAGCCGTGGCCAACGTCGTCCGCGGGAAAGTCATCGGCTGGCTTGAAATCGACGCCGACGAGATCGCGGATCGTGTTGTTATATTCCGCGCGATTGAGCCGGCGCATCGTGACTCGCCCGGGATCGCGCGGCCCCGACGCGTCGGCCAGCGCGAAGAGGCCGCTAATCGCCTTGAGAAACGCCTCCGAATCTTTCAGGTCGGGGCGCGGTTGCTTCTCCGGCGGCATCTCGCCCGAGTGCACCATGCGCATCACTTCATGCCAGCGCTTTCGGTCCTTCAGAATCGACTTCGCGTCGGTGTAGCCATGCAGCGTGAGGCCGGCGCTCTTCTTTTTCGGGCCGTGGCACTGCACGCAATGTTTGTTCAAAAACGGCACGACCACCTTCTCGATCGGCTCGTTCGCCTTGGCCGGCAAGACGGGTTGCGCGTCGGTTCGCCGAACGCCGATGGCGATGAGAATAACGAGAGCGAAGGTAGACAATCCAAGGATGAAGCGTCGCATAGGTGAAAAGATCCAGCAGGAGGGAATGTTCCTGGAATTATACACGGCAAACAGGAATTGGGATAGCGAGGACGTACGATGCTAGGTTTCGCCTGTGAACCTGTTTTTCGCTACGTTGATCCTATTGGAAGCAGCCAAGGGTTGCTGGTTTCGCCTTCTCTCGCGGGTGTTGCATGAAACGCTATCGCACCTGGACGCTCACCGACGTCGTCAACGATTTCTGGATCGAAAACTTCTCCACCGGCAGCGATCGTCTCGCGCTCGGCACGCCGCACCACTGGTCGCTCCACAAACGCACGCTGCGCGGCGGCCTGCGCGACGGCATCGACCTCATCGAGATCGACAACGGCGTCTTCTCCTACTCCATCCTCCCCACCCGCGGCATGAGCCTGTGGCGCGGCCAATACAAGGATATTTACTTAGGATGGAAAGCGCCCGTGCATGGCCCGGTGCATCCGCGCAACGTCAACACCTCCGATCGCGGCGGCATCGGCTGGCTGACCGGATTTGACGAATGGCTGTGCCGATGCGGCCTGGCGTCGAATGGTCCGCCCGGCGAGGATGTGCACACCGACCGCCAGGGCCGAACGCGCCGCGATTTGCTTTCGCTGCATGGGCGAATCGCCAATCAGCCGGCGTACTACGTCGAAGTTCGCGTCGGGCTTGATCCGCCTTACGAATTAAGCGTCACGGGTCAGGTGGAAGAAGGCGGGCTGTTTTATCCACACCTGGTGTTGACGACGACCTATACGACCGTGCCGGGCTCCAATCGTGTCGTGATTCACGATCAGGTCGAGAATCGGGGCGCGGAATCGGCGGAGATGCAACTGCTTTATCATTGCAATCTGGGTCAACCGCTGCTTGGCGCGGGCAGCAGAATCGTGGCCCCGATTCGCGAAGTCTCGCCGATCAACGCACGGGCGGCTGAAGGGATTGACACACTGGAGAATTACAGCGGTCCGCAGGCCGGTTTTGCCGAGCAGGTTTACTGCTACGATCTATTGGGCGACGCCGCCGGCCGAACGCTGGCGATGCTGTACAATCATACTTCCGATCGCGGCGTGGTGGTTCGGTTCAATCGCCAGGAGTTGCCTTGCTTTACCGTGTGGAAAAACACCGGCGCGGTGGAAGACGGGTATGTGACGGGCATCGAGCCGGCGACGAATTTTCCGAACTTCAAAACGTTCGAGCGCCAGCAAGGCCGAGTGGTCACGCTTGCTGCCGCGTCGCACTGGGAAACGACCTGGAGCATCGAGATCCACGACAACGCCGAGGGCGTGACCAGCGCACTCGCCGAGGTCGTCAGCCTGCAATCGCAGGAGAAAGCGATCGTGCACCGTAAACCCCACGCGAAATACTCCGCTGCGGCGAATGCTGAATAATCGCGTGCTTGACTTGCCGATTGATTCGAAAGCACGACAGCGTCGTCGCCCATTCCGAGACCCGCTAATGCCCGCTAATCCATATGATTGAGCTAGCGAAGATGCATTTCTGCGCATGATCATTGCCAACCCGAGCGATGACATGGCTCGGCTTGTCTATGCCGATTGGCTTGACGAACAGGGTGAATCGAGGGCAGAATTCATCCGGATTCAAATCGCGCTCGTTCGCGAAAAACTTCAGGCGGCTGAGCGTTTCCAACTCACCGACCGCGCGACGGCACTTTATTGGAAACATCACCGCTTCTGGAACGGGCAACTCTATCGCCAATGGATTGACACGCCGCTTGCCGCGCATCTCGCGCGAGAAGGCGGCCTGCGCGGCTGGCGTTATCGCCGCGGCTTTCCGGAGGTGCTCGACGTGAACGCCGAGTTTTTAGGGCTCTTCCGTTCTTAGGTGCAAGCCGCTGAGAAAATGGGCCGGAACGCGGAGAC
>CAZAFH010000169.1:0-12639 GCA_964484265.1 uncultured Singulisphaera sp.
GAAGAAATCCTGCTGATCGACGCGAATTCAGGCAAACTTTAATGCGTAGGCCCTGCAATTGACCACCGCCTTCTGTCTTTGGTGGCGGAACGTCATTCTCATGTTGCTTGCGATATGTTGTGGCGTATTGAATGATCCGCTCGATCTGCTTCGGACTGTAACCAGCGTCAATCAGACTCTCTCTAATTTGTTTTGTTTTGGCTCCTTTCAGGAGTTGTTGAAGTGCATAGACATCGGCTTCATCGCAGATTTCGCTGGATTTACTCTCGCCATCTGGTGTAGCGCTATTCATCAAGTAACCTCCTGAGATTTTTTGTAGCCTACCCGTACATTCAATTTCGAATCGTTTCGCTGAGGCGGGGAAAAATAACATTCTGG
This sequence comes from uncultured Singulisphaera sp., assembly GCA_964484265.1. Taxonomy (GTDB): domain Bacteria; phylum Planctomycetota; class Planctomycetia; order Gemmatales; family Gemmataceae; genus SIAQ01. The sequence continues at coordinate 379 of CAZAFH010000169.1, forward strand.
TAATGCTACTTCGTCGTATAGTCTCCGGCCATCGAGTTGGACCCATCGAAAGTAAATCGCTCGGAACATCTGCCTTTTGGAGAGATTGACCAGGTCGGATACTCTGAAGTCGGAGCGTATCATTTAACAGTGCGAGAAGGATGGATGGCTATAAAAACACCATGAACCTCGGCGACTTTCTCACCCGCTGGACGGTACGCGGAGCAATGCTGTTTTACGTCGCCGGCCTGGCGTCCACCGGTTGGCGGCGACTGGCGTGGACCGTCGCCTTCTTGCTTTATCTGCTGCACGTCGCGGCGGCGTTTGAGTATTTTCACCATTGGAGCCATGAAGAGGCATTTGCCTTTGCCGCCCAGCAAACCGAAGCTGTCGTCGGGTGGCATTGGGGCGGCGGGTTATTCGTCAACTACGCATTCACCGCCGTCTGGGTCGGCGACGTCACCTGGAGTTGGATTGGTCCCGAATCTCACGCAACGCGGCCGCGCTGGATTACGTGGGCGGTACAAGGTTTTCTCGGCTTTATCGCGTTCAACGCCACCGTCGTTTTCGCAAGCGGATTTAGCAGGTGGTTTGGCATCGCGGCGTGCGTATTATTGACTGTGCGATGGTATTTCCGTCTGGACAAGGCGAGAATGTAACCGGAGGCGATACGATGGATGGCGGCGCCGTTTTCTTCCTGCTGATTCCCATAGGCATCGGCATCGCGATTCTCTTTCGCGTGTTCGCCGGCAATATGGATCACGATCGCCTGCGCGAATATGTCGAGCAGCGCGGCGGGACGGTCACGTCGATCGACTGGGCACCGTTTGGCCCAGGATGGTTCGGCGAGAAAAGCGACCGCATCTACGAAATCCACTACATCGACCGCGACGGCAACAAGCACCAGGCCTATGCGAAAACGAGCATGATGACCGGTGTCTATTTCACGGAAGACAATATCACGGAATATGCCAGCCCGCCCGTCGATGCGAAGGAAGTCGAAACCCTGGAAGAAGAGAACGCAAGGCTGCGCATGGAACTCGAACGGCTGAAACGCGAGAAGGGCGAACACGGTTCGAATGGCATACGGGAGTGAACCGCACGAGAAGGCAAATCTGCACTCTCCCTCTCTCCCGGTAGGAGAGGGGAGAAAACGCCAATTATTACCGGTAATGCACCGCCCAGGGGCGACCCTGGGTGTTGACGGTCCAGCGGATGTTGCCCCCGCGATCCATCTCGGCGACTTGCCTGGTGTTCATGCCGCAGACGAGAATATTGCCGTTCGGCAAACTGGTAGCGCGGAAGGCGCTATTGAATGCCTTGCCCCAGACCTCGGCGCCGGTCTTGCGGTCGATTTCGCGAACGGTTCCGCCATTGAACATCGACGCAACGAGGTAGTTGCCGTTCGGCAGCATTTCGACACTGCACCAGTTGCCCTGGGTGTTGGCGTTGATGGTGTTGACGATGTTGCGGGTCTTGGCGTCCAGCTCGATGACTTGGCCTTGAGCGGTGATGGCGACGATGTTTCCGTTGCGTGCCACGTTGCAGCTGAAGAAATGGTACTGCGGGCCGGGCATGTGGCGATAGACTTCCGTGCCATCGGGCCGAACTTCAAGGATTATGTTGTAGGACGCGATGAACGTGTTGCCGTTGGCGAGACGCTGGCAGCAGATCGGGTTGACGGGCGTGCGGAACTCCCAGAGAACCTTGCCGGTGGAATCGCGTTCGGTGACGCGATTGCCGCTGTTTTCCGCGACGAGCACGCGGCCATTGGGGAGAGTGCGAGCATCCATGGCGCCGACGACGCCGGCGAAGCTCCAGCGTTTGGCGTCGCCGCTGCGCGGGCCTTCCCAAACTTGGCCCTGGATGTTGCCGATGCGCGAGTCGTATTCGCACACGGTCACGAGGCCCATGAAGTTCTCGCGATTGTTGAGATTGGCGAGATCGAGCTTGGCCTGGTTGGCGTTGATCCAGTTTGCCCAGGCCTTGGCAGCTTTGATGCGCGAATCATTCGAATTGGCTACGATGGGCTCCGTCGGCGATTTATCGTTGGCGAGTTTCGCAAGCGTGTCTTCGACCTGCGGCAGATAAACGTCGGGCACGCTGGTCAAAAGGTTCGGCAACACTCCAAGAGCGGCCTTGTCGCGTGCGGCGATCATGCCTTCCGTCGCTCGCATGCGAACCACCGGGCTGACGTCGTTCAACAGGCTCGCCACCTTGGCCACGTGCTTCTTCCCACCGACGTGGCCCAACACGTAAGCCGCGGCAGCGCGGCGAGCGGGTTGGGCGTCGTCGAGCGCCTTGACTAACTCGGCGTCCACGGCTGGTTCACGTAGGCTCAGCCTCGTCAAGCTTGCGAGCACTTCGGTTTCGACCATCTCGTCGTCAGCGAATGGGATGAACGCCAGCAAAGCGCGAATGCTTTCGCTGGACGATGTTTCTTTTCCCTCAAGCTGACGAATCAACATCCTCGCCGCGGCGATGGGCAGCTGCGGGTTCGTCTTGCCTCGCAGGTCGGCCAGGCTGTCGTCGAAGCGTCGTGTCGCTTCCAGGTTCAGGTCCAGCTCGCCCTGGCGAAGGAACGCCATCGCGGAGATGCCCAGGTTGCGGATCTCGGCATTGGCTTTGATTCGCCGGGTGAAGAGTCCATGCCCCAAGTCCGACGCCAGCGCGCGAGCGCGTTTGAGGCTAGCCTCGTCCGGAGTGCGCGAGCGAAAATAGTCGAGCAATGCCTTGTCGGTGAGTTCGACCTTGGACGCCCGCAAAAGGGTTTCATCACTGGAACGCAGTTCTTTCGACGCCGACTCGACCGATTGACCATAGAGGCCGTCCACGACCTTTTGCCGCACGCGCGGATTGGCGTCGCCTAGCAGATCTCGAAGAATATCGCGGTAGTCGGCATTCCCTCGGCGTGCGAGTAGGTAGGCGGCGGTCGATCGGCGAAACGCCTGCTTGCCCTTCAGAGCTTCGAGAATCATCGGTTCGACTTTGTCCCCACGAATCGTAAGCCGGCCGATGCTCGTCAGGATTTCTTCCTCGGCATACGGATCGGTGATCGCGGGAGCGAAATTCAGCAACACCTCGGCCGCTTTGAGTTCGCCTCGCCCGGCGAGAACGCGCGCGGCGGTCGCGATGGCGTCGGGCTTCGCCTTCTCCTCGATCTTTGCGATGATCTGTTCCACCCGACGAACGGTTTCGAGCGACGCGTCCACTGCGCCCGCCCGCAAGAACGGTATGGCGAGCAAGCCGCGAAATTCGAGATCCTTGGCCGCCTTGTCGCGGACAGCAAAGACGCCGCTGTCGAGCCGGCGGACGGACGCTTCGAGGAGTTTGTCGTCGCCGTCCTTGAGCAGCTGTTTTTCGAAGAATTCGATGAGCTTTTTCGTTTCGGTCGGGTAATTGAGCCGTTGGAGCGTCTTTTCGTCAAGCTCCATCTGCGTTTGTGCCTGCGCGTACGATGCAAGACAGAGAACCACCGCCACCGCGAACCAACGAATACGAGCCATGGCACGCACTCCCGTTTTCGACGGACCGAACTTTATCTCTATTAAGATAAACTAATTACGTCGGGATTACTAACGAAAAAATCGCGAAGTGTGGAAATGGAGGCGCACGCCCTATCGCGCACGCCCCCCGAAAAAACGAGTCAATCGCGCTTACTTCTTCTTGCTCTGCTGGACCTTGCCCTTGACATCGACGGCCGTCGTGTCAACGGTCTTGGCGATTTTCTCCGAGACCTTGCTGGCCAGCAAACCGCTCGGATCGCAACCGCGGTAGATGGCAACGATCTCGCCGCCTTTGCCGATCAGGAAGTTCGTCGGCATCGTCTTGGTCTGGAAGACATTCCAGGCTGCGCCCTTGCTATCCACGCCGTAGAGCATGTTGATTTTCTTCTCCTGAGCGTACTTCGCGACTTTGCCATCGGGCTCCTTGAAGATGGCAACGCTGGTGACGCCATATTTCTTGTAGGCCGCATCGATTTCCTGGAAGTAGGCCAATTCCTTATCGCATCCGGAGCAACCGCACGTCAGACGGACGAGCACCGGGCCCTTGGCACACAGGTCGGCCAGGTTGATGGTTTTTCCCGATTGATCCTTGAACGTGAACGCGGGGGCCTTCTGCCCGATTTCGACCTTCGGCGTCTTCGTGGCGTCCTGCGCGATGGCGAGCGACAACGCGAGAGTACAGATGGCGGAAGCAGCGAGAATGCGAACCATTACAAACACTCCTTGAGTGACAGCGCGTTTTGCCGCGCTTGGGTAGGTGAGAATGATAACTTACCGCGCCGTGAAGAAATAGGGAAGCGGAAAAGTGGCAAGAGGCGAAAAATCGTGAACCGGCTCGACGCGCTACCGCCGGTGAGAAGGCGGACAGCTTCGATGCCTGCCGCGCCGGTCTCGGTGGCGACGGTGATGCGGATGCCGGCGACATCGTAGCCGGTCTCGGCGAAGTTAAAGACGAGGTCGGCCTGGGCGCAGGGCGGTTCGCTATTTGATGTTGGCGGAGAGCGAGCGACTCGGCAAAAGGCGGAGTCGCCTGAAATGGATTTGGAGATTGCCACGATGGCTCCGCTTTCGTTTCTTGAAGTACTGGGCTATGTGCCTGACCCTCGCGGCCGACATGGACGAATTCACTCGCTTTCGGCTATTCTGGCGCTTACCGTGTTAACCATGCTTCACGGGTGCAAGGGGCCAACGGCCATTTCGCAATTCGGCCGGGTCCATGGCATCGCTCTAGCGCATCTCTTGGGATTTCGCCGCGTGAAAACGCCCGCTCCTTCGTGCCTTTCCGATCTTTACCGGGCGATCGATGTAGTTGCCTTCGAGGCAGCTCTTTCGAAGTGGATCGCTTCACGCATGCCCCAAAACACTGAAAAGCAGCTCGTCTCTCTCGACGGCAAGAACCTTCGCGGCAGTCATGACGGTGGTGCATCCGGCCAGCATGTCGTCTCCGCCCACGCTCATGAACAGCAAGCCGTACTCGCGCAGATTCGCGTCGACGCCAAAACCAACGAACACAAAGCGGCTCTCGAATTGCACGGCATCTTGCCAGTCAAGGGGCGGATCGTTCTCGGCGATGCCATGTTTGGCCAACGCGACTTATGTGCGAAGCCTGCTGCGTGCGGCGGCGTCGGGCAAGTTGCGAGGGCGGGTGGCCGGCGCATTGGCTCGAATGGGGCCTACGCGGATACTGCATTTGCTATCCGCGATGTGGACCTTGGTTTACCGCTGCCCCTCTTTCGCCCAAGCGGCACATCGCATCCCACGCCATCTCAGCCGCTTGGATTGCTTGATTTGCATTCGTTCGTTTTGTCGGGGACGTCAAAATTAGCATTTCAGAAAATCATGACCTATATTTGCGTGTCCGACGCCTATCGCCATTCGGCGACTACCGTAGCCATCACGCTCCGCGTGATGGTTGTGTAGTAAAAGAAATCCATCAGGCGGAGCGTGATGGCTACGATGATCGCTTGATTCATTTGAATTGCCACCGGTTTGGAGTCTGTTCATGATACGTGCATTGACGCAGCTGGTCGTGTCGCCCGTGGAATCGGTTTTCTTGCAAGTTCCGCGTGCTTTGCTCGCGTCAATCTTTGCATTGGCGCTCGATTTTGCGATCCTGGAAATATGCGTCCGCGGTCTCGGAATGTACGCGATTGCCGGGGCGATCATCGGCTACCTGGCAGGCGGCGTATTGCAGTATGTTCTGTGCTCGATCTGGGTATTCTCGACATCGCTCAAGGCCGACGCTGTCGGCTTCGCGGCATTTACGGTGCTGTCGCTGGTGGGCTTGGCGATTACCTGGCTCGTGATGTGGATCGTGCACGACATAGGCGGTGCTCCCGTCGAGTTGGCGAAACTCGGCGCGATTGGCCTGGCGTTTACCTGGAATTTCATGAGCCGCAAGTATCTCCTGTTCCGCTCCGAAAGCCGGGATTTCGAGACGGCGTAATCACCCATTGACACATTTCGTCCCGGTCCCGCTCGCCTCGCGGGACCTACCGAGGACGGATCCCATCAACGCGGTTTTATTTGTCGTCTAGCCAATTGTGACCTATGCTTGCGCGGGTATCCCCTTACCTCCTTCCCCGACCCGTGCAACGATGCAAATAAACTATCCTTCCAAGTGGATCGTCACAGCGTACCGCGCCTTTGCAAGGCTCGCGGAGAATCCGTGGGCGCTTTTCGTTCTGCTGGCCGCGATTCATTCGATCAACAAGCCGTATGACGGCATATGGCACGATGCTCGCTTGTACAGCGGACAGGTTCTGAATCAGGTGGAGCAGGGATCCTATTCCGACGATCTGTTTTTCCGTTATGGATCGCAAGACAACTACTCGCTCTTCTCACGCATGGCGGCCCCGCTCGTCAAATGGGTGGGGCTCGAGACGGCCTTCTTTCTGATCTTCATTTTCAGCAAGACCATACTCATCCTGGGTATGATCCGCCTGGTGCAGACGCTTATTCCAAATCGCGTCGCCGGGGTGCTCGCACTTTGTTACTGCATGGCGGTGTTGATTCGCTACGGCGGGCATTCGGTGCTGAATGTGCAGGAGGGGTTCCTCACGCCGCGAACGCTGGCGTGCGGAGTCGTGCTGCTCGGCCTCGATTTCATGCTTCGAGGTCGGCCCGTGGTCTCCCTGGCAATGGTATTGCTGGCGGCGAGTGTGCATCCGTTAATGGCCTTCGCGGGACTGTTGATCTGGTTCGGCTATCAGATCTGGACCTATGCGGGCGGTTGGGCGTTCGTCAGTGCTTCGATCGGCGCCGGCACTTTGGCGGCGATTCCGATTTTCATCGAGCCGATCGGCAAGCGCTGTTTCGGCGAGATGGACGACGTCTGGCGCGATGCAATCCAGCATGCCAGCGGATTCAATTTTCCATCGCAATGGACAACAGGTGACTGGTTTTATCTTGCCATTCAACTCGCCCTGGCAGTCCTAATGATCGCCAAAGCCTGGCGAACCGACGCGGCTCGTGCTAGATTTCTGGTGGTGCTTTCGTGCGTAACCGTCGTCGGCGCCGTCGGGGCGGTCGTCGCGGAACAGCTGCCTTACGCACTGCCATTGCAGGGCCAGCCGTATCGAGCATTGTGGATATTGGCGGTGCTTCACTATGCGTTCGCCTTCGCGCTCATCGTGGAGTATTCCCATAGCCGATCGGTGATTCTCCGTGCGATCGGGTGCGTGCTCCTGGGCTATGTGTGCCGAATCGACATGCTGAACGTGGAACTGATGTTTCCGCTGTTTGCGTTTCCATTTTTCGTTCTTTCATTGCGCGGCCTGGATGCCAGCCCGCGCGATCGAAATTGGCTGATTCACTCGATCCAGCTGAGCCTGATCGCGGGAGGCGTGATGTGGTCGGGCTACAAGCTTTTGTTGTTGGCTGGCGGCGTGGAGATGCTGATTCGCCAGCATTCCGAATTGCAGAGCGTCGTCGCGGTGTTCCTCATGCGCGTCGGCCCGATCGTTCCGTTAATTGCTGGCGCCGTGATCGTCACGCGTTACTATGCCCGAATTCAGATTCGACCCGGGCGAATCGCATTAGCGGGTTTGTGCATCGTGGCGTTTCAGTCGGTCTTTTTCGTCATTCCGCGGACTGACTTGTACACCGAGCATTGCACGCGTTATCGGGGAGACCTGCACCGCCTCCGAGCGATCATCCACGAATCGCGCAAGGTCGGCGATCCGCTGCCGACGGTGTACTGCGACATCCCGAATCTCGATTACGTCTGGCTGGAACTGCGGTCGAAGTGCTACTTCGAATGGTGGCAGGCCGGCGGTTATATGTTCCGCCGCGAGATGGCGATGGAAGGCCGGCGGCGCTCCAAACTCGTCGCTCCCTTCGCGGTGGAGCACATTCGCAACAGTCCGTTCAAAATCCTGGAGGAGGACAAAGTAGCGATCAGCCGCATGTTCCAGGTCGAATTCGACAAAGTATGGGCTGACCGCGACAGCCTGGCCCGGCTCTGTCGCGAGCCGGGGCTTGATTACATCGTTGCGACCCATTGCTTTGATGGATTATTTGAGACAAAGGTCGGCGAACTCTACCTCTACAAATGCTCGAATGTTCGGCTCGCGCTTGGCTTGACGATTCAAGAATCGGCGCCAGTTGTCGCTGTGAATCGGTGAGGAATCGCGGCTCGACGTCAGAATTGTAAACCCCGGCATACTCGCCATGGCCCGCTCAAACGATGTGTAAAGTATTGGCAACATTTTTTGACAAATTTTCCCCATTCGCAAATTCGTGACCTATAGTTGGGATGAAAACACGGAATTGTTTTACTCCCCTACTGTCGGTTCCCAATGCGAGAAACCCACCCAACCTGGATCACTGGCGCCGCCGGCCCAATCCGCGACCTCGCGGCTCGGCCGTGGACGCTCTTCGTGCTCCTGCTCGCGTTGAATGCCGTCGCTCGCCCGTGCTCGCCCACCGCCCACGATGCTCGCCTGTACAGTTTGCAAGCCCTCAATCGAGCTGAAGATGGCGCCTATGCCGACGACGTCTTCCTTCGGTTCGGCTCACAGGACCGTTTCTCGGCCTTCTCGCAGGTCGTTGGTCCGCTCGTTCGCGAATTCGGCGTTCGGCCTGTCTTTTTCGCTCTTTACCTGGTCTTCAATTCGCTGTTCCTGTTTGCTCTATTCCGGCTCGTTCGTGTGCTCTTTACGGACCCGATTATTTCGACGATGGCATTGGTCTACCTTGCGACGGCGCCGCTTCCGTATGGCGGGTTCGATATCTTTATGGTCCACGAACAGTTCTTTACGCCGCGAACGATAGGCTCGGCCATGACGCTGTTCGCTCTCGAACGCCTGCTTCACCACAAATACCTTTCCTCGTCATGCCTGCTTGCGGTTGGCCTTGCGATGCATCCCTTGATGGCGTTCGGCGGTGTGCTCGTTGCATCCGCCTATTTGGCGCTGACGCATCTGCCGGAACGCTGGTTCGGTGGATTGCTCGTGGGCGCATCGGCGTTCGGCGCGATCCTGCTGGCGCTTCCTGCGGTTGGTTCGCAGATTTTCGGCGTGATCGATGAGGAATGGCATTCGCAGATTCGCGTTGCCGTCGGTTACAACTATCCGGACACCTGGAACCCGCGCGATTGGCTCAACCTGGCGCTGTCGCTGGCGCTGCCGGTCGCCGGCGCTGCGTGGTTGTTCAATGGCGAGGCGGATCGTCAACGCTTCCTGCTGGCGGCGACTCTCGCTGCAGCAGCGGGATTCTTGCTGACGGTAATCGCGTCACTGTCGCCGTATGCGTTGCTGTTCCAGGGGCAGCCGTACCGCGTGCTGTGGATACTGAAAGTTCTCCAAATCCCGCTCGCGTTCACATTCATCGCTCGCTGGAGCGTCAGCGAATCCGTGCCGGCGAAACTGGGTGCTCTCGCATTGCTCGCGTTCTATTCCGTCGGCAACCTCAATCAGCAAGAACTGACGATCCTCGCCATGGCCTCGGCAGTGTCGATGGTGTTGGCCGTCGTCAATCGCGAAGCGCTCGGCTCGGACTGGTGGTGGCTTGGCCTGGCACGCGGACTCGTGCTTGGCGCGTTCGGCTGGATGGCGTTCCGCTGGTGGTTCTTCCTCACGAACCGCGCGATCATCGCCCAGCATTTCGACCTGAATGAATTCACGCTGTTTGACCTGTTTCATCCGTTCCTTTGGCTTGTCGGGCTCAGCATCTTCGCCAGCGCCTGGTCCGCCTGGCCGACCTTGCTGACCGTGCGATGCGCCAGCCTGACCCTCGCCGTCATCGCGCCGGCGGCCTTTTTCGTGCCCGAGGCGTGCCCGATTTTCCGACGCGAGCACACCCGTCTGGGTCCGGATATCGCCTTCATTCGCGAACACCTGGGCGCGAGGGGTGATGCAGCAACAGGCAAACACCCCGCCATCTATTGCTCGCTCGGCCGAGCCGATCTGCTCTGGATCGACGCGCCAGCCACGAGCTACTTCGACATCATCCAGACCGCTGGCGTGATGTTTCATCGCCCGACCGCGGTCGAACTCGATCGGCGAATCACGCTGGTTGCGAAATTCGAGATGGCACGCCAACGCCAAGAAGCGATCTTCCTCGACGACGCCAAAAAGGTCGGCATGGAAAATCTGTTCCACGAAAAATTCGATGGCCCCGCTCCGACCGCCCTCGATCTCGTCCGCCTGGCCAACGATCCCGCGCTGGATTACATCGTGATCCCGCAATGCTTTGACGGTCTCTACTCAGCCACGAATGGCCGAGTCTACCTGTACGATTGTGCCAAGATGCGCAACGCCGGCGGTGGCGCCGTCGACAACCGCATCGCGGCTCGACAACGTTAACACGAAGAATTCACCACAGAGGACACGGAGAACACAGAGAAGAAGACTAGAGATAATCGATGTGAGGTCGTTATATCGTCGTCATCTCCATTGCATTTCTCTGTGGCCTCTGTGCTCTCTGTGGTGAAATTTTTCTGGATTAAAACGAAAGATAACCATCCCCCTTTCCGAGGTATTCCCCATGACGCATCCCAACTCTGTCGCCATCATCGGTGCTGGTCCCGCTGGTTTGACTGCGGGCTACTTGCTCTGCAAGGAAAACGTGCCCGTCACTATCCTCGAAGCTGATCCGGTCTACGTCGGCGGCATCGCTCGCACGGCGAAGTACAAGGGTTACCACTTCGACATCGGCGGCCATCGTTTCTTCTCGAAGTCGAAGGAAGTCGAAGACATGTGGACCGAACTGCTGCCCGACGACATGCTCGACCGCCCGCGCTCCTCGCGCATTTTCTATCGCGATAACTTCTTCGCCTATCCGCTCAAAGCCGGCGAAGCGCTCCGCAAGCTCGGCATTTTCGAATCGACACGCTGTGTGCTCTCGTACCTCAAGGCCTGCGTGCTGCCCGTCAAGAATCCGAAGAACTTCGAGGACTGGGTTTCCAACCAGTTTGGCAAACGGCTGTTCAATATCTTCTTCAAGACCTACACCGAAAAAGTATGGGGCATGAGCTGCAAAGACATCTCCGCCGACTGGGCCGCCCAGCGCATCAAGGGGCTGTCGCTGTCCTCGGCAATCTGGAACGCGTTGTTCAAGAAGAAAACGCCGCCAGCCGGTGCGGACAAGAGCAAAGTCATCAAGACGCTGATCGACACCTTCCGCTATCCGCGCCAGGGCCCGGGCATGATGTGGGACGCCGCCGCTGAAAAGATCAAGAAAATGGGCGGCGAAATCGAAATGGGCATGAAGGTCGTCGCCTGCCATTACGACGCCGAGGCCCAACTCTGGACCACGACCTACCAGGACAAAGACGGCAACAAGCACTCCGTCGAATCGAAGCACGTCATCTCCTCGGCCCCGATGAAACAGCTCGTCAACGGCATCACGCCGAAGATGCCCGAGCACGTCATCAAGGCGGCCGATTCGCTGAAGTACCGCGACTTCCTCACCGTTGTGCTGATCCTCAAGGACCGCAATGCCTTCGACGACAACTGGATCTACATTCACGACCCGAGCGTGAAGGTTGGCCGCATCCAGAACTTCAAGAGCTGGTCGCCGGAAATGGTGCCCGATCCAACCATGACCTGCTACGGCCTGGAATATTTCTGCTTCGAAGGCGACGGCCTGTGGAACTCCAGCGACGCCGACCTGATCGAGCAAGCGAAACGCGAACTCGCCAAGATCGGCATCGCCAAGCCGGAAGACATCGTCGATGGCACGGTCGTCCGCCAGCCGAAAGCGTACCCGGTGTATGACGACGATTACTCGAAGCACGTCAACACGATCCGCGCCGAGCTAGACAAGAACTACCCGAATCTGCACCTGGTCGGCCGCAATGGCATGCACAAGTACAACAACCAGGATCACGCGATGATGACGGCCATGCTGTGCGCGAAAAACATCGTCGCCGGCGAAAAGCTGTTCGACCTGTGGGAAGTCAACCAGGATGCCGAGTACCACGAGGCCGGCAAAGTCGGCGAGTCCCAAGGCGTCGCCGGCGGCGGCGGAGCGACGGGCTTGCGAGCCGTGCCGACACGCGTGAAGGAAGAGGAGAAGGTCGGAGCGGCGTAGGAGTAGGGGCGAGTGGTGAGTGGCTAGTGGCGAGAAAAAATGAGAGCCCGCGGGTGACGTTGTTTCCCGCGGGCGTTTTCAATGAGCGCTCGATGGTCACCCTTGTACTTTTTATCAGTGTTTGTTTTGCGGTTCGCCTGCTGTTCAACATTCGCGGATCCGATCCGATGTGGTTCGGCCTGAATCCAGGGCCTACGCATTAAAGTTTGCCTGAATTCGCGTCGATCAGCAGGATTTCTTC
>CAZAFH010000170.1:0-12235 GCA_964484265.1 uncultured Singulisphaera sp.
CGGACGTGGAGCTATTTTGGATATCGGTCTTGCCGGCGAGGTTGCCGTCGGCGCCGTAATCGTAGGTGAACTGCGAGATAAACGTGCCCGTGCCGGAGGTGGCGACGATGCGTGTGGTGCGGCCCGCGTTGTCGTAGTCGAAGACGCTGGTGCCGACGCGCGTGGCGCGAGCGATGTCAGCGAAGCGCACCTGGTTGGTGTTCCAGCCTTCGAGGTTGTTCGCGAACTCGACACGCATCTCCTTGCCCTGGCCGGCGTCCGCCGAGCTGAACTTGCGTGAAGCCCGTAATATATCTCGCGGGTGAAATTGACGCTTCCGAGCCGCGCAAAGTATATTCTTTCCGGACATTGAAGTCGCGACGTATTCCTTGTTTCATCGCGATCGGTTCGTGAATAGGGCCAACGATGCCTATTTCGCCCATCTTTGGCGAACTTCCCGCAGGCTTGCCTTGTTTGTTTTTGGCGAAGAGTGGTATGATGCTCCGATTCGATCCCAGGAACCTCTGCGCCTTTTCTGGGGTTTGAGCGATTTGCAAGGATGCGGGGCTTGGCATGGACACGCTACCACAACCAACGACGCGAACTCGGCGGCCGGACGCTCCCTCGCCCCTGCCGCGCTGGTTGCGCGTGGCATTTTTTGTCGCGATGTTGTCAATCGTCAATGGTTCCCTTGTTTATCTGTTTACTTGGATTTCTCCGGTTTCGACCGCGCGCTTCGAGGCGATCAGGGTGCGTGCGTGCGAGTCTCTGTTCGCTCCGGCGGGTTGGCCGACTACGCATGACCCGCACTGGACGCGCGAACGCATACTTGAGTCGCTCGGTCGCCTGACGCGAGTCGAATCGAATCAACCGGTCGTGTTGTTGTTGAGCGCACCGGCGGTGACGGCGGACACGGGTGGTTTGTTGATCGTGCCGGAGGGAACGCCGCTCGATGATCCATCGAAATGGCTCAGCCTGCGCGAGATGCTCGAACGCTTCAAGGCATGCCCATCCAAACAGAAACTGCTGATACTCGATGTCGCCATGCCGCGGCGAAACGCCTGGAACGGATATGTGCGGGACAACTTGGCCCAGGCGATCGCGCAGGATCTCAACGATATTCCCGATGCCGACCGGTGGGTGATTGGTCCGTGCCGAGAGAATGAAAACCCCGAAGGCGGCACGATACTCGCTCGGTATGTGCGCGACGGCTTGCTTGGCGGGGCCGATGGCTACGCCGGCGAGCGCGATGGCCAGGTGACGGTGTCGGAGCTGGCAGCGTTTGTTAAGGCGCGTGTCGGCCGCTGGTCGCAGGTCTGCCTCGCGAAGAGCGTGACGCCGACGCTGCTCGGGCGCGGTGCGGACTTTGTGGTGGCGCTATCTCGTGACGGCATTCCCGAAGCGGACTTGGTGGAGCGGTCGAACAAGCCGATGCCGCGCGGCTCAAAACGAACTGGTGACCTTCGAGCGTTTCCCGTCGCGTTTCAACGCCAGCAAGCGTTGCTCTTGAATCAGCACGGCGATGCGCCTGAAAAGCACAAGGCGGCTCATTCCGTCGATTCTACGCCGTATGCCGTGGGCGATGCTGGCCGATCCTTCGCGGACCTGTGGCGAGGTCTGTATCGGCAACTCGACGATGCCAGACTCGTCGACGCGGAGCGCATTAAAAAGCGGTTCGTCGATGATACGCGCGCGAAATTCACGGATGCCGAGCTCGACGCGCTGGTGTTCGCGCAATTGCAAACAGATGCTCGGCTCGATCCGGGGATGATCCGGCTTGCCGATCAATTGCTTCATGCGGCCAGCAAGACGGCGCCGCGCACGGAAACGTCGCTGCGTATCCGCCAGCTCGCGGATTTGGCGATGCGCGTGGAGGTTCACGCCTGGCCGCGCGATGCGGCCGATGCACTTCTGCGCGCCGCCGCCAGCGCGGAGCGGGCGTATGGCCTGGCGCCGAGCGTGGCCGGCTTTGCCGAACTGCTGGACCAGCCGGCCCAGCTTCGGCATCAGGGCGAGCTGCGCATGTGGACCCACGGCTACGCCAACGTGGATGACGCTCGTCGGCTACTGATCGAATCCGCCGAGCAATTTGAGCGACTGGAGCGAATACAACGCCGCCAAAGGGTGTGCGAGGATGCGTTGTCCGATGCCGTGAGCCTGCTGCCGTGGTACGTCGGATCGCTAGAGATTTTGGCGAATCTGCGCGAGCCGTGGGAGAAGGCCGCTCGATCCGCGCGAGCGATGGCCGACGCGCTGAATTCGCACGTCAAAGAAGAAGCAAGCTGGTTGGCTCGCGTGGAGCATCTGGAGACGCGTCTGCTGGCCGCCGAGAAACATTTATCCGCGTTGCGTGCTCATCAGCGGGAGTTGCAGGCGCCCTTTGGCAAGAGTCAGCTCGATGTGCTCATTCAGCGTTGCGAATCGCCGAACGCGGACGCCAGGCTTCTGCGTGAGTCCGAGGCACACCTGCAGGCTTTTCCCGATATGCCGGGCGATTTGCGCGCGTCGCTCGTCAAGGCAGTGCGTGCTCTCGCGGGGCGGTTGCAGGACCGCGTGATCGCGCTGGATAGGGCCGACGACGACGCCGGCCTGCGTACGGTTGCACCTAAAATGGAAGCGGATGGCAGCGACATCGAAGGCCGCGCTCGCTGTCGGCTGATGCTGGCGGAACTAGCCGGCGTGCCGGAATCGTTACTCGCGCCGACGCGGCGGCTGTTGCTGCAATGCGCCCGGAAGAATGCGAAATCGGTCTGCTGGTGCGAATTGAGCGCTGGGTTGCACGACCTGGTCGCGCGGCAAATTGCCCGCCGGGCGACGCATGCGGAAGACGCCATCGATCAGGAGCGTGCCCAGTGGCTGATGCCGCCGTGGACCGCGACGCCTGAAGCGAGGCTCGCTGAAACGTCGGGCCTCGTGCTCGACCGGCGCACCGGCAGCATGCAGATCACCGCGCGGCGAGCCGAGCACGCCGAACGCTGCGCGAGCGACTTTCGTGCGTTGAATTTCGAGTCGCCGGGCGTCGCGGCGGCGCGGGCGTTCTATGGCCGACCGAAGTCGCAAAATCGGCTCGACGTGAACTTCAAACTGACGCGCGACGTCGGCGCATTGTCCGAGCAGCAGCCGTATGCCCATGTTTGGCTCGAGGTCACGCGCAAAGTTCCGGTCGGAGAATTCGGCCCCCTGGAGCTGTCTTTCCAACGCCCAGACTCGGCCTGGTTGGAAATCGCGCCGTCCTCGGCGACGCTTCCGGCGCTGACGTTCTCCACCGAGCCGCGCACCTACGTGCACAAGGTTCCGGTCAAGGTCATTCGCAAGGACAAGGCCGAGCGCTCGGGCCTGCCGGCGCCGGTCGGCTTCCTCGCCGAAGCGAAGTTCGAGGGGCAAACCTGGCACCAACTCGTGGCCGTGCCGATCGCGCCGATGACTCAGGAGTTGCAGATTCTCGTCAGCGCCGATCCCGATGAGCCGACGTCTACGGTCAACGAAATTCGCCTCAGGCCGGGAAAGGTCAAGCAGCCGCATTACATCTATGTCAAGAATCTGACGAATCGCATGCAGCAGGTGCAAGTCGACGTGAAGGCGGGTGAGAGAACGTTGTTCAAGAGCAGCCAGGTTCTGAATGTGCTGCCTGACGCCTCGCGAAAAATCCGCTTCGACGATATCAGCCAGGAACCGATCGCCGATCTCCAGGGTGATATCACGGTGCGCGTGATGGACAGGGACAGGACGAAAATACTCGGCGAAAGAACGCTGAAAGTGGAGGTGCTGTCGGCAAAGGATTACGTCCGCATCGCCGAGGCGAGTTATCAGCCTGGTTTCGACGGTTCGGGTAAATGGGCGGTAGTCGTTCAGTCGGCGAAGCCCGTTGCCGGTCCTGCGATCGCGGCCCAACTCGTGCTGCCCGTGCAGCGAATTCCGGGCTTGATCGACGCCGGCGGCGGGACGACGCACGTCGAAGTGCCGGCGCGAACGTCTAGCCCGCGGTTGCTGTTTGCGGAACGGCTGCGGCTGATCCCCGCCGCGGACGAAGAAGGTCCGGTCTACCTCCACATTGACGGCGTGCCCAGGGCGTTTGTCTATCGCACGAAATTTCGGCGCGACGGCACGCCGACGCAGCCCCGGCGCGACGAGAGGCCCGCAATCCGCCTGACCGCGCCGCAGTGCATCATGGCCGGCGCGAAATGCCTCGTGGATCTTGAAGTGGATAACGCCCCCGCGGGCGCGAAGGTCGAAGTAGCGCTCGGGCGAGTAGTGGCGAACGGCGATTTCGTGCCAGAGGCGTCGCGCGAATTCGCCGACGCGAAGCAGCGGCGCATCGATATGCAAGCAACGCGCGACGCCCTGGTGTTCGACGCTGCCGTCAGCGACTGGACAGCGACTTTCGACACGCGAGCCAAGGTCGGTTCGCGCACTCTGCGAGCACGCCTCATCGATGGCGGCGGAGGAATCCTCGCGGATGCCAGTCAAAATATCGTGATCGACGACAGCCCGCCGATCGCCAAGATCAACGCGGTGCCAGCGCAGATAAAACAGGGATCCACCGTGCCGTTGCTCGTCGAGGCCGGCGATGCCGAATCGGGCGTCTCGCAGGTGACGTTTTTCCTCGGCAAGCCCGATCGCGGCGAGATTCCCAATGGCGCCATCCGCTACAAGGCGGTTCCCGTGAATCGTGAGCAGACGCACTGGACCGTGCCGCTGCCGGTTCCCACCGACCGGGTCGGCTCGTCGTCGGTGAGCGTCCAGGTCATCAATCACGCGGGGATGGTTGCTGTCGATACCGTGACGTTTGAAATCACCGAGCGCGAACCTGGCGCGACGGGACTGGGATTGATCCAGGGCCGCGTCGTCGAGGGACCGCGATTGCAGCCCAACCTTGTGGTGATTTTGCAAGACGCCAAGGGCAAGGAAATTGCGCGAACGCGCACGTTACCCGATGGTACGTATCGCTTCCCGTCGCTTCCGCCCGGCCGATACCGCGTCGTGTGCGTGAAGCCGGAATCGCAAAGGCGAGCGATCCTCGATGCCATGGTGGAGCCGGATCGCGCGACACAGGCCGACCTGTCGCTGGCGTTGTAAATCTGCGGTCGCTTGTCCTCAAGACGGAACACAAAAATCATGGAGGGATTCATGTTTATTCGAATGTTGCTCTCACTCACTCTGTGCCTGGCATGCGCCGTACAGGCATCGGCACAGTTCCCCTGGCAGTTTCGCTGGCAGAAGGGGCAGCAGCTGACCTATCGCATCAAACACGTGACGACCGCAACGGAAGTCGTCGAGGCCAGCAAGCTCGTATCGAGCGCTCAGCTCGAACTCGTCAATCGCTGGCAGGTGCTCGACCTCGACGAAAAGGGCGTCGCCACGCTGTCTCTCACGCTCGTCTCCATGCGCAATGAGCAAAAGCGAGGCAACGGCGAGGCGTTTGTGTTCGATTCGGAAAACCTCGACAAGAGCACTCCCGAACTGCGCGACCAAATGAAGAAGTACATCGGACAGACCGTGGCAGTCCTGCGCGTGGACGGCTATGGCCGAGTCGTGGAGGTCAAGCAAGGCTCAGCCGCGAGCTACGAGGCCGAGCCGCCGTTTCTCGTCGTCTTCCCCGATGCGAAGGCCGCGGAAGGCCAGGCCTGGCGGCGTCCGTTCAACCTCGTCCTCGAGCCGCCGTATGGCACGGGCGAAAAGCTGGAAGCCGATCAACGTTATGTGTGCAAGAGTCTCGTCGAAGGCAAGGCGACGCTCGGCGTCAGCACGACCATCAAGTCCAAAGTGGATAATTCACGCGACCGCTTGCCGCTCTTGCAGCGCGAAGTCGAAGGCGACCTGGTCGTCGACCTCGCGAATGGCCGGCTGCTTTCCGCTCGTTTGATCATCGACCGCACCGTCGAGAATCACCAGGGCAAAGGCAGCAGCTACCGTTTCCAGAGCGACTACACTCGGCAACTCGTGCAATAGCGTTACCGCGAGCGTTCCATTTATCCCGGGGGGGGCCTTCCGCTCACCTCTGGGCTTTATTTTTCACTTTTGCTGATCGTACCTTGGCTCGTCCAGGAAAGCGGGGGATGGTAGTACGGCGAGAAATCAAATCGCTCGTCAAAGGCGAGATCGCGCGGATAGGTTGCGTTGGCAGGGCACCTACTGCCATCGAGCACGCCGCTGACGGTGCACGCCGCGACGACCAATTCCGAGCAAAACCAGCGGTTGCGGTCGAATTCCGTCCGCGCGAAAAGCGAATGACGTAATCCCGTCCGCGGGCAGAAGGGCGTCACCAGCAAGATCACCCGGCCCAGGGCGAATCGCTTGCCGTCCTGGGCGAAGGCGAACTCGGTGAGGCGCTGGGATTGTAGTGGAGTCAGCGGCTGCTTCACGCGTCGAACCATGATGCCGCCGTTGTAATTGGCTAGCCTCGATTTGATATCGACGACTTCGACCTTGGCGAATGCGTGGGTTGGGCCGAGGATATCGAGCAAGGCGGGCGAACCATCCGGGCCCGCGACGACGATGGTGGCGTGCGTTGGGCCGCCCGTGTTTGCGAGCTTGTAAAGGGCGTGGTGCAGCCGATTGAAGGCATCGAAGAGAATAATGTCGCCTGGCTGCGGGATGTAGGCCGTCGTGTTCCATTCGCCGTTGGTGCCCGATGTCAACAAAAAACCGTTGCCGCTTTGAGCGACAGCCGTCGATTGTGTCGGCGCGGTCGAGACAAGCAATAATGAGAGGCCGGCGAGCAGCCACCCTGAAGTTCGCATCCATCCACTCCCTGGAGACGGCGCTTGGAATGTCCATACATCCGATTCGTCGATCATCGAACTCTATTTAACTTCGAGTTCTTTCGTGCATAATATTTACGTCCGCTGATTGACGACGCTCGTCCGCGAGATGTGAATACGTTCCCATTTTGTACAATCGAAAAAGTTTGACACTCAAAATAACGAAGATTCCGCCTGGAGAATTGCTGCCATGACGACGACTGACCTCGGTCCTGTTCGAGAGCTTCGCGGCCGCATCCGGCGAGGCGAGTTTTCCGGAGTGACATCGGGCCTGGCGATGGGGCATGTGCAGGCGAATCTGGTCGTTCTGCCCCGAGCGCTGGCGTTCGATTTCTTGCTGTTTTGCCAGCGAAATCCGAAGCCTTGCCCGCTGCTCGATGTGACGGAAGCTGGCGATCCCGAGCCGCGATTGTGCGCGCCCGGCGCCGACCTGCGGACCGACGTGCCTGCGTATCGCGTGTACCGCAACGGCGAACTCACGGCTGAGCCGACGGATGCCCGCGAGCTTTGGCAACCCGACTGGATCGCGTTTCTTCTGGGTTGTTCCTTCACGTTTGAAAGCGCTCTGTTGCAAGCCGGATTGCCCGTGCGCCACATCGAAGCGAATTGCAACGTGCCGATGTACCGCACGAATATCGCCTGCCAGCGGGCCGGAGTTTTTCACGGACCAATGGTCGTCTCCATGCGGCCCATGACGCCGGCGCAGGCCGTGCGCGCAACGCAGATTTGCTCACGTTTTGCGCGTGCGCATGGCACGCCGATCCATCTGGGCGAGCCCTCGGCAATCGGTATCCGCGACATCGCGCGACCGGAATTCGGCGACGCCGTCGAGCTTCGTCCGGGCGAGATTCCCGTGTTCTGGGCGTGCGGCGTGACTCCGCAAGCGGTCATCATGCACGCCAAGCCGGCGGTTTGCGTGACGCACAAACCCGGGCACATGTTCGTCACGGACTGGAAAGACGTGGATCTGGAAGGGTAAACGCCCGCAGCCGAGAGGCTGCGGGATATTGACGGGATGCTGCCAAGCGTCCATCCCACCGCCTTTCGGCGGTGGGCGTTTCGAGTGCTTACTCCTTGAATCCGCTCGACGGCGGCAATCCCGACGCAATGCCGGTCGAGCCTGGCATCGGAGGAACAGGAGGCGCGGGTGGCGGTTCGTGGCCGTGGTCGCCGCCGTCACCGCCTTCAAGTTCCACGGGTTTATAGCCGCCGGGCTGCATCTTGAAGTAGCCGATCAGCAGCAGGTAGCCCACGAGCATGCCTGCGGGAAAGAGCGCCATCGCTCCGAGAGCGCCTTGCTTGCTGTGCCCGATCGTTTCGTCGAGTTGGAGTTTGATCTCGTCCCTTTTCTCGTCCGGAAGAACCTTCATCAGCTCTTTGACCTTGTCAGCAGAAATCGCCTGATACGGGATGATCTCGTAAATGGTTTTCTGCTCGACCACGGTCAGCTTGCCGTCCTTGACGATCTCAGGCAACGCCTTGGTGATCTTCTCGTCCTTGGCGACGGCATGGATTGCCTTGTCCGCCTGAAGTGTGCCGATGTAGGGGAATCCGAGCGTGCCGACGGCTAGCATGCCGATACCGGAGATGGCGTTCAGCGCCAGCGCGCCGCCCTTGGGCATCTGCTCGGAGACGACTCCGAGCATCGTCGGCCAGAAGAAGGTCTTGCCAACGCCATAGAGCGTGGCCGCGAGAAAGATCATGACGCCTGTAGTAAACGACAGGGTGTACAGCCCGATGATGGCGAGCACCGAGCTAATTGCGAGCAATCCCAAAGGCGAGAACTGGTGCACGATCGGGCCAGCGAAGAAACGCAGCACCATCATGATCGCTGAGGTGTACACGAGAATCCAGCCGGCGTGGAACTTGCCTTTTGCAATCTCTTCCATGATGCCGGTGATCCAGCCGTCGGTGCCGATCTCGGTCGTTGCCAGGGGAATCATGATGAGGATCAGGTAGAACATGAGAATACGGCCCAGCGACATCGTGTAGACGCCAAACCCGATGACGATGGCGGCGCCGATGCCGATGAAAACCATTTTCTCCGTATCGCTGACATGTCGTCCGCCGGCGCCAGCGAAATCGATGAGTTGCAGCACGAGGAGAAAACCAACCACGAGCGCACCGAGAATGCCGAACTCCGACAACATGTCGCGATACGACACGCCCGATGACACACGTTCCTGAACGGGGAAGCTCAGTGGCGCGAGCATGAGCAGGTACATCACCGCTGGAACCGCAATGAGGCCAACCTTGATCGACCATGGCACGTCATCGATGAAAATCGTCACCATGCCGGCTACAACCAGACCGCCCGGCCAGCCGGCGTGCAGGATGTTGAGCCATTTCGTCTTGTCTTTGTTGAACATCGTCGCGACGACGGGATTGATGAACGCCTCGACCGTGCCATTGCCCAGGCCGAGAATGAGGCTCCCCCAGAACAGAAGCTGATACGCTAGTTCCTTGTTGGGTTCGCTGCCGTCAGTCGGGTGGGATACGTAATAAGCTGTCACTCCCATCGCGGCCCAGGTAATGTGGCCGGCAAAGGCGATGAACATCGACACTTTGTAGCCGATGCGGTCGATCAACAAGCTGAAAATGATGATGCTGACGGCGAAGGGCCAAATGCCGATGCCGGCCAGTCGTCCCGCTTGCGCCGGGTCCAAGCCGAATTCCGTGCTCCACGTGCCGATCAAAAACATGCGTGCGATAAAACCGAACGCCGTGGTCACGAGCGCCATGAAGCAGCCCCAGAATAGAATCTGATCATGCGCGGAACTACTCGCGGTCGGCGAACTGTTGGATTCGGCGGTCATGCACGGGACTCCTGTTAGCGAACGGCTATATGTAATGACGCGTCCTCTTTTCCTAGAAACTTCCCATCCCATCCGCAAGCACTTCCTTTACAATGATCCAAGAGATTCCGGCCGACCGCCCGCGGCTTTCCCCTTTGACGAACCGCGTACTCGTGCGAACTTTTACCTTTCTCGGCACTGGAACCTCCGTCGGCGTACCGATGATTGGCTGCGACTGCTCCGTCTGCACTTCGCCCGATCCGCGCAACCACCGCTACCGCTGCTCCGTGCTCATCCAGAATTCCCTCGGCAACATCGTCATCGATACCGGCCCGGAACTGCGGCTGCAACTCCTGCGCGCCAAGGTGGGCATCGTCCATGCCGTGCTCTACACGCACGCCCACGCCGACCACATGTACGGTCTGGACGACCTGCGGCCCGTGCCGAGATTGCTCGGCGGGCCGGTGCCGCTCTATTGCAACAACGAAGTCGAACGCATGCTGCGGAAGTCGTTTTCCTACGCCTTCACGCAGGAAGCCGAATCGCTATCGAGCGGTTTTCTGCCGAAGCTGGTGTTTCGCAACATCGCCGACGAGCCGTTCACGGTGCTGGAGGAAGTCGTCACGCCGATACCGCTCGAGCATGCCCATTTCAACGTGCTGGGATTCCGAATAGGTGATGTTGCGTATTGCACTGATGTCAGCAAGATTCCTCGTGAAAGCATGAAGAAGCTCGAAGGTCTCGACGTTCTCATTCTCGACGCGCTGCGGTTGCGTTCCCATCCGGCACACTTCTGCGTCGAGGAAGCGCTGGACGTGATCGAGCAGTTGCAGCCGGCGCGGGCGTATCTGACGCACATGTCGCACGATATCGACCACGAAGCCGTCAGCCAGACCCTGCCCCCGAACGTCGAACTTGCATATGATGGCCTGAGTTTCGCGTTTTGATTCCGCATTTGTTTAGCCGCGACGCGCCAGCGGAGCGCGATCAAGAATCCGCTATGTTTCAAAACCGAAATCGCACACCGCTCCCCTCTCCCTCGGTACTCCGGGGGAGAGGGGTTGGGGGTGAGGGGGCGAGCGAACCCACTGAAAATTCAAGATTCCGCGAGGGATTCCGAGCCCCCCTCACCCCATCCCTCTCCCCCCGGAGAACCGTGGGGAGAGGGCGAAGATCGCGGCATCGGTCCTGAAAGACCTTCTAAACGGGAAAGGGTTGCCATGAGAATTCGTTATGCACTCACGTTGTTTCTCGCTCTCTTAGCGATGCCTGTGTACGCGCAGGATGGCGAGAAACCGAACATCATCCTGATTTTTACCGACGATCTCGGCTACGCCGACGTCGGCTGCTTTGGAGCGAAGGGATTCAAGACGCCGAACATCGACAAGATGGCGGCCGAGGGTGTCCGCTTCACCAGCTTCTACACCGGCTGCTCCGTCTGCTCCGGCTCGCGCGCGGCTCTTCTCACGGGCCGACACTTCCAGCGCGTCGGCGTGCCGCCGGTCATGTTTCCCGGCGCTAAAAACGGGCTGAACCCGAAAGAGATCACCATCGCCACCTTGCTCCGCACGCTCGGGTATCGCTGCTTTATCATTGGCAAATGGCACCTCGGGCATCTGCCAACCTACCTGCCGACGCGCCACGGCTTCGATTCCTACTTCGGCATCCCGTACAGTAACGACATGGCGATCGATCCCGTCAACGCCAAATTCAGCAAGGATGTAATCTTTAACCTCGGCAAGACCGAAGCGATCGTTCGCAAGGAGGGCGGCATCCGCAACACCGTGCCGCTCATGCGCAACGAGGAAGTGATCGAATACCCCGTGGACCAATCGACGTTGACGAAACGCTACACCGAAGAAACGGTAAAGCTCATCAGCGAAAACAAGGACAAACCGTTTTTCATTTACATCCCGCACACAATGCCGCACGTGCCGTTGTACGCCTCGGAGAAATTCAAAAAGCGCACCGGTTCGGTATTTGGCGACGTCATCGAAGAACTGGATTGGTCCGTCGGCGAGATGCTCAAGGCCGTGAAGGACAACGGCCTCGACCGAAAGACGCTCGTGATTTTCACGTCGGACAACGGCGCCCACCAAGGTTCAGCAGGTCCGCTGCGAGGCAAGAAAGCGACCGTGTACGAAGGCGGCTACCGCGTGCCATTCATCGCCCGCTGGCCGGGGCAGATCCCGCCGGGCATCACGACCGACGAGACCGCTGCCACCATCGATTGTCTGCCGACGTTTGCAAAGCTCGCCAATGGCGAGGCGCCGAAGGATCGCCCGATCGACGGCAAGGATATCCGCCCGCTTCTCTTCGGCCAGAAAGGCGCGAAGACTCCGCATGAATATTACGTTCTCCTTCACGGCGCCGGTGCTGTCCGCAGCGGCAAATGGAAATTTTATCCTTGGCCTGAAGGGCAAAACGCCAAGGCCAAGAAGAAAGCCGTCGTCAAAACCGGCAAGGTGCAACTCTACGACCTCGACAAGGACATCGGCGAAAAAACCAACCTCGCCGAGCAGAACCCCGAAGTCGTCGCCCGAATGATGCGCGCCTACCAGCAGTTTGCCGAGGATGTGAAGAAGAACAAACTTCAATGACGACCTGTTTAGCAACTTGCGAAATATAACTTCCCGAATTGCGTCTGCCGCTTGCGGCTTAGCGCTCAACAGGGCACCATGCTGAGCGCTAAGCCGCAAG
>CAZAFH010000171.1:0-12175 GCA_964484265.1 uncultured Singulisphaera sp.
ACACATCGGTTTCAGACGTTTGACAAGGTATCAATCCTGGCCGCGTGAAGTATATGAAAAACTCGATGAGCAATACGATGCGTCGCCCCTATTTCGTGGCCGTGGTGCTCGGCACCGCTCTGGCGACGCTCGGTCCTGACGCTCCTGCCAGCGCGAGCGAGATTTCACCCGCCGCGATCAACAGCGTGACCCGCTATTGCACGGCATGCTGGCGGAACGCTCGGTTGCCGCAAGACGACTGGAACGACTGCACGCAAGAGGTGCTGTGCCGGCTTCTGAAGACGATTCCCGCCAAGTCGTGGAACGCACTTTTGAAGAATGAAACCGAAGAACGCCGGGAGTTCGTGCGCGCCATCGATGCCGTCAAGAAGCGATTCCAGCGCACGCGAACTCGCTCGCCGCTCATGCCCGACCTCATCGCCGATTCTCGCGATCAGCATTCCGCCGAGCAAGCCACCGAACGTGAAGCGCTCCGCGTCGCCGCTGACCGCGTACTTAGCCAGCGTCAGCAGCGCATCTTGAATCTCTTGTGCGACGGTCATGATGTGGCTGAAATCGCCACGGAACTCGGCGTCGCGCCGGAGCGTGTCAGCGACGAAAAGTACAAGGCGATCCAGCGTCTACGAGGCTACTTCGGCGTCTGCTAGGCGATTCTGCTACGCCTCTATCGCCTCAAGCAATTCGGGCTTCACTTTCGCCAGGAAGCCAACAAGAAATCCCAGCACAATCCCTTCGACGACGGCAAACGGCAGATGCGCGATCACGAGCAACAGCGGCGCGATCGGCCAATTCTGTTCGCCGCCCAGGATCAGCACGGCGCAATTCAATGCAGCCGTCAACAGCACCGAAAGCTCGCCGATGAGGAATCCCAGCGGGAATTCAGGAGCGTGCTCCAGACGACGCTCAACCACCGCTGCCGTGACGGCAAAAAGCAGTGCCGGTGCGAGAAACCACGGGTCGCGCAACCGCTCGTTTGCGATCGCGAAGGCCGACTCGTCGAGGCTTGAAAAAGTCGTGTTGCAGAGCAGAGTGATTCCGTAGATTCCGCTCAAGGCCCATAGTAGGGCGCTGA
Organism: uncultured Singulisphaera sp.; assembly: GCA_964484265.1. Taxonomy (GTDB): domain Bacteria; phylum Planctomycetota; class Planctomycetia; order Gemmatales; family Gemmataceae; genus SIAQ01. Next base: position 1,073 of record CAZAFH010000171.1, read on the forward strand.
CCCCGACGAGCAGCCATCGCGCGGTCGGCGACTTGATCCAGGGACGCCGATGCAATGCTCGATACGCAACGCAGCACAACAGGGCTGGGACGGTCATGACGCATGTATTGACGCCGAGAACCAGGAACCCGCCGTGTTGCATGAGCACTGCCTGAAGCAACAAGCCGACGAACACGGCCAGGGCGGCGCGTCTGCCGAGGACGACGCCGATCAGTCCGTTGAGCAGGAGATGAATGGAGGTCGGCCCCGTTTTGACGTGAATCTGCGACGCGACAAAAAAGGCGGCGGTTAGCAAGGCGACGCGCGGTATCTCTTCGTCGCGGATCCGATGAAGGCTCAATGCCAGCAAGACGCCCGTGAGCGCGAATCCGCCGGCGAGCCACGGCCATGCCAGTACGCCATCGCTGATGTGCACCGCGAAGAGCATCATTTCTTTTCGTCCACATGAACCCAGTAGGTCGCGCGGCTCATTACATTTCGCTCCGCGGGAATCGTTCCAAATCCCGGTCGAGTCTTCGCGGTCATGCACCACCAACCAGGTTCAGGCAAGGTCGAGACGAAGAATCCGAAGCCGTCGGTTTTCGTCTGGAACGTGATCAGCTCATCCGGCGGCGTCAACTTCGGCGGTTTCGCGTTGTACTTTTCGATTTCGACGATAAGGCCGTCGTTCAGTCCGAAATCCTTGATGTTCGCGGGAGCCACCGGCAAGTTGAGAACTCGGCCCTTGAACGTCATTCCGGCGAGCAGGCCATACGGACGCGTGAACGGAAGAATATCCAACCCGGGCCAGGCGCTTTGCGGCAGGTTCCAACCGTTCTGGGTTTGCACGTGTATTGTCACGCGAACCATGTCCTGCGCGACGTAATCCTTTTCATGTTTGATAAACGCCGTCTTGAGCGCGAAGGTGTAATCGCCGCGTTCGGTCGGCGTGAAGTCGAATTGCCAGGCCGTGACCTTTTTTCCGTCGGCGCCGTCTTTTTTGATCGCGACGAAAGTCTTGTCGATGTCGAGATCCTGCGTCGCACCGCGCGGATTGAAGACGCGCAACGCCGCTGGCTTTGGCGCGTCGTCAAGCTCGTGTTCGAACGGATGACCGAATTGATAGGTGAACGTGATCTTCTCGCCCTTCTCCGCCCAGGGCTTCGATGGCAGGAACATGCTGAAATGTGCCGAGCCTGCAGTCGCCAAGGACGCCAGTGCAAGACCGGAAAGAATGACGCGAAGCATGATGCCTCCCTGAAGTGTGTCATACGATTTTTGAATCTATCATACGGCATGCGGGTCGGATTTCAATGAGTAGAGAGGTATCGGTCCGTTCTGAATCAGGGAGCTTACGCCCCCCGCTCGCCGAATTGGCTGCGAAAGCCGGCAAGATGTTGCGTCAATATTTCCCGCAGGGCTTGCGGGTGCAGGTGGTTGTCGTGCGCGAATTGCAGCACCATCGCTTCGCCCTCGGCGGCGGATTGGAGCGTTGGCTCGATACCGAACTTGCCGATCTGATTCAGGTTGAATTGCCCCTTTTTTCCCAGGAATCGGCAGTTCAGCACGTCGCTATCCTTCGTGCGTAGGTAGGCCCACGCTCGGTTGACGCCGGGCACGCTGATGCCGATATGACCGCGATTGTCCCAGGCGATTTCGAGTTTCGGCTCGACCTTGCGCAGAACGTCCAGCACGCGAGGCAATATCGCGCGATCCCATTGCAGTTTGCGCCCGGGCGGGAATCCCTTGTCGCTCAGATGCCAGCGTTCGCCGTTGACTTTCCACGGCATCACGTCTTCGGGTTTCGCGTCCATCTTCTTCAGCGTGCCGAGGAACGAGTTCGCCGCTTTGCGCAGGAATTCGTCGAAAGCGGGCGTCTCGATCTCTTCGCGTTTGTGGATGAGCATCCAAATCTCTTGCCACAGGCCCTTGCGGTTGGCGACGTGGATGCGCGGCTCGTTCGAGTAGACCTGAATTCCCGCGGTTTCGTTGAGCGTCGGCAGGCCGAGCTTGCGATTGAGTTCCTCCTGTTTGAACGTGTTCTTGGAAACACGAAAGATGAGCCGCACCAGCCATTCCATGCCGGTGTGAGCATGAAAGAACCAGCCGAGCGATTTCGTGCAGGCGGCGATTTCGACGGTGGATTGGTGCTTCCAGTTCGTCGGCGCGAAGTCGCCGAGGGCGTGGATTTTTTCGTCGATCCAGGTGAGGATGTCGCCGTCCCAGTGGCAAGGTTTGCCGTCGCCGGATAGGCGGTTTTTGGTATGCCAAAGCTTGCCATCGACCTGCCAGGGCATGGCCGAATCCTTGCCGACTTTTTCCAGCGCGATATCGCCTTCGCGTTTGGCAAGCGCGGCGAGCGGATCGAAGGTGACGCGTTCGACATGCGGGCCGGCTGCGAGAACGTCCTTGACGTATTTTGCCGTATGAGAGAGCTTCGTATCCGCCAATCCTTCGGGCGTGCCGGCGAAGACGATGCGTCCGCCGCCGTGGCCTGCTTCGGGGCCGAGGTCGATGATCCAGTCTGCCGTCTTGATGACGTCGAGGTTATGCTCGACGACGATGACGGTGTTGCCAAGATCGACCAGCCGATTGAGCACGTCGAGCAGTTTGCGGATGTCGTCGAAGTGCAGGCCGGTGGTCGGCTCGTCGAGGATATACACTGTCTTGCCGGTATTCGGCCGTGCCAATTCCGCGGCAAGTTTAACCCGCTGCGCCTCGCCACCCGATAAAGTAGGCGCGGGTTGCCCGAGCGCGAGATACTCCAACCCCACGTCGGCGAGCGTTTGCAGAATTTGCCGAATCTTTGGAATGTTGGTGAAGAGTTCGAGTGCTTCGCTGATGCGCATGCCGAGCACGTCGGCGATGCTTTTGTTCTTGTACTTGACGGCGAGCGTCTCGGGGTTGTATCGTTTGGCGTTGCAGATCTCGCATTCGACCCAGACATCGGGCAGAAAGTGCATCTCGATTTTTTTCTGTCCATTGCCTTCGCACGCCTCGCAACGACCGCCTGGCTTGTTGAAGCTGAATCGCTTCGGCTGCCAGCCGCGCACGCGCGAATCGGGTAGTTGCGCGAAGAGCTGGCGGATGAGGTCGAAGACGCCTGTGTAGGTCGCGGGATTGGAGCTTGGTGAATTGCCGAGCGGATCTTGATCCACGTTGATGACCTTGTCGATCAGGTCCAGGCCGACGATCTCGTCATGGGCTCCAACGATCGTCGCGGCCCGATGCAATTTGCGAGCGAGCGCGTTGTAAAGAATCTCGTGCACGAGCGACGATTTTCCCGAACCGCTCACACCCGTGACGGCGATGAACGAGCCGAGCGGGAAAGCAACATCGATGTTCTTGAGGTTGTTTTGACGTGCTCCTTTCACCCAAAGCAATGAAGAATGAGGAACAAGGAACGAGGAATTAGGGATATCCTTGGTCTTCACTTCTTCGTTCTTAATTCCTCGTTCCTCATTCTTCATCGCAATTCGGCGATTAGTCGGCACGGGTATACTTTTTTTGCCGCTGAGGTATTGTCCGGTCAGAGACGCCTTGGCCTTCATGACTTGTTTGGGCGTTCCCGATGCCGTGATCTCGCCGCCCTGATCGCCGGCGCCGGGGCCGAAGTCGAGCAAATGATCGGCGGCAGCTATAACCTCGCGGTCGTGCTCGACGAGCACCAGCGTATTGCCCAGGTCGCGCAGGTTGTTGAGTGCCTGCAGAAGGCGATGGTTGTCGCGCGGGTGCAGGCCAATCGTCGGTTCGTCAAGCACGTATAAAACGCCGGTCAGGCCGCTGCCGATCTGGCTTGCGAGACGGATGCGCTGCGATTCGCCGCCGGAAAGCGTCGGCGTCGATCGCGCGAGCGTGACGTAATCGAGGCCGACATCCACGAGGAAGCGCACGCGATTCTGCACCTCGCGCAGAACCTCGCCGGCGATCTTGCGTTGGTCCGCGGTCAGGTCAAGCTTGTTGAAAAAGTCAAAAACCTGTCGCAGCGGCCAGGAGCATAACTCGCCGATGGTGTGGCCCATGAACTTGCACGCGGCTGCGTAGTCGCGCAAACGCGAGCCGTTGCACGTGGAGCAGGGCACGTCGCTAACCAGATAGTCGAGCCGTTGGCGATAGATGAAGCTGACGCGCGTCGCCTCGCTGAGCGCAGGCATGACGCCCTTGTACTGAAAGCTCGGCGAGCGGGGGGCGTTAGCCCCCTGATTCTCGGACGCCGCCGCCCGCTTCTTCGAATCAGAGGGCTTACGCCCCCCGCTCGCCAATTCGATCCACGCCTCACCTGTGCCGTACAAAAGTAGGCGCTGGTGGGCCGGCTCCATCTGCTCCCATGGAGTGTCGAGCGAGAAGCCGCCGTGCCGCGCCAGTGCTTCCGCGAAACGGGTGAACGGTTGCTCGGGCGACAACTCGGGCCAAAGCGCCAGCGCGCCGTTGCGCAACGTCATCGCCGGATCGCGCACCAGCACGGCGGGGTTAGCGCCTTTCTGCGCGCCCAAGCCCTCGCAGGCAGGGCACCAGCCGAGCACGCTGTTGAAAGAAAAATGATGCGGATTGAGCGGCTCGAAGCTTCGCCCACACTGATCGCATGCAAAGTGCTGGCTGTAGCGATCGACGCGCCACTTCGGTTCATCACGCGTATCGTCCACATGTGCGACGTGCATTACGCCCTTACCAAGATCGAGCGCCGCTTCCACGGTGTCAGCGAGTCGGCCGCGCTGATTCTTGCGGACGATGATGCGATCGACGATCACCTCGATCAAGTGCTTGCGGCGATGATCGATCGTCGGCGGCGCATCGACGTTGAACGACTTGCCATCGACGCGCATCCGCACGAAGCCGCTGCGACGAATCTCGTCGAACATCGCCTCGTACTTCTCCTGCCCGCGGCGTTCGTAAGGAGCCATCACGTAAAGGCGCGTTCCTTCGGGTAGATTCAGAATTTTCTCGATGATCTCGTCGGAGGTTTGCGTGCCGATCGGCAAAGCGCATTTTGGGCAGTGCGGCTGGCCGAGGCGAGCGAAGAGGATGCGCAAATAATCGTATATCTCGGTGACCGTACCCACAGTCGAACGCGGGCTTTTGCTGGTCGTCTGTTGCTCGATGGCGATGGCGGGCGACAAGCCGCTGACATGCTCCACGCGCGGCTTCTGCACCTGGCCGAGAAACTGACGGGCGTAGGACGACAGCGATTCGACATAGCGGCGTTGGCCTTCCGCGAAGATCGTATCCATGGCGAGCGATGATTTTCCCGAGCCGCTGGGGCCGCAACAGACCGTCATCTTGTCGCGAGGCAGTTCGACGTCGAGGTTTTTGAGATTGTGCTCGCGGGCACCCTGGATCGTCAGGTGTGTGTGTTGCGGAACCGGCGGGCGTTTCGCCGTTCGCGTTTGGCGAGCGCGGACATCGCCCGTCCCCGCGGCGCCGACGTTCGCGCTCCCCTTCGGGTCGCGGCTAAACAGGTCACGCAGGGCCTGTCCGGTGAATGACGCCTCGCATTTCGCGACCGTTTCTGGCGTACCCGCGCACACGATCGTGCCGCCGCCAGCGCCGCCTTCGGGGCCGAGGTCGATGATCCAGTCCGAGGTCTTGATGACGTCAAGGTTGTGTTCGATGACGAGCACGGTGTTCCCGGCATCCACGAAGCCGTGCAGCACTTGCAAGAGTTTCTGGATGTCGTCGAAGTGCAATCCTGTCGTCGGTTCATCGAGAATATACAGCGTCTTTCCCGTGGAACGCCGGCACAATTCCTTCGCCAATTTGACGCGCTGCGCTTCGCCGCCGGAGAGAGTAGGGGAGGGCTGTCCGATCTTGATGTAATCGAGACCGACATCGTGAAGGGTTTTTAGCATCTCGTGGATCTTGGGAATATTCACAAAATGATCGAGGGCTTCTTGAACGTCCATCTCCAGAACGTCGTGGATATTCTTGTCTTTGAAGCGGACCTGAAGCGTCTCGCGGTTGAAACGATGGCCTTCGCAGACGGGACATTTGACCCAGACATCCGCGAGAAAGTCCATCTCCAGGCGATTCGATCCGTTGCCCTCGCACGCCTCGCATCGGCCGCCCGGGCGATTGAAACTGAACCGCCCTGGCTTGTAGCCGCGGACTTTCGACTCGGCGACGAGCGCATACATGTCGCGAATCTGATCGAAGACTTTGATGTAGGTTCCCGGATTCGAGCGAGGCGTTCGGCCGATCGGCGACTGGTCGATGTCGATGATCTTGTCGATTTGTTCATGCCCCTGGATGGATTCGTAACGCCTGATTATTTCCGAACGCTGGTTGTCGGATTCCAAACGGTCATCGGCGTCTGATTCGTCGTCTTCGCTGTCTCGAAATTTGAGATGGGATATCTGCAACCCGGCTCGCAGGACGTCGTTTATCAGCGAAGATTTGCCCGAACCGCTGACGCCCGTGACGCTGACGAAGAGGCCAAGCGGAATATCCACGGTGACGTTCTTGAGATTGTTATGCTTCGCGCCGGCAATGGAGATCTTGCGATCGCTCGGTTTACGGCGCTTCGGCGGAATGGCGATCGTTTTCGCCCCGGAGAGGTATTGGCCGGTGACGCTCTCGGGCTTGCTCACGATGTCTTCGTAAGAACCGGAGGCGACGACATGCCCGCCGCGCACGCCAGGCCCGGGGCCGAAATCGACGATATGATCGGCAGCACGCATGGTGTCTTCGTCATGCTCTACGACGAGCACGGTGTTGCCCATGTCGCGTAGTTGTTCCAGGCTGCGCAACAGGCGGTCGTTGTCGCGTGGATGCAGGCCGATCGACGGCTCATCAAGGATGTAGAGCACGCCGACGAGACCGGAACCGATTTGCCCAGCAAGTCGAATGCGCTGCGCTTCGCCGCCGGAGAGGGTAGGGGCCGTGCGATCGAGCGAGAGATAGTGCAGGCCGACGTTGAGCAAAAAGCGCACGCGGGCGCGAATTTCCTTCAGCACCTCCTCGGCGATTTTTCTCTGGGTGGCGTCGAGAGAGTCTTCCAGTATTCGTTTAGCGTTCGCCAGGCGACGCGCGGGCGCTAAACGAGATTCACCATTCGTTTCACCAAGCCAATCCGCCAAATCGCCGATGGGCATGGCTTCGGCCTCGATCAATGTCCTACCGGCGACGCGCACGGACCGCGCTTGAGCGTTCAGGCGATGCCCGTGGCAGGTCGGGCAGCGCATCACGCGCATATATTTTTCGAGCTGTAAGCGGCGAGGCCCGGCCGCGGTTTTTTTGAAGCTCGAAAGAAGCTGCGGGATGATGCCTTCCCAGGTTCCGCCGTGTTTCCAGATCTTGCCGCCGCGCATCTTCCATTCGAAGGCGATGTGCGTTTCGCCCGCGCCGTCGAGAAGGATATTCTGCTGGTCAGCGGGAAGGCTGCTCCATGCTGCCTTGAGGTCGATGCCAAAGGCTTTGCCTACGCCTTCGTAGATATGCTTGCGCCAGCGTCCCATGCCGCGCAATGGGCCGACGATTGGGATCGCGCCGTCGTAAAAGCTCTTTGCCGGGTCTGGAATCAGCAGTTCGCGATCAAAGGCATAGCGTGTGCCAAGCCCGTCGCAATCCAGGCACATGCCATGCGGGCTGTTAAAGCTAAAAAGCTGAGGCGAGGGCGGTTCGTAGCTTTTATTGCAATGCGTGCACGCATAGTGCGCGGACAGAATGATGTCCCGCACGCCCAAGGGTGAGCGCTGCGAACCTTTGGGATCCTCCTCGCCGGTATCTTCGGTCCCCTCCACCGCCACCACGATATTGCCCTCGGCCAGGTTCAGCGCTTGTTCGACGGCTTCCGCGAGCCGCGTGCGCTGCTTCGCGTCCGCTGTCAAGCGATCGATGACGATGGCGATATCGTGCTTGATCCTCCGATCGAGTTTGAGGTCGTCGGTCAACCGCACCACCTGCCCATCCACCCTCGCACGCAAATACCCTCGTTGCAGCATGTCGGCAAGGAGGTCCTTGTACTCGCCTTTCTGCCCGCGCACGACGGGAGCGAGCACCAGGAATTTCGTACCCGGAGGCAGAACCAATATCCGATCCAGAATCTGCTCGCGCGACTGAGCCGTGATGGGGCGATCGCAGATTGAGCAGTGCCCCTGCCCAACCCGCGCGAAGAGCACGCGCAGGTAGTCATGGATCTCGGTGATCGTGCCGACCGTCGAGCGCGGGTTCTTGCCCGCCGTCTTTTGCTGGATGCTGATCGAGGGCGAAAGCCCAGCCAGGAAATCGACGTCGGGCTTTTGCAACTGACCCAAAAACTGCCGGGCGTAGGACGACAGCGACTCGACGTATCGCCGCTGCCCCTCGGCGTAAAGCGTATCGAAGGCGAGCGACGATTTACCTGATCCGCTGACACCTGTAAAGCAAATGAGCTGATTGCGAGGCAATTCCAGGTCTACGTTCTGCAGGTTATGCTCGCGAGCGCCGCGGACGATGATGTTGGATTCCATGAGAATAGTCCGTAGTCCTTGGTCCCTAGTCCTTGGCCGGTCTGTTCGATGCCTACCGAATTCCGGGCAAAGTTTCCGAGAGCGGATCAGTCCTTTGGGCACCCATGTAGACGATTGTGCACCTAAATTAAGGATAGGAGGCCGTACAGAGGATGGGACCTCATCTCGTGGTAGGGGCTTTCAGTAATGTGATTGCCTGGCTAAAAGCTTAATGCTGATAGCTGATAGCTTATTGCTCGCCCCGCCGATATATCTGTAAGAGAGGAACATTCCTGTCGAATCCGGAACTTTTCGCCGGGTGTGTGCGTCAATCTATTGTAGGGCATCGTGAAAGACGATAACCGCCTGATCACCGAGTGCAAAGCGGGCCGCACCGACGCCTTTGGTGAGTTGGTAGGGCGGTATCAGGATCGTTTATTTAATACGGTGCTGCGTCTGGTCGATAATGCCGAGGACGCACGGGACGTGGTTCAAGAAGCCTTCCTACATGCCTACCAATCCCTACATACGTTCAAGGGGGATTCGCTCTTTTTTACCTGGCTGTACCGCATCGCCTTCAACACGGCAATCAGCAGTCGGCGGAAAAAGCGCATCGTGCTCAGCATCCAGCCAGCGGGCGAAGACGGCAATGCCATCGACCCGCTCGATCCGGCCGAATCGAATCGGCCCGGTCACGCTCTCGAAATGGCGGAGGAAGAACGCCAGGTTCACGCCGCCTTGGCCAGGCTTTCGCCCGAACACCGCGCGGTCTTGGTCATGAAGGACATGGAAGGCATGAAATACGAGGACATGGCCGAGATTCTCGGCGTCCCGATCGGCACGATTCGCAGCCGATTGCATCGCGCTCGCCTTGAAATGCGCGATCTGCTGTTGAAGATGGATGAACCAAACGCCCAGGGGTGAACGAAGTGAACCCCTGGGATTGACCCTCGCCGCCCAAGTTGTTTTTTAGAGTGAAAGCCATGCTCTCGGATCAAGTGCTGCAACTTCTGACCGCGTTTGTCGATGGCGAGCTGAATCCGCGCCAGCGTGAGGAAGTGCTGCGCCTGCTCAACAAGTCATCGGAAGCACGCGAATTGGTCAGGCAACTCCAGGAGAACGCCAACAAGCTCAAGCAGCTGCCGCGTCGAAAGGTCGAGCCAAGCCTTGTCGCAGACGTGTTGCAGGCCATCGCCGATGCCAAAGCCACGCCCGCAACGGCCAACGCTCGTCCGCGGCGCTCGCGCACGCGCTGGCTGCCTTACATCGCCGTCTCCCTGGCAGCATCCGTCGTCGTAGCGGTGCTCGGCGCGATTTACTACCAATCGATCGTGTCAAATGGCACAGGCAAGGGAGACGATGCGCCGCCAATCGCCAAGGGCGGGAATCCGTCGGAAAAGAAGCTCGATTCGAAAACCAGCGCCGAGAAGAAGGCCGAGCCCAAGACCGCTCCCGAGTCAGCCAAAAAGCAGCCCCCAAATCCGCTGCTGGCGAACCTCATCGAGGGCACGTTCCGCGATTTCGGAGCGCCGATCCTCGTGGAACGTCCGTTTCTCGCTCAGTTCCGCGATCTTCAGAAAGACGGCGCCGCGTCGGGCCAACTCGCTCACGAACTCGACCGAGGCAAGGCCGTGCAGCTGGATATCACCGTAAAAAACAACGCATTCGCGATGGATCGACTGCGGACAGTCCTGCTCGAGCGAGGTGTGTTGCTCGTCGCGGATCCCTCCGCCTCCAAGAAACTGCGTGACAAGAACCAGGCCAAGACCGAGTACCTCGTTTTTGCCGAGAACCTGACCTCGGACGAGCTTACGAAGATGATGCGCGAGCTAAGCCAAACGGTCGTCGTCGGGCAGAAAAACACGGAACGCAAGGAGCCGTCGCCGTACCAGAAAGTCGCCGTCAGCAAATTTGCTGGGGATGAACGCCAGAAAGTGGCGAAACTGCTCGGAGTGGAATCGGCAGCACTCGAACCGAAGGATGGCAAAGGCAAGACGCCGACGCCGAAGACCGAACGGCAGGCTGTCTTGCTGCCGACCGCAGCCAGCGCATCGGTTTCTAGCGAAGTTCGACAGTTCGCCGCCAGTCGTCAGACGCTCCGGCCTGGCACGTTGCAGGTGCTCATCCGCATTCGCCAAGAGTAATCGGGCCAGTGCCTCGATCGTCGCGCCTGGTCGGCGAAACAAATCTCTTCCATTCCGCCCATTCATCCCGTAGATTATCGGTTGGAATTACACCAACGACGGAGCGCAGGTCTCATGTCGAAGCCGATAGCGTCATTGCCATTCGAAAAAGAAATCCAGGAGATGGAAGCGTTGCTCGCATCCCTGGAGAGCCGTGCCGACGCGAAAAACGACACGCTCGAGGAAATCCGGCGCATCCGCCGTGAGCTTGCGAGCCTCATTCGCAAGGTCTACATGAATCTTTCTGCCTGGGATACCGTGCTCGTGTCCCGGCATCCGAATCGCCCGCAGACCACCGACTACATCCAGATGATCTTCGACGAATTCGTCGAACTCCACGGCGACCGCGCCATCGGCGACGATCGCGCCATCCGCACCGGCTTCGCACGCATCGGCGATCATCGCGTGCTACTGGTGGGTCATCAAAAAGGCCACAACATCAAGGAAAAGAACGAGTGCCTTTTCGGCTGCGCCCATCCCGAAGGGTAACGCAAGGCGCGGAACAAAATGAAGCGGGC
>CAZAFH010000172.1:0-12116 GCA_964484265.1 uncultured Singulisphaera sp.
GGGGTTGTGAGGTGCAAACCAAGACCAGTCCGCCGCGCAGCGGTTTAGTTCAACTGGTGATTAGCCCAACCGGCGCCGGTTGGGTATGCAAGCGCCGGCACGATATTTCGGGTGCCCGGTTGGATATCACGGCGCCGGCACGATATTATGGTGATATTAGAACTCTGCAGACGGCTGCTGTCAAGGACGTTTTTTTCGCTCCGCACTCCGTCTGTTTGTTGCGCATGATGCTCATGATGATCATCCCTTTTTGGATGATCGCCTTGAGCGCCATGCGCATGTTGCTCATGATGATCATCCCTTTTTGGATGATCGCCATGATCATCATCCAAAAAATATTAACAACCGACGTTGTTTTCGTCGCACTCGCCCCTCGCCCCTCTTCACTCGCCACTACTCCCGGAACGCACCTCAACCTTCAGGCTGAACCCGAACGAGAATCTTACTCGTCATTGTCGCTGACAACGGTGCCGATTTCCAGTGAAAATCGACCTTTGCGCGCACCCCGGACGCTAGGGCGCGCGACTCCTTGTTTCGAGCGACAGGTATCAACCCGTCGCTGGCGCATCGGGCTGGTGGAGCCGCGCGTTGTCCACGGCAGTGGCATGGACAGGAGACCATGCCACGGCGTAGCGTCGGGAAGATCCCAAGGGTTCGCTGCGCTCACCCTTGGGCTTGGGGTTTTATCATCATCGTAACGCGCGGTTTGATCGATTGTCAAAGTCGGTAGCGGAATAATTTGCGACTGCGTGGCACGGCGCGGGTGCTAAACGGGGCGAGGCGGCCTATACCCCTCCCCCGGCTTGTTGGCCAACACCCCCCAAAAGTGCAAAAAAAGGCCGAAAAAGTGCGAAAGCGCTTGGCCATTTGCTGTTGGCCAAGCGCCCCCCTGTTGGCCAAGCGCCCCCCTATCAATCCTCTGAACACGAGGGAGCGCCGTGCAATCTTATTCGCTCTCGCCCCAGATTTTTGGCGAGACGAACTTCTTGCCCTTCGGCGCCGCCTTGGGCGGGACGGCCTGGCGGGCGTAGGAGTCAAGGCGGGCTCGCAGTTCGCGCACGCGGTCCGGCTCGCGGTCGGCCAGGTTGGTCTTCTCGTACGGATCCTTGGCGAGGTTGAAGAGCTCGATGGCGGCTTTGCCCTTTTTGCCTTTCTTCGGCTCGACCTTCGCATCGGGATCGTCCGAGATGCCGGTGTTGAACACGATCTTCCAATCGCCTTTGCGGAGAGCGCCTCCATTCGGGGTCACGTTGAAGAGGATTTCTTCGTGAGGCGATTTGGCGTTTTTGGTGAGCACGTCCCAGATGTCTTTACCGTCGATCGGCAGATCTTGCTTGAGCGAGCCGCCGGCGCGGTTGATGAGCGTGGGATACCAGTCGATGATGTGCATCGGCTCGCGGATATCGATGCCGGCTTTGATGTGGCCCGGCCAGGCCGCGAACGCCGCCACCCTCACGCCGCCTTCGTAGAGCGATCCCTTTCCGCCGCGCAGAAGGCCATTGGTCGCGCCGAGGGTAAGCGGGCCGCCGTTGTCGCTTGAAAAGACGATGATGGTGTTTTCCAGCATGCCTTTCTTCTCCAGCGCAGCGATAATTCGGCCAACCTGCTCATCGACGGCATGCACCATCGCGCTGTAGGTGCGGCGTTTGTTGTCCTTGACGTGATCGTACAGCTTGAGGTGCTCGGGCAGAGCCTGCAGCGGCGTATGCGGTGCGTTGAACGGCATGTACAGAAACAGCGGCGATTTCGCGTCGTGCTTTTCGATGACGCGCACGGCCTCGTCGCCGAGGAGCTTTGTCGTGTAGCCTTCGTCGCGGTTGACTTTGTCATTGCGGTGCCAGTCGAACCCGCCGTCGCGGATGTGCGTGAAGTAATCGAGAGCGCCGTTGTAATGGCCGTACTGATGATCGAAGCCGCGCATGGTCGGCAGGTAGGCACGCTGAAAGTGGCCGAGATGCCATTTGCCGATGATCGCGGTGAAGTAGCCTGCATGCCGCAGCGCCTGAGCGAGAGTGCGTTCGCCGAGGGGTAGGCCGTACTGCGCCCACGGGCGGACGACGCCGACTTGCAGGCCGTGGCGCATCGGGTAGCGGCCTGTCATCAGGGCGGCGCGTGTCGGCGAGCAGACCGGCTGCACGTAGAAAGACGACAGTTTCGCCCCGGACTTTGCCAGCTTGTCGATGTTCGGCGTTTTGATGTCGCCGCCGTTGAATCCGACGTCGGTATAGCCGAGATCATCGAGCAAGAGGAAAAGGATATTCGGTTTCTTTTTCGCCACCTGGGCGTGCGTTGCGTTTGCAAACGCCGCCAACATGAGCATCACAAGCGAATACGTAAATGCTCGCATGACTTGGCCTCCACGGAAAGTTACGAATAGGATGTGGACATGATACAAAGCTCGTCTTCGATAAACACCCGCACAACATTAACGCAATGTAATCTAATCCTAATTGACATCGCTGAATTCGCAGTCTAAACTGATCCTCACGGCAAGCGATATTGAACTCCTCCCTACTTTAAATTCCTTATCATCATTGCCGGTTTTCTCCCCTCGACGATTTTCCAATTGATAATTGGAAAGTGCTGCCATTTGTTCTTCGAGGATGAAAATCCGTGAATACTCTCACCGTCAGTGTCGTGATCCCTACTTACAATCGAGCCGATCTCCTGCCCCGCGCGATCGATTCGGCACTTGCGAACATTCGCGAAGGCGACGAGATCATCGTCGCCGACGATGCCTCGACGGACAACACGGCTGAGGTCGTTCGACGATATGGAGACCGCATCCGCTATCTCCAATGCGCTCACGGAGGCGGCGGGGCGGCGCGAAATCGCGGCATCGAAGCGGCGACCAAGGATCTCGTCGCCTTCCTCGATTCCGACGACGAATGGCATGCCGACAAGTTGCAAATCCAGCGTACTCTGATGGAGCGCAGGCCCGATATTCTCTATGCTTTCAGCGACTTCGGCGTCCGCGACGGCGGGGCGATTTTCCCACGCTACCTCATCAACTGGCATCACGATGAACGCAGCTGGGACGAAATCCTGGCCCCTGGCGTCAACTTCTCCTCGCTCGCGCCGCTGCCCGTTGGCCGAGCTGATTTCCGCGTTCACATCGGCGATCTGTACGCGGGCGAATTGGAGCGCGACTATGTGCTCACCTCGTCATTCATCGCCCGGCGCAGCGTCGGCGATGCCCTGCACTTCGCTGAGGATGTGGCGTCCATGGAGGACTGGGAGTGCTTTGGCCGAGTACTTCGGCTTGGCCTTGGCGCCTATATCGATTGCGAAACGACCTGGCAGATCGGGCACTCGGGGCCGCGTATCTCACTTGCCAATGAAATGAAAAAGAACGACGGGCGCCTGGCCGTGATGCAGCGCGTGTGGGGCGCGGACCCGGCGTTTCTCGCCAAGCACGGCGATCTCTACCGGCGCATGAAGGCGAAGTACCATCTCGAGCGGGCGAAGTGCCGAATCCACCAGGGAAATACCCGCGGCGCTCGCGAGGACCTGCGCGAAGCGGGATCCTCGCCGATGAGCTATCGGCTCCTGGCAAGCCTGCCTGGAACCGTCGCGAAGGCGTTGCTCAAGGCTCGCCGAATCCTTCGTCGGCCCATCGCCGAGAACGCTGCCCCGTGAGTGAAAACAAATTCCGGATTTCTTACGCAAACGTCATCTCATCAGCACGGAATACTCCGTTTGGAGACATGGGGGAATTGGCCGATCTTAGAAATTTGGATGAAAGACAAAAAATAGGCTTGATAATCTGGGCAAATAAGTTAAATTAACGGAGGTGAATTATTTTGGATTAGGAATAATTCGCAACGGACGAAACTGGCCGGAGGCCATCGTATGGATGCGCTGTTCAAGTGCTTGAACGAAATCGAATCCTCTCAAAAGTCCATCGGCAATCTTCTCGGGTTCTTGCACGTTCTCATCGGTCGAAAAATCACGCGGCGTTCGGATCAAGCGGTTATTTCCAAAGGCATGTCCTGGCGCGACATGGCCAGCGTTTTAAAGAAGGTCCGCTGGGAGCCCGCTGTCGTGCGCGAGCTTGGCATCGATCCCGATTCGCTCCCGCCACGCGATCGGCAGCGCTATTGGTACTCCGCGATCTCCTTGGCACACGTCGATTCCGCCAAGGCGATCGAAGCGGGCAACCGCTTTGCGACCGTTTTGAACGAGCTTGGCTATGACGTCGGCCCGCCGCCTCAGGCATCCGCGGCGAATTGAATCCTTCAAAAACATCACATGATCAAATAAGGGCGAATGCCGTGCTTGCACTCGCCAGTTGGCTTTTTTCTAAACAGCCTACGCATCTGGAAGCGTGCTCGCTTCGCCGCCGGATGGGGACATAAAAGCTCCGAGCGTGTTAGCAGTCGCCGTACCCGCCGTTGCACCACTCGTTGCTGGATTTCCAACGGCGATGCTGTAAGGGAACATGCGAACCGTGCCGTCGCCCATTCCCATCAATGCACCTTGGGCGTAAGGGCTACCCCACTGCGTCGTGTTGTTTGTTGTGCTATCCCTTCCAAAAACGGTGTTGTTTTGACGGCACGTATTCGCAGAGCCGCCGGCAAAGATGTCGCCTGAACCCGTTGCCGTTGTCGCAGAATATTGCGTAGTGAAGATAAAGCCATGTCCCACCAGCACGGTGTTCGAGGTTCCGTCGGTGATCCCTACCATCGTCCGCTTGGTGTCAGGCGCCGCGTAACTGGCGGCGGCAGTCGTGCTGCTGCCGTTAGTCGGACTGTTGATCCAAACGTTGAGGAAGAAGTCGGTCCACGCCCCGCTAATGGAATAGCTCGGGCGGCCTCGTCCGGGGCACATGTAGGCCGCAATTCCGGTGGTCTTCGAGGATGCCGGGATTGCTTTGTTGGTGGTGCTTGTCGGGGTGTTAAACATTGGGGCCTGATCAATAAACGGCAAGATCTGGAAGGCCCAGCTTCCGCTCGTGTAGACGGTGGCCTGTGCGTTCGTGGAATAAGCCACGCCGCCCACGGGCGTTCCGGAACCGTTGAACGGAAGCCGCTTATTCGCATCGTGAAAGCCGTGAAACGCCAGGGCGATATTCTTCACATTGTTGGTTGATTGGGTGCGAGCGGCGGCTTCGCGCACTTTCTGGACAGCGGGAACCAACAGCGCGATCAGAATGGCAATGATCGCGATCACGACGAGCAACTCGATCAAGGTGAAGCCCGTTCGTACTTTGCCCTTCTTTTGATAATGCATGCGACTACTCCCAGGAAAAACAAAATATGAGAAAATTTTACCGGAGAAAGATAACAATGTCGAAATAGAAACAAAGCGTTTGCACATTTCATTAAAATGACGTTATAAATCATACTCACACGAGCTGAAATTGCGAAGAAAAAAACCGTATTGCGATAAAAAAAAGGCGGATGCCAATTTGCGGCATCCGCCTTTCGCTAATCAGCTAATCTTGGAGGCTATTGCGTTACGCATCCGGAAGCGTGCTTGCCTCGCCACCCGATGGAGACATGAACACTCCGAGCGTGTTGGCAGTCGCCGAACCCGTCGATGTCGAGGGATTTCCGACAGTGATGTTGTAAGGAAACATACGTACGGTTCCGTCGCCCATGCCCATAAGTGCGCCCTGGGCGTACGGACTACCCCATTGCGTCGTGTTGGATGCTGTGCTGTCTCTTCCGAAAACGGTGCAATTCTGACGGCAAGTGCCGGCCTGAGCTCCATTAAAGATGTCCGTCGAGCCAGTTACTGCAGTAGAAGTTGAGTAATTTGTCGTCATGATGAACCCATGGCCAACGAAGACCGTGTTGGAAGTGCCATCGGTGACGCCAACCATGCTTCGCTTGTTGTCGGTTGCACTGGGCGAACCGCTAGTCGGGGCATTCACCCATGGATTGATGAAGAAATCAGTCCATGCGCCATTGGTTGTTTGAAAGCTCGGGCGGCCACGGCCGGGGCACATGTAAGCGGAGATTCCCGATGCCTTGGAGGTCGCGGGAATTGCGCCGCCAACTGCCACACCGTTTGGACTGAACATCGGCGTCTGATCGATATAGGGCAGGATCTGGAACGCCCAACTGCCGGAGGTGTATTTACCCGCCTGAGCGGCCTGTGTGTATGCAACGCCACCGATCGTCGTGTTCGCTGAACCGTTGAACGGCAATCGTTTGTTGGCGTCATGGAAGCCATGAAACGCCAGAGCGATGTTTTTCACATTATTCGTCGATTGCGTGCGGGCCGCAGCTTCACGCACCTTCTGCACGGCTGGCACGAGCAACGCGATCAGGATCGCGATAATCGCGATCACGACGAGCAACTCGATCAGGGTGAAGCCCTTTCGGCTCTTCAACACTTTCTGCAAACCCATGGTCCTACTCCTAAAAAGAAAAACGAAAAAGAAAAGAACCTAACAAAAGCTCAAGCATTTCAGGAAATATAACGCATACGTAATTAGAGCAAAATTAAATATCGACCAATTCTTTTTATATCTTAGCAATGTATCATGAAATTGCAAATAGTTAAATTACGAATCGTAAACTACACCTTAGAAAAGACAATTTGAAAAATTACATATCTGTAATGTCATGGCTTGTCAGCCGCGCTTCGAGCGGTCCCGGATCCGCATCCCGTTGGCATCTTTCCGCGCCAAAAACCGAGGCGATTTGGCCGAGATTTCCGCGTGCATTCCAAGGAGTGCAACGGAAATCGTCTGAGAGTAAGCGACATAACTTCTTGGTAATAAATGCGATGAACGAATGAAAGCCCCGAAGCTCGATTTGACGACAAAGCCGAAAGCTCGCACGTCCAAATAGACCATATTTGAACATTAACGATACTTAATGTTACAATTTGATTATTTTAAGTCGGAATAGTCGCCGCATTGGTAGATGAGGATTCGTTAATTAATTAAGATTTCCGCAGAGCGGAAGGCTGTATATTAACAATATGTAACTAATAATTTGGCTTGTTTTCCAGGCGAACGAGCGGAGGAGATGCGGTGTTCGCTTGATTCTTTCCTTGCAGCTGATGAAAACTGCACGACGCTGGGTGGATCAGGTCATTTCGCTTTGCAGATGTCAGGAATTAACGCGCGACATGCGGGACGACGATTAGTCGTTGCCTCCCCGATCCTTGTCACGTTCCTCCATTGCCTTTTTCTTGGCACGCATCAGGCGTGTCGCGAAATCGTCGGTTTCTTCCTGCTTGGATTTCTCTGCTGGCGGCTTGGCCTTTGGCTTCTCCGTCGGCGGCGCTTGCGACGCAATCGTTGGCGCCGGCGGCGCTGGCGTCGAGGCGTCGGCCTCGAATTTCTTGCTCGCTTTTTCCTTGTCCATCGATTCGCTCACCTGGGCCTTTCGGCTCTTGAGACGCTCGATGTAGGCGGGTACGGCGGCATCGTCCTTCACCTGGCCGCGCAGGTGCTGCCAATATGCCGCAGCTTTGGCCCAGACGGCTTCCGGTTCGATGGCGATTCGCCGCAGTGCGACATCGAACAAAAGGCAAAACGCGCCCAGAAACACCATCCACGCCCATAGCGGTTGCAGGTTCGCATGACTGTCGGGCACGTTGCGGAAGACGTCCGACCGGGTGGCGGCCGCTTGCAGCGATGCATCGTCGTCGCTGTACACTTTGCCGTCGGTCATGTAGGCGATGCGGTCGAGAAGGTCGGGATTGCTCTCCATCTCGGCGAACTCCGGGGAGTACGGGATCGACACGCCGGCGCGGATGACGTCGGTCATCGGTTCGAGGACCTTTTTGCCGTCGATCGTGACTTCCTTGTTCCATTTCGCTTGAATGTTGATGAAATACGCGCCAACTTCGTCTGCGGGGATCTCGGCTTCGTAGACGCCGGCGTTCTTTTGCTCGAATTTTAGCTCGAACTTGCGATCGTCTTTCACCTTGAGCGCCGGCGTGGTGATGCCGGCTTTGAGTTCGACATCGGTGATGGGCGACTTGTCAGCGTCCTGTGCTTCAAGCGTGATGCGGATTTTGCCGTCCTTTTGCTCGGTGCGCATGAAGAGGTGTTTGCCGGTCTCGTTGGGCCTGAGCATCCAGTTGATGGTCTGCTCCCAGTATTTGCCATAGATTTCGGAGTTGGCCCAGTCGCGGTCCCAGAACGGTTTTTCTTTGGGATCCGTGCGAGCATCGCTCGTGAAGGCGACGCCCTTGCCCAGGCCGTACTGCCAGGCGGCAAGAATCGGGAATACGTACTTTTCCTTGCCCATTTCGGGTGTCTGGATCATGACCTTGACGAGGTTCGACTCGCGCGGCATCGTGCGGACGAAGCCGTACAGATCGGGCAACTTCGTCAGGCCTTCCGTCGGGCCTTCGCGCACGCCTCGGAGCAATGGCGAAAACGCTCCTTCGTGAACGAACGACTGGCTGACGAGGCGGGTTTCCTTGATGTAGATCGCGGGCAGCTCCTTGGGGTCCTTGACGTGGTAGAATCGCCCGCGCATGTACTTGGCGACGGCGCTCATCTTGTCGATTTCAGCTTTTCCGTGGGTGGTGATGCAGACGGTGGTGCAGGTGATTTTCTTGGCCTTGAGTTTGTTGAGCATCTGGATGCTGGCGTCCCAGTGATCGCCGTCGGAGATGAGGATAATGTGCTTGGTGCCGAGCTGATATTCGGGATTGGCGAGTTCTTTGTAGGCGAGCTGGAAGGCGGGATCGACGTCGGGCATGTCGCCGGGCTGCATGGAATCGACGAGGCGCAGCAGTTTGTTGCGGTCGGCGCCGACCTCGGTGAAAGGGATATGCCATTGATGCCCGCCGGGCAAGCCATGGTTGTAGTGGATTTGCCCGACCATATCCATGGCGGAGAGCTTTTCGATAGCGAGCTTGGCGATTTTGCGCTGCCAGGCGTTGCCCTCGGCCATTTCCGAGGCGTGCATGATGAGGGCGAGCCCGGACTTGCCTTCGATCTTCATCGCTTTGAGTTCGCAGTTGACGGGCAGGGCCTTTTCGATTTCGGTGTTCTGCCAGCCGCCGGCGCCGAAGCCCTGGTTCCCGCCGATCATGAGCAAGCCCGCGCCTTGGTCGTGCACATGGCTGCGGATGACCTTCTGTTCGTCCTCCGTCAGGCTCTCGGCTGGGAGATTCGCGAGGATGACGGCATCGAATCGGCTCAGGAATGTGGTCAGCCGTTCATTATCGCCCTTGGTCAGGTTGTGCAGTTGGTTAATTGGATCCTTTTCATCGCGCGGGTTGATGGTGAGGCTGACGACCTTCAGGCCCTTGTGCATCTTTTTCAGCCAGGAAACCAGAAGCTGATGCCGACCCCGTTCGGATTCGAGCAGCAGCACCGCTTTCTCGCCGCGTGACAGGACACAGACGCGAGCGCTATTGTTATCGACGCGGTCGCCAGGCAAGCCGCGTTCGACGAGCGCGCCCTCCGGCGTTTCGACGCGCAGCGGAATGACGTTCGCTTCGTAGGCGAACACGGTGTCGTCCTTGCTGCCGGCCTGCTGGAAGTAGAAGACGTTCAGGCCCTGATGAAGCTTGACGATGCTGGTGCTCTTCATGCGTTCCTTTTCATCGATCTCCAGATCGTGAGCGGGGTCGAAGCTAATCTTGCGAAGGTTCAATTGGGCGACGACAACCTTGGGATTGAAACTGCGGATGACGACGCGCATCGGCAGGCGCGTGTTCTTCTCGGTCACCGTCGGGGCTTCGATGCGTTCGACAAGGATCTCGTTCGTCTGCCGGCGGGCGGCATCGATCTTGACGACATCGACCTGGACGCCATTCTGCTTGGCGAGGCGAGCCTGCTCCTCGGCCTGGCCGATGTTCTCGTTGCCATCGGAGATCAGCACCATGCGTTTGCCCGAGCCTTCGGGAAACGAGGCGAGGGCAAGCTTCATCGCGCCGGCGACATCGGTATACGTATTGTCGAGCTGGCTGAGAATCTTGTGAAAGCCAAGCTTGGGTACAGCCGCGGGCGGAAGTTCCATGCGCGGATGCCGGCCGAATACGATCACGCCGACGCGGTCGTTGGCGTGTTGCGTGCTGCGCTGGGATACCGAATCGTTGATGAACGCGTAGATCCGTTTCTCGCGAACATCTTCACCTCGAACGATTTCCGGCGGCACGCTCAGCGAACGGTCCCACACGAACACGACAGCGACATGGTCGTTCGGCCTGCGTGCGAACACCTCCGCCAGCGCCAGCACGACAAACAGAATCAACGCCGAGCGAAACGCCAGCACGAGCAAGCGCCGCGATTGGCCCAGACCGACCAGAGCGCGCCAGCTGGTCCAGATCAGAACCGGAATCGCCAGGAGAAGGAGCAGCCACCACGGCGCCTGAAGCCGCAGCGAGGCGATCAGTATGCCAACCTCGCGCAGGCCTTGTTGAAGGGAACCGCCGAGCAACGCGCCGAGGCTGAACGACAGAACGCTCGCCACGCCGTAGGCCAGGTAGACGTTCCAAAATCCGCGGGCGAAGACCGTGACAAGCAGGAACGCGAAGACCGCGCCGGCGCCAATCGCGATCCCGCCGGCGACCCAGGGTTCATCAATAAACGAAAACGCGCCGACGCCAAACGACGCCAACATCGGCACGGGCAGATAACAGCGCCAGTCCCAAACGCCGCGCGTTTGCCGAAGCACAAGGGTGGCAACGCCAAAAAGGAGCGCGAGCAACAGGCAGAGGTAGGCAAGCCAGTGTTCGATAAACATGGAGGGATTTCCTCGGCAAGCGTGGCCGCGTGACGTTTATTTCAGGTTTCCACCCGTGAACCGAAACGACTCGAAGAATCGCTCGATGTCGGCACGATAGTCCTTGAGATCGGCGCCGTAGACGAAAATCTCATAGCCGTAGTCGTGCGATGGCGAGCGGACGACTCGGCAAATCACTGGCGACTTCTGCGTGGAGAATTCCAGCTCCAGCGCCGACTGCCCGCCGATGATGACGTCCTTTTCCTTGTCTCTTTTCCCGCCGAGAAAGAGGCCCTCGGCATCGAGTTTGGCAAGGGCGAGGTACTGCTCGTCCGTGCCGGCGCGTAGCTTTGGCGGCAGGCGGATCGCGTTGACGCCGAATTCGATATCGGTGCCATGGATCGGTACGGCGGCGGTCCGGTCGAATCGTCCCATCTTGCCCGGCGTCGTTTTCACTTGCGGCAAACCTGGCATGTCGATTTCGTAGCGCTCGACGATGCCGCGATGCTTCCGCCAGGCAAGCGGCAGCCGTTTGCCTTCGGGCGTGGTGAATTGCGGCTGATGCGAGTTGATCTCGATCGAATTAAAGCAGCGCGAAATCATCGCTTCTTGCGACGCCAGATTGGCGCCGATGGCTGCGACGACGTAGATCTTGTCAGCGAGAAACATGCGGTAGCGGGCTTCCTTCGCGCCGACGGGGAACGTCAGCTCCGCGCCTTTCTTGCCGCCGACTTCCACGTCGATCTGTTTGGACACCGTGCCGGGAATCTCGTTCTTCTCGGTCGGCAGAATCGGACGGAACGTATCGTGGAACTGCGCCAGCGAACGGTAGTTCTCGGCCGGCGCGGATAACGTGAATGTCAGCAATTCGAGATCGGTATCGACGAATTTCACCGAATCGATGGAGAATCCGCCGTTGCCCGATTTGGCGAGATTGCGCGAATCGAGCGTGAACTCCGAGCGCGGCTCGCCGGGCAGTTCGATCGCATAGCCGAGTTGCTCGTAGACTTTCTTGCGCCACGCAGGCGCATCGTAGCGATTCACGGTCATGGCCAATGGCGCGGGCGATTTCGCTGCCATGCGCTGCGCGGGGCGACGGTCCTGGCAGCCGACGATCGCCGCCGAGCCTATCACGAGAA
The DNA here is from genome assembly GCA_964484265.1 of uncultured Singulisphaera sp. Taxonomy (GTDB): domain Bacteria; phylum Planctomycetota; class Planctomycetia; order Gemmatales; family Gemmataceae; genus SIAQ01. The sequence continues at coordinate 11,789 of CAZAFH010000172.1, forward strand.
CGCCAAGGACGAAGCGAATGGGGTTCACGGGGCATCCTGTTCAATGAAGAGATTTCGGGAAATTGGCACGGTGATGTTATACTTCGCCTTGCTGCGTTTGACACTTTCCAAGGAAAGATAAGGTGGATCCCGCGATCCGAGCGGGACGTCGGCTCGTCTGCATTTCTCACCACAGAGAGCACTGAGAACACAGAGCAATGCAAAGGAATTGACGATTGATAACTAACTAAGGACATTGTGCATCATATCGAGACGAAGATGGAGTGTTTTTCAGTGTCTGTTTAGCGCCCGTTTGCTGGTTTACGCGAAGAGGTTGCCGAGGTTGCCG
>CAZAFH010000173.1:0-11754 GCA_964484265.1 uncultured Singulisphaera sp.
AAGCCTCGCTCCCAAAAAAAATGTGGGGAACTCGCAGCCCGGAGGGAGAGGGGAGCAAATGCATTGCAGACCAGCGGTTACGGAGTTCATATTTACGAATCCAGCGCTGTAGAATTAATGCGCCCAGGCGACTAATGCCCAATGTACTTCGCGTACAACACGCGTGCTTTGTCGAGGTCGCTGGTGCCTTTGATAATGGCTCGGCCATCCGGGAAGACGGTGAACTCGTATTCTTCGACGGTGAATTTCAGCAGGAAACGATTATGGCTGACGGCGCCGCCCATCAGCTTTAGATGGCTGGCGAGTTCGTCGAAGTTCAGTTTCGCTGCCACGCGATGCGCGACTTGCACGGCATTTCGACCGCAGAGACTGGTAGTTTGCGAGCCTTGTTCGCCGTCGAGCCATTCGAATTTCTTGTGCTTGCAGCAGGGGCAATCGACTTTGCCCAGAAGCGGCGCGATCTTGATGCGGCGTGTGATGTTCTCCCACACATCGATGTAGATTAGCTCACGGTTGATCGTCTCCGGTTGGCCGGTGAGAATCTTGATACATTCCGCGACCTGGAAGCTGGCGATGATGCTGACGATCGGCGCGAGCACGCCCGCGGTTTCGCAGGTTCCGGCTTCGCCAGGCGCTGGCGCCGCCTCGAAGACGCAGCGCAGGCATGGCGTTTGGCCGGGGATGATCGTCATCGTCTGCCCGTGGCTGCCGATCGAACCGCCATAGACCCAGGGCTTGTTGAGTTTCACGGAGAGATCGTTGATGAGGTAGCGGATCTCGAAGTTGTCAGTGCCGTCGAGGATGATATCGACATCCTTGGCCAACTCGACGATGTTCGTGCGGTTGATATCGGTGACGACGGCTTCGACGGTGACGCCGGAGTTGATGACGCGCAGCTTGCGCGCCGCCGCCTCGGCCTTGGGCAGATTGGCGGCGATGTCGGCTTCATCGAAAAGCACCTGGCGCTGCAGGTTGTGATTCTCGATAAAGTCGCGGTCGACCACACGAACAAAGCCGACGCCCGCGCGCACGAGCGCGTTGGCGATGACGGTTCCCAGTGCGCCGCAACCGCAGAGAGTCACACGGCTCTCAAGCAACTTGCGCTGGCCTTTTTCCATGACGCCGCCAAACCGCATTTGCCGGCTGTATCGTTCGAGGGAGGGGTCTTTGCTCATAGTTTTTGCATTTCAGAAACGAGAATAGGTCCAATTATTCCATTAATTTTTTGTCGATAATCTCAAAATGTATAAACGTCTGTGACACGCACGATATTGTGAATGTCGTTGATCTCGAAAAACACAAGAAGAGGTCCGTCCGCGATCTTCCACAAGCCTTCTGCCAATTCACGGCCTGCAGATTGCGGTGCGTTTCTCAATAGCTCATCGATTCGAGCCTGGGACTTTGTTATCTCGGCACGTGTCGAGGAGTTGTTCCACAGATCCGCCAGTTGCACTAATGCATCGCGCGACCAGATCACCTGGAACGTTGTCATCGCTGTGTTCCATGGTGAGATTCAAATTCGCGAACGAGCGAATCCAGGCGTTCCTTCGACAAGTTGCCTTCACGTTGTTCGGCATCCTCCAGGTATTGAAACATCTTCTGGACGTCCGCGCCGGAGAACCAGGGGCCTCGGGTATTCGCTCGCCGTTTCAACTCGGCGATGAACTCCGCCGAATAGTCCGGCGGCAGCGTGCCGATGACTTTTCCATCAGTGTCGCAGACGGCAATCGGCTCCTTCGATTGGTGAAACAACTTCGCTTGCTCGGGGGTCAAGGTTATTTGCGTCACGGATTATCCTCCTAAGAAAGCAGTTCGCTCACCGGTATTTCGGCAACCTTCTTGCCCCGCAGCACGAATGGAATCGAGTCGCCTTTGCCGTACTGCTTCACGGTCTTGTACCGCCACTTCTTGCCGTTCGCGGGATCGGTGAATACTTCGATCGTACTCTTGCTCACATAAACGATCCAGTAAACGGGAATTCCCGCCTCGGCATAGATGCGAGCCTTTTCGACGCGATCTCGAAAAATCGAGCTTCGCGAGACCTCGATGACCAAAGCAATATCAGCGGGGCCTGGATGCCGTTCCACGTAATCGTCCGCGGAAACCGCCACGACGGCGATGTCTGGTTCCGGTTCGCTCGTGGCAAGCGTGATCGGCGTCTGGACATCGAGTTCCCATTCGCTCGGAAGTATCGAAGCCAAGAATTTCCTGAGTCTGCGAATCGAAGACGAATGCGGTGGTTTCTGCGGCATTTTTTCAACGATCCATCCATCAAGGAGTTCTACCTTGTCGTCGGGAGTGAGAATATCCTTGTCTATTAGCTCGTGATACTGTTCGACGGTCCATCGACGCAGCGGAAATGACGCCGGCGGTTTGGGGCGAGGGATTGTCGTGCGGCGCGGTTTCGTTGCGGTTGCCATCGGATTTTCCTCCTTCCCTTATTGTAACACGCCGCGCGTTCGCCGATAGCGAACGGCTACAGCTGGCCCACGCCGAATTCGTTGAGGAAGCCTTGCAGGAATTGCTGCTCTTCTTTCGGCCAATCTTCCTGTTTGGCAAACGAAAGAAGCACGTCGATATCTTCGCGAATGCGCTTGAGGTCAGAGCCTCTCAGCCGTTGGAGGTAAGTCGCCAAATAGTTCAGCGATTCATTGGCGGCGGCATCGTTGATGACGTCGCTGTCGGAGCCGTCGAAAAAAACGACAGCATGAAGTGTCGCCAGCAGCAGCGGGTGGATGCCGAGTTCTTCCGGAATCAGCGGAAATATCGCAGCGCCGTCGGGCACGTCGGAACATACCGTGCCTTCGGGATTTTCGTCCGACATGTTCAACCTCCTGCGACGGCGGGTATGATCGCCACGACGTCGCCGTCCTTGGTCGCGGTTTGGAGGTTTTCGAGATAGCGCACGTCTTCATCATTGAGATAGATGTTGACGAAGCGCCGAACCTGGCCGTTCTCGAAGATGCGTGCGACGATGTTCGGATATTTCGCGCCGAGATCGTCGAGCACTTCCTTGATGTTGGAACCGGCAAGATCGACGCTCGCCTGCCCATCGGCATGTTGCCGCATCGCCTGCGGGATTTGGACCTTGATTGGCATGAGAAATAATTCCAACAAGCCCAGGGGTAAGCGCAGCGAACCCATGGGATCGAGAGTAACTATCCCAACGGTTCGCTGCGCTCACCATTGGGCTTGAGAAAATTACACCAGCACCGCTTCGCGCTGGCCGTTGAGCACGGCGTCGAAGTCGTCGATGTTGGGGCGGATAACGGGATGGCGAGCGACGAGGCTGGCGACGGCGTCTTGCGTCTTCAGGCCGTTGCCGGTGATGCAGATCACAATTTCCTCGTCGCGCGGAATGCGGCCCGATTCGATGAGTTTCTTCGTCACTGCAAGCGTCACGCCGCCTGCGGTCTCGGCGAAGATGCCCTCGGTCTTGGCGAGCAGGAGCATCGCGTCGGCGATCTCGGCATCGGTCGCGTCTTCGCCCCAGCCGCCGGTTTCTTTCATGACTTTGATGGCAAAATAGCCGTCCGCCGGGTCGCCGATCGCCAGAGACTTCGCAATGGTGTTCGGCTTGCGGACCGGGCGATGCGTCTCGGACCCAGCCTTCAAGCCCGCGATGATCGGATTGCATCCAGCAGCCTGCGCGCCGTAAATCTTGCAGTCCGGTTCCTTGTCGAGCAGGCCGACCTTGTACATCTCCATGAACGCCTTGTGGACCTTGCCAATCAGGCTGCCGCCCGCCATCGGCGAGACGACGTGTTTTGGCGTGCGCCAGCCGAGTTGCTCGGCAATTTCAAAACCGACCGTCTTTGAACCTTCAGCATAAAATGGCCGCAGGTTGACGTTGACCAAACCCCAGTTGTAACGTTCGGCGATCTGGCTGCACAAGCGGTTGACATCGTCATAGGTTCCCTTGATGCCGACGAGGTTTGCGCCATAGACGATCGTGTTCAGGATCTTGGCAGCTTCGAGATCGTGAGGCACGAAGATGTAGCTCTGCATGCCAGCCTGGGCGGCGTTGGCGGCGACGCTGTTGGCGAGGTTGCCCGTGGACGCACAGCCGACGGTCGTGAAGCCGAATTCGCGTGCCTTGGAGAGGGCGACGGAGACGACTCGATCCTTGAACGAGAGAGTCGGGAAATTGACGGCATCGTTCTTGACCCACAGTTTCTCGACGCCGAGCGCCGCGGCCAGGCGATCCGCCTTGACCAATGGCGTGCCGCCGACGAGCGGGCCGACGGTGGGTTCGCCGTCGATGGGCAGTAATTCGCGGTAGCGCCACATGTTGAACGGGCGCAGTTCGATCTTGCCGCGATTGATGACTTCGCGGATAGCGTCGTAGTCGTAATCGGCTTCGAGGGGACCGAAATCGTCTTCGCAATAATTGAGAGGTTTTTTGGGGTAGCTCTTGCCGCAGAGCCGGCATTTTAGGCCGCGGACGAAATCACTCATAAAGATAATCCCACAGGCCCAGGAATGAGCGTAGCGAATCCCTGGATTATTGCCACGTAATCCCAACGGTTCGCTTCGCTCACCATTGGGCTTGCAGGTATCTTGTGGAGGAATAGAGAAAAAGAGACGTGCGGGTTATTGCACGATCTTATCTCTCCCGGAAATACCGGGGGGAGTTAGCACCAGCATCGCAGGGGTGCGACCGGTTGCTGTGGCTTCAAAGGGCCCTTCCCTCAGCCACTCTCGATAAGATACCGAACCAAGTTGTATTACAGATTCTAAGACCGCATCCGAAAAAGGGCAACGCCTGTTCGCGAAAATTGTGAAAAAAGCGCGTATGCCGCGAACACCTGCTACGATTGCCAGGGCACGAGGGCGCCGTCGAGCATTTCCATCTGTTTGGGAAGCATTCGCGCGAGTTCCGGGCTGTGTGTCACGACGATTAGAATCGTTTTTTCCTGGCTGTGCAAATCGACGAGCAGCTTGCCCACCGTCTGTGCGGTCGCGCGGTCGAGATTGCCCGTCGGCTCATCCGCGAGGAGAAGGCGGGGCTTATGGATGAGCGACCGCGCCACGGCAACGCGCTGACGTTCGCCGCCGGAAATCTCCGCCGGGCGATGGTCCAGCCGTTCAGACAGGCCAACGCGCGCCAGCAGATCGCGAGCACGTGGTTCGAGATTCTCGCCGCCGACGGCGAGCGTAGGCACGAGGACGTTCTCAAGCACCGAGCATTGCGGCAACAGGTGATGATCCTGGAACACAAACCCAATCGTGCGATTGCGGAATGCCGCCAGGTCCGTGTCGTTCAGGCGGAAAGGCTCGGCATCGTCAAGTTTGTACACGCCTGCGGTGGCGCGTTCGAGAGTGCCCAGCAAGTAGAGCAGCGTGCTTTTACCCGAACCGCTCGGACCGAGAATTGCAAGCGCGTCGCCCGGTTCGAGGGTGAGATTTACGTCGCGGAGCACAACAAGCTCACCATCGCGAGTCGGATACGTTTTTCGAAGATTTTGAACCAGGAGGCTCATACGCACCATTTCCTACAGACGCGTTGGTTGTCGAGAGTTCAGCGTTGCTCATTCTTTGAAAGTGTAGGAAATGCGTTTGCCGTTGATATCGAGTCGATCGAGAATTGCGAAGACTTCGTCTCTTGGAATATGAAAGTCGATGGCCCAGAGCAGGATTTCGAGGTTCTCCTGGCCTGCCTTGAGCCGATCAAGGACGGCATCGACGAGAACCTGATTGCGGTGAAATTCGGTCTGCAAAAGGCCGAAATCGTTGTTGTCGAGTTCGATCCAGTACCTTACCCCATAGAGATGCTCGATCCAGCGAGCGCGAAGAAAACCATCCCAATGCTTGTGGATCCACTGGAAGATCGCCTGACTGCCGAGGTCGTAACCGACCTTCTCGCTTTCCAGCCATTTATGGTCGGCAATGGCCTTGCGGCTATCAGGCCAAACGCTGAATTTCACCAACATAACCGAAACCTCCGTCGATCCCGCTGCATTCCTTGCATCTCGTTCAATCATCATTATCACGCAAGTCCATTCAGCGAGAAATCTCAACCGGGATTTCCAAGAATCTTCACATCATGCGAATATCATACCCCGATCGACCTGCGTTCGCAAGCGATTTATCCATTTCTCCACAGCGCTCGCTCGCCAGTGGCCGCACCGCAGCGTAAAATCACTTCGCCACGTAACGGGACCTCTTTGCCTTTTTGGAGATCGTTGCCATGAGAAACTTCCGAGTATTGCTGTCGATTGCGTTGCTCGCTGCGTCGCTTAACGGCGTTCATGCACAGGAACGCGATATCTTTAACTACGTAGGCCAGGCGAAGGCTGGCAAGGACGTCAAAAAAATCGTCTTCATCGCCGACGCCGGCACGCACGGCGGAAAAGGCAATCACGAATTCAAGGCCGGCGCCGTCTACATGGCGCGCGTGCTCAACGCGCAGTATCCGAACGTGCACGCCGTCGTCTACAAGAGCAGCAATTGGCCGAAGGACGTGTCCCATGCCGATAGCGTCATCGTGCTGCTCAATCACGGAGGCAAAGCCGCCAGCGACAAGTCGATCCAAGCGGCCGTGGAGAAAGGCGCTGGGTTCATGGCGATTCACTACGGCGTCGAAGTCAACAAAGGGGCGCAGGGCGACAACTACCTCAAGTACATGGGCGGATACTTTGAGACTTTCTGGTCCGTCAATCCATTCTGGGTCGCAAAAATCGATTCGATTCCCGAGCATGAAACGACGCGCGGCGTCAAGCCGTTCGCCATTCGCGATGAATGGTATTTCCACATGCGTTTCGTACCCGATATGAAAGGCGTTACGCCTGTCCTGTCAGCCGTGCCCGACCTGAAGATCGTCAGCAAGAAACCGTCGCCGCGCGGCGGCAACGAAGCCGTCTTCGAAGCCGTCCAGGCCAAGAAAGCGCAGCATCTTGCCTGGGCGTACGTCCGACCCGACGGCGGTCGCGGCTTCGGCTTCACGGGCTATCACAACTACGACAATCTCACGAACGACAGCTTCCGCACGCTGCTCTTGAACGCCGCCGCGTGGACGGCGAAACTTGATGTGCCCTCGGGAGGCATCCCGACCAAGACGCCGACGAAAGATGAAATGGAGAATCTCTATAAGGACGGCCTTCGAATTCCGTGATGTTTCCTGTTTTGCATTTTCCGCTTGCGGCTTAGCGCTCAGCATGGCGCCGTGCTGAGCGCTAAGCCGCAAGCGGAAATACGATTACTCTAAAACGGAATGTCGTTATTGCGGCTGTTCGACCGTGCCGTTCCAAAACCCATCGCCCCGGGACGGTCGAATTCCTTGCTGTTCGGCTGATGATCGTCCAGACCGCGCAGCAACGTCACCGAATCCTCAAGGCTATTGCCCAGGCATGCAACGCTGATTACCAATTCCGCCAGTGCGGCGAACGACAGGCCGTCGGTCAGCGTCACCCAGTTGGCCAACTGTCCGTTCGTCATCAGTTCCGGCAATTTGCGCCGAAAATAGGCCTCGCGGATCGATGCCGTCGGGGCTTCGATTTTGATGATCCGATCGAATCGCCGTGGACGCGAAACGATGCGGCGGTCGAGCCGTTCGGGGTAATTCGTCGTGGCGATATTGATGACCTTGTTGATCTGATGCGAACCGTCGAGCCATTGCAATAGCTCGCTATCGCCGTGCAGTTCGATGATCGAATCGATATCCTCGAACAGACATATCACGGGACGATTCGGTTCGATCTTGCGGAACACTTCCATGGCGCGGGTGAGAAATCCCGGATGTTCGCAAAAGACGGCGCAATGGCCCGCCTTGATGATGCGATGTACGACTTGATGCACGACGGAACTTTTGCCCGAGCCTTGCGGGCCATACAGCAAGTACCCTCGGCGATGCAAGTAGCCGTGGCGCTGGAAGACGGCGCCGAGGTCCCAGAAGTTTTCGATTTCCTGGAGTATCTTGGCAGGAAGGCTGTCGGCGAAATCGATGAGATCATCGACCTGTAGATCGCGTGCAATCAGTTGCACCTCGCCGAACTGATTAAGGGTGCAGCCATAGGCGTTGGCAGGAAGCTGCGTCGCAGTGATGCCGCTGGTCTCGAAGACACCGGACTGAACAACCTTCCACTGGATGGGGCGATTCCCAACTTCGCCGGGGTAATACCCCGGCGGGCGGTAATAGTCACGGCCATCGCTGTTCGATTGTTTGCTGTTGACTTCGGTGCCGAACTCGTTCAAATCCATGGAATAGACCAGTGTTGGTGTGACGATTAAGAGTCCATAAGTATTGTATGGCTGCAGAGTGCGCTTGAGTGAGGATGGCGTTCTGATTTTGTGCCAAAGACGAGCGAATTGAAGACTGCTTGTCCGCTCTGTGGAAGATTGAGCACGTCGTCGAGTTGATGCCAGAAAAGATTGACTTACCCTGTAGCTCTCGTGTCGAGCGCTAAGCCACAAGCTGCCTGCGGTAGAAAAGGGATAATACTTACGAACCTACCCAGGAGCCGTTTCACAATCAATCCAGGTTTGGCCCAGGTTTACGATACATTGCTTGCATCGGCGTGATCCTCACGTTTGCGTCGCGATGAACGAAATCGTCACGCAGGCGAATGCGAAAGAGTGTCCAGCGATCCTCTTCCGATTGCTCGCGCCGGCTATGCTTGCATTTCAGGAGCGGCTCGACCTCGCCGTACTTGTCCAGATGACCCTTGCGATTGAATCGCGTCACCACATACACTTCGGGATCCGTGATTCGGCGGTCGTGCAGGAAGGTGAGGTTGTGAAGAAAATGCGCCCGGTCCTGCATGTAGAACAGCATCCGCAACCCCTCCAGCGCCTCATCGGCCGAGTTGATCATGAGCGGGCGATTCGCGGGCACGGCGGCTCGCGCTTCTTCGAGGAATGCCGTGTCGTCAATCGACCGGTGCAGGTACGCTCCCTTGTACGTGAACGCCGCACAGAATAGCAGCGCCAGGACGCAAAAGCCGCCCGCGATGGCAGCATCCGGCCGGCGATGGAACCCGAAATACCACCCTGCAACGAGAATCGACGGACAGCCAATCAAGAGCGCTGGCACGAACCAGCTCGGACCCGGAAGACGATGCCCCAGGAACCCGATCGCGACGTCCGCTGCGACGGCGGCGCCAATCGGGAGCACCCAGCGCGACCGCAGTCGCTCCGAGGCGTGACTCCAGACCCAGACCGTCGCCTGCGCCGCGAGGATCGCCCACGGCGCCATGTAATGCAGCATGTAGTGATGATGCTTGCCCTGCGAGATGGAAAACACCAGAAGCGGCATCCAGGCCCAGCACCAGATCAGCCGATGCGCCGCCGAGTCGCCGCGCCACAGCCGCTTGAACGTCAACGCCAGGCCAACAAACGCAGCCAGGGTCCACGGTTGCGGCACCCAGAGCAAGCAGAAGAAATAATACCACGCCGGCTGACCGAGATAATTCTGATACAGCCTGCCGAACAGATCGATCCACCAAACCTCGATCGCGTCGGGAATGCGCTGATGAACGAGCAACGGCCAGGGCAGCGCGACGGCGAAGAACGCCAGCCAGCCCCACAGCCAACAGTAGCGCGCGATGTGCGACCACTGGAAGTTCCACAGTAAGTATGTGCCGATCGGCGCCAGCGCAATGACGGTGCCAAAAACCAGCCCCTTGGCGAGATTGGTCATGCCGAGAAGTATGAAGAACAAAAGCACCGCCCAGGGCCTCGTGCCGAAAACGTTGCGCGACTCGCCCTCCGTGGGCGGCCTATCCATCTCGAGATGAGCAAACACACTGATCACGCCGCCGACGATCGGCGCCAGGAAAATGTCCGCTTCGGCAAGCGTCGAGTAACGCGCGAAGTTGTACATCGTCGCCAAAATCAATCCGCTAACGATGGCGACGCCCCGGCCGAACATCCTTCCGGACAGCCGAACGGTGAGCAAAATGGTCAACAGCCCGGCCAACATCGCCCCGACGCGGACCTGCCATTCCACTTCACACCCGCCCAAAATCGTGCATAGAACGCACGAAATCCACTGAGGCAACGGCGGGCGCTCAATCCAAGGCGCCTCTCCGTAGTGAGGCACCAGCCAATCGCCGTCGGCGAGCATCGCCTTGGTCGTTTGCGACAGCACGCCTTCGTGCATCGTCAGCGGGCCACCCACTACGATCATCACTGTGTAGAGCGCCAGCGTGAATATGCCGACGAGAAAATAATCCCTGGGCCGGACCGGGGTTAGCGCTTCCATGCGAGCTCCTCCGAAATCACCACCTGATTCGCCCCGCTGCCGCACAAACTCGATTGCGTTTCCGATTCGCATTTGAGGGGGCACGGCACAGATTGCTCCTCGGCCGCACTCGACCTCGAATCCAGCAGAAGATACACAAAGAGGCACAACGACGCCCAGGCATGCACGCCAAGTGCGTGTAACTGCACCGTCCACGACCACAGGCCTGCCAGAACTCCGAGGGCGAACAGCGCGACGCTGGCGGCCAACGGCACGTTCCACCGTTCGCTTTGCCCGGACAGCAGTCGATCCACGATCAGCCAGGCCAAGGCCGGCGCGAGTAGTGCGAAACTGCTCGATTCCGTTGCCGGACCAAGCAACATCATCCAGGTCAATGAGAAGGTCATCGTGAATGCCAGCAGCCTCGGTTCGCTCCAACCGCTTCGCTGCCCGCGCAGACAAACCCACGCGACCATGCCACCGCCCGCGAGCTGTATTAGCGTGTAGACAGAACGACTCACGGGCACTCCGTGGATGTGAATCAGCAGCCAAAGATCGCGATACATATCCCGCGGCGCAATACTTGTGCGATCTTCCTCGCGCAGAATCGCGATCCAGTCGGCATATTGTGCCATGACATATGCGGGATGCTGAAACAAGAAAGGCAAGGCCATCGCCGCCGCCAGCGCGAGGGGTAACCGCCACGCCAGTTGCCGCGGATAGAGGACAAGAAGCACCATGCCGAGCGCGATCGGATAAAGCTTGCACGCAAAAGTAAAAGCAAGAAGAGCGCAGGCGAGATTCCAGCGCTGTTCGCGCATCGCTGCCACTGCTGCGAGAATCGCGCCGGCGACGAGAATATTCGCCTGGCCGTTGGCCAAGCTTTGCAGCGACATCGGCAAGATCAACAGCAACACCCAGGAATACTGCGTCGTGCTGAGCGGCGTCGAGGCAATGCAGCGAGCGAACCACGCCAGCGACGCCAGCAGCACAGCAGCGCTGAAAAGCCGCCACGCCACGCCGCCGAGTTCATCGGGTAGAAAGGAGAACGGCACGAACAGGAGCGTGCAAGCCGGGCTGTAGCGATAACCTGTCGGAGCGTCAGCAGGACGGTCGGGGCCATAGAGGTCGGTTCCGCTCAGCCAAAACGATCCCGACGAGCTAAATATCGGGTAGACGGTATGCGATTGCGGCGCGAGATAGGCACGAACGCAAACGACGACCAAGACAATCGCCCAAATGCCGATCGCGAGGCGTTCCCAGTGCGCTCGTTCCTTGAAGCAACATCGCAATAACGCAAAATTCAAAGCACCCTCCGTGATGCTTCAATTCCAAATCATTAAAATCCGTTTCTCATAATTAACCCAATTGAGATTAGGATGCAAGCCGAACCAGAGTTCACTGCAGTCATCACGCGCCGGCCCAGATTACCAGGCCAGCCTCGTTTGGCGAGCCTAGCCGCGCAAGCGGCAGGTTGAATTTGCAATCTTCCGTTCGACCTGCCGCTGATGCATTAGGCTGGGCTGATGAAAACCAAACGCTGCGTTCATCCGAAAAGTATTGCGCATTTTCTC
>CAZAFH010000174.1:0-11702 GCA_964484265.1 uncultured Singulisphaera sp.
GTCCCTCACCCCCGACCCCTCTCCCGGTGGGAGAGGGGAGGAAATGCGCATCAGAACTGAGATGAAGACTACCCAGGCTTTTGTCAGCCCGGCTTACGCCCTCCGCTCGCCAATCGGCAGGGCTTTCCTATCTTCACGTTTCGTGAAACCTGGCGAGATTGAATCGTTGCCGAGCTTTGGCGTTTTTGGTCGATATTGGGGACATGAGTTGCCAATCGAGACCTGCAAACGGCACGAAGCCAACCCAGCTTGCGTGGATTGACCTGCTTCGCCGCGGGATTCTGGCTTTGTTGCTGGTCGTGCCTGCCTGTTCGCATCCGCCGCAATCGCCAACTCAACTCAGCGAGCAAAACGCGCAGGATCTCGTCGCCGAGCCTCGCCTTGAGGAGCCGGCGCTCGAACGCCGAATCCACCTCGGTCGACTTGGCGTTCAACGCTGGCATGATGCCGGTATTCGCGGCGAGGGCATCACCGTCTGCGTGTTGGATAGCGGTTTTCGCAATCTTCAAAGCCAACTCGGAAAGTCCCTGCCAGCCCGCGTGCGAACGCGCTCGTTTCGACGGGATCGCAGTTTCGAGGCTCGCGACAGCCAGCACGGCCTGCTCTGCGCGGAGATCATCCACGCCCTCGCGCCGCGAGCCGACCTTCTGCTCGCCAACTGGGACACCGACAGCCCGCAGTCGTTTCTCGATGCCGTCCGCTGGGCCAAAACGCAGGGCGCGAAAATCGTCACCTGTTCGTTGATCATGCCAAGCTGGAGCGACGGCGAAGGCGGCGGAGAAATCCATCGCGAGTTGCAGCAAATCCTCGGCAAGGGCGACGGCGCGGCGGACATGCTCTTCTTCGCCAGCGCGGGCAACACCGCCCAGCGTCACTGGTGCGGCACCTTTTCACCGACCGAAACGGGCTGGCATTGCTGGAATGCGGACGGCGATACCGAGAATCTTCTCACGCCCTGGGGAACCGAACGTGTCGCCGTCGAGCTTTACGGTCCGACAACCGCGCCGTTCGTCGTCGAGGTTGCCGAGGATGGCTCGGGCAGCCTTGTCGGCCGCGCCCAGCTTGAGCCTGATGCGACGCGAACCACCGGCCGAGCGATCGTGCGTTTCGAACCGGCCGAGGGCAAGCAGTACCACATCAAGGTGCGTTGCCTGGATGCTCGGCCGACGATCCGCCAGGAAGCATTCCACCTCGTGACGCTTGGCAGTTCGCTTCACCAGACGACCGCGCGCGGCAGCATTCCGTTTCCGGGCGACGGGGCGGGCGTCATTGCCGTCGGAGCCGTGGACGCACAGGGCCGTCGGGCGTCGTACAGTTCGTGCGGCCCGAATTCGCGCCGGCCGAAGCCCGATTTCACTGCGCTGGTGCCATTCCCGAGCTTCGCGCGAAATCGTCCTTTCTCCGGCACCTCGGCCGCCGCCCCGCAAGGCGCGGGCTTGGCGGCGATACTCTGGTCGAACCAGCCGGATGCATCGGCGTCATTGATCCGCGACGCCCTGAAGCTTTCCGCTCTCGACCTCGGCCCACCCGGCCACGACATCGAAACCGGCCACGGATTGTTGCGGTTGCCGGAGCGGCCGTAAGCGGCAGGTTAGACACACGATCGCCACGTCAACCTGCCGCTTACGCGGCGAGGCTCGCCGCGCAAACTTGATGCATTCGGGAATCTGAGCCAATTACCCTGTTCGCAGCCGCTTAGGCCTGAATGCCGAATCGGCCGTCTTGAACAGAAACCGCAGCGCTTGTTTGAAGTCCGGCCGCGCATTCCAATGCAGGTGCTTGGCCCAAGTCGGATTTTCTTCGCCATGAAACCACGCCAGGTGCGCCAATGCATACCCGAACATCGGTGGAGTCATGTACTCGGGCTTTTTCAGATCGGTGTCCGGCCACTTTTTGTATTGGCTGTCCCAGTTGCGCGGCGTGTTGGCCAGGAAGATGCCCAGCCCGAAAAAGACGACCGTGAGATCCGTGAGTAACTCATTGTCGTACTCATCGCTCATGCATCGGCTTTCGCCGAGCAACCGGACGTGGGCCAGTTCGTGTGCCATCGTGCCGACCAACTCCATCGGATCGTCCAGGCCCGACTTGTCGAGGCGGATGATAAACTTCCGCTCGCCTTCTTCATAAGTCCCTGCCGCGTGCGGGAGGTATTGGCCAGAGTCATTGACCAACCAAAGCTTTCCGGCGTCTGCGGCGAATTTTAGCGTGACCAATTCGGGCACGACATCCATGTACCCGCAGACGCGATTGAGAAGGGTGCGAACGGCCCGCTTGGACCCGTCATAGGAATCGGGGAAGAATTCGGGTGTCGGCAAAACCAAGGGGCGACCGTTAAAAGCGTGGTCGTCAAACTCTTCGCTGAGCCACTGCAGGCGCTCCTCGATCCACGCCTTCGCAGCGGGGTCACAAGGGCAAGATGGTGGAAACAACCAGTCGAACATCAGTGACCTTCACGAAAAGAACCAGTCGGTCGGAAGACCGCGCCGCAACGGAGAGATTGTCACGTTCCCGCTTGGCAGCCGCGATTCTGGATCGAGTTTGAGTCTATCGTATCGCGCTATTTGCTCAGATGTCAAAGTCGGTTGTCGAAAAATCGTTCGCGTAGCTTTTCCCTACACCCTTCCCTCGGCTTGTTGGCCAACCCCCCCCGATAAAGTGCGAAAAAAGGCCGAAAAAACGCGAGAACGCTTGGTCAACAGATGTTGGCCCGGGTGTTAGAACAACGAGATCAGGCCTATTCCCCGATCACCTTGATCAAGACCCGCTTCGGCCTGCCGCCGTCGAATTCGCCGTAGAAGATTTGTTCCCACGGGCCGAAATCGAGGCGGCCTTTCGTGATCGCGACGATGACCTCGCGGCCCATGATTTGGCGTTTCAGGTGCGCGTCGGCGTTGTCCTCGCCGGTGCGGTTGTGGTGGTAGAAGTTGGGATCTGGGTTGAACGGTGCGAGCTTTTCCAGCCATTTGCCGAAGTCGTGGTGCAGGCCATGTTCGTCGTCGTTGATGAACACCGAAGCGGTGATGTGCATCGTGTTGACGAGCACCATGCCTTCCTTCACGCCGCTCTTGCGAACCGCGTCGGCGACGTGTGGCGTAATATTCTCGAACGCCATCTTGGATGGAATGTTGAGCGTCAGATAGTCGGTGAAGGATTTCATCGGCGTGCCGGCTCCGTTGGCGAAAGTTGCGGTTGGCAGCCGCAAATGTGTCACGATCCCGTGAAGACGATATTCTATCCAAATGTGAAATAATCGACCGAGAAGTTTCGGTGTCGTTTTTCGATGACTTCCCTTGGAGAGACCATGTCATTTCGTTTCGCCAACCATTGGACGCCAGAACAAGCGCGCGGCGTGATGCTGCTCGATCCGACGGTGACGAACCTGAACACCGGTTCGTTTGGGCCATTGCCTCGCATTGTGTTCGAGCGAGTGACAGCGTTGCGGCATCGACTGGCGGAAGAGCCGATGGACTTTTTGCTCCGCGAGATGCCCGGCCATCTCTGGACGGCACGCGAAGCATTGGCGACGTTCCTGGATGGCGATCCGTGCCGGCTCGTCTTCACGGCAAACGTAACCGCTTCGATCAATATCGTCGCGTCGGGGTTGAAGCAAAATGGGCCTGGCGAAATCCTGTTGACGGATCACGAATACGGCGCGATGCACTGGTGCTGGGAGCGCTTCGCCGAGCGACACGGCCTGACGCTGCGAACCTTTCCATTGCCGATTCTGGCACGCGAGCCTGACGAAATCGTCGCAGCTGCGGCAGCGGCGATGACGCCGAACACTCGGCTATTTTTCTTCAGCCACGTGCTCTCGCCGACGGGGCTCGTGTTGCCGGCGACGGAGCTTTGTGCGGAAGCCAGGCGACGGAGCATCCTCACGGTCGTCGATGGCGCTCACGCGCCGGCGATGATCGATGTCCGCCTCGATGACATCGGCGCCGACTTCTACGGCGCGAACTGCCACAAATGGCTGCTCGCACCAACAGGCTCGGGCTTCCTGTATCTCGGCCAGGGCAACGAGGATCGTCTCGAACCACTTCAGGTAAGTTGGGGCTGGCGGCGCGAAGATCGGCCACCAGATGAACGCGACGACTTCGGCACGACGCCTCGGCTCCGCTTCTACGAATTCGAGGGTACGCGCGACATCTGTCCATGGCTCGCCGTCCCCGCCGCAATCGATTTCCAACAACAGCTCGGTTGGTCAGCGATACGTGAGTACAACGAGAGCCTTGTGCGATTTGTGCGAGATCGCTTCGCGCGAATTGACGAATTGACTCTGGCGACGCCGACGCATCCAGAGCTGCACGGATTCCTGACAGCATTCCGTTTACCGCGAAAAGTCAAAGCGCAGGCCTGGCGTGACTCGCTCTGGCAGCGCTGGCGCATCGAGGCGCCGATCGTTGATCGGCCCGAAGGCCTGTTGATTCGCGTATCGACGCACTTCTACAACACGCGTGAGGAGATTGACAAACTCGCCGCCGCCGTGGAAACGCTGATCGGAATGCCGTAAGCGAGGATTCTGGATGCGTTGACCTGTGTGCCGACTGTATAATAAAAAGAGGCAGATTCACAACCGCACGGACCTTGACAAGGAGTCCATCGATGGCCCTATCCGCGTCGCAAATGCAGGAGCAGAAGAAGCAAGCCGAGGAACTACTGTTCTCCGAAAAGCACAAGCTCGGTTTCGCCAAGGCGCTATTCTTCGGACAGGTGCAAGCGTCATTGCTGTTTCCTTATCCGGAGATCAAGCCGGAAGAGCGCGATGTGGTGGCCAAGGCCGTGGCCGAAGTCCGTCGTTTTGCCAACGAACATATTGACCCCGCCGCCATTGATCGCAATGCCGACATTCCGCAGTCCGTAATCGATGGCCTCGGCGAACTCGGCGTGCTCGGCATGACCGCTCCGGCGGAGTTCGGCGGCCGCGGGTTCTCGCAGATGGGCTACACGCAAATCCTTCAAGTCATCGGTGGGCATTGCTCGTCCACGGGTGTGTTCGTCAACGCACATCACTCGATTGGCGTGCGTGCCCTGATTCTGTTTGGCACCAAGGAGCAGCAAGCGAAATGGCTGCCCGATCTCGTCTCCGGACGGAAGCTCGGCGCCTTCGCGCTCACCGAACCCGAGGCCGGTTCCGATGCGGCAAACGTGCAAACCACCGCGACGCTCAGCCCCGATGGGAAGACCTGGATCCTCAACGGACAGAAACGCTACATCACAAACGGCGCCATCGCCCAGGTGCTCACCGTCATGGCTCGCACGCCCGTGCCCGGATCGAATGAGACCAAAGTCACCGCGTTTCTTGTCACGCCGGATATGCCGGGGTTCGAGGTAGTCGAAGCACGCATGCCGAAGTGCGGCATCCGCGGCACCGCCACCGCGAGGCTCGCCTTTAAAGACATGCCCGTGCCAAGTGAGAACATCCTCGGCCCGCTTGGCAAAGGCCTCCGCGTCGCGCTGACCGTGCTCGATTTTGGCCGCACGACGTTCGGCGCAAGCTGCACAGGCGTCGCCAAGGCGTGCGTGGCCGCGGCGATTGCCCATGCGAAAAAACGCGTGCAATTCAAGGAGACGCTCAGCGAGTTCGAACTCGTCAAAAAGAAGATCGCGTTTATGGCCGCCAATGCGTTTGCCATGGAAGCGACAACGACGCAATGTGCCGCGTTTATTGATCGCGGGTTCGAGGACTTCATGCTCGAAACCGCGATGCTCAAGGTCTTCTCCACCGACGCGCTCTGGACTATTGTCAATGACACGCTGCAAATCCACGGCGGGCAGGGGTACTTTTCCAACGAACCCTACGAACGCTGGATGCGCGACGCTCGCATCAACATGATCGGCGAAGGCGCCAATGAAGTGCTCAAGGCATTCATAGCCGTCGTCGGCATGCGCGGCGTTGGCGAACACCTGAAGGGCGTACTCGATTCGCTGCGCAGCCCGCTCAAGAACTTCGGCGCCATCTGGAATTTTGGCCGCGATCAGATGAAGGCGAGATTCTCCTCGCCCGAGATTCCCGTGCAAAACGCGTCGTTGCGCAAGGACGCCCGCGAACTTGGCAATCGCGTGCGCGATTTCGGCATCGCCGTGGTCGATACGCTGAGGCATTTCCGCGGCAAGGCTCAGGAGAACACGAACGGATCGATCGATGAGGAAATGAAGATCATGGAAGTCGTGCTGAAAAGCCAATACATGCAGGAACGCCTTTCCGACGTGGCGTGCGACCTCTATGCGTCAAGCTGCTCGCTGGCCCGACTCGACCATCTTTTGACGCACGCCAACGGCACTGCCGACACGCAGCGCGACATTCAGGCGGGGCGTTACTTTCTCACGCTCGCTAATCGCCGAATCAAGCAGAACCTCGCCGCCCTCTGGGACAACGACGACGTGATGACGACAGCGACGGCCGAGGCGTGGTTGAAGTGAGGCGATTCCGTCTCACCGCAACACTTCCTCCACGACGCGTGCCGGTTCGACGCCGGTGAGGCGCATGTCGAGCCCCTGATGGCGGTGCGTGAGACGCTGGTGGTCGATGCCGAGGCAGTGCAGCATGGTGGCGTGCAGATCGCGGACGTGGACGGGGTTCTCCTCGGCACGGTAGCCGAGTTCGTCGGTCGCGCCGTAGGTGACGCCGCCCTTGATGCCGCCGCCCGCCAGCCACATCGAGAAGCCGCGGATGTGATGATCGCGTCCGGGAGCGCTGCCCTTGAACTGCACCATCGGCGTGCGGCCAAATTCGCCGCCCCAGATGATGAGCGTTTCGTCAAGCATGCCGCGCTGCTTCAGGTCTTGCACAAGTGCGGCAGAGGGGCCGTCGCACGTTCCAGCGCATTGCCGCATGTAGTTGACGATGTTGTCGTGATGATCCCAGCCGCGGTGATAGAGCTGGATGAAACGCACGCCGCGCTCGGAAAGCCTTCGAGCGAGCAGGCAGTTGTAGGCGAAGCTGCCGTCGGCCGATTCGACGCCATACATCGCCTTGGCCTGGCGGGTTTCGTCGGAGATGTCCATCAGGCTCGGCACGCTCGTCTGCATGCGAAACGCCATCTCGTACTGGGCGATGCGAGTCTCGATCTCGGGGTTGCGGGTGCGTTCGTTTTGGATGCGATTGAGCGAGGCGATTGTGTCGATCGAATCGCGTTGAAGCCGCGCGGGAACACCTGCGGGATTGCGGATGTAGTGGACCGGATCGCCGCTGGACGAGAACGGCACGCCCTGGAAACGCCCGGGCAGGAAACCCGCCGCCCATTGCCGGGTGGAGATCGGCTGCGGATTGCGCGCGCCCGCACTAGTCAACACGATGAAGCCGGGCAGATCTTGGCACTCGCTGCCAAGGCCATAGGTGATCCACGAACCCATGCTCGGACGGCCGGAGATCTGCGTGCCCGTGTTCATCATCGTGTGAGCCGGGTCGTGATTGATCTGGTCGGTGTGCATCGAGCGGATGATCGCGATATCGTCGGCGACTCGCCCGATGTTCGGTAGCAACTCCGATATTTCCTGCCCCGACTGACCGACGCGACGAAAGCGGAATTGCGGCGCGAAGCATTTCAGCACGGCATTCTGCAACTGGGCGATTGGCTGGCCGCGCGTGAATGACTCGGGCATCGGCTGAAGATTCATCCGCGCGAGGGTCGGTTTGTAATCGAGCAATTCCAGATGCGAAGGACCGCCCGACATGTACAGGAAAATGACTCGCTTCGCCCTCGGCGCAAAGTGCGGCAAGTCAGCCAACCCGCCGATGCCTCGCGAATCGGCGCGGGCCGGCGCGGGCAACATCGACGCCAGCGCCGCCGCGCCAAATCCGATCGACGACGTGGCGAGAAACGCCCGGCGATTGAGCGTGAATCGAATATCTTCAGGAATGTTCATGGCGGGATCCTTCTACTTCACGCCGATGCAGTACAGATGCGAATCGGAGCGGATGAAGATCTGGTTGCCTGCAATGGCGGGCGTGGCGTTGAATACGCTTCCGTCACGCAGGTCGTTTGTCGCGAGTTGGTCGAACTTCGAGCCTGCGGCGAGCACCGCGGTCACGCCCTGGCGAGACAGAAAGTACAGCTTCCCGTCTGCAAGAACGGGCGACGCCCAGACCTGCCCAATGCGATTCACTCGCTCATTGAAAATCATCTTACCGGTTTCGGCCTCGGCACAACATGCAATTTCGGCGTCATTTAGCCAATACAGCCGGCCTTCGTGGTATATCGGCGTGGAAACGTTGCCGCCCTTCGTGCTCGTCCAGAGCCGATGAGTTTTGGTGACATCGCCGCGACCACCGGCTCGTAGGCCGACGGCCGTGGTGCCTGAGCGGCCGCCGAACGACCAGAGGAGATCGCCGTGGTAGACGATGCTCGGAACGATGTACCAGGTGATGTTGTTGGCGCACGACCAAAGCGGCTCGCCAGTCGAGGGGTCAAGACCGACTACTTTCGCGGGCATGCCGACGACCAGCTCCGTTTTTCCGGTTTTGAGCGGCACGAGCGTGGGCGTGTTGAACGCTTCGCGGAAACCCTTGGCTCGCCATTTCTCCGCGCCGGTTTTCCTGTCCAGCGCGACGATGCAATCGCTCTCAATGCTCGCATTGACAATGACGAAGTCGCCGAAGCGTATCGGCGAAGCGCCCGACCCGAAGCCGTTGGTGCGGGAGCCGAGTTCGGTTCGCCATAGCTGTTTGCCGGAATGATCGAATGCCGCCATGCCCGATTTTCCGAAGTACGCGTAAACCCGCTCGGAATCGACGCATGGCGTGCTGGAGGCGTAGCCGTGATTGTCGCGGACCGTGGCCAGTTCAGGCAGTTTCGGAGCAACGCTCGAATTCCACAGGATTTTTCCAGTGGCTCGGTTCAGGCAAACGAGATGCAGCAGAAGTTGGTTCATGTCGCCGCGCGGTTTGCCGGGCACGTTGTAGCCGCTGTAGCAGGCGACGAAGACTCTATCGCCGAGGATTACGGGACTCGAACTGCCGGCGCCGGGCAACGCGACTTTCCATGTGAGATTCTCGGTTTGGCTCCAGCGCATCGGCAGCTTTGCGGTTGGGCTGATCCCTTGACCGTCCGGTCCGCGGAACTGCGGCCATTCCGGAGCAATGCCCTGTGCCCGGATCGATGCGCTGTTCGCGAAGATCGTCACAGCGAAGGAGGTGAAAAACGCGATCCATCGAATCCGATGCATCAATGCCTCTGAATAAGGTGAGATGGTTTTAATGCAAGAAGCCGTGTCTTTGGAACACGGCTCCTAAAAGAATTCGCTCGAACTGAACTATGCGTCATCAAGCTTGGGCCTGACGCTCGGGATATTGGGAACGAGATTACGATTCGCCGACGGCAGCAACTGCTCGATAATCACGCGATAATTTGCAGGCGCGTCGGCGATGCTCTTGAACTTGGTGGTGTCCTTGCCGTCGTTGACGGTAATCTCCGCCACCTTGGCTTCGCCCTTTTCAATCGAACCCGTCACGCTGATCTTCAGATCGTCCTTGGTGTATTCGCCTGTAAACTCCGCGCCGCGCTGGCGCCGGCTAATGCGTGTGCCGTTGATATTGATATCGGAACTGGAATTCTGCAGCGGGATGCCGCCGGCATTCGGATTCGGCTGGCCCGGCTGCTTCCCGGGATTGACGCGCGGAACCACCTGGAAGCCGCGAAGCATCAATCCGCCGAAACCCTGGCGAAATTGAATGCCGCCCGGTCGGCGTCCGCCGAGAGGGCCATTCTGCACCAGGGCAGGCAGCTCGGCGCCTTTGAGTGTCTCCTCTTTGCCATCGCGAAGCACGACGATGTCAAACTTCTGCGCGTTGAGTTCCTTGACGAGTTTTTCAAGACCAGCACCATCGTTCGGAACCGCTTTGTCGTTGATCTTGACGAGGATATCATTCGCCTTCACGCCAGCCTTTTCCGCGGCGGAATTCGCGGGAACGCTGACGACGACCAGGCCTTCCATGTCGGGCAAGCCGAGATTCTCGCGGTCCTTCGCAGCCACGCTGCCGAGCGTCATGCCGCCCCAACGCAAGCCGCCTCCGCCAGCGGGCATGGGCCGATTCGGTTGCACGAATGCGGGATTGATCTGCTCGATCTGTTTCATCAGGTCGGCCATCTGCTTTCGCTGGGCTTCTTGAAGTTTCTCCAGTTCGGGCGGCAGCACGCCTCCGCCTGGATTCAGCCCCTGGAGGGCCTTCTGCAACTCCAGCATCTGCTTGAGCTGCATCTGCTGAAGATTCCGCAATTCCAGCGGCAGCCCGCCGATCTTGGGCGTACCAGGCAATCCGGGAACGATTATCTGTGCAACAGCCGGACCTCCGCTCAACGCAAGTCCGACGAGTGCGAAAATGATCGATAATTGAATTCGAATCATCACTCTTTCCTCCAGCATCCATCATCCATTCAGATACAATTCTTCAGAATGATTTCTTTAAGATCGATTCATACTTGTTTTTCTAACCGAAAATAAACCAAAACGGAAGGGAAATCCGTCCGTTCTCGAGTTTTTTTCCTCCCAAAATTCGCCACCGTTAACCCATCCACATCTCGCACGAATCCGCCGGCGCCTATGGCCAGGTCACGCACGTCGATGAACCGTTCGGCGTGAGTCTCGATTTTGCTTACGATGCCAGCGGCAACCGCATCCTCGTCAAGGACTCGCTCGGCGGCGTCGAGACGTCGCTCTACAACGGCAACCAACTTGTTCGCCGCACGCTGACGCAGGGCACGGAAGAACTGCGCATCGGGAAAAGGTGTCAGGACCCTTTTTATTGAGTCAAAAAAGGGTCCTGACACCTTTTCCCAATCCAATGTCTGGTCATTCCTCGATCATGGCAGTGAAAAGTATTCAGGACCAGTGGCTGAATGAAATCAGGCGGTTGATGAAGGCGCCGACTCGAGAAGAAAGGGAATGGGTATACTATTATAAAAAAGCAAAGGTACTTACAAAAGCACTCTATTTAGAACCAGATCCAGGATAAAATGGAGTAACAACATGTTATTTGTTTTTTGCAGCTTACATCTTTTTTCCGTTTCTGTCGACTGGAGGGAGGGAGATAAGGAAAAAGCCCTCGGAACGTGGACCGTGGTCGCAAGGTCGTCTCGCTTGAATATACTTGTGGCACAGTCGTGTACTGAAGAGTGGGATTTCAGGACGCGATCTGCAAGGTTTACTACGACGGCAAAATTCTCGATCCCGTGCGATGGAGCGTTGTTTGACATCGAAATTGATTGGGCTGCTTCGCCACATAGGTTCGTGTTATCGTTTGAGGAGAAAGGAACTATACTATTTGCGAGTGGAATATTGGAGCGAAATGGCGATAATATGATAATGAAGTATCGGCTCTTTCCGCAAAAAAGAGATTTTCCGAAGGACTTTAGATTCTCCAATCGACAGGATACATATTTCTTTATGATTCTAAGAAGGAAATGAGGATTTGTTGCAGCCAAGCGATCTACAACTAAACGTTGCGTTCACTCGAACCGGGCAGAAATCGCGGCGACATAGACGAACCGATATTTAATATTAGTTTCGCCTAAAAAGGCCAGCTGACCGATGGCGACGTCAAAGTGTACGCGGGCGGCAACACGAAACCAACTGGATCGCCAACGACGGCGTGTGGGACTACACGTATGATCTCGACGGCAACCTCACGGAAAAGTCGAGTGCGAGCGGGTCGTGGGTGTATGCCTATGACCACGAACGCCATCTGATCCAGGCGAAGCAGTATG
>CAZAFH010000175.1:0-11698 GCA_964484265.1 uncultured Singulisphaera sp.
TCGCCATCGCCGTCGTGCTTCGTCACGTAGCGATAGCCATACGGCGCGTGCGACAGCGCGCTGACCTTGCCTTGCTTGGCGGCAAAGCGTCGGCCTCGCCGCATGCGTTCGAGAATCTTGGCGCGTTCGTACTCGGCGATCACGCCTTGCACCTGCAAGAGGAGATTGCCCTCGGGGGTCGCGTCATTGGCGATGTTGTTCAAGAAGACGACATCGACGCTGCATTTACGCAATTCTTCTATAAGAACAAATTGGTATGCGTAGACGCGGGCCAAGCGATCGGGCGCCAACACGTAGAGTCGATCGACACTGCCGCTCTGGGCGAGATCGCGCAACCGTTCGAGTCCGGGCCGAAGCATCGTCGTGCCGCTGAAGCCGTCGTCGAGAAAGCAGAGTTCGTCGTCGATTGCGAAACCGTCTTTGGTGATGCGTTCACGGATCGCCGCGACTTGGCTGAGAATGGTCATCTCGTCAGCTTGCCGTTCGGAACTGACGCGGGCATACAGGGCAATGCGAATAGAGTCATCCATGACGTTAAGCACTCCTTGCGTTGATGGGCTTGGTGGGTTTCTTGCCGTGGAAACGCGATTTGTTTTTGCCGCCGCTGGACCGCTGTTTTTTGCGTCGGACAGGATAAAGCAGCGAATAAGCCAGGGCCAACAGTTGTTCTTCGAGACGATGGCCTTCCAGGGCCGAGTGCACGGGTCGATCGCCCGTTTGACGCGGATGTTGCATGACGATTCCCTCGCAACGCCTTGAAGCAAAGCGAGTTACACGGAATCGCCCCCTCGCCCGCCTCGCGGCTGAAACTCGAAACGAGGTATACAAGCGTCATATAGCAGCGGCTTTTTTACAACATCGGTTGTTGTGCACAAGCGCCTCCTGGCCAGCATCACACGGGGTTGCCGGGCTCACCCTTGGGCTTCGATTTCTCTCAGAATCCTGTCGCAACGGAAAATCAGCGGCAAGCGGTTGATCGGGCGACCAACGGCGTCGTGTGTTATCGCGGCACTGGGACAGCCGAGCGCTACGAAAGACATCGCTGCGGTGCAACCCTCACTCGCGTCTCGGGCTAACCACGCTCGTCGATATTCCGTGCCGATTGCCTCTTCGCTTCCATGCCGGTTTCGGATAAGATCACCGGATGAACCCGATTGACGAATTATTCACGCGATTGAAAACTGCGGGCCGCAAGGCGTTTATTCCGTTCCTCACGGCGGGCGACCCCGATCTCGCCGGGACCGCGCATCTGCTCGGCGAGGCGGCGCGGCGCGGCGCGTCGTTGATCGAGATCGGCTTCCCCTACAGCGATCCGATAGCCGACGGCAGCGTCATCCAGGCGTCGTATACCCGAGCGCTGAACAAGGGTGTCACCGTCGATGCCATTTTCGCCATGGTCAAGGCGTATGGCGAACGGACGCGCCAGCTCGGCGAGCCGATCGTGCCGCTCGTGGCGATGGTGTCGTACACGCTGGTGCATTATCGCGGGATCGAGCGGTTCATCGTCGATGCGAAGTCGGCTGGGTTTAGCGGCGCGATTGTGCCCGATCTGCCGGTGGACGAAGCCGACGAGGTCGCGCAACTGGCGCGTCGGCATGACTTCAAGATCATCATGCTGGTGACGCCCACGACGCCGCGTGACCGTGCCGCGCGAATCGCCCAACTCTCCACGGGGTTTCTGTACTGCGTGAGCGTCGTCGGCATCACGGGCGAGCGCAGCCAGCTGCCGCCGGACTTGCTCGAATCGCTCGCCTGGCTTCGCACGCAGACGTCGCTGCCGATGTGCGTGGGTTTTGGCATCAGCACGCCGGACCATGTGCGCGCCCTGCGAGCGTCGGCCGACGGCGTGATCGTCGGCAGCGCGATCGTGCGCAAACTCGCGGCCGATAAGCCGATCGACGCCATCGCCAAGGATGTAGGCGAATACATGGAAGAGCTGATGAGCGCCCTTCAATAAGACAACGATTATTAGCCAGGAGAAGCAATCATGTTCGCATGCACCGTGACGCTTTGCGCGGGCCTACTTGCTGTAAGTCAGCCAAACGACGATTGGAAGAAACTCGAGACCACCTACCTCAAGAACATTCGCCAGGTAACGCACGATTTCGTGCGCGCTGGCGAAGGATATTTTTCGCCCGACGGCACGAAAATTATCTTCCAGGCCGAGCAAAAGGGCGAGAATCCGTTTTACCAGATGTTCGTCATGGACCTGAAAACCGGAGCCACCCGGCGCGTAAGTCCCGGCGTGGGCAAGACGACGTGCGGCTACTTCCATCCAATGGCAGATCGCATTCTCTTCGCCAGTTCGCACCTCGATCCCGATGCGAAAAAATTCTATGCCGAGGAATTCAAGCAGCGCGATGAAGAGAAGAAAACGAAAAAACGCCGACGCTACGTTTGGGACTTCGATCCGTACATGCAGATTTTTGAATCCAATCCCGACGGCACGGGCTTGAAAGCGCTCACCAACTCCAAGGGCTACAATGCCGAGGGTTCGTACTCCGCCGACGGGAAGCGCATCGTCTTCTGCTCGAACCGTTCGGACGCGAAGAACCTCGAACTCTATATCATGGATGCCGACGGAAAAAATGTCCGCCAGCTGACCAAGGCGCCGGGATGCTACAATGGCGGACCATTCTTCTCGCCGGACGGGACGAAAGTGATCTTCCGAAGCGATCGCAAGAAAAAGGATCACTTGCAGCTTTTCGTCATCAATGCGGACGGCACGGGAGAAAAAGCACTTACCGATGACGAGACCTGGGTTTTCTGGGCGCCGTACTGGCACAAAGACGGCAAGCACATCATTTACACCGCGGCGGATCACTCCAATCCGATGATGCGGCCCAACTACGATCTGTACTGGATGAATATCGAATCGGGCAAGAAAACACGCCTGACCTTCGCGCCCGGCGCCGACGTGCTGCCTGTGTTCAGCCCGGACCAGTCGAAGATCATGTGGACTTCGAACCGCGACGGCCGATCGCCGACGCAGCTTTACATCGCCGATTTCACGCCGCCGCGCGAGAGCAAATGATTCTCCTTCCGCTTGCGGCTTAGCGCTCCGCAAGGTGGCATGCTGAGCGCTAAGCCGCAAGCGGAGAATGAATGTCTCACGGCCGGCGTTCCCATTCCTTGCGGACCTGTGTCAACCCGTAGGCGCACAACTCGAATCGCTCGCTCAACCGGCGAAGCACCACCGATTCCTCGTGATGCGTCTCGTCATCCAGGGTGCTGGCGATGTAATAGGATCGTTTGCCCTGCTGTTGATAGTCGATGAAATGATCCTTATGCTCCACCGACCGAAGCTTCCGCAACATCTCCGGGTAAACGCCCGTCCAGAACATTGTAAAGTCGCCAATATGCCGATGCATCTCCCGGCTCGTGCGGCCTTCGGGCGGTAGCGCCTCGGCCTCCATGATCATGTCGGCCACTTCCTCCAACCGGCGCCCGGTGCTCGAACGCAGGCGAAAGATCGTGTCGAGATGCACGAACCTCGAAAGCAGTCCGGAAAGATAATCGACGAGCGGCGGATCGGCGAGACCAAGGTCGGCGATGAAGGTGTGTTCCGTCAGCCCGCAGAAATAGTGCTGCAGCGGCTGCTCGGTTTTGGTGAAAAGCATGGCGGGCCTCCTCTCAGCCCTCGCGGGGTTTGGGGCTATCTCAATTGTAGCGCACGTCTCATTTACTTGCAACTAGCGAACGCCGCCGGGCCCTGAAAATTGCGCTGTCCAAATCGGAAACAGCCCCGGCGCGGGAGAGGATTGAGAGCTCGATTGACTCTCTTCCTACCTTCGGATGATGAGCCAGATCGACTTGCGTGAATTTTTTTGAAGATCGAAAAAATGTGGCTAGCCCGGATTTCTCACCACGGAGAACACCGAGAGCACAGAGAGAGGAATACAAAGGATATAGTGAGGATCAATGAATAGCACTCCGTTTTTGTCTTGATCAGAGGCTCAGTGTCCTTAGTTGTCTCTCGTTAACTCCTTTTGAATTGCTCTGTGTTCTCAGTGTTCTCTGTGGTGAGAAATGCAGGCTAGCGGAGCGCTTGTGTTTTTGGCGAGCCGGGAGCGCAAGCGACTAGAGAATGCGTGTTTTTCTCCAGCCACTCAGGCTCCTGGCCCTCCTTCATGCTAATTCTTAACGCCTGGCAGGACGATGCCTCCGCCGCCGGCGCCGCCGTTGCCTCCGCCGGCTTGAACACCGACGAGTCTGCGCATGAGCGATTCAAAATGGCGGCGTGATTGCATCACGCGTTCTTGCCGTTCGCGGCCCAGAGGCGTCGCGAGATCGGTGTCCTCGCGCGAATTACGGATGAATAGGCCGCCGTCGGGCGTCATGATCAGGGCATCGACCGCAGTCTCTTCATCGACGATGCTGCTGTTGTAGCGATAG
Organism: uncultured Singulisphaera sp.; assembly: GCA_964484265.1. Classification (GTDB taxonomy): domain Bacteria; phylum Planctomycetota; class Planctomycetia; order Gemmatales; family Gemmataceae; genus SIAQ01. The sequence goes on from CAZAFH010000175.1 coordinate 4,396, forward strand.
CGCTTGCCGCCGGTGAAATCAACGAGCACGGGCGGGAGCAGCTTGATTTCTTTTCGGACGCCATTATCTTCGATGATGGCCGAGGGGAACATGTTGAGCTTGGCGCCGTAGACGATAGTCGGGTTCTTTTTGTCCTTTGGATTGGGTTCCCTGTAGGACGGGATCGTCAAAGAATCCTTCATCTTGTTCCACGATGCGAATTTCACGAAGGCGTTGATGCCGATCGGCTCGCCCCGGCGAACCATGATGCGCTCGGCGATGACCGTGTCGCCGATCTCGTGATCTTGCTGATTGACGAAGTCGCGTTCCTTCTTGGCCCAGAGGTGAATCTGGAACGACGTCATGTCGCGCTGTTTGGCATCGACGGGGGCGGCGCCCTTCTTCGCCTGCTTTCCGGACCATTCATCGATCAACTGTTGATCGGCGGCGTAGAGGCTGTATTCGTGCGGAATGGTGATCGTCGGCGTGTACTCCCATTTCGGGTGGGTGTTTCCGATCACCAATTCGGGCACGTTCGACAGCGCAGCAAACGCCAATTCCTCCATGCGCGGATGCTTGTAATTGGGATTGCTGATTCGCACCTGAATCTTGTAGCTATAGGTCGCGCCTGGGACGACGTCCGGGTCGATGAAACTCACGAGAGCGTCGCGGCCCCAGTTCGGGAACTGCTGATCTTGCCCGCCGCCAGGCTGAGGTTGTCCGCGAGGCGGCTGAACCGGGAAACCGCCGGCGCCGACCATCGGCGGCTCGACCTGCCAGGCCGAGAAGTAGAGACCGTCATCCGCCTGCCTGCCGCCGGGGACGGGATTCACGGCTCCCTTCGGATCGAGATTGGGCGGCGGGAAAAGGCCCAACGCATGACTGACGTTATAATCCGGCACGATGTTGCGATTGTTGAACTCCGTGCCGGGCCCGCCAAACAAGCGCCGTTCGAGGTTCGGGTCGGCATCCTTCAAGACGCTGCGTTTGATCTCGACGATCTTGCGATCAAACCCAGGTTGCGGCTGGCCTACGACGGGCGGCTGACCGGGCATCTTGATTTCGCCCGGGCGTTTACCGCCGGGAAGCTGAATAGGAGGTTGGACGACCGGTTGCACTCCCTTGTTAGGATCGATGACCTCCTCGGCAACTTGCGGATATTCGAGTTCAAACCCATCGAGGTTGATGTTCGGGTATCGGGCGTTGGCGAGCGTCGGGAGCGGGGAGACCAGGCCGTTGTAGAGGTAGCGCTTCATGACTTCGGGCTGAACCCGATCGATAATCGCGACCCGCAGGAGATCGTCGAGCGGCTTGGAACGCTGAGTCACCTTGATCAATTCGACTTCCTTTCCGATCGGTTCGCCCTTTTCGTTGAGCTGATAGCGAACGACATTGATTCCGACGAAGCGAGGAAGATCCTCGGGGCGATCGAAAAGCTCCTTCTGCGTCGGATAGCGAAGCGCCTTGCGAAATTCTTCGACCTGCTGCTTGAGCGGGAAGGCAGCCGTGACGCGCACCATGCGGACGGGAACGCCGACGCGCAGGGGTTCAGGCAGGCTGACCGGCACGCCCGTGCCGCCGCCGCCAACTTTGGGCATCGGCTGCGCAACATTGTTCGGATCGCCGACCCCGCCCAGCCCGCGCCAAACTTGCGTGCGAAGATCCGCGTCGTGGGTGAGCGCGAGTGCGCGGATGTAATCCATCTGGATGTCTTTCGGTCCCGTGCGGATCGACAAAGGGACGGGATTCACGCGTTTTGAATTATTGCCCGAATCCGAAATCGGTACATAGGGACCCGGCTTCCAGTCGCGTTTCAGTTCGCCCCAAACGTAGTAATCCTCTTCGAGCAGTTTCTTGGTCGCGTCCGGCAATTCCTTCGGCTCCGCGGCGCTGATCTCGCTGAGGATCCGGTTCGACGTGTCGCGCAGTTCTTGCTCCCACGATTTCTGGGAGTTATCCGCCCGGCTCACGCTCATCGCTTTGAACATGCCCATGGTCCCAAACGTCAGCGCGATCGCGGCGCAAACGCCCAGAGCGATCTTCTCGCCATGGACAAAGAGAATTGCTTTGAACCGGGACAGGTCGATTTTCTTCGCCATCTGACAATCCTCCGGAATCAGGTATCACGTACGAATTACCATAACGACGTGGAACCGCTTCTATTTCCTCTCGGTGAGCGTTGGTCGGCGCTCGCTGCGTTGATACAGGGTCATGATACCATAAATCACGAGTTCCATGTTGGAATCTTCGGCTGATGCGGAACTGCTGGCGGAAGGCAACGGAACGCCCGGTTGCTCTCGGCCGCCTCCGAATTTCGGAAATCCGCCGCCGGCGTCGTTCTTTTGCTCGACGGGCAACGGCGGCGGCTGAATTTGCTCGGTGTAGTGATTCAGCAAGATCTGCGTTTCCAGGAAACGCAGCTTCGAGTTGTTGAACGCACTGACGACGCGATCCACATGGCTCTGATCCACGATCAGCACGACCGAAATGGGAATTCGCCGCGATTGCTCGGTCACTTCCGAGTAGCGGTTCGTCCACAGGCCATGCGGCAGGGGTACGATGTTACCACCCGCGCCGGCGCCACCCGCGCCGCCACCACCGCCGCGAATCCCGACGAGCCCGCCGGGGCCTCCGGGTTGTTCGCCGTCTTTTTTCGGCGCATCTTTCGGATCGAATGGCCTCAGGTTCTTCGGATAGGTGCGATGCGAATGCGAGATGTCGTCAACGCCGTTGGATCCGATGCTGACCTGATCGATCCGCTTGATGGCGGCGGAATCCATGGTCAGCACCTGCTCCACGGAAAAGACGCCCTGGCGCGGCGGTTGATCTTTGCTGGGGGGAAAGGTCGGCGATAGCGTGTCTTTGCCGTCCTTGTCGCCTGCGGGCATGAGCGGCAGGCCGCTGATCTTGATGATTTCCGGGGGCTTTGTCTTGTTCATCTGAACGCGAAAATTCAGATCGAGGCGCTGGCGTTTCTTGAGGCGATTCTTGATCTTGAACGTCAGGTTGTTGTCGGCTTGCAGGGTCAGTTCGAGATCGAAGTTGTCGTTCTGGAATTTGATGGCCGACCCGCGATTGGTTCCGCCTTTGCCTTTGAACTTGCTGATGGAATCGTTGACCGACCGAATGATGCGGTAAATCTCCGCCTGGACCCAGATGTCTTCCTGCGCGATCCATGCTTCCTTGGAGATATCGGTGTTGATCTTCCATGGCTCGGAGACGTACCGGATGAACTTCAGCTCTTTTGCCTTCGCATCTTCGTGGGGAAGTTTATCGGGGTCATAAAGCCAGTCTTTCAGGAGCACAACGCCTTCGCCCTTGATATTCATCGGATCGACGCCGCGGAGAATATCGTTGACCTGCGAAGTGTAAGTGTCGCTGAATGCGCTGGCTTCGCGGGCCGTTAACCCGTCCGCAAAGTATTTGCCGTTCTGAAAAGTGACCGCGAGGAACTTGCCCCGGAAGGTCGAGAGACGGTTGTCCCAGACCATGTTTTTCCCGTCTTCGGGGTTCGGCAGATTCATGGCGACCATGGGGCGAAGGCGTACGCTTTTGCCGTTGCGATCGGAGATCGTGAGGTAATCTCGGCCGTATTCGGTGAAAATACCGTGCACCAAATTCGAAGTGTCGTCAGGCCAGGATTTCTTGTCGGCGGGCACGTCCTTTTCGATTTTGATCTCGACGATGAACTTGCCGTCCTGAAAGGCGAAATCGTCTTCTACTTTTTTTGCCCAGACAAAGCTTGACTCCTGGGCCTTGAAGGCGCTAGACCAGACTTTTTGTTCCAGTTCTTTGGCTTTCTTGGCGCGTTCGGCCATGTCCTGAATCGTCTTCTCGCCTTGCTCGGCTTTCTTGTTGCTCGACCATTTCGCGCGTGCTTCCTTGAATTTCTTGATCTGGGAAGCCGACGGTTCTTCGATGAACAGAAACATCATGCCGAGAAACGCAAACAACCCGGCGACGCTGAGAAGCACCCAGAACTTGTTCTTGAGGAGCATTTCTTTGTTGAACTTGATCGCCATGATACACCCGTCGGGGTAAGGAACTTAGGGACCGCATTCCAGTGACTGCACGGCAAAGTGTCCTTGCCGGTCGATTAGTTTTTCTTGTCGCCCAGGTCGATCGATTTTTGGTTGAGTATCGGTTCGCGCCAGGTGAACACAATGACGAACTCGGTGCGGATCGCCTGCGGCCCGGCAACGACGGGAGCGGCCTTGCCCGGGTCGATGATGCCCTTACCAAACTGAGGGTTTCCACCGCCGATGATTCCGCCGCCCGGCGCGCCGTCCGCGAACAAGAGCGAAGCGGTGCGTCCGATCGGTTTCCAGGCCTCGCGCTGCAGAGGCGGCACCAGCGGAGGTTCACCGCCCGGCGGTGGTTGCTCTTGCGGCGGCGGCTGCTCTTGTGGCTGCGGTTGTTCGCCAGCTTTCGCCTGCTCGGCCTGTCCCGCGATCAGCGATTTCAAGTAACTCTTGTTGATGATCTTGTACTGGCCAGGTAACGGCCTTTCCACGGCATCGACTTTGTACATCGTCAGATGGGAGACGTTCTTCTCCACGCGTTTTGCCAAATCGATCGGCATCTCCTTGACCTGGCTTGCCTTGCCGAGATTCGCCAAGAACGTGTCTTCCACGAATTGCTGCTTGGCCTTGTGGTAAGAGTAGGCCCGTATTTCGACGACCCACCCGACCATCGGCGGCAGAGGAATGTCCGCTTTGCGCTCCGTCGGCGGCTTGACGAAGTTCTTGACCTGCACGCGTTCCTCGGCATCCATGCCCAGCAATGCTTCGCCATCCTTGTAGAGCTTCTGATAATAGGGCCCAAGGTTATCGGAATAAAGCTGATTGATACCGATGATGTTGATCTGAATCAGGTTGTTCTTCATGAACGCTTCGTCCTTGGCCGATGCTGTCGGATCGTCGTTCTTCAGAGCGCCGAGCTTTTTGAGTTCGTAAAGCTCGTATGCTTTTCGGGCATCGCCGTCGTTTACCCAGAAATGCTCCCTGGCATTGATGGCGCGGCGAGTGGTTTCGCCCGCGAGGCGTTCGCCGTTCGGTTGCGGGGCGGCCATGTTGATGTACTGATGCAGGTCCAGCCAGTTGACGCGTTCGTTGATGCCGGCGCCGATATCGAGGAGTTTGCCGATGTGGCCCTCGACTTTGCCTCGCTCTTCCTGAAATTGTTTGGAGAACGTGTCGGCTTTGCTATACGCTTGAAGGGCGCCCTTGATCGCGGCGTTCGCGTTTTCGTTGTCCACGGCGTTTTTTTCCATGCCTCGGCCAAAATTGAGCAGGATCACGCCGAACAGCAGCGCCGCCGCCGCCGCCACCGCCCACGGCTTTTTGCCGCGGATCACGCGTTCGAGTTTTACGTCATAGGGCAGAAGGTTGGTCTGTAGCCGAGTCTGTTTCAAACCCTGCAAGGCCAGGCCGTAAGCGACGGCGAAGCTGAGAATATTTTCCGAGAATGTGGGAGCCGTCGTTACCGCGTCGCCTTCGGTGCGCTCGAGCGACTGGAACTTTCGCACTTCGATTTGCAGCTTGTCCTGCAAGAATTTCTGTAGGCCGGGCAGGCGGAAGGCGTTGCCCATGCCGACCATGTACTGAATTTCGGCATGTCGGTGCGTGTTTGTGAAATAGCCAAGCGAACGCTGAACCTCGCCGACAAATTCGTTGAGAACCTGTTTGAGCGAAGACAGGATTTTTTTGAGATCGGGCGATCGAGCGGCATTCTTTTTCAGATGCTCGGCCTTGGCGAAGGTCAGTTTGAGTTCCTTGGTCAGGGCGCGGGTGAAATGGTTGCCGCCGATCGGAATGGGACGCTGCCAAATGATTCGTCCGCCGTTCGTAATGACGAGGTTCGAACTATCGGTGCCGATTTCGAGGCCGACGATGCATTCGTTGGATTCATCGTCGTCGTCCATGTTGTCGACGCTTTTTTCGAGCAGATCGTAGGCAATGAAATTGCAAATCGCCAGCGGGGCCATTTGCACGAGGTGGACTTCGATATCGACTTGTTTGAATTGTTGGATGGCCCGGTAGACCATGTCTTTTTTCATCGCGAACAGGCCGATTTCGGTTTCGAGGGCCAGGCCGTCGACGACTTCGCCCTTGTTGAGCCGTTGAAAATCCCAGATGACTTCATCGAGCGGAAACGGAATCTGTTGCTTCGCCTCGAACTTGACGATGTCGGCGATTTTCCCCTCGGCAACGGGCGGAAGTTTGACGAACCGTGCCAGTCCGCTCTGCCCTGGAACGCCGACGGCGATGAAGTCGCCCTTGATCTGATTGCGTTCGAGGAACTGCCCGAGCGCTTCGCGCACGAGCTCGTCGGGGTCGGCGTCAGGTTGGGTGAGAATCTTCGGGTGTTCGATGTACTCGAAAGCGGTGGCTACCGGTTGGCCATCCTTCATCTCGAGTTTGATGGCCTTGAGGGCGCACATGCCGAGATCGATGCCCCAAACCGCGGGAATGTATGCCGCCATGATGCGTCACTCCGAAAAGCTCGAATCAATCGCAAGAACTGGCCGACAGGCGAATCGTTCGTGGGAAATGAACCATGGACGAGGGCGCGGGATCACGTTCCTTACTCTATTTAGATTAACATCCCGCGAAAAGATTTGTCAATGACCAATTTGCGCGATTTGCTGGCAAAATCCAGGAATAGAGTTTTCCGTCGCGAGGAGATTTCGATGGTGGTTCAAAGAGTATAGGAAAAAACAAACCCCGCCGAAGCTTTCGCCACGGCGGGGTTTTATCTAAAACAACAGGTGAGTACCTTTTTAAAAGCCGATGCTAGGGTGTGATTTCATGATTCTTTTCATGACGTTACCATCATGAAAGTGGATACATCCTTAGAAAGGAGGTGATCCAACCGCAGGTTCCCCTACGGTTACCTTGTTACGACTTAGTCCCAATCAAGAGTTTCGCCTTCGGCACCGTGAGGCGACTTCGGGCGCTCCTCTCTTTCGTGGCTTGACGGGCGGTGTGTACAAGGCTCAGGAACACATTCACCGCGGTGTTGCTGACCCGCGATTACTAGCGATTCCAACTTCATGAAGGCGAGTTGCAGCCTTCGATCTGAACTGGGGCGTGTTTTATGGGATTTGCTCCCCCTTGCGGGTTGGCTTCCCTTTGTTCACGCCATTGTAGCACGTGTGTAGCCCTGGGCATAAAGGCCATGAGGACTTGACGTCATCCCCACCTTCCTCCGGTTTAACACCGGCAGTCCCTCCAGAGTCCCCGACATTACTCGCTGGCAACTAGAGGCAAGGGTTTCGCTCGTTATGGGACTTAACCCGACATCTCACGACACGAGCTGACGA
>CAZAFH010000176.1:0-10801 GCA_964484265.1 uncultured Singulisphaera sp.
CCCCGGCCCCTCTCCCCTGAGTACAGGGGCGAGGGGAGGTGGCGCTGTAGTATTAGCTGTCGTTTCTCGCCATCGGTGAACACGATAATGCGAGTAAGAATTACAATCGCATCCGTGTCGGCAAATCACGAGGAAAAGTTTACAAAATCTTTCTTTGCCGATCGCAACGAAAATGCGCCGTCGGCATACTCCGCAACTCATGTGCAAGCCGCAGGTTCGGCTCGATATTCGGAAAAAAACTTGAGTGATTCATTCGCTTGGCTCATGTTTTGCCTTTAGAGTTGAAGCAGACATTTCTCTGCGAAAGAATTTCGGCCCCAATCGCGTGAACTGGGAGGTTTGCGGAACATGAAGAGGCGAATCGCACTCGTTTTGGTTTTGGCCACCTCTTGCTTGATGGGCGCCGAAGTACGCACCACGAATTTCGTAGTCCTTGCCGCCAATCCCCAAATCTGCCAGCAGGTCGCCCAGTGGGCGGAATACTACCGCAAGGACAAGGCGATCCAGTGGCTCGGACGCGAGATGCCCAACTGGCCCGAACCCTGCCCCTTGCGCGTCACCGTCTCCATGGACGGACCCAGCGGCGCGACGGAGTTCACGTTCGGCGGCGGGCGCGTCACGAGCATGCGGATGCAGATTCAAGGCCCGCTCGATCGGCTCATCCACAGCGTCTTGCCGCACGAGATCACCCATACCGTCTTCGCGAATCATTTCCGCGCTCCCGTCCCGCGCTGGGCGGACGAGGGTGGCTCGGTGCTCTCTGAAGACGATCAGGAACGCACGCGCCATGATGCCGAGGTTCGGAGAATTCTCAATCGCGGCCAGCAGATTCCGATGCGAACGCTGCTTGGTCTGCGCGAATATCCGCCGCAAGTCATCTGCCTGTACGCCCAGGGATTCTCGATCTGCGATTTCCTCGTAAAGCGGAGCAACAAGCAGCACTTCCTCAATTTCGTCGGGCATGGCATGCACTATGGATGGGACCAGGCCGCCAAGAGCTTTTATGGCCATAACAGCGTGGAAGAAATGGAACAGGCCTGGCTGCAACACCTTCGCGATACCAAGAAACAACCGAACCAGATGCTGGCATCCAATCCGAACGGGAATGGCAACGGACCGCCGGCCTACGTCGGCGCCGGCAATGGCCGAACGATCCGCATGACCGTCCCGCCCGCTCAACCGCTGGAACCCCAGGGCATCGCCCGTGGCAGCATGCCGACCGCCGACCAATATGGCAAGCGTTTCAGCGGCGCCGCCGACTGGACTCCGGCCGTGAAACTCGAGGCACCGGTTCCAATCACGAACCCCGTCGTGCCCGCAGGCACGCCCACGGCTCGCCCCGTCATCCCGGCCCCGCGCCCCGGCTATAACATCCCGCACGGCGATCCGACCTTCGTCGCCCCGGTGGGGTATTTGCGGCCCAATCGATAAGACTATTTCCGATTCGCCGCCAGCATGTTGCAGAACAGTGCCCCCTGCTCGATCGCGTCATCGAGCGCGACATGCGTGTGCGGCAATGGATCGAACCACTCTTTCGGCATGTTCCTCTTCACCGATTGCCGATATTCCTTTTTCAGCACAGCCATCGCGTAGGTTTTCATGTCGAGTGCCGAGAACGAGAATGGACTCTCGCCGGCGAAGCGGATCAAGTACCAATAGACGAATAGAAAATCGAACCCAGCCGGATAGGCGACGAACACCGGCGTGCCCGGCAGCGCGTTGACCCAGGCCACATAACGCTGCATGGCGTCCGTCGGTGGTTCGAGGCCGACGCGCGTCGCATCGTATGCGGCTTGATTCTCTGCCCACCACGCCATGGTTCGGGCGTCGCCGACTGCGCCCGGGAGCAATTCCAGATTTGCGGAGAACGTGCCCAGCAGCGTCTTATCCGCACGATAGGCCGCCGAGGCAAAGCTGAGCATCGAGTGCGGCCCCGGGATCGGCCCATCGGTCTCGACATCGGTGCTGACGTAGATTTCGGGCATCGGCTGGTTTCCTTTTTCTCTAGTGATTCGTTTGGTATAATAGTGCTCAGCAATCTGGGTTTTTGGCATACGAATACGGAGCCGAACATGAAACTGAAAGCAGCACCACCTGCGGGCGATAGTGAGGAGGTTCGAAAGGAATGGCTTGATCGCCTTGATCGCCTACTCACCAACGTCGAACAATGGACGGCTGGCACCGACTGGGTTACGCGCCGAATCGATAAGGTGATGGAGGAGCGCGGTATCGGTGAGTACGTGGCACAAGCATTACTGATGCAGAATGGTGTCGTCCGCCTCTTGCTGGAACCGATCGCTCTTTACACAGCAAATTCCGAAATCGGCGGCGTCGTTGATCTTTATCGTATGCCGGCATATGACGATATTCTCAAACTGTTTCAAATGGGAGAGGTCTGGTATATTTCATATGCGGATTTCGCAAGCTTTGATATCGGCGACGACCCAATACGTCTCACGAAACGAACCTTTCTAACAGCACTCGGGAAACTTCTCGGCAATGGCAAATAATCTATTCGCCTGGATTAGTCGGATCAAGGCCATAGAGAAAGAGCACGCAGCAACAATAACAGCTCTGGATCGAACTATTCAGAGTCTACGCCAAGATCCTTCGACCTTACCCCCGGCTCTCGATATGCGGGACTTCCTTCGTGCATCGGCCAGCTTGGAAGGAACCTACATCATTCGCCTTTTCGCCGAGTTTGAATCGGCGCTGCGATCATTCTGGACAGTTTCGAAAAAACCGGCGACGCTCACCCGTCACTTGGTGGGAAGCATCGCTGCCAAACGTGATATACCCAGCGGGGTGTTAGATAATGCTCAGAAGGTGCGTGAGTATCGGAATGGTCTTGTTCACGAGCGAACAAGCGATTTTCCAATCATGACCTTGATCCAAATTCGATCCTTCCTTTGTCATTTCCTGAGTTACCTCCCGCCGTCCTGGTAGCCGTCATCCCCGCCCCACCACTTCCGCCAGCGTCTTCGCGTCGATCACCTTCCGCTCGATCAACATGTCGCGCAGCATCTCGACGCTGTTTTTCTGCTCATGCAGAATCGTCGCCGCCCGGGTGCGTGCCGACTCGATCAACTCGGCCACGCGGCGATCGAGCGTCTCCATCTGCGCCTGCGAAATCATTCGCCTATCACCCGTGGCATCGTCGCGGAATCGGCACACGGGGACGCCGTTGCCGCCCAGGCCGAACTCCTCGACGAGCGCTCGCGCGATGGCGGTCGCTCGCTGCAAATCGCTCGTCGAGCCGATCGAAACATCGGCCAGCAACAGCGCCTCCGCCTCGCGGCCGCCCATCAGGATGCACAGATCATCGAGCAGTTCCGCGCGCGTGACGACATATCGATGAGCCGGGTCTTGATAGCGAACGAAACCGAGCGCCCCAGCAGTGTCGGCCTGAATCGAGATGCGCTCGATCGGCGTGGCGTGCTCGCAGTGTAGCGCGCACACCGCATGCCCGGCTTCGTGCGTGGCGACGACGCGCTCCTCCGCCGCTGTCAGTTTGGGCCGCTCGATCCACTCCGTGAGGACACGGTCCACGTCGGCGGGTTCGGTCGGGCCGGCTATTTTCTCGCGCAGCCGATACCGCGCCAGACTTCGGCACAGCGCGTTCAAATGATCGCCGCTGTAGCGAGTTCCCGCAGCCGCGCCTTCGACAGGGTCGGCCGTCCGTTTCACGACATGATCGAGTGCGGCCGGCGTCATCCTCAAATTCATCTTGCGATCATAGATTTCCACAATCGCTCGGCGGTCGTCGGCATCGGGATACGGGATATATAGATGAAACTCAAACCGCCCGGGACGAAGCAATGCGGGATCGAGCGACTCGACGAAATTGGTCGTGCCGACGACGAAGACGAGTTCATCGCGATGGAAGCCGTCCATCTCCGTCAAGAGTTGGTTGACCATCGAGTGTTCGACGCCTGAGCCTTCGTAGGTTCCACGCGCGGTGGCGAAGGAATCGAGTTCGTCGAACACGATGATGGCCGGCGCCGATTGCCGGGCGCGCTGAAAGATTTGGCGAAGGTTCTGTTCGCTCTCGCCGACCCATTTGCTCTTGAGTTCCGGCCCCGAGACGACGGTGATGGCCGCCCCAAGTGCCGAGGCCATCGCCTTGGCAAACAGCGTTTTGCCCGTGCCGGGCGGGCCCCAGAAGATCATGCCCTTCGGGATCAGTTCCTCGATGCGCTTGACATCGTCCTCGCGCGTCAAGCCATCCTTCATTGCCAGGACGTCGATGATTTCTTTCCGCAGGCGTTCCTTGACCTTGGCGTACCCGCCGATGTCGGCTTCGAGGGCGATATTCGGAACTTCGAGCGTGCCCGCCAACGTGGCCTGGCGGATTTGCGCGTACGCCTTGCGTGCGTCGGCGGGGAAATCTTCGCCGTCGAGCGTCGATAGCAGTTTTCGCAGACGCACCGCATTGATGCCGGAAACGTGTTTGTAAAGCGCCCAGGGGTTGAACAGCGTGCCAAGCTTGCGTGCCTCCTTTTGCGTGACGAGGTGGCGCAAGCGCGGCCGGGCGATGCCGAACAGGCTAACGCGATGCGGAAAGAGATTTTCGATGACGGCAGGCAGCGGAAACGAGGGATCCTTGAATCCGAGCCAGACGAGATCGGGATTTTCGTAGAGCAGCGGAATAACTTCGCGTGCTTCAGTCGTCAGGCCGCCTTGACTGGTGGTCAAGAGGTCGAGGTGAGGCAACACGAGCACCTTGCGTTCGACGGAGCCGCGCACGGCATCGCGAACCTGCGTGATCATGGTCGCCAGAAATCCGAGCGGGATGCCGCCGGCGTCGGTCTGGGCACGTTGCCGGCCGTCGATCAGCACGCATTGCAAGTTCGCCAATTTCAATCGGGCACGGAGATTCATGTAGATGAATAAGGAAAGATCCTTATCACACTCAACGAGCGCCGGCAGACCGCGCCGCACACGATCAGCGACATCCGCCAGTTCGCAGGCGTATGCGGCTTCGACAGCCTGCTCGGCCGAGAGTTCTCTCGGCAGCTCGTTTTCGGGGATTTGCATTGCGTTTCCTCGTAGCCCCTGATGACTCGGACAAAATGTGAACAAAAGACTCTAAGGAAAGCAGGAATGCAGGAATTGGATCGCCCGATTTTTCCTGCCTTCCTGCTTTCCTTAGAGAAATAGATTCTAAGTGCTTTGAAACTGACGGGTGAACCCTTGCTGACTCGTCACCTACACTTCGAGCACAATCGTAAGCGAACCGGTCTGGGCATCCTCGCTGATCTGCTTGATTTGCCCCAGCTTGGCTGCCTTCTCTTTGAGCGCCTCGGCCGTCACGCGATTGACTGCCTGGTCCAGCTCTTTACGCAGGCTGCTCAATTGCGCTTCGAGGCGATCGGTGGCCCGCTTTTGCAGCTCGGCCTTCTGCAGCTCGGCCTTGCGCTGCAGATCACGCTGAAGCTCTTCTTTCATCGCCTTCCGCGCGGCATTCTGGGCCGAGCCGGACGGCGAATCGGCCCAGGTCTGGCGTTCGGCTTCGAGCGTGACGGTCTTTTCGCACTCGACCTTGACGGTGACGTCCGCCGTTTTCGGATCGACTTCTATGGTGATGCCGCCTTTTTCGTTGCGCAGAAGCTTGTCGCCGCGCTGGACGAAACCGCGGCGTTTTAGTTCTTGCGCGAGCAGGTCGGCCATGCGTTCGGGCGGTAGAATTTCGAGAAGTTCGAGCGATGTGCCGACCTCGTCGCTGGCGCGCAGGCCGTGTTTCTCGCGTTGCTTCAGGCTGATTTTGTAAGCTCGGCTCATGATGGAATCCGGTAAGCCCAGGGGTGAGCGCAGCGAACCCTTGGGATATGCAATATCGTCATCCCAGGGGTTCGCTGCGCTCACCCCTGGGCTTGATCCATTTCACATCGGCCGCGCTTCACGCAAAATCTCGGCGGCGTGATTCGTCGTCGCATCGCCGTCGAAGCGTTCCCAGTCGGCTTTCCACAGCTGGCTGGCAGCGTAGCCATCGTCGAAGTAGCCAACGGTCGCGGCTTCTTCATTCCAGACGCGCAAGCGATCGAGAGCGTGGGCGAACGACAGCGCCTCGCCATAGATCAACACGCGGTCGGCGATGCGTTCGCGCTTGACGTCGAGGTTGCCGATCCATTGCCGAGCCGGTGGTCGATCGCGCATCACTCTTCGGCCTGCGTCGAGCAGGCATCGCGCCAGATCGCGTCGTCCGGCGGCATCGATCGCGTCGAGGTATTCCCGCAGCACGATCGACTGGGCCATCCCAACCTGGCGAACCCTGGCAACATCGCGAAACGACTGCCGGCGCGTTTCGAGATTCTCCCAGCGGTTGGCGAGCTCCGTCTGCAGCGCTTCCAGAATCGCCGCGCCTTGTCCTGTTGTCCAGGGCGCCCAGTCGATGCGTGTCGAGCGTGCTTCGCTCAGTTCCTCCACGAACATCAGTCGGCACAGGCCATCGCTGCCGACGATCGGCCATTGGCCTTGCATCTTCGCCGAGCGGGGATCGCCGAGCAGCGCCTGGTAAGCGTGCAGAAAAACCAGGCGATCGCCCAGCTCGATTTCGCCGCTCTTCGGTTTCACGACGCCGAGCGTGTTCGTCGTCAGTTGCAGCAAGAACTCGAGCGTCCAGCGTGAAAACTTGATTCCAAGAGATCCCGCGGGCGTGCGTTCCCACAATCGGCCTGACACGGGCACGCCATCTCGGAGGAAACGCTCGTCGCGCCAGCCGTGGCGCGCCAGCCAGCGCACGATGCCCTTCGCGAGAATATCTTGCACGAGCGCGACCGTGTCCGCGCACAGGCATGGCGGACGCTGGCCAGGCTTCGCGAGAATCTGCAAAATCTGCGTCCGCGAGGAATGCGTGATCATTCCTCGCAATAGGCACAACAGATTGTACTCGAATCTCGATACCGCCTTCATCGTTTTCGCAGCCCCAGGCCGATACCCGAAACCGGGAAGCCGTTCACCGTGACCACGCCATCCACAAGCCGAATTTCGACGGTGTTCGGCAACAACCAGCGCGGATCGTTTGGCACGCAGCGATTGCTCAGGAAATGCACGCGCTGATTCGCCGACCCGATCCAGCGGCGCTTTCTTTCGGGCCGATCGCGAAGATACGGACCATCGACGAGGATATCAACGCGCTCGAGCAGCGCCTGCACCGATGGATTCGTGTTGACGCGCAAGTCCTCGATCACGAAGCCGCTAAACGCCATCACGTTCAAATCCAAACGATGCGCTTCGTCGGCGAGAGCCGACGCGGCGTCGGCATGAGCAAACGGCTCGCCGCCGAGCAGCGTCACGCCTTCCAGGCGATGCACGGCATGTGCGTCTCGCAACTGTTCGATGACCTCCGCCAGCGGCATCGGCGTGCCGCCCTCGAACGGCAGCATCTCCGGATTGCAGCATCCCGGGCAGCGCAGTGGGCAACCCTGGAACCATAGAGCGAACCGCCGGCCCGGTCCCTCCGCCTCCGTCACGGGGACAATCTGCGCGACCGCGAATATCGGGTTCGTTGGCACGGCCACCTTCTCTTCGATTATCATGCGAGCGCCAGGCCGCATGCGGAGAACGCTAGCTCTGGATATTATAAGGGACAACCGCTGAGGGTAAAATGTTCGACCCGCTCCCGATCGATTTGGTCCTGCCAGCGCTGCTGACGACGCTTCGCGAACACGCATCGATCGTGTTGCGCGCGGCGACGGGCGCCGGCAAGACGACGCGCGTGCCGCCCGCGCTGCTGGATGCCGCGATCGCGCCTGGGCGGATTTTGATGCTGGAACCGCGCCGCCTCGCCGTCCGCGCCGCCGCGCGCCGCATGAGCCAGGAGCGCGGTCAGCGCGTCGGCGAAGAGGTCGGCTATCACGTCCGCTTCGATCGCCAGGTTGGGCCGCGCACGCGTGTCATCGTCATGACGCCGGGGATTCTGCTTCGCATGCTGCAAGACGATCCTTACCTGGAGTCGATCGGCGCGGTCGTCTTCGACGAATTCCACGAACGCTCGCTCGATAACGACCTCGCCCTCGGCATGATCCGCCTGTTGCAATCGACGGTGAGGCCCGAGCTTCGCATCGTCGTCATGTCGGCCACGCTCGATACCGGCACAGTCGCCGCCTATTTGGGGAGCGGAACGGCATGCCCGGTCATCACCAGCGAAGGCCGACTGTTTCCCGTGGAAATCACCTACGATCCGCGTTCGACACATGACGCCTGGCCGACCGCGGCGGCGAAGACCATCGAGCGAATTCTGCCGCGAACGTCCGGCGACGTGCTCTGCTTTCTGCCAGGCATGCAGGAGATCCGCCAAACGGCTCGCGAACTGGAGTACCGTTTCGGGCGAGATGACGTGCTCATTCTGCCGCTGCATGGCGATCTGTCGCCCGAAGAACAGGATCGCGCCTTGCAGCCGCAATCGAAACGGCGTGTCGTGCTTGCGACGAATGTCGCGGAGACCTCGGTCACCGTCGAGGGCATCACCGCCGTTGTCGATACGGGGCTGGCGCGGATGCAGACGTTCGACGCCAGCGTCGGCATGGATCGCCTGGAGCTGACGGCAATCGCGCGCGACGCCGCCGACCAGCGCGCAGGCCGAGCGGGGCGAACAAGGCCGGGCGTCTGCGTTCGGCTCTGGACCGAGGCATCGCATGCTCATCGCGCGGAACGGACGCTGCCGGAGATCTTTCGCGTCGATCTCGCCGGCGCGCTCTTGAATCTATTGGCGATGGGCGAAGCCGATGTGCGCCAATTTCCCTGGCTCGACGCGCCGCCTGTTGACGCGATCGAACAGGGGATGACGCTGCTACGCCGGCTTGGCGCCATCGACGACTCCGGTCTGACCGCGCGTGGCCGAGCCATGGCACGCCTGCCGATTCATCCACGGCTGGCGCGGATGCTGCTTGAAGGCGAGCAGCTTGGATGTGGATCGCGCGTCGCGCTCGCCGCAGCGCTTTTGGCGGAACGCGACCCGTTCACGCGCGGCAATAACGCTCCGACTCGCCGCAAGGTCGATGCCGAGTCCGACGTGCTCGAACGTGTCCGGGCGCTGGAAACGTTCGAGGCTGACGGGGCGACGGCGTTTCCCCTGGGCACATTGCTGCCACAATCGGCGAAATTCCTGCTGCGGGCACGCGATTCGCTGCTGCGCTTGCTTCGCACGGATGCCATGCCGCCTGCGCAGCCGGTGGACGCCGACGAAGCCGTGCTGCGCTCGTTGCTGGCGGCGTTCCCCGATCGCGTGGTGCGGCGGCGTGCTGCTGATCCGACCAAGGGCCTCATGGTCGGCGGGCGCGGCGTGAGGCTCGCGCCGTGGTGCGCATTGTCCTCGGCGGAGCTTTACCTCGCCATCGACGTCGATGCCGACCCGCGCGAAACGCTCGTGCGCCAGGCGTCGGCCATCCAGCGCGACTGGCTGGCGGATGCCATCGTGTCGAGAATCGACATCGACTTCGACGAAGGCACGGAACGGCTCGTCGCCAGGAAACGCTGGATGTACGAAGATTTACTTATCGAGGAATCGCCGGCAGCACTGCCGAGATCTGAGGCGGCGGCGCAGCGTTTGGCCGAGGCGGGTCGCACTCGGCTGCAGCGGGTGCTACCCGATGCCGATAGCGCCGCCGGTTCCTTTCTGCTGCGTGCCCGCTGGCTGCGCGAGCAGATGCCGGACCTGGGACTGCCCGCGTTCGACGAGGTCGAGCTTGGCGAGCTTCTGCCGTGGGCGTGTGCCGACTGCCGATCGTTCGCCGAGGTTCGCCAGGCCGATTGGCTGGGTCTTTTGCAGAGCAAGTTATCGGTTGCCCAGGTGCATGCGGTCGAGCGCGAGGCGCCGGAACGATTGTCGGTCCCGAGCGGCAGCCGGATCGCGCTCGCCTATGAGATCGGGCGGCCGCCCGTGCTGGCAGTGCGCATCCAGGAAATGTTCGGCCTGAAGGAGACGCCGAGAGTCGCCGCCGGGCAGGTGCGCGTACTTCTTCATCTGCTGGCGCCGAACCATCGGCCGCAACAAGTGACCGACGACCTGGCGAGCTTCTGGAAAAACACCTACCCG
The DNA here is from genome assembly GCA_964484265.1 of uncultured Singulisphaera sp. Lineage (GTDB taxonomy): Bacteria > Planctomycetota > Planctomycetia > Gemmatales > Gemmataceae > SIAQ01. Next base: position 10,037 of record CAZAFH010000176.1, read on the forward strand.
CTGATTCGAAAAGAGCTGAGAATCCGCTACCCAAAACACGCCTGGCCCGAAGACCCGACGTCGGCTGAACCGGAGACCAAACCGCGGCGAAAGGGCTGAGCTTCAAGCGTGAACTCGACCCGATCGCAACGACCAAGACGCGGAAATTCATTCCGAAGTGTCGCAGAAAAAGGAACGTACCTCAACCTTCAGGGGCGAGATAACGGTTCGGCGGCGATTCACTTCTTTTTTCGTCTTGGCTTCTTGGGAGGCGGTTTCTCGCAATTCGGTTTTCCAGAAGGCTGATGGGCCTCGCCCGTCGCTGCCGGGTACTCGTATTCCTCGCCGTCGTCGCCAACGATCTTCGCAGACAGGCTCTTTGCGAGTTTGAAAGCAACACGCGCAACTGGATCTTGAGGATCATCGATCGCAACGGGTCCCGCCTTGAAGTTGACCCGCCCGTTGAAGAAGCCAAATACGTTGACCCATGTACCGTCTAACTCGACGGCTACGTCGCCATCGCGCCCTGAAACCGTGATGCGTTGTCCGGTCTTAGGGTTCGTCAGCGTCCTGATGCTGCTGTCGAGGCGTATCCCCCGTACAGACGATACCGCCTGTTTCCATTCGTCGATGGGGATACCTCCATCACGTTCAATGTGCAGTTCGTAGCCCATTCGTTTACCACAGCAGCAGGATTCGCCAAGCGCCGAACGTTAAGGATTTTATCCGTGGTGCTCCGCGTGCAAACGCTCACTCTCGTGCTTTCGCGTCGTGGCGGAGCACGCA
>CAZAFH010000177.1:0-10775 GCA_964484265.1 uncultured Singulisphaera sp.
CGGCAACCTCGGCAACCTCTTCGCGTAAACCAGCAAACGGGCGCTAAACAGACACAATCCTTCGAGGCGTGGATTCGACGATTCCCACGGGTTGCCAAGCTCAGGAAATTCTGCGATGAAACTCGCCGTCGCGTCCATTGCATCGATAAATCGTAAAGCAGCGTCTACGGCGTCTTCGGCGGCGAACCAATCGATGATCCGTTTTTGATCGCGTCGAACCTTCGACGTGTAAATGATCTCAATCACTGTTGCTTTTCCTTGGCCCGCTTTTCGGCAAGGTACTCGCGTCCCATTCGTCCAAAGTCCCCCGGCTGCCATTCCGTGTATTCGCCGCGCTCGTATTCGTCGAGCGCTTCCGAAATCAGCTTATCGGCATTAGCTTTCCACTGGGTGCGCATGAATTCCTTGAGCGCCGCCTGCACCAGCGCGTTGCAATCCTTGAAGTTCCCTGCAACAATCTCGCGATCCATGAATTCCTTCGAAGCGTCAGAGATTTCAACCGTCAGCACAGCCATCAATCACCTCGTCTCTATTGGGAATTCTTCATTTTCTACTATTCATATTATCCTCGATTCAACGTCACGACACAACGCGAAAATCGCCGATGACGCACTAAAACAGCAGCGGCAGCAGACGGTCCAGGCAGCGGTAGTCGCCGATGACGATATCAGCGCCTGCGCGCGCTAATCGCTCGCGTTTCCACGGATCGATGCCTTCGCGCTTCACCTCGTCGCTGGCCACGGCCACGGCGACGCCGCCGACTCGCTTTACTTCCTCGATCTCCACGTATCCGTCGCCGAAGCCGAGCAGTTCCGCGCCGGAAAGATTGTGATCTCGCAAGATGCGTTCGACGATCATGCGCTTGGAAAAGCTTTTGTGATCGTCGAGGGCGCCATAGATGTGGTCGCCAAAGTAGGGCGCGAGGCCAAGCAATCGCGCTTCGTGCTTGACGAAATCGACATCCGTGCCGCTGGCGAGATAGAGTGACAGGCCATTCTCTGCAAGCGATTGTAACACGGAATGGCTGCCGGGCACGGTCCAGTCGGTAGCGGTTGCAAGACCGGCGGTAAGGGCATCGAGTCGGCCCTGGATGCGCCGCATGAGACGACCGTTGAATTCGTGCTTGTAGGCGAGCGGATCGAGTGGCTCGCCGCCGCGCTTGCGGACTTCGTCGGCGAGCCGAATCATTTGGTAGATCGTTTGCTTGCCGGTGTTCTCCATCACGAAGTCTTCGATAAACGTGACGAGCGTGGCATCGTCCTCGGTGGTGCCCGTCGCGCGGAGGATGTCGAGCATCATCGGGATCATGACCTGGGGCCAGCCTTCGCGAATGAGCGAAAGCGTGCCGTCGAAGTCAAAGACGACGGCGCGGAATCGGCCGATGGGTCTGTCGTGTCTGAGGATTTCGATATCGGTCACGGAAGTTCAATCCGGGCAAGCCCAGTGGGTGAGCGAAGCGAACCCCTGGGATTTGTTGATCGATCCCAGGGGTTCGCTGCGCTCACCCACTGGGCCTGGCATAATCATTATTGTCAGCATGTTCGGTACGTCGGCAATGGCGAAGTTGGGTAAAACACGCGGACAAATCGCGTAATGAGGGCAAAAACATGCTTCAATTGTGCAGTGTGTTGAAATTCGGCTCAAGAATTACACGGGGCGATTACCATGCGCGTCTCGCAATATCTTCTCGATCAGCGAATCTCGTTTGAAGAAATGTTCCACCCGCCCGCGTTCAGTTCGCAGAAGCTGGCGAAATCGTTGCACATCACCGGCCGGCGCGTCGTCAAGAGCGTGCTGCTCCTGGGCCCTCGCGGTTATTTGCTGGCCGTGCTGCCGGCCTCGCAATGGGTTGATTTGCCGCGTTTGACCGATCACATGGGCGGCCCGGTTCGTCTGGCGACGGTCGAAGAGTTGTGTACTCTGTTCAACGATTGCGAATTCGGCGCGCTGATGCCATTCGGTCGGCTCTACAACATCCCGACGATACTCGACGCTGGCATTCCTCTGGAATCGACGATCATCTTCGAGGCACAGCAACATGCGGTCGCGATCCGCATGACGTGCCGAGATTACGTCAAGCTCGAATCGCCGGAGCGGATCGCTTTTGCCTGCGACGTCTGCGTATAGAATCGATCCCAGGGATTCGCGGCGTTCATCCCTGGGCTTGGGTATTTTTCTACGGAAAGATTTCGCGCAATTTCTTTTCGCGAAACTGATTCATTTTTTCAATATCCGCGCGAATCTTGTCGGCGGTCAGAATAAAACCGAGCATTCCGCCGGGCGGGCTAAAGTCGATCGATTCCGCGATCTTCGTGCCGGCGTCCGTCGATTCAAAAGCATGGCCGTGGATCCAGTGTCTGAACGGGCCTTGCTTTTGCTCGATGACGATCTTTTGATCCACGATGAGTACAGTAACTTCCTGAACGATCTTCTGCGAGACGCCCCAGCGTTTGCCTTGCCAGGAAAGCCGCGATCCTTTTTCAAGGATCTCGGGTCCAGCGAGAAGGATGAGGTTCATTTCCGGCGACGCGAGCCGCAAGAGATTCTTGGGGCTGGTGAAGAACGAAAACAACTCGGACACGGGGCGAGCGATTTCCAGACTGGCGGTATAATGAGCCATGTCGATGCCTCTTGGGGCGCTGTGCGTTTTCGGACGCTGCTGCGCCCATGGAGAGATGGTATTGGTTCGCCGACTGGAATTCGATCCTTTTGCTTGTCGATCCGCGCGGGAAGACCGAACTAATCATGCTGCTGCCTCCGTTCCACAATGCACTGGTATTGACAGGTCCGACCGGTTCGGGGAAGTCGCAACGCGCACTCGAACTCGCGGCTCGCCTTGACGCCGAGATCGTTGCGATGGACTCGATGACCCTTTATCGCGGCATGGACATTGGCACGGCCAAGCCGACCGTCGCCGATCGCGAAGCCGTGCCGCACCACCTGATCGACGTGCTGGAACCCTGGCAGTCGGGTAGCGTGGCCTGGTGGCTGGGCGAAGCAAAGCGCGTCGTCGGCGAGATCGAGTCGCGCGGCAGAATCGCGCTCTTCGTCGGCGGGACACCTTTATACCTCAAGGCGCTGATCGCAGGGTTGTTCGATGGCCCGCCAGCCGATCCAGCGATTCGCGAGCGCTTGACGCAAGAAGCCGAAGCCAAAGGTTCGGATTCTCTGCATCGACGCCTGGCCGAGGTCGATCCCGTTTCCGCGGCCAAGTTGCACCCGAACGATAGTCGTCGGATCATCCGCGCGCTGGAGGTTTTCGAGCTGACGGGTCAGCCCATCAGCGTTTGGCAAACGCAATGGTCGGCGATTGAGTCTAGGCCAGCAGACGCGCCGACAATAATTTGCCTCGACAGACCGCGTGAGGAACTCTATGATCGTATCAATCGCCGCGCGGAGGCGATGTTCGCCGAGGGATTGATCGATGAAGCCCACAGGCTTCGCCTGCTGGATCGTCCACTGAGCGTGGAAGCGAGCAAAGCGCTGGGCTACGCCGAGGCGATGGAACTTCTCGACGGATCGATTTCGCGAGAGGAGGCCATCGCGCGAGTGCAGATGCGAAGCCGAAATTTGGCGAAACGCCAGATGACCTGGTTCCGCCATCTGCCTGGTTGTCAATTTGCGCCATTGGAATTGACACAAACCGTTTGGCGTAACAGAATGAAGGTAGGTTAAGGAATGTGCGCATTCTGCCGCTTGCGGCTTAGCGCTCAGTGGCGCTATGTTGAGCGCTAAGCCGCAAGCGGCAAAGGCAAATAGGAAAGTTGCGCGATAGGTTTGACGGCAGCGAACGCTAACCCCAAATGGGAGCCACTCACTCATGGCCAAGGGCACGGTGACATTTCAGGTGCTGGAAGGCATCGATCGCGGCCGCATCTATCGCGAACTCGACGTTCCGGTGACTATTGGCCGCGAGGAAGGCAACTCTCTGCGTCTAAACGACGAGCGCGTGAGCCGATTCCACGCCAAAGTACAGGTCGATGGCGACGACTATATCCTCACCGATCTCGAAAGCACCAACGGCACGCGCGTAAACGGGACGGCTGTGCAGATCCGCCGACTGCGTGTCGGCGACCGCGTGGGAGTCGGGCGCTCACTGCTGCTGTTCGGCTCGAACGAGGAAATCGCGGCGAGGATGGCCAGCCTCGCGGGCATCGGGCAGACCCCCGTGCCAATGGGGGCGCCATCGTCGAGTTTCACGGGCGAAGGCGCGGGCGACAAGCAGACGGTCGCTGGCCATATCGACCTGAATCTTGATTTCGACGTGAATCCCGAAGCCCCAGTTCATCTGACGAACGACGCTCTTTTCGTGGGCAACAAGGCCCTGCCTCCCCTGCCGCTCAAAATGACGCCGTCGCAAGCAGCTCGGCTAGCGGAAATCTTCGATTTCCTCCATCAGGGCCTGATCCAGGCGACCGAGAACATTCAAGCGAAGGACGATGGCACGCAGATCACGCTCGGCTATTCCGATTGGCAGCGCGTGCTGGCGATGCAAATGCTGCTCTCGCGCTACCTTCGCCTCGTAGCCGATCCGCCGGAGATGGATGAGTAACACACTGTTCTCATGTCCGCGTTCGCCGAAGGCGAACGTGTAAACTAATCGGCGCGAATCCCAGGCAACGGCCGCGCCGCTTTCTTGCTGGCCGCGTTGAAATCCTGACCTAGCAGGTGCGCGACACTGGCGGCAATCTGGCTCTGTGTCGTCTCCACATTCTCGCGCACTCCCAGGGCGGGCGTATCCGGTCCCAGCACGCCAATCCAGATATATTCCGCACTCGGAACCGTCTTCCCGTGATCCGTCCAGTTGACGCGCGTATCGCCTCGGCCGTGATCCGTCGTCAAAATCAGCGATGTCTTGCCGCGATATTCCGGCATCGTCTGCAACTCGCTCCACAGACTCGCGAGAAATTCGTCCGACTTCTTCGCGGCATCAAGATAAAGATCATAGCGTCGGCCGTGACCCCACTCGTCCGTCTCGCCCAGCGCAATGAACATCACCCGAGGCTTGTGGCGGCGCAAGTGCTCGCGTGCATACTCCATCGTGACGAAATCGAAGACGTTGTCCTTCCAGTACCTCGGCAGCCTGGGCAAGAGATCGTTCATCATCTTCTGGCGCTGCGTCAGCGGTTCGTCCTTGACGGGATTCCAGTCTGTTACAATCTTGATGCCGTTCTTCTCCGTGCGGAGAATCGATGGGTACACGTCCCAAGTTCCGAAGACCGCGACCTTTTTGCGATAGGCCGGCTGGTCATTGAGAAATTCGAGTACGGAGAGGTTCGGATTCGATTTCTTGGCGTTGGAAGCAATCGCGGGGTCGGCAAAACCGCAAAGGATTTCGCTATAACCGGGGTAGGAGAACTTGAGGCCATTCGTCAACTTGGTCGGCGCCTTGCGTGTTCGATCGCCGAAGATTTGACCTTGCTTGGCGATGGTGTTCCAGAAGAACGGCAAGAGAGCCTTGCGGCGTTCGTCGGTGGTCTTCTGCAGGTACGATTTGCGCAGACGTTCGAGATCCTTGACTCCGCCAAACTGTGCATTGGCGATGGCGTCATCGGCGCCGGCGAAAAACTCCTGCCAGCGAAAGCCGTCGAGCGTCACAAGGATCACGTTCTCGGTTTGGTGCTTCGTTTTGCCCTGCCCCACGGCTCGCGGCGTCGTTCCGAGGAGAAGTAGGAAGGTCATTCCAGTCATGACCAACAGACGAATAGAGCGCATGCGTACCTCGTGATGCTGAGAAAGTGATTTGCAGTTACATCGTAGGGAACTGGCAAGCGCCAGCAATGAAAGGCAAACCAAAAAAAATGCGTTACAGCGATCAATTAACGACGATCACGACGCCTCGGCGGGGGCGTGCTCGGCAACCTGCTGGAGGGTGAGGCGAACCAGTTCGAGCAACCCAGCATCGTCGATACGGTCGAGGAAGCCGTCCGTGCTGACCCAACTGCGCTGTCGAAGCTCACGCTCGGGCCAATCCTGTGCGACATTGGTCACGTTCATGATGAACACAATGACGTGATAGGTTCGGCCCTCTTTTTCGTAGAGGTAGCTGCCGATCGGTTCGTTTTCGAGAGCGCCGGTCAGGCCGGCTTCTTCCCAGGCTTCTTGAAGTGCGGATTCGCCAGCCGTTTGTCCGGCTTCGATCCAACCCTTGGGGATGATCCACCGCCGACCGTTGCGGGAGGTGATGAGGCAGATTCGCCCGCGCCGAATGGGAAGTGCTGCGGCCTGCCGAACATACCCGTTTGAATCTGGCATCAGTACGTGCTCATAAGAATTTGTAACCTATGCGTTATAGTGTACTATCGGCAGCTGCGCGTCAAGAACATCCATGAAATTCGGTCGAGACTTCGCAAACTTTTCACACGTTCTACACGGCGCAGCCATTCGGCAGAACAAGCTGATAATTGACCACGGATAACTCCGATTGACACGGATGAAATAATAAAAGTGGAAATTCAAGAGTTATTCTTCTTGATTTTTTTATCCGTGCCCATCTGTGTTATCCGTGGTTAATTTGCTATTCGACGGAAGCGAAAAAAATGACCACGAATTTCCTTGCCATCGAGTCGTCGTGCGATGAGACGTCGATTGCGATTTTCACGGACGATCTGACGATCCGCGCGAATGTCGTTGCGTCGCAGACCGACCTGCACGCGCGATTTCGCGGCGTCGTGCCCGAGCTTGCCGCCCGCGCGCATATGCAGCGCCTTCTGCCGACAATGGACGCGGCACTGCGGCAGGCAAACCTGACGCTGGCCGAAATCGGCGCCGTCGTCGTCATGAACTCTCCGGGTCTCGTCGGCGCCCTGCTCGTCGGCGTCAGCGCCGCGAAAATGCTGGCGTTGACGCTCGATGTGCCTTTGCTCAGCGCCAACCACATCGAAGCTCACATCTACGCGGCTCGCATGGCGGCGGGGCGCGACATCTTCCCGTGCGTCGGGCTCGTGGTTAGCGGCGGGCACACGAGCCTGTTTCATTGCAAGACCGCTCTGGAATTCGACCTGCTCGGCGGCACCATCGACGACGCCGCCGGCGAAGCCTTCGACAAAGTCGCGGCCATTCTGGGGCTTGGCTTTCCGGGTGGGCCAGCCGTCGAACGTGAGGCCGTTGCCGGCAATCCCAGGGCGCATGCTTTCCCGCGTTCGTTTTTGAAAGAGGATCGTGTTGCCTTTAGTTTCAGCGGATTGAAGACGGCCGTCCTTTATGCGATTCATGGCGTGGGCAAAACGAAAGGCCCCGTGCCATCGCCCGGCCAAGTGCGCGCGGATTTGGCGGCGAGCTTCCAGCAGGCCGTTGTCGATGTCCTCGTCGCCAAGGCGCGGCTCGCCCTGCGAAAAACCGGGCTGAATAGGCTCGCCATTGGCGGCGGCGTCTCGGCGAATCGCGTACTGCGAACCGGGCTCGAAGAAATGGCCCGGCGCGAGAAAGCCGAGGTCTTCATCCCGCCGATGACCCTCTGCACGGACAACGCCGCCATGGCCGCCGTCGCCGTCGAGAAATGGCGGAAGCAAATCTTTGCGCCGCTGGACCTCGACGCCGTGCCGAATTATCTAGGGAAGAACTGACGGATATGTCGGTCGCGGCTGGCGAGAACTTTGGGAAATCTTTCGCAATTCACCGACATTTCTTGTCCAACATTCCCGATGCATTGGCCATGCGGGAGGCGAGCGTTTTGTCGTTTGCGCGTGTCCTTCCGTTTGAGATTCGGATATCGAAGGACGGTCTTACGCAACTCTGTATTCGTTTCTGGACGATGAACCTATTGCCCACGAAACTCTGCCATTACCGCATTTTTTGAATACAGACGGAGACTCATCCCGTGATGAAACGAAAAATACTTGCCATCGGCGTATTCGCCTTGTGCACGCTCGCCTTGATAACCGGCGAGGCCGCCGCGTTGGGCGGGTTATTCAATCCCTACAATCCGTTTTCGTTCTGGAATCGGCATAACCGCTATTTCACGCAGATCACCGTGCGGCCGTACAACGCCTTCACGCCAATCTGCTGGGGCAACCTGGTTTGCGACGGATGCTGCCCCTCGCCCTGCGGCGCCGCGGCAGGTTGCTTGCCGATGCAGTTCGGCGTGCCGCCTTTCGCGAGCCTTGGCGGGTGCGGCGGGCCGCCGAGCTACCTGAGCATGGGCATGGGGCCTTGCATGGGCGGCGCCTGTGGCCCGATGATGGGCATGGCGTCTGACATGCCAGCGATCCCGGCCGCGAACCCGTATTACCCGAATCCGGGCGGAAGCATGCCGCTGCCTGATGTTCGCACGCAGCCGGCGCCGTTCGTGCCGCCGATGCCCAACCCTGTCGGTCCGAACACGACGATGTACCAGCAGATGCCCGCCCCGATCACCCAGGCGAACTATCAGCAGGGCGGCTATCCGATGTACTATCCGGGTTACTACCATCCCGCGTACATGCCTGGCTATTCCGCTTGGCCACAATACCAGCAGGCGCCGGCCTACTGGTACGGTTACTCGGGTCGCTAATTCGAACATGCTCGACGAGAATCGCATCGATTCTTGCGAGCTGCCAGCCCGGGATTTGTCAAGCGAATCCTGGGGTTTGGAAAGGAGGTGCCTATCCAAACCGATGACGCAATCTCTCAAGGCGAAGGCCCAGGGACTAATGTCTCTGGGCTTTCGTCGTTTTGATGGGTGTTAGCTGATACAATGCAGGGGAAGTCATTAGCGTTCGGCCTGGCGCCTTCTTGAACGCCAAGCCGCACGCGGAAAAGGCAAAATGGGGAGAAACGTCATGGACCGCCGAGGATTTCTTGAGACTGCCGCGTTGACGGCTGCAGGCGTCTGCGTCAGCGCGACCGATGCCGCTCAACCGCAACCGGCGATGCCCGCGCGCATCATCGACACGCATGTGCATCTGTGGGACTTGACGCGATTGCGGCTGCCGTGGATTCAGAAGAATTCGCCGCTGGCGCGTAGCCACACTATCAAGGACTATCAGACGGCGATCAGCGGTTTGAACGTCGTCAAGGGCGTCTACATGGAAGTCGATGTTGACGCGCGCGATCTCAACGCCGAGGCCGACTTCGTGCTCGACCTGTGCCGGCAGGGAAACACGCCACTCGTCGCCGCAGTGATCGGCGGGCGTCCCGCAGAAGAAGGCTTCGCGAAGTACATCCAGCGATTCCGAGGCAACCGCTTCCTCAAAGGCGTGCGCCAGGTGCTGCACTCCGACTCCGCCAAGCCCGGATTCTGCCTGACACCCGCCTTCGTCCGCGGCGTGAGGCAACTCGGCGATGCCGGCCTGAGCTTCGACCTCTGCATGCGGCCCACCGAAGTCGGCGATGCCGTCAAGCTCACCGAGGCCTGCCCGAATACACGCTTCATTCTCGATCACTGTGGCAACGGTCCCGTCTACGCCAAAGACCGCACGCAATGGATGCGCGACATGGAACGCCTAGCTCGCCAGCGCAACGTCGTCTGCAAAGTTTCCGGCATCGTCGTCCAGGCACGCGAACGATGGACCGCCAACGACCTTGCGCCGGTCATCAATCACACGCTCGACACGTTCGGCCCCGATCGCGTCATGTTCGCCGGCGATTGGCCCGTGTGTACGTTGAAGGCGACGTTCCGCCAGTGGGTCGAAGCGCTGCGCAGCATCGTCCGCACGCGCAGCGAGGAGCATCAGCGGAAACTGTTCCACGACAACGCGGCCCGGTTCTATGGTTTGATGGGATAATCCCAAGCCCAGGGGTGAGTGCAGCGAACCCCTGGGATATACTTCCCGCGATCCCAGAGGTTCGCTGCGCTCACCTCTGGGCTTGACTGGCATTTCATGTCCACTGACTCCCGCCGACTTGCACTGCCTCTCGCCTCGGCAGTGCCGCGCGCCGTCGGCGAGTTCGCGCCCACGAACGCTGCCGAGATGAAGGCACGCGGCTGGGATTATGTCGATGTCGTGTTCGTGACCGGCGACGCCTACGTAGATCATCCGAGCTTCGCGATGGCGATCCTGCATCGCGTGCTCGAACGGGCCGGGTTCCGCGTGGCCATGCTCAGCCAACCCGACTGGCATTCGTGCGAACCCTGGCGGCAGTTCGGGCGTCCGCGGCTGTTCTTCGGCATCAGCGCGGGCAACATGGACTCGATGATCAATCACTACACCGCCAACAAAAAAGTCCGCAACGACGACGCCTACTCGCCCGGCGGCAGAATCGGCCTCCGCCCCGATCGCGCCACACTCTCGTACTGCCAGCGTGCCCGCGAAGCCTTCGCCGGCGTGCCGATTATCGCCGGTGGCGTCGAAGCGTCGTTGCGCCGCCTCGCGCATTACGACTACTGGTCCGACACCGTCAAACGCTCGATCCTGCTTGATGCGAAAGCTGATCTTGTTGTGTATGGAATGGGCGAGCACGCCATTGTCGAAATCGCGCAGCGTCTCGCGGCGGGGAAAAGCGTGAAAGATCTGCGCGACATGCGCGGCGTTGCGTATGTCATGGGTGCGAAAGAAACTGGCCTGTTTAGCCGCGACGCGCAGCGGAGCGCGGACGCATCGTTGCCGGCAAACGAATCCTCGCTCCGCTGCGCGTCGCGGCTAAACGACGAGATAACTCTCCCGTCTTTCGAGGAAGTCAAAGCCGACAAAAAGCTGTTCGCCGAGGCCACGCGCCTCATCCACGTCAACACCAGCCCGTTCAACGCCAAGACGCTCGTGCAGTTTCATGACCGCCAGGCCGTCGTCGTCACGCCGCCGCCGTTGCCGATCGGCGAAGCCGCGATGGATGCCATCTACGACCTGCCCTACACGCGC
>CAZAFH010000178.1:0-10462 GCA_964484265.1 uncultured Singulisphaera sp.
TTGCTCCGTCTACAGGGCGGGGGAGAGGGGAGCAAGTGAGCTCGACCATTTCGGGAAGTTATTTCTCGACCGCTCCTAAATCGGATAGGGCGCCGACAATTATCGGATCTAGTACGTTTCCACAAGATAGGTCGTAACGCGAATATCTAGTTGTTGGAAACGAGACTTGAGAATCTCTTTGTATTCTCGAAAGAAATGCTGATTTCTTCGGAGTCTGGTACATCGACGAACACACGAAGCAACTCGTCGCGAAATGTCTGACCAGCGTATTCCCAGACGCCTCGTAGGATCTGTGTTTCGGAAGAAATTGCACCGAACCTGCGGCGAAGTTCTTGCTCCGTCAGACCAATAAATTCGTCAGGTACGGGCGAGCCGTCGTTAAACTGCCTTGGCAGCAGGATTTCGAATCGTCGCAGTAAGCTGCTCATACTTCGCTGGGCCTTCCACGGTGAAGGTAATCCTCTCGGCAGCGAGAGAACCGAGCGCCTGCGGCGGCACGGTGGTCTCGCCGGTCTCCCAACTCGTGAACGAAAAACGACCGGTCAAAAAACCGAGTGCCTTTCGCTCAACATCCACGTTTGGAAATCGAATGATAATCATGTCGTTATCGTATCTCGTGCTTATCGAAATTGCAATTGATGATGGCGCTACGCGACGGATAATTCGGCGCGAAGCCATCGGTTGACTCGATTGATCCCAGTAGTTCGGAGCACATCAACTTTAGGCTTCCCTCAATTCACGGAAAAAATTGTTGCGAGAGCCCAATTTGCGCTCGCATAATCCGCGGAATTTGGAACAATAGCTCCATCGCCTTCACTTTGCGGAGCATCCCATGCGCATCGGCTTGCCGTTCCTCGTTTGCGGTCTACTTCTCGCCGTGATTCAACCGTCGTTGGTTCGCGCCGACGAACAGCGCGTGGCGGAAGTCCTCAAAAAAATCGGCACGAGCAAGGGCATCGCCGCCATCGTCAGCGACGATCCGGCAGGCTTCGTGATCCCGCTCGCCAAGAGCAGTGCGTGGACCTTCTTTGTCCAGTTGCCGAAGGCGAAGGCCGAAGCACTCCGCCGCGATCTCGACCGCGAGGGTTTGCTCGGTCGGCGCGTCTACGTGCAAGAAGGCGTCGGCTCGGTCTATCTCGCCGACGACCTTGCCGACGCGGTGTTCGCGTTCGGCAACGTCAAGCTCGCGCAGGCCGAGGCGCTTCGAGCGCTGCGGCCTCAGGGCGTGGCGGTGCTCGCGGGCAAGGCAATCACGAAGCCGTTTCGCAAGGACACTGATGATTGGAAGCATCCGTATCACGGGCCGGACAACAATCCGCAATCGCAGGACAAGGTGCTCAAACGGCCATTCATGACGCACTACATGGTCGAACCCTGGTACTGCCCCTTGCCGATGCTATCGGTCATCTCGGGCGGCAGGGTGTTCAAGGTTTTCGGCGACCGCTCGAGCGCCAAGCCGCAGGAGCCGCTCATCAACAAGCTGCTTTGCATGAACGCGTTCAACGGCACGGTGCTGTGGGAACGCGATCTGTCGCCTGGCTTCATGATCCACCGCAATACGCTGATCGCGACGCCCGACACGCTGTATCTTGGCGATGACAAGTCGTGCAAGCTAATCGACGCCGCCTCGGGCAAGATTCGCGACGAGATCGTCATCGCCCAGCCCGATGCCGATGGGCCGACGTGGAAATGGATGGCGCTCGAGAACGGCACGCTCTACGCGATGGTCGGCGAAAAGGAAGGATCCGATCAGCCGCTCAAGGGCGATCGCATTCGCGGCGCCGGCTGGCCTTGGTGGAAGATCAACAACTACAAGTTCGGCCTGGGCAAGAACCTGTTCGCCATCGATCCGAATTCGAAGAAGATCTTGTGGCATGTTCGCGAGACCGAGCCGATCGATAGCCGCGGCATGGCGATGAAGAACGGCAAGCTCTATTACTACAGCGAAGGCAAGTTCCTTGCATGCATCGACACCAAGTCGGGCAAACACCTGTGGAAGAATTCGAGCAAGGAACTGCTCGACGCGCTCGGTTCGACCAAGGGCGCGCAGCACTGGCTGCTCGGCTTCGCGTCCACCGCCTATCTGAAATGCACGGACGACGCGCTTTATTTCGCCGGCCCGAATCGCCCAATGCTCGTCGCCGCCTCGGCCAAGGATGGCAAACTGCTCTGGAAGAAGGACTGCAGCGTGAAGGACGGCAACTATCCGACCGAAGGCGGCAACGTGCAACTCGTCATCCGCGACGACGGCGTCTACGCGCTCGGTCAGGCGCGCATCAATAGCCTCAACAGCAGCTACAAACTGCACCCGCTCACGGGCGAAGTGCTGGCGACTTTCCCTGGCCGCGATCGTTGCACGCGCGCCACCGGCTGCTTTGACACGATCTTCACCCGCGGAGGCAAGGGCGGCAGTACTGCCGCCTTCGACGTCACCAGCACCGAGCCGCGCATGGGACTCATCTCGCCCATGCGGCCCGCGTGTCAGGATGGCGTCGTCACCGCGCACGGCTACCTCTTCTGGGGCCCGTGGATGTGCCGCTGCGACATGACCCAGCTCGGCGTCATCAGCCTCGGCTCGGCGGGGAAGTTCGACCCGACCGCCCCAGCGAAGGAGGAGGAACGCCGCGAGATCTATTACGACGGCAAATACCACGAGCGCGGCGGTTTTGACGAATGGCACACCTATCGCCGCGACAACCGCCGATCGGGCACGATCTATCACAACATCCCCGCGCAGATAAAACACGCCTGGACCTGGACGCCCAAAGCGCCGACCATGCCAACGGCGCCGATCATCGTTGACAAGAATGTCGTCCTCGCCGGGCACGACGGCGCCATCCGCGGCATCAGTCTCAAGGATGGCAAGCTCGGCTGGTCGGCCTACACCGGCGGGCCGATCCGCTATTCGCCGACCTTCGCCCACGAACGCATCTATGTCGGTTCGAGCGATGGCTACATCTATTGCTTCGGCAATGGCACGAGCGAATGCCTCTGGCGCTTTCGGGCCGCACCCGTCGAACGCACGATTCCGATTTATGGCACGCTTTCCTCCACCTGGCCGCTCGGCGGCGGCGTGCTCGTCGAAGGCGATACCGTCTACGGCGCCGCCGGCATCTCCAACTACGACGGCACGCATGTCTTCGCTCTTGACGCACGTCTCGGCAAAATCAAATGGCAACAGCATAGTGCAGCCTCCAAGGACGGCGACGATCTGCCGATGGGCGGCGTCAGCGTGCAAGGGCCGATGCTGCTCCACAACAACGCCGTCCATTTCGCCTCGGGCAATACACCGCCGATCGCGTCGTACGCCATCAAGGACGGCAAATTCACACCAAGCGAAGCAAGCCGAGGGAAAGACCTCTACGTCCGCAACGGCAAAGTGCTCGGCAGCGGCTATCCGCTCTACTGGCGGCCGGAAGACGATCAGTTCATCAGCACCATGGAACTCGAAGTCAGCTCCCCTCTCCTTCCGGGAGAGGGGCAGGGGGTGAGGGGGGTCCTCGTCCTCGGCATGCCGCAAAACAACCCCGCCGGCTCGTCGGAACTTCGCATGACGAAAGCGGGCGGCAACGGCGGGAATGTCTGGTCGAATCCGCTGTTTCAGGAGATCGGCGCCGTTGCTATCGCCAAGAATGCGATTGTCGTGACGGGCCTGAACCGCGACAAGCAGAACGTGGAGAAGTTCAGCGCCGAAGTCGCAGCGCTCGACATCAACACCGGCAAGGTGCTCTGGCGCCACCCGCTGCCCGGCGTGCCCACCGCGTGGGGTTTAGCGTTGGCGGGTGCAGGCGACAACGTCGTCGTCACGCTAATGGATGGCCGCGTGCTGGCGTTTGCGAAGTGAGAGAGATTCCGTTTAGCGTTCGCAGAATGTATTTCGCGAACGCTAAACGGAAAGAGCACAAGGGCAAGCGCGGGAATCGCAATCATTTCTTCCCGATGCAATAAAGGTAAGCATTCGACCGAATGAACAGTCGGCCATCGGTGATGGCGGGGCTGGCGTTGAAGATGCTGGTATCGCCGGGAAAATCGTAGTGGCTGAGCTTCTCGAATTTGGCTCCACCAGCGATGACGAAGAGGCCGTTGTAGCGAGTCAGGGCGTAGACCTTGTCGTTGGCGGCGACGGCGGAGACATATTCGCCGCGGGCATCGTGCAATCGTTCTTTGTAGGTGATTTTGCCGTCGGCCAGGCCGATGCTGGTCACGGTTCCGTCGACGAAGATGAGCTGGCCGCCGCTGATGACGGGCGACGGACTGCTGGCGCCGGCCTTCTGCCGCCAGAGGACGTGGGTGGCGTTGACGTTGCCCTTGCCGCCGGCCTTGACGGCAATCGACGTGGCCGCGGCTGTCGGCCCGCCGCCGCCGATGACGTAGATGATGCCGTCCTTGACGACGGGAGTGGACGCGGTGTAGGATCCGCCGCCCTTGCCGCCGAATCCGCCGCCGAAGCCACCACCTCCCTTGCCGCCGGCGCCGCCACCGGTGCCGATGCCGTCGCAATACCAGAGTTCCTTGCCGGTCTTCGGTTCATAGGCGACGATTTTTCCCGGCAAGCTCATGACGACCTCGCACGTATCCTTGTGCTCGACGATGACGGGCGAACTCCATGAATTTCCGCTGACGCTCTTGCGCCAAAGTTCCTTGCCGGTGTTCTTGTCGAGGCCGACGATCGACTTGCTCTCAATGGTGGCGTTGACGATCAACACGTCCTTACAAAGGACAGGACTGGCAGCCGAGCCCCACATGTGCGTCGCCGAGCCGACGTCGGCGGACCAGAGTTCTTTGCCGTCGAGATCGAAGGCATGAACGCCGGACTTGCCGAAGAAGACGAACAGCTTCTCGCCATCGGTGATCGGCGTGCTGGAGGCATAGCTATGTTCGCGCATCATTCCGGAGAAGGGCGTTTCGGGCAGCTTCGGCTGGATTGTTTTCTGCCAAAGGATGTCGCCTGTTTTCTGGTCGAGGCAGAGTACGAGGAGCTTGAGCTTTTTCTGTTCGCCGGTGTCGGCCCCGCCTTTGCCGAACCCGCCCTTGCCAAATCCACCTTTGCCGAACCCGCCCGCGAAGCCCTTTGAGATCTGAGTGCCATAGTCGGCATTGCAGGTAAGGTAGATCTTGCCTGACCAGGTGATTGGGCTAGACGTGCCCGCGCCAGGGAGCTTCACCTTCCAGCGCACGTTGTCCTTGCTGATGGTGGTCGGCAGATTGGCATCGTCGGAGACGCCCCCATGCACGCCGCGGAAGCTGGGCCAATCGGAAGCGAGTAATGGCGACGCTGTGCCAGCGAATAACACGGCCATGGCCAAGAGACTGTGAGTCGTTTTCACGCGTTGGACTCCTTATGAAAGATTTCGACGAGAGGTGATTTAACGTGGTCTGATGAACGCCATTGAAAACTCGCACTGACGAGACAGTATCCAACGTCCGAAATCGTTGCGCGACGTGCTCCCTCTCCCTCCGGGAGAGGGTTGGGGTGAGCTGATGAAAACTATTGGTAATTCGTCGATTCATGGCGTCATGCCCAGTCAATATTCGTTGCGCGCAGAGCACCCTCTCCCCCACATTCGTGGGGGAGAGGGAGGGGGTGAGGGGTCAGGGAGCCTTGCAGAAGGCTCAGTCCTTGGCCAACGATGCTGATCCGCCCCTCACCCCCTGGCCCCTCTCCCCCACATTCGTGGGGGCGAGGGGAGCAATCGCGCAACAAATTTGAGATGAATCCAGGTGTCGTATTTCATCAACCCACCCCCGACCCTTCTGCCGGAGGGAGAGGGGAGAATATGCGCAATACTTTTCGGATGAATGCAGCGTTTGGTTATCATCAGCCCAGATTTAATGAGATTGTAATCAATCCGTCATTAAAGGCCCGTGAGAGGTGGACATATCGGGCCCTTGGAAAAGATCAGCGAAAATCATCATCGTCGTCGAAGCGAAATTGGTTGGTATCACGCGGCGCCGGGTAGCGATCCTGAAAACTGCGAAAGGCGTCGCCGCGGAGGATGGGGCCGAGGTCTTCGTCGCGATAGAGTCCATCCACGAAGTAGCGGTTCGTGGCGTTTCTCTCGACGTACTCCAGCGTTTTCTTCACGTCGCCCTTGGCAGCTAGTGCAAGCACCATCAGGGTTTTATAGCCTGACGGATTGTTGGTAATCGCCTCCGCCTCCTGGATGGCGTCGTCGAATTTCTTGGCGCGCACGCAGCTACGCACGAGCCAGCCCTCCATCTGCCAGCGTTTGTTTCCCTTCAACATCGCGGTGCGTTTCGCGCGAATGTCGCGAATGACGGCCTCGTAGTCTTTCTTGAGCCAGGCGACTTCGATGTCCAGCGCGTCATAGTTGCTGCTGCCGGGAAACGTCTGACGATGCAGCCGCAGCAGCGCTTCGAGTTGCGTGCCGTTCTTTGCGATAGAGCATTCGGAAGCGAGTTCGCGAAAAGCGCGCTGGCTGGCGCCGAGCTCGCGATAGGTCTGCTCGATCTTTCCGCCCGCGATACGCGCTCGCAGCCAGTTGATACGCGCGTTGGCGGCGTCGGCTTCCGGGCGGGCACGCACGGCTGCGAACAGCTCCTCGGCTTTTCCGGGGTCCTTTTTCAACAACGCAAGCTCGCCTTGCTCGATCATCCACTGCACGCTGGCGGGATTATCGACGGCGTGCAGCATCAGAATCTTTTCAAGCGTGTCGATCTGTTTCGCCTGGCGAAGCCGATAGCAGATTTGCTGAAACGCCATGTTCCGATCCGGAGAGCACGTATAGGCCTGCATCGCCTTGCCATTGGCGAACAGGTCGGCCACGAACGTATTCAGCACGGTCCGGCGAAGCGGCTCGTCAAGATTCTGCCAGGCGTTTGCCAAGAGCGGCGTGGCCTCGTTTGGCTTGTTGCGCAGGATCTTCAGCCTGGCGTCATAGGCGTCGAACTCCTTGTCGTTCGGTCTTTGCGGGCGATGAGCTTCGAGAAGCGCTTCGAAGCGGTCGATATTTTTCTCGGCCAGGAGCAGCGTGGCGAGTTGACGGAAATCTGCCGATTGCGAGCCGAGATTGCGATAGACTTCGACGTCCTTTCCCAGCTTGTGGAAAGCATCGATGTAATCGTACTTCCAATGCTGTTTTTTCTCGTCGGGCAGTTCAGGCCAGGCCTTCGCGAAGGCAGCGGCGGCGGCCTTCGTGTCGCCTTCCATCCATGCCGCCTTGGCCTCGAATCCCGCGAGCAGGCGATCGTTAAAGAATTTCTTGCGATGCAGGGCAATCAGCTCGCGCAGCTCCTTGGCTTTGTGTCTGGCTATCAACTCCGAGGCGATAAACTCGACATCCACGCTCGGGTCCGGCATGTGCCGATAGCCTTCCAGTGCCTGGCCAGTTTCGACGGCATCGAAGGCGAAGTTCTGGAGCACGTATCGGTCGCGATTCTTGCCTTCGAATTCCCTTTTTACGAGCGCCCCAATATTGTCGAACTGTTTTCGTTCCAGCGCGACGCGCCAGATCCAGCGCGGAAGCTGGGGATCGCGCGGATTGTCTTTCTCGTGTTCCGCCACGAGCTTCGCGAGATCGCCGAATTTCTTGTCGAGCCAACACATCTGCGCCAGATCGCCGAAAGTCTGATCACGCGGCGATATGCTTGCGTACGCCTGCATCACCTCGCCCAACTTGTAAGAAGCTCGCACCCGGTTGTAGCGGAACGGATTCAATTCCCCCAGATCCGCAATCTTGGCGAACGCCTCGGCATAGGCTGCCTTCGCCTTCGCGAAATCCTCGTCTTGCAGGAGGACCTCGGCCTGGTAGAGCCGCAGGTAGGCGTCCTTCGGCTTTTTCTTGGCATACTCCGTTACCAGTTCGCGAAGCTCGTTGATGCGGAACGCGTTGCGCAGTTCACGAGCCAGCGTGCGGAACGGATTCGACGTGGCGGGCATATTCGTGTAAGCCCGCAGCGCCTCGTCCGCCTGGACTGCTGCCAGGCTGAACTCCTGCGTGTAATACTTTCGGCGGTCCATCTGCAACTGGCGTGTCCATGCGATGCCAAGAGCCTTGAACGCTTCGTCGGCCTGGCCCTGATTCATCTTTCCTAGCGCCAGGAAGAATTCCGCATCCACGTGAAGCGGGTCGATTCGCCGCATCGCCTCTGCCACGGAAATTAGCGCGGAACCGTTGCGATTTTTCCAGAGTAGCTCGGCACACTGCAGGAACTTCTCCGCAGGCTTTTGCCCGTTCTGAAACCGCGTCCCGATATCGTTGTTTGGCGCATGAGAGTCAATGCAATTCAGTAGATTCACGAACGAATCGAAATGCTTGGCATCGTCGTCGAGCGATTTACGGTAGAATACCGCGGCCTCGGATCGGCGAAATAACCGTTGCAGTGCGAGCCCCATCACGTAGCACGCATCGGCATCGTCGCCGAGCATGGCATGAACTTTCTTCGCGTGGGTAAAGCCCTGATCGTTGCGGTTGAGCCAGGAGCAAGAAATCGATTTGATGTAATCCGCCCCGACGAGATCCGGATTCAGTCTTAACGCTTCGTCGCATTGATCAAAGGCGGCCTGATCGCGCGCGAGCCGATTGCTGGCCTGGGCTCGCAGCAAATAATAGGTTGCGTGCGCCTGTTGCGGAAGGCCAGCGTGCTGCACGCGTTCCAGCATCTTGTCGGCTACGTCAAAATGCTGTCGGTCGAGCATGACCTTGAACGCATCGCGCATCGTGCGAAGGTCGTTGGCAAGCACCGGGTGTGCGGTGTTGAGGGCGCAGTCGAACGTGAGACTGACTCGGAACCCGTAGTCGTGCTCTTCGCATTCGTAGAATCGCCATTCGTTGGCGTTGAACGAGAGGGACCAGCGCAGCCGAACGATACCTCCGGTGGGATTCCGCAAGCGATGGCGCGAGATGGCAACAAGATCGCCATTGGGCAACTGGCGGACATTGGCGAGGACGTAATCCTCCCAGAATGTAGCCGTGCTGCTGAAATAGCCGGCGAATGCGAATGCGACGTCGTTGGGCAGATTATTTTGTTGGCGAACGTGGGCCGGCAGAATCCCAAGGTTCGCCAATTCGTCGATCGTGCGCCAGCCGTCAAAGACGCCGGCGCTCCCTCCGAGGTCGCGAATCTTGACAGCAGCCCCAAGCCGGTCGAGCAACGCCTTGGCGATTTCCTTCTGGGCCGCGTCGTCCAGTTTCGGAGCGACCATCCGCGGGGCGTTGACCACGGGCGGTACAAAGGCAGGCACGGGGGGATTATGCCGACGCCCGACCGGACCGGTGTTGAAGGCGGTAATACAGACAACGAGGACGACCGCAAACGCTATTATCGCGCCGAGTATCACCACCTTACGCAGCGAACTCGCAGGCTTGGGAGCGGGCAGTTCGCGGAAGCGCCGCTTCGCCTTGGCAGATGGGAGTTGCGGCATTTCGTCCGCGTCCGGCGAAACGATGTCGATCGGGACTTGCTTCGCCCCTGGCGAATCGACCGTCACCGAACCGGTCGGAGCCGGCGCTGGCGTCACCACCGGCGGCGGACCATGTGCCGCAATGAACGTCGTCGCGCAACTCGGGCACTGCACGCGCTGGCCCATCACTTCGGGCGGAACCTGCAAGCGGCGGCGGCATTCCGGGCATGCGACGATCTCTTGCATCGATCAGGCTCCCAGCGATTCCTTGAGCTTCGTCAATTGCTCCACCGTTTGCGTCAATACCGCCTGCATTGCTGTCAGTTGAGTCCGCAGTTCGTTGATCTCGCGCCGGGCGGCTTGCAATTCATCCCCCAGGCGATGAGCCTCGCTCGGCGTCAACGCCGCAGGCGCAGCATTGGCAGGCGTAGTCGCCTCTTCGTGGAATACGCGTGACTGGGCGGCTTCGATTTCCTTGGGCGAATGAAAACCGTGCGAAATGAGCGTGCCTCGCCTGCCCTCGGGGCCGAGGAATACAACCAGTTTTCGTTCGGTCAATGGCTTCAGCGCTTCTCGAAGCGCCGGCAGATCCTCGATCGGCTCCATCCGGCTCGCGCGTTGCCTTAGCTCGCCCTCGGTCTGCGGCCCGCGAAGCAAGAGTTCGCCGAGAATCGCGAGCTCGACTTTGTTGACGTCCCAGAGATCGTAAAGGTTATGCCGCCAGCGCTCGACGCGGCCGCCCTGAATGCGAGTGACGTAGCCCTTGGGCTGAAGCGCCGCGAGTGTGTTTTCGATATCCTCGTCGGAGAGATTGAGAATCGGATCGCGGTTGCTTTTTTGATTCGACCCGACGACCATCGCATTGACGCTCATCGGATAGGTGTCGGGCGTGGTCTTGGCCTTCTCGACCATGACACCCAGCACGCGCCGTTCGGCGATCGACAGCATTGGCCAATTCGATGCGGACATGACGCTTTCCTCGTGAGTGCGGTCTGAGGGAAATCGTATGCCAGCGAGCCGCAATTGGGAAGGGAAATGGTTGGGCATTTTCTCCCCTCTCCCTCCGGGCTGCGAGTTCCCCACATTTTTTTTGGGAGC
>CAZAFH010000179.1:0-4573 GCA_964484265.1 uncultured Singulisphaera sp.
CGGGGCATAAGAAGTATCCAGACGCTTCAGCAGACGGTGGCCGCGATACTGGTTCTTGAGAATTCACTGTCACTCAGCGCGGCCGCCGCTGCTGAGCTGATTCGTTCGCCGAGGAGATGTGACGGGATGTGGGAGCGGGTCGAGCTGTCCGGCTTGAGCGGTCCTATCCGCGGCTTCACCTTCCCGCAGCGGGACGTGCTCCTCGTTCTGACGCCGGACGGGCTGCTCCGCGTATCGCTGAATCCGGTTGAGATTCGTTTAGTGGCTGATGCCAACACCCTCGCCTCGCTTTACGACCCTCGCTCCGAGTTGCTGCCGTGGGAGGGCGAGCGGCACCTGATCTATGACGCCAACGGGGGTGATATTGCGCTTTGCGATCATCCCAGCGGAGACCGGATCGTGCCAGACGCAGACGGCACCATGCTGATCACCGACCAAGATGAAACGGAGCTTCGGCAGCGAATAGACAGCGTCTGTATTCCGGACGACGGATCGTGGATGTACGCCGGTTTTTCGGACGACTTCAAGTGGCTGGTTGCCGGCGAGCCAGCCGGCGTCCAAGTGTTCCGCCATGTGTGGGACGGCGAACCAAAAGTTGCACCTGACTGTGGCGGCATCAAGTGAAATCAGAGTTCAAATTCTCACCAGCCGCCGCAGCAGGTGAACTTATCGTTTGGCTTTGTCTTCACGAGAATTTGCCTTATGAAAAACCTTGCGCTTGCAGCTATTTGTGGCATGTTCCGCTTTGAATTTGCCAACGAGGAAGAGATAGATCCTGACACAGCCGTTAACGCGATGGAAGAGATTTTTTTCTATCTACGCAACGCGACCGCCGCAGAGAAGAAAGCCTTGATTGATGCCGCAACGGAACTAAAGGCAGAGGCGAAAAACGGCGCCCGCAAGAACAAGAAGGAACTCGTTGAGTTCTACGACAATTTCTTGCAAAATCTCAATGATGATTCAGCGACCGAATAGCCGCTGAACCGGGGGCTTAACCGCGCGGGCGTGCAGTGATAAAGGTGTTGCTGGGGCGTTGCCAACGTGATACGATGAGAGCGGGACCAGTACATTTCACCTAAGCAATTGAAGAAGGCAGCAATGGATCGCGACACATTCACCGAAACTATTCGTGCGTTCAAGCACCGAGCACCGTTCCGCCCGTTTACGGTAGTGACTGTTGCCGGGAACCGCCATGAAGTGGACCACCCCGACGCATTGGCGGTAAAGGACGGAGTTGCGCTATTCCTGGCGCCGGGCGGCGTTCCGGTAATCTTCGACCATGAGGGGATAAGCGAAGTCATCGGCGACCTTTCCGGCAACAAGGCGGAGGCCTGACCGGCCGAACCGTTCTATGCCCCTTAAAGGTTGAGGGACGTACCGGGAGTAGTGGCGAGTGAAGAGGGGCGAGGGGCGAGAGGCGAGAGGAATGCATTGGTTCAGGCTCACACGTTGAAGTCGTCGTTCACTGCACCGGGATGGTTCAAGCAACGGTGTCCTGAGGGAGTGGCGAGGGGTTAGTGTCGAGCGAATGCAATGCAAGCCGCGTTCGTCCTGCTTCTTGCGTGCGGATCGACGCCACAATAGAATGCGTGAGGTTGGTTGTAGAAGCGCATGGAGACCTCCTTGAAAAGGATGAGCCGAGCGATCCCGCTTCGTGGTTGTCGGCACGTCGATGCCGACTGAAAGATCCACGTTGGACCGCGCTTCGGCGATGAGTCCGTTTTACTTGGGACGCCGGCTCATCCTTCTTGCGGGGGGCATAAGAAGTATCCAAGCGTCGCACTTGACGGGCCGGCATTGCCGTTCTTCGAGCCGTCACGTCCCTTGCAGCCGGCCCGCCAAGTGAACGCAGTCGTTCGATCGTGCGTCCATCGGAGTGTAGTCAGCCATGAGCAATGAGTCACGCTCACCGAAACACCTCGGCGACTTTGGCGAAGGGCTTACGACCTACACTCTCATTCGCAAGGGCTTCGAAGTAGCATGCGTTGACCATGTAGGCGCCGACCTCATCGCTCAGAAGGATTCGTTTCGCATTGCGCTATCCGTCAAGACTAGGCGCTACCGAAGCGGTAGTATCGAAACGCGCGGCCAAGTCATTGAATACGCACATGTCGAGAAGCTCGAACATTTCGCTCACCGATTTCAGCTTGAGCCGGTGATTGCATTGGTCGCCTGCATCGACGACGATTCCGTCATTCATTTGTTCATGCTCAGAGTCAGCGACATCAAGACTCTTCTCGATAAGGTGAAGCTCGGCTATCGGCTCCGGTTTGGCGCAGGCGATCTTGACTCAACCATTGCCTTGCCCTTCGTGGACTACTCGTGCTGGAAGGACGAGACCATCGGGAATAAACTATTCGTGGGCTCATGAGGCTCCGTGGGGGACCGGCTCGTCGCCTTTTCAGCCAAAGCACAAGAGGCACCGAACCGTTATCTGGCCCCTGAAGGTTGAGGTACGTTCCGGGAGTAGGGGTGAGTGAAGAGGGGCGAGGGGCGAGAGGAATGCATTGGTTCAGGCTCACACGTTGAAGTCGTCGTTTACTTCGCGGGGATGGTTCGACCTACTGCAGCAGACGGCGGTGGCACGCCCTGCAAAGACGCCGCAAGATTTCCCAGGCTTCCCCAGTTTCGCGTGTCGGCAATTCTGCCTCAAGTTTCCATTTTGCAATTCCGATGTAAAGTGATGTGTCTTTCTGCCGCGCGCATCGGCAACCGCGGCGGTCTGGTCCAAGCCGGCCGGCATGCTGCCCTCCCCGGGATTTCCGACATGCGGAAGTGGTCCGTGTTCCTGGTCTGCGTTCTTTGCGGCGGCTTCGCCTGGCTGGCCGCGCACGCACAGGAACCGCTGGCGGGGGTGATTTTCTTTCAGCACCGCCAATTCAAAATTCCATTCAAGAACGATTTCAAAAGCGCGAACGTCAATCAGGTTCGCCTTTATGTTTCCAACGATCAAGGGCGAACGTGGAACCTGACCGCCACGGCGGCGCCTGAGGAAAAGCACTTCAAGTTTTCGACGCCGCAGGATGGCTTCTTCTGTTTCGCGGTGCAGACCGTGGACACGCAAGGCAAGCTCTCGCCGCCTGGCGTGGACGATCTGAGGCCGAACTTGAAGGTCATCGTCGATTCGATCGCGCCGGCGGTGCAGGTTCAACCGTTGCAGCCGAGAAATAACGAAGTCGGCGTGGCATGGAGCGTGCGCGACGACAACCTTGATGTGGTGCTGCCGGATGCCGTGCGCGTCGAGTGGCGCATCGTCGGCGCCGCGTCGTGGATTCCGCTCGCGCTGCCGCAAGGCGCCACGCAGATCTACTGGAACCCGCTCACCAATGCTCAGATCGAAGTGCGCGTCAAGGCGCGCGATCGCGCGGGCAACGTCGGCGAAGATACGACCAATGTCAGCATCCAAGCCGGCGGAGGCGGGTTCCCGAACAACCAATTCAATCCCAATCCCCAGCCCAATGCCTTCGGCAACCTCGAGCGGAAATTCGTCAACAACAAGCAGATTTCGCTCGTTTACGACCTCAAGGACGTCGGCCCGTCCGGCGTGTCGTCGGTCGAGCTCTGGTACACCTTGTACCAGGGCCGAGCGTGGAACAAGCTCACGGAATACCCGCTCGAGATCAAGAACCCCGCCGAGGCGCAGCAACCCAAAAAGCTCGCGTTCGATGTCGAAGGCGAAGGCATCTATGGCATTTCGCTCGTTGCCAAGTCGGGCGTCGGCTTGAGCTCTCGAGCGCCGCAGCCGGGCGAGCGGCCGCAGTTCTGGATCGAAGTCGATCTCACCAAGCCGCAGGTCCAGCTGCTCGGCGTGAGTGTCGGGCAGGGGGTCGAGAAAGGCAAACTCGCCATCAGCTGGACCGCGCGCGACAAGAACCTCGGTCCGAATCCGATTCGCCTGGCCTATTCCGAAGATCCGAAAGGCCCGTGGACGACCTTCGCGGAGAACGTCGCCAACAACGGCAAATACATCTGGACAATGCCCGACCCGTTGCCGTTCCAGTTCCACGTTCGCGTCGAGGCGATTGACCGAGCGAACAACATTGGCGAAGCCGTCACCCCGGACAAGGTCAAAGTCGATCTCTCGCAACCGAAAGCCTTGATCCGCGATATCGAGCCTTCGAGCCGGTAACGGGCCTTTACTACTTTGTCATTTACTATTTACCGTTCACTATTTCTCGTTGAATTTTTTGGTTCTACGCCAAAGATGTGGAAATAGACTCCGAACCCTTGGGATCCCAGGGGTTCGGAGTACCTCACCCCTGGGCTTTCGTCTAGATCCACAAAAATGGGGGAGATCCATTTTTTGGTCATATCGCTCACCCTTCGCCCGCACTTTCTGCCAGCGGTTTCGTGCACGCGCAGATGAACTGCGGGCCGATCCACGTTTGTCTTGCGATGAGGGGGACGCCGCAGAGCGGGCAGCGGGCGACACCCACGTCGTCGATCAGATGCCGAGCGCTTTCGCGCCGGTGCGGACCTCGGCGCGGCTCGGCGTCATCTTCACGAACCGTCCGTATTACTTGGCGGACCATGGTAAATACCCTTTCCTTGTTTAGCCGCGACGCGCAGCGGA
>CAZAFH010000179.1:4583-10146 GCA_964484265.1 uncultured Singulisphaera sp.
GATGATTCCGCCACCGACGCCCGCGCTCCGCTGCGCGTCGCGGCTAAGCGAACGCTCTTGTTGTTATCTGATTTGCACTAATCTACCTTCGCTTCCATCTCCACGATTGCCTGGGCGACATGCGCCCGCGCTTCGGGGAAGGGCAATAGCGCTTGCAACAGCGCGTTTAGCAGCGCCATCAGTTCGGGATCGCACAGGGCGTTGCGCGTCGTCGCGGCGACTTCCGCCGGCTTGACCGACACGCTCCAGCCGGGGCGGTCGCTGGTCTCGCGGCCCGGTCCGTGGATCAGCCAGAGCTTCGGCTCCTCCTTGTAGACCTCAAGCTCGGCACGCAGCCGCGCCTGGGCGAACGCTTGCCGAACGTCGCGCGCGAAGGACCGGTATGGCTCCCGCGCGTCGTCGGCGTTGCCTCGATTCAGCCAATCGTCGAAGACGTCCTTCGGCACGCCCCACGCCTCGGCCGCGACATGCGGATATCCGCCCGCGCGAATGGACGATACAATCTGTTCGCGCAGTCCTGGCGTCAATCGAAACGGCTTCGAAGTCATGGCTCGATCTCCAAGGACTTAACCACAGAGAACACAAAGAACACGGAGAAAATGAATCAGAAAGGAGAGTATCGCAAATTATCTCCAATTGATTCTCTCGGTGCTCTCTGTGGCCTCTGTGGTGAAATGCATTTTTTCGTTCATTCCATCAGTGCTCGCGCAGCGTCGCGCGGCAGCGGCGGGCCGATGTAGCGGAATCCCGCTGTGAGCCTGGTTGTCGCATGCTGCAATCGGCCTTCGTGGGCGACGGCGAAACTCGGTTTGCGTGTCATCCGCCAGTTCGGCGAGCGCAGGCGGGCCCGGATCATCGCGGGGTGCGTCGTCGTGGAAATCGCGCGATAGCCGAGGCCTGCCCACAGCGACGCGGCGAAATCGCTGAGCGCATTGCCGATGCCGACGCCTTGATAATCGGGCAAGGTGACCGTGCGATGTTCACGGCGCGTCCTTGGCCCGGCGCCGACGAAAGGCAGCCACGCCGAGAACGCAACGGGAAGACCGCGCCACGACGCCAGAAAACAGACCGCCGACTTCGCGACGGCGTGGCTCAGATAGTGATGCGGTGCGAACAAAGGCCACGCCGATGTCTGCACGCGAACGATGTCGAGATCGATAGCAGGCCGACGCCGAAGCCGCCTCCAGGCGAACACGTTTTCCGCCGGGCGATACACCCAATCGGGTTGCAGCCAGTTTTCGACATCCTCGTGACAGGTGACGGCGACAAATTGCTGCTTGCGCTGGCGGACGATCTTCGCCAGCGCCGCGGAACCAATTTGCGCGACCGTGCGATCGACGACGCTCGTGAACTCGTCGCAAACGATCCGCTGCCCGCTCGGCGTGTGCGCGAGCAACAAGGCCAGGCCGACACGGAACTGCTGGCCCGTGGACAATACATGAAAGGGCCGCAACCACGCAGGCGGGGAGGCGAATCCGACCGCGCTGAGCAGCGCGACGATCTCGGTGATCGGCATTTCGCGTGGGAACGCATCGAGCACGCTGCTCATGCCAACGTCGATTTCCGCCGGCTCGCCGAAGAGATGCCGAGCGATCGTCGTCTTGCCGCTGCCCGAAGGCCCGACGATCAGGCCGACATGCCAGGGCTTGGCGTCGATCGGCAGATGCACGTCCCAGGTCAGCGTGCTCGCCGCGCTATCCGCGAGATCGAACATGCCGCGAACCTGTTGGACGCGCGGCGAGTTCGCAATCGGTGTCTCGACGTGGATCAACATAAAAACCCCACAAGCCCAGGGGTGAGCGCAGCGAACCCCTGGGATCAGAACCTTTGGGCGCTAACTATCCCAAGGGTTCGCTGCGCTCACCCATGGGCTTCCGACATCACCCCACCTTGGCCTGGCATTTCAGACCCTCGCCTTGAAATCGTTCGAGCAACTCGCGTTGTTCCTCTTCGCCGCCGCATTCGATCAGCACGAAGAACCGCTCGTCGATTTCGCGCTCTTCGCGTTTTAGCGCACGCGTCGTTTTTTCGCTGGCATCCTGCAAGACCTCCCACAGCGACTTGATGGCCGCGGAATCGGCCTCCACGGTCTCGCGCAATTTGTCCAACGTGTCGGAGTCGTAGCCTGCCAGTTGCGCGAGCGGATCGATCGCCAACAGCAACGCTCGCGCCTCGGCATCGTTGACGTCGAGCACCTCGACATCGACTTCTTGTTCAGGATCCATCGATGCTCGCAGATGCCCGTCGATCAGCTTGAGCCGGCCGTCCGCGAGCGGATACGCCAGCAGCGATCGCGCAAAGCCGATCTCGTCGTAGAGCAACTGTAGCGCCCGCCGCTGGGCATCGGAATGCACGCGCGGGTTCATCTCGTGCGGCACGAGTTCTTTGGCTTTCATTCGCGTATGTTTCACTATGCGATTGCGGACGGTCATCAGAATCTCCGTTCAGCTGGGTCCGTAGTGCTTTGTTCTTGGTCCTTTGTGGAGCGCAGCAGGTGAATGCCGCCCCTCGCCGGTATTTGCCAAGGACTAAGGACCAAGGACCAAGGACTCGTTAGAGTTCATTCGTCGGCCAAGTGGGCGCCATGCGGTCGAGGTAGACGCGTTTGTGCTCGTGCGGCGTGCCGCGGTGGAGGCGTTCGATGAAGACGACCTCGAAGCGGGTTCCGTCCTTGTCGGGGATGTAGATGTTGTCCTCGGCGAAATAGCTGCCCTGGCCGACGTAGCAGTCGCGAATATCGACGTTGACGTCGATCAGCAGGATGTGCGTCCAGCACAGCGCGTTCGTCAAGCGATCGCCGCCTTCCTGCCCGCCGCGAAAATCGCAGGTAAGATGGCCGACAACGCCCACGACGTCGGGATCCGTCGGCGGTGCGACGCCCGCGCGGTAGATGTCGAAAGTCACATTCGCTGCGATGGGAAGTGCCATGGAAATAGTCCTTGGTCAATAGTCATTGGTCATTCGTCACTCGTCACTACTTCTCACACGCGCCAGTTGCGGTAGGGGGCGAGCAGGAGCTTTACGCTCGGCGGCATGTCGCGGATGACGTTGCGCGAGACCGTTGCGGGGATTGCCTCGGAACCCAGGCCTGGGTCGCGCTTCGTTTGCCAAAAGAGCTGGGCGACCCAGGAGGCACAGGCCTCTTGCACATCGTCGGGTATCGGATCGTATCCCGCGCTGTAGACGACGCGCCAGTAGTGCAGCCCGCCATGCCAGACCGCGCCGGCTTCCCGTGCGAGTGTGCCTCGCTCGGCATCGACCGTGAAGCTGCTCAGTTCCTCGGTGTGCAGCTTCAAATCGGCGGCGTAGTCTTTGGCGTTGAAGGCGCCCTGGAGTGCACGCAAATCGGCGGAGGCGCGATTGTTGTAAGTCGCGTCGGCCACGGCGGCGGACCAGCCGTTGCCCAGCGCGGTAATTGCGCTCGCCAGGCTGCCGAGCGTGGCCTGGTCCGCGAAGGCGATCGTGCTGGTGGTGGACGTGCCCGACGCCACTCGAATAAGCTCGACGCCAGTCGCCGTGATCTTGACCGTGGCCCG
Organism: uncultured Singulisphaera sp.; assembly: GCA_964484265.1. GTDB lineage: Bacteria > Planctomycetota > Planctomycetia > Gemmatales > Gemmataceae > SIAQ01. Next base: position 8,120 of record CAZAFH010000179.1, read on the forward strand.
CTGCACGCTCGCGGAAGTATTCGTCACGCGCAGCACCGCCGACGGCGCTCCAGCGACGCGTTCGACGCTGACGATCGGATAGTGCCGCAAGACGAGTTCGCGACGCCCATTGCCCGGGTAAAGCTCGTCGAGGCTGGTGACGCTGAACGCTCGCCAGCAGTAATTCTCGATCGCCTTGCTGACCGCTGCGAGGAGATCGTCGAGCGTGTCGTTCTCGTCATCGCTGGTTTCACGATTGGCAAGATTCGCAATGGCACGGGCGCGAGTTATCAGGGGCATGGGATGGTTTCCTTTTCTTGGATTGGGGAGGGTGATTGTTGGGTGCTCTTGGTCCGTAGTCCGTAGTCCGTGGTCCGTGGCAAAAGACCGGCTAGCCAATAGTCCGTAGCACCTCGCGTGTATTTTGCTACGGACTACGGACCACGGACTACGGACCAATGACTAAGCTCGCGTCGCCAGCGCCACGAAACACGATTGCGTGTTCGAGCCGATGAACGGCGTCAGCGCGTTGCTCCACCAGGGAGCGCCGTCCACGCGGAAGATGAAGCGGAAGACCGATTCGTCGTAGTCGAAGCGCAGATGGATCGACAGCGCCGACTCGACCTGGCCTTTCGTTGCGGTGACATACTGTCGCAAATCCGCCAGGATGATGTCGCCTGTAGTGCCGAGCGTTTGGCACCACTCGATGGGAAGCACAGGCCGGCCCATGAGCGTGGCGTAGGGCTTGTCCGCCAATCCGCCCGGCGGGGTGTAGGCGACGATCGCCGTCCCGCCGGTGCCGATGGTCATCGTGTGCAGTTGCGGTTCGACATCCTGGTGGATGAGCCAGACGGCATTCTGCCGGCACGGTGCGAAGAGCCGCGACCACATGTTGACGATGTTCTCGGTCACGACGGTCGCCGCCGCCTGGCCTGATTCCTTGGCGACGGTGATGAGCGGCGTCGCGTTCATGATGCCTGCGGGCTGCCCCGACCCGGAGCCGTTGATGATGGCATCGGAGACGACGAAGTTGATCTCGTCCGACGCGACGCGGAAAAGGTACTGCTCGAGCGCGATCCCCTGGGCATCGCTCAGGAGTTCGTCGGTGGCGTTGATCATGACGAACAGCTTGCGCAACGTCAGCTGGAGTCGGCCGAAGGTCGCCTTGGTCGCGGTTGCCTGTTCGCCTTCGTCGCGCCAGTAGGCGCGCACGCCGCCCCAGCGCGAGCCGTTGGCGCGCGAAGTCTCGGCACTGCGGGGAAAAGCGATGACATTCGACGCCACGGTGTACGAATCGGTCATGCCGAGCAGGTTCGACGGTGAATAGACGCGCTCGAGCAGCTTCTGCATGAACTGCGTGGGGACGAGGAAGCCGCCGTCGGCACTGGTGTTTTCGCCCATGCCGGAGGCCGCCTTCGTGATGAGCGCGAGCCGATCGTCGGGCCGTTTGCCCGGCTGGCATGCGTCGCGCACGGCCAGGGCGAACTCGCCGAAATGCTTGAATCCCGCCCGCGGATCATCGTGAGCTGAGTCGCCCAGGCCGGCGAATGGCAGCCGAGTCGATTTGGATTTTTGCAGGTGCTGCGCCAGCGCGCGTTCGACGGCGTCTTCAAGCTCGCCGCGAACCGCCCGCGCGATCATGGGCGATAGTGTGTCGTCGGTGACGGGCCTGGCCCAACCCTGTTGCGTCAGCTGGGCGGCGTCGGCGTCGGAGACGTCGATCCGCTCGCCCGCCGGTTTGCCGAGAAAGTCTTTGGTGAGTTGCACAAACATGGCAATAATCTCGTGTGTTGATGGGAAATCAGTAGCCGCACGATCGCCGGGCGAGGCAGGCTGGTGAGGCAGCCGAACCTGCGTCGCCCTGACCGTTTAGTGTATATTTGAACACTAACAGAAAGTTCGGAGAGTTGCGAAGTCAGTTGTGGGATTTTTCCCGGATTTTTTTTCGGCGGAGCGCATATTATTTCCGAGCCGCGACCGTAAGGGAGCGGCCACCAGGAATGCGCCCGATTGGATACAATTTTCGCGAGGGATCTTGTCGGCCGCTC
>CAZAFH010000180.1:0-10091 GCA_964484265.1 uncultured Singulisphaera sp.
GAAGCCCGCACAAAGTTGAAATCGGTTTACCCGAAAATTAAGCTGTGACAAAGCAGTAGGGCGCTCATGGGCTTTCCAGTGAAGAGAGGGACACGTCACGAAATGATTAACCGTCGCCACAACACTTATTCTACAAGAAAGCAGACGGTATGAGCAAATTCCGCGAAGGCGCGATGTTTTCCGCGACTGGGTTATTGTTGTCGGCTTGACGCGAGTTGGACTCCTTACTTCGCTCCGAGCCGGCCGAAGTGATCGTTCGGTGCGTCAGTGCCGGCGCCGACAGCGCCGATGTACGAGCCGCGACCATCGGCCGGGTCTCCCGCCCCGATCAACGGGCTATCCGCGGCTGGGGTGTAGGAGTCTCGGTAGGTCGCGAGTATTTTCGAGACGACGATCTTTCGAGCCTTGATGTCGTCATCGCTAAACGGGAATTTCTTCAGCGGCCCCTTGAACTTGGGGTTGGCCTGTTCATCGACCTTGCCTCCGCGCGGGATGTCGTTTAGGCCGAACCCGGCGTCCTTCCGCTCGGCCTTGCCGGCCACTGACAGCAGGTAGTTTCGCGGAGTTTTGGCGGCCGGGTTGTAGAAGAGGTTGTAGTCGGCGTACCCGAGACGGGCCGGCTTCTCTTCCGATGGAGCCTCGTTCCATGCCATGCGAATCGCCGCCTGCGGCCGCTTGTGGTATTTTTCCTTGTGCGCGAAGTTGAAGAAGACGTTGTTCCGCACGCTTTTTACCGCTCCTCCCTGGCATACTTCGATACCCGGTACGTCAAGCCGGTTGCCGCCGTCGAAGACGTTGTTGAAGATTTCGATGGCGTCGCCGGGGTTCTTTGGCGGATAGACGACCGAGATGCAGCCCATCATGCTGCCGGACCAATGTCCCGGGTCACCGGCCAGGAATAGATTGTGGTGAATGCGGCCATAGCTGCCGGTCTGCATCAGGTCGTGGTCGATGATATCAGTGATGACGTTGTACCGGAACTCGCCCTCCACAAACCGCACGATCCATTCGCCGTCGCGGATGACATTGTGCTCACCGACTACATGTCGGCCGGTGGTGAACACGGAAACCTGGCTCCAGTACGGGAATTCCTTGGTGAGCGGCATCAGCTTGTGGAAGTAGTTGCCACGCACCTCCGTCCCCGCGCCGTCGGCGACGATCCCGATTCGCAAGCCGATGAAAAGATTGCTGTCTGCGTCGCGGTCGCCACCGATAAGCCAATTTGGGCCGCGAAACACGACTTTGCCACGCGCGATGAAGTTTCCCTGGAAAAGCTTCTTCGCGCGCGAGTTGCCCGTGGCGCGGAACGCGTCGCCTGAATGTTCGATGTTCTTGGTGATGGCGACCACCGAGGTGTCGAGGATTGTGTTATTACGAATGACGGCCGTGGCTTTGTCGTTGGTCTGAAGGTGAATCGCAGAGCAAGCGTCGAACGTGCAGTTTTCGATCGTGATGTCGCCCTTGCCGCCGACCTTCAAGTCTAAAGCGGCCGGGCCGTTGCCGATAAACAGCCCGGTGGTGGCGCTTCGTATTTGCAATCCGCCGAGGTCTTTGATCGTGCAGTGCGTGATCTTCAACGATCCGGTCCAGTTGTCACCCGATCGGACACGGTGCCGATTACCGACGAGGGTGCACGGCTTCTCTGCCGTGCCTCGGATCTCCAGCGTGTCAGCGCCGTTCAGCACGAGGTCTTCGGTCAACGTATGTGTTTGGCCGGCCTCAACGACAACGGTGGCAGCGGACACAGACGATGGGGAGACGAACAGGCAGCAGGCAAACACGACGCAGCTGAGCTTCATCGACGAATCCTCCGCATGGGGAGCAGTCCAGGCGAGCCGGTAGATTAATAGTGACTACGTAGCTAGATCGTGTCATCTTTCCATACTGCCATTGGTGGATTCGCTGGGATCAGCGCGTCGCGGCCGCTGCGGATCATGAAAGAGTTCTCGGGTTTGAAGAACTGCAACATCGCCCGTTGCATCTTGCGATCATTCCGTTTCTTGACGACGAACACCTCTTGGCCGGTGACTTCTGCATTGCAACTAGCTGAAGCCATCGGGCGAGGCGACGATTATATTTCGCGTGCGCTACTTGTTTATACTTTTCTTTTCCAAGGCGGGTTCACGAAACACCAGTTGAGCAAAGTGGTAAAGGTCGCTTCTCCAAACTTTGAAATCGTGTCCGCCACCAGGGATGACGCGGTAGACGTGCGGCACCTTCTTTTCGTCGAGCATTTTGTGGACTCCCACGCTGATCCGGAAGAGTCCGTCCTTGTCGCCGCAGGCGACGTATAGCAGCCGCAATTTCTTTGCCGCCTCCGCGTGATCCTTGATGAGAACGCTCGTCGGTCTGGTGTTTGGGGCCGAGGAGAACCCACCCACCCAGGCGAACGTGTCGAGATTGCCTAACCCGAAGTTGAGCGCCTGCCCGCCACCCATGGATAGCCCGGCAATGGCCCGCGACTCACGATCGGCTTTGACCGAGTAGGTCTTCTCGATGAACGGGATCAGGTCCGTGAGCAGGTCTCTCTCGAAGGCGGCGAACGCCGGCGATTGCTTGGGAATCGGATCTCGCGCCGTCACGTCCTTGGATGCCCGACCGTTGGGCAGGACGACGATCATCGGCGCCGCTTTCTTTTCCGCGTACAGGTTGTCCAGAATTACGTTAGGCGAACCGCCGCGTGCCCACTCATTCTCGTCGCCGCCAATGCCATGGAGAAGGTAGAGAACCGGAACCTTTTTGTCCTTGGTGTAGCCCGGCGGAGTGTAAACCCGCGCCTTTCGCTTCACCTTGACTGTCGTCGAGTCGTACTCGATCGTCTCCAATTTGCCGGACTCGATGCCATTGCGCTTCTTGTCGTAATCCTTCGGCGGGTCAGGGTATTTCCCCGCTTTCTCGTCGCCCAGTTGAGAAAAAGCGAACGCGAATGGGTAAGCGATCAAAGCACACGCTGTGATGATCAAGATTATTCGTTTGCTCATGATTCGTCCTATATGTATGACTCAGTTAACTGACCTCGATTGTCAAACTTGCCGAGTTCTTCGTAGTGAGCATGGCGCGGATTGAGTTCGGACGGCCTAATTTCGGATTTTTCCCTGGCCGATAGCCAGTCGGCTTCGGCGGAACCGTGCCCCGTATTGCTTCTCGTCTTTGGCCGAGTTGGCAACCGTGTGATAATGGTCTCCATCGGCCTCGCCACCTCGCGCATGCCGATCGGCACGCTTGCGCCACTCTTCCAGGGCTTCCTTCGGAGGCTGCGCCGGAATCAACGCATCGCACCCGCCGCCGATCCGATCACCACGACGGGCTTTGATTAAGGCGTCGCGGACCGTGAAGTAGTATCCAGGCTTGAAGTGCTTTAACATCCCTCGCTGCATTTTTCGGTCGCTCAGATTGCGCGAGACGATTACCTCTTATTTCGTCAATGATCCATGCCCGTGGCGATGCCGAACGGCTGGACACTCTGCATGCATTCCCGCTCGATAGACAATCCCGCAGCGCAACCTAAGGATCAAATAGTCCTCGCCGACACTGCGGGCTGGCGTAGCAATTGCTGAGTCGATTTCCCCTTGATGGCACAAAACGTTACTTTTTCTCCGAGAACGCGTACAGGTGCCCTTGAGTTCGGACGTACAAAGTGTGGTCGGCAATGGCCGGCGTCGCTCCCGCTGTTTCGCCTAATCCCGGATTTTGGGCCACGACTTCCGGGGGATTGGTGCCCGCCTTCACGACCGTAATCGCGCCGTCAGCGTACGAGGTGAAATAGATGAATCCATTCGCGGCGACTGGCGAAGCCCAGTACGGGCCGGCGGGAAGGGCCCGTTCCTGCAGGTAAATCTGCTTGCCCGATTCCGCTTCGTAGGAAGTAATCAGGCCGCCATCCTTGACCAGCACATACTGGCCGCGATACACCAGGCCTGACGCGACCTGCGGCAGCCCCTTCGTCTTTTTCCAGAGCACGTGGGAGTTGGTCACGTCTCCCAAGCCGCCGGCTTTCACCGCCAGAGCCGCGGTCTTGCCTTCCGACATGAATTTGAGGAGGCTGTCCCACTCGTCGCGCGTGACCTTGCCGTCCTTATTCGTGTCCCACGATTCGAAAAAGTCCTCGAACGGGCTCTTCATGAGTTCGTTCTTGGCGAGGGCGCCGTCTTTGTCCTTGTCGAACTGCTTGAGCAGACCATCGTAGGTCGGCATTTTGAATTCATCGTCGGCGCTGGGCGCCCAGCCGGCGAAGAAGAGTCGACCTTCCACCACCACCGGCGTGGCACAGGGGCCTGATGGGATGCCATTGACAGACCACTTTTCGACGCCGGTCTTCAGGTCATAAGCGAGCAACCGCGCATGGCCGGCCACGACTACCTGCTTTTCAGTTGCTGTGCTCCACACGACGGGAGTGGTGAATGAGCTGTGCGACAACCGCGCCTTCTGCCATTGGGGCTTGCCAGTGACGGCGTCAAAGGCGATGATTTTCGAACCCTTCAGTTCGTCGCGAACAACGATGACAGCGCCGTCGGCAACAACGGGAGATGAGCCGGTTCCGAAATTACCGCCGGTGACGGCCGTCGGCATCTCGAAACGCCACAATTCCTTGCCGGCCAAATCATAGCAGAAGAGGCCGCATGAGCCGAAAAAGGAGTAGATTCGCGTGCCGTCAGTGGCAGGTGTGGACGCCGCCGGGCTGCCGCCCTTTTTGAAATAGGCTTCGATCTGCTTGGCCGGGGCCTGCTTGCGCCAAGCTTCCTTGCCCGTGGCGCGGTCATAAGCGATTGTGTAGAGCTTGCCGTCCTCGAACGCGGTGATGACGAGTTTGTCTCCAGCGGTGATCGGCGAGGAGAGACCGCTCGGCGCCGCCACTTTCCACTTGAGGTTTTTGGTCGGACTGAACTGCACAGGCGGATGCTGACCCTCCGCCACGCCCGACCCGTTGACGCCGCGGAACTGCGGCCACGCCGGCCCATCACCAGCACGTCCGGCCATCGCCCAGAGCCCCAACACCACGACGGTGATTATCGTTCTCATGCTACTTCCTTTTGTTTAAGAAAAAAACAATGACGCTACGATGTCGAAAGTTACCGAACGACAATCGAGCGCACCAACCTGTAAGGGCGAGCAATCCAGAACTTCTGCCTTGAATCAGAATCGGCGATGGATCGAAAGATCCGAGATTCACTTTCGGTCGAGACATGAATACACAACTTATTTTTTACTGCTTCTTCTGCTGGCGTCGAGCCCGCTTTCTTCCTGGCCGATAACCTTGATTTGGCAGACCCTGCGTTCCCGCTTTCTCGTCCTTCGCCGGATTGACCACCGTGTGATAATGGTCAGCATCGTTGGCCCGGTGCCGCCGCGCCTCCAGCGCCTCTTTCGGCGGCTGCGCCGGAATCAGCGCATCGCAGCCGCCGCCGATTAGGTCGCCGCGGCCGGCTTTGATCAGGGCCTCGCGGACCATGAAGTAATTTTCGGGTTTGAAGAACTGCAACAGCGCTCGCTGCATCTTGCGGTCGTTCAAGTTCTTGGCGACGAACACTTCTTGCTTCGTTAATGGATCAATACCCGTGTAGTACATGCACGTTGCGATGTCGAACGGGGCGGCACTTTCCATGAATCGCAGTATAGTAACATCACCCCATCGCCCGAACGATGTTCGAATGACGCTCCTGCAAATGCTGATCGCTTAGTTTGCTTGCTTTTGCCTGCCGCATAAAAACCTGCAAATCCTTGTCGTTGAGCAGCAGAATCACGCCACCTCCCTTGTCAGCCGCGACACTCTTAATGTGCTCATAATAGTGCTTCCGGATATCTCCGCGAAAAACAATGATCGAAAACCGTCCAGTTTCCTGCGTCATATACGCACCGGCCTGTCGGAAATCGCTTGATTCAAGGTCCTCGTAATTCTTGCATTCCCAAGGAATCTCAATCGCGTGATAGCGGAGTCGAAGCCTTTCCCAATAGCCGCCCGTCGCGGTGTTAGTAGCCATCCAGTCACGGATGACCCTGCCGGACACGTTCCGTTGTTTTGGAGCGACATTGGTCAGCGAGCGGAAAAAACAGAGTTTTATTACATCGCCGACAATCTCTTCGAATCGTTGATCTGCCTGTTCCCCTGTCGGCGTTGCTTCTTTCCCTTGCGGCAACGTTTTCAAATCCTCTTCCAATGCCGTGAGCTTGGCGATGTAGTCTTGAAGCGAAATTCCTTCGGGCTTATCATGGTCGACTCCGCCGGACTTTAGAACGATACCAGGGTCGATGTCAGAGACAAGAGTATTGGGAAGGCTTAGCGCGTCGGCAAAGCTAGTGCCCTGTCCACACTAAATTTTGGGATAGAGCCGCTTCAATTTTACCCTTGCTTTGTCGATGGTGAATTGCCAATCGACGGCTCGTTGCTTTTGATTCACGCGGGTTGACCAGGCGGCAATTTCGGATTGCAGCGTCTCGATGTCTCCGATTCGTCGGTCCTTCATGCATTGGCTGGTCATGCAACTCAATTCGCACTCCGCCACGTTTAGCCAACTGCCGTGCTTTGGAGTGTATACGAAGTCGATCCGCCGCACGTAATCGCGTGCCTGCTCGGGCGGGAATGCTTCGTAGAACGCCCCCTTGGTGTGCGTGTTCAAGTTATCGCAGACCAACGTAATCCGCTCGTTGTCGGCATAGCGAGTATCGAGCAAATGAGCGACCTCATGAGCCCAATCGTCCTTGGTGCGGCGTGGCCTGGCCGTCGCTTGGCGGAAGCCTGATAGTGGTTCGGCAAACATAAAAATGCTCGCCGTTCCCTTGCGTTCGTATTCATAATCAACGCGCTCCGGATGCTCCTTGGTCGCCGGGATCGGCACGCGCGTCTCGCCGATCAGTTGCACTGGCTGCTCGTCCATGCACACGACGGGGCAGGCGGGATCATAGGCTTTTTCGTAGGTTTCCAGCACCTCCTCCATGTTGGCGACGAACTCGCCGTCGGCGTCGGGCGGGATCACCCAGTACTCGATTTTGCGCTTGGTCATGCCGTTTTTTTTAGCGTCCGCCGGACCGTCTCCGGGCTGATCGACTCCACGATCTCCAGTTCCACCATTTGATCGGCCAGCAGGCGCAGCGTCCAATGGCCGAAGCCAGCGGGCGGCTTGCCCAACCGCATGGCGATCAATTTCCCCTCGGCGGCGCCATCGAGCAACTTCGGTGTCGGCGCTGTCGCCCGCTTCTTGCGAATCAGCGCCGCCTCGAAGCCTTCAAGGACGAACGCCTGCCGCACATTCTCAACCGTCTGCCGCCGACACCCGATCGCCTCGCTGATTTTGGCATCGTCCCAAGCTGGCCCGTCGGCGTCGGCCTTGAGCAAGATCGTTGCTCGCCGCAGTTTTTCCGACTTGCCCTTTTCCTTCTTGATGGTGGCTTCGCAAATCGGCCGTTCCTCTTCCGTGAGTCGCACAATATACTTCTTCTTCATGGGAACCTCCTTGTTGACGTGGAGGTTCCGAAAAATCGGCGATACGAACAATCCCAAAATTAAGTGTGGACAGGGCACTAGGGTGAATCACAAGCTGCGTGGTCGGAGCGCACGCGGGAGGCGTAGAACTACTAGCCCCCAGCGGCCGAAACTCGGGGGCACCTGGCTCTCCTACTCCCAAAAATCCGATGCTATAGAGCAGTTGAACAAATCGCTCTGGCGTTGTGTGCTGAAAAACCCACCTGCTGCAGAATTGTTGCACGTCGTCGGCCACGAGCAATTTTTTAATGAATGCCTCCAGACCTTTGAGAGTATACTTGTTGCCCAAACCATAAAACTTGTTGAGCACGACCTCCAAGTGCGGGTAGTTTTCGGCGTACTCGTCTCCTAGCTCCTTCAGACGCGTTTCCGAAAACCGCTTTCTTGCGGCCTGCATGTCCTCAAGTGTCACCCTTTCCTTTTGCTTTTCCTGCGCGGATTCGATTGCGAACATGCAAAAGGATAGGACATCGCGCGGCCGTTCCTGGCAGAATGCAAACACAAATTCCCGTGAAGGCTTCCCGTCGTATGCCTCGAAAAAATGGTCCCACGTCGAACCATCGAGAGGAAGCTTCTGATTGCTAGGTTCATTTAACCGTCGCTCAATCATCTCCAGCAGCAGTGGCTGCGACCAATCCAACGAGACGACCGACGACTGGAGCTTGGCAAATTCGCTGTCGAACTTGCGTACCCTGTCATAAATGTTTTCCCGCAGGAATAGGATCGGGCGGATGAACGCCTTAAGCGCCGCAAGTTCTATGCATGCGTGCATCATGCCGGTCAAAAAGGCAACAGATTTGTCGCTTCCGTCCCAAGTGTCGTCTATCTTGTCGATCAAGAGAATGCGGTGAAACGATTCGTCTGCGTACTCAGAGAGCTTCTTGATGAGTTCCTTCGTGCCATTAATGTGTCTTAGCCACTCGCGCTCATTCTTCGTGGCAATCGCTCCGAATGCCCCTTCCATATCCTCCAAAAGTCGCAGATCAAAGTTCAGCTGCTCGACCTCGTTTCGCACCTTTCGCACGCTTTGAGGAAGCTTGTCGAAGTCCGTATCGTGCCTGTCTATCCAGTTCGCGAGTACTTCAAGAACAAGTGCTCGCTTGAAGCTGGAAACCAGAGTTTTGAAGTCCCGCTGGTGAACATCCTTGAGTCGTTCGGGCTCCAGGTTAACGCTCTCGGGAGCAATGATCTGTGGATTCAGGACGACCACACGCTTGTTCTGAGCCTCGACGTACAGGGTAATTGCCGTCTTACCAGTTCCCCTCCTCCCCACGTAGAAACACTTGGCAGAATGTGGGTCCATCACATGCATCAACGCTGGCGTTCTGACGAAAACGTTCGGGCGCAGGAGAATCCGATCGTACTCTGCAAACGCGTCGCCCATCCGCACTCGGCTCAGCGCATCCTTGGGAAGTTGGACGCGGGGCTTGATTGGTTTATCGTGCACGAGCCACCTCTTGGTTTGCAAAGGAAAGGAAACCCAAGGTACGCAAGCGAGCGTTCAGACGCGGACTATCATTTATCGGATTTTCTTTTTCCGCCCCGGCTTGACCTGCCGTTCCTGCGATTTGCGGCCAGGCCGATAGCCGCGTTTCTGTGCCGGCATGGCGTGGACGTAATCGCTGGCCTGCTCCATGCGGGCCTTCAGCGCTTCCTTCGGTGGCTGGGCAGGGATCAAGCAATCGCACCCGCCGCCGATCAGGTCGCCGCGGCCGGCTTTGATCAGGGCGTCGCGGACCATGAAGTAGTTCTCCGGTTTGAAGAACTGCAACAACGCCCGCTGCATCTTGCGGTCGTTGAGATTGCGGGCGACGAACACCTCCTGGCCGGTGATTGGATCGATGTTCGTGTAGTACATGCACGTGGCGATGTCGAACGGCGCCGGGATGAAATCCTGCACCTGGTCCGGGCGGTAGCCATTGCGTTTCAAGAACAGCGCGAGGTCGATCATCGCATGCAAATCGCTGCCGGGATGGCTCGCGATGTAGTAGGGCACGATGTACTGCTTCGGCTTGTCGGCGCGCTGCGACGCCTTCTTGAACTCGCGGGCGAAACCCTCGAAGTTCACGTTGCGTGGCTTCTTCATCATGTCGAGCACGTGCGGATCGGTGTGCTCCGGCGCTACTTTCAAATGCCCGCCGACGTGATGGGCGGCGAGTTCCGTGAGATACTCCGGCGACAATTGCGCTATGTCCATGCGGATGCCGGACGCGACGAGCACCTTGCGGATGCCGGGTTCGGAGCGGGCGCGTTTCATGAGGTCGATGAGCGGGCCGTGATCGGTGCCGAGCAGTTTGCAGATCGTGGGATGCACGCAGGAAAGGCGTTTGCATTTCGCTTCGACTTCGGGCCGGGTGCAGCGCATCTTGTACATGTTCGCGGTTGGGCCGCCGATATCGCTGATGATGCCTTTGAAGTCGGCGTCCTCAGCCATTTGGCGAACTTCGTTGAGGACCGATTCCTCCGAGCGCCACTGGATCGTGCGGCCCTGATGCGTCGTGATCGAGCAGAACGTGCAGCCGCCGAAACAGCCGCGCATGATCGTGACGGAATCCTTGATCATCTCGAACGCGGGAATCTTCTCGAGGTACGACGGATGCGGCTTGCGCGTGTA
>CAZAFH010000181.1:0-9919 GCA_964484265.1 uncultured Singulisphaera sp.
CCCGGCACGCCGGACCGCTGCGGCGCTCCCGCGTGGAGCCAGCGCATTCTGCTCGCGCGTCGATTGGTGGAAGCCGGTGTTCGCCTTGTTACCGTTGATCTGCGCTGGTGGGACACGCACGTGCTTGGGTTCGAGTCGCTTCGGCTCGGATTCTTGCCTCGCTGGGATCGGGCGTATTCGGCATTGATTGAAGATCTCGACCAACGTGGCTTGCTCGAATCGACGATGGTCGTCGCCTGGGGCGAGTTCGGCCGTACGCCGCGCGTGAACAATAACGCCGGCCGCGACCATTACCCGAACGTGTTCAGCGCGGCCCTGGCGGGAGGCGGAATTCACGGCGGCCGTGTCGTCGGCGAATCGGATTCGCGCGGCGCCTTCCCTCGCGTCAATGCGAAGAGGCCGCAGGACGTGCTTCGCACGATGTACCAGCACCTCGGCGTCGATGTGAACGTCGCCTACACCGACGGCTCCGGCCGCCCGCACCCCGTGTTGCCGAGCGGGAACGTGCTGGAGGAACTTTTCTAACGAACATTGCTTTAGGAGCCCACCATGCAGATCGAAGGTACGGTCCACAACGGCGTAGTGGTGCTGGAAACGGATAATCCTCTTCCTGACGGAACGCGAGTGACGGTAACGCCTCATGAAGGAGTCCGCAACGATTCGACGGGCGCGGGACTGCTTTGGCTCGCGGGCGCCATTCAGGACATGCCTGCGGATTTTTCGGAAGAACACAACCATTACATTCACGGCGCTCCGAGGCGTAGCCCCGTTGGGTAAACCATGAAGCGGGTCTTTGCGGATTCGTATTATTTCTTCGCACTTGGCAATGCTCGCGATCCGGCGCATGCCCGGGCCGTGTGTTTCGCGCAGTCTTTTTCTGGCGTTCTAGTGACCACGGGGTGGATCGTCACCGAATTGGGAGACGGGATGGTTCTGCCTGTCCAGCGTCCCATCTTCACGAAACTTACCGACCAGCTTCGCTCCGATCCCGCCATCTATTATGTGCCTTGTGACGAAACGCTGCTCACAGCCGGCCTCGATTTGTTTCGTCGGCGGGCGGACAAGGAATGGTCTTTGACCGATTGCGTCTCGTTCGTCGTCATGAAACGCGAAAGCCTTACGGAGGCGCTCACCGGAGATCACCATTTCGAGCAGGCCGGTTTCGTGGCCCTGCTAAAGTAGGTTTGAATGGGTGGCCGCACACCGCCAACAATAAAACTCACCCATGCCGCCCTTTCTCCTCAATGGTCAACAACCCCCACCTCAACGCTTGATCCTGCGTATAGTTTTTGCCGAGCGTCAGTGCGGTCACGGCTTTCGCCAGTTCGTAGCCGAGGTAAAACGCATGCGATGCGTCGATCTCGACCCTCGCCTGCAACTCGGCGAATAACGCAAACGGGTCCGTGCCGCGCAGCCAAAGGTCGCGGCTCATGATGTGCAGTTCGCCGCGTTCGGCGAAGAGGCGGAAGTTGGCGTCGCGGATGCTTGTTGCCAACTCGCGCAGCGTCTCTTCGCCGTGAGTGTGGAGTTTCGGATCACGCAACATCACCAATCCGGGTTCGCGGCGTTTCGGAGGCACGTGTTCGTTCACGGCAAAGTGCACAAGCCGACGCGCGAGATCGAGTTCCCGCACGCTGCTCCGGGCCCAGTTAATGACCTCCGTCGTCAACACGCTGCGAATGCCCAATTCCTGGCAGAATCCCAAGAGCAACACGTTGATGCCAGCCGAATCGGCGTCGGTGAGTTCAGTGAGGTTGCCGACGCCCATCATCATGGCGGCATCAGGATAGCGATTGCGAGCTTCGAGATATCGGCCCAGCGACTCGGCGAAGCCGAACGCAATCGGCTCGAGAATCGGATCGATGCGGAACGGCACGCCCTTCGCACGCAGAAAATCGACCGTCTCCGCCAGACCCGCACACTGAGCCGGCGTGTCGGGAACGGCGACGACCTCGCAACCCCAGTCGACAGCGGCTTCGCGATTCGTCGCATTGACGCTGAGCACCAGTTCGGCCCCCGCCTTCGCGGCTTCATTCGCTTCCCAAATATCGAACGTGTCAATCGACACACGCAGATTCCGCTCGCGGAGCGTTCTCACGGCCGCGGCGACGTCGCGCCAGCACAGACCCGGGTCGCAGCCGAGGTCGATGACGTCCGCCCCGTCTGCCGCCACCTTCGTTGCTCGGGCGAGCAATTCATCCAGCGGCAGACGCGGAGCGTGATTGATCTCGGCGATGATTTCGATGTCGTACATCCCGTAAGCCGAATCGGTTTTTTGGCCCTTGCCAAAATAGTCGGGCAGATCGCGAAGATCATTAGGGCCTTTTTCGATACGAAGATTCCCCCATTGCGATCGCAAGACGTCGAGGTCGCCATTGCAAAGTCCGGGGAGGATGACACGGTCAGCATTCGCGGGCGGCGTGAAGTGACGCGCGATCCACGGCGTCGTCGCCAATGCCGCCACGGTGATAGGCAACAGCCCGATGGTGTGCGTGAAACCGCCACGCGGCGCCAGTTCGTCGAGCATCCGCCGAAGCGCCGGTTCCGCCAGCTTGCCGGTGAGGAACACGTAGTGCGGCATGGTTTGATTACGATCGTTGTTGATTCTCCCGGAATTCCGCTTGCGGCTTAGCGCTCACCTGCGAACCTGCGGAGCGCTAAGCCGCAAGCGGAATATCAGGACTCAGTAAATCAACTCGTACCGCCGAGCGATGTTGCGGAACTTCGGCACGAGAATACCGAACCAGATTACAACACACAGAATCAGCCAAAGCATGATCCCGAGGATGCTGAACCCCGTGAGTTCCAGATACCAGTTCTGTTCAAAAGCCCGGTCCAGATCCTCCCACGAGAAAGAGCAAAACGCAAACACGAACGGCGGCGTGACGCCCGCGAGGAACTTGTACATGTATTCGATAATCTTGCCGATTATCATCATCAACTCCCGGTTGCCGCCGATGGCGATAGAGAAGATTCCGATAATCGGCATGAGACAGCATGTGGTAAAAATCCAGTGCCCGCCGCCGAGCACCAGCGTCGTGAGCACGGAGAAAAGCGATGACCAGATCGATGACTTGCAAAACACGGAAAAAGCCATGCCGATCATCGTGCAGACGAGCGCATATCCGATCCAAGCCGTGAGGAGAATCGGCACGGCAATGGGATGTACCCCGCCCGTCGCCAGCGCGAGCAGGAGCATGGCGCCGAACCAAAGCCAGGCCGGCTTGAGGCTGGCGAGATTGCCGACGATCTTCGCGAAGAGTATCGACTCGGCGCTCAGGGGCGAAGTCACCAGCGCGTCGAAGGTGTCGCGCTCTCGTTCGCTGGTGATGGTGGTCGCGCCGCGCACCGCCAGCATCAAGAGCGTCAGGCAGCCGACGCCCGTGCTGCAGATGCGGAACCAGACGTTCATCGGCCGATTGAGATCGCGCCAATTGGCGCCGTTGAGACCCATTTCCGAGTAGAAGTAGCCGACGATATAGATACCCGTGCCCAAAGTGAGCGCGACAAGAACAAGAAACGCCAGCCAGACGAGCCAATTGAACCTGACCCGACTTTCGACAATGACTTCCTTCCACAGCATAGGGAACATGCCGGGGCCGGGCCGAAAATGCGCCCACAGCCCTACCGACGCCGTCGTACCTGCCGATGATTGCTTCAGCGCGATCGCACGGACGCGCACCACGCTCCAGACGATACAGACGGCCGACATGCTGAGATGCGCCCAGGCATACCGGGAAAGGATGCTCGGCAACTCCGCCGCCAGGCGTCGCCCGCCCATGCCGCTGATCGCCTGTATGACCTCCACGACAACCATCAACGGGTTGCCAGCGTTCAGCCAGCGAACCGCGTCGCGCAGCGTCGGCGGGTTGGTTCCGAACCAGATCGGTGTTGCCATGAATTGCGCGCCGGATATCCCGATCGCAAAGCAGCCGATGGCCACATACGCGATAAGCAGCAAATAGGTCAGGCTGATGGCGTCGCGCGGCTTCTTGAAAAGCGTCGATAGCAAGATGCCCAGGCACGCCAGCCCCAGCATTGTCAGGCCAAGAATCGCGAAGCCGGAGATCATCAGTTCGGTGTCGATGCCGCCCAATAATTGAAGGATGCTCAGGATCGGCAATCCAGTGAGCAGCAACAGTGTGATGTTCAACAGCCGGGAGATTAGCTTGCTGAGTACGATCTCGCGATTTTCGAGATCCGTTGCCAGGAGATAGTCGATAGTGCGTCGATCTTTCTCGTCGGCGATGGCGCCGGCGACATATGCGGGCGTAAGCAGGATCACGAGCACGAGCTGCACGAACATGAAGGTCAGAAAGAAGGCCTCCGCCATGCCGGCGATGTCGCGAGGCCTGAGCACCTCGCGGTTTGGGGCCATCTCGCGCGTCATGTAGAGGATGAGCGCCATGTACAACAGGATAAGGAACAGGAACGCGCCGTACGCCATCCGGATTATCGAGTAGCGCGCCAGGCGAGCGGTGCGGATCATGTCGTACAGCAGCACTGGCCCAAAGAGCTTGACGAACCCCAGCCCGGACGCGGCGCCAAGGGCGATGGCGTAGACCGTCCATAGCGCCGTCGCCGTCCAGAATCCGAGATGGGCCGCGGTGAGATAGACGAGGAGAAGGGCCAAAGCGGCAAACCACAGGCCGGCGATGCGCTCGCGCCAGGATTCCCAGGAATTGGACCAGCCCAGCGACTGCCAAAGTCGATTCAGCATCGAGTCAAAAGGTGAGATCTGGTTACCCATAGGGATGAGTGTAGCGACGGCACGTGTCCGTGGCGAGTTCGATGTCACGCCCGGATCGAGCTGGCGTCGTCGTAGATCAGTTCCTCGCGCCGGCTGATCTGCTGGAACCTGGGCACGACCAATCCGTGCCAAAAGAAGAAACATCCCCCTACCCAGAGGAACAGTCCCAGCAGACAGAACACGAACACCGATCCCATTTCGCTGTGATGCCTGCCGAAATCCCGCTCCAAATTGTCCCATGAAAACGCCACGAAGCCCAGCACAAACGGCGGTGTCATCCCGGCCTGAAATTTGATCAAATACTCGACATCGCGATCTCCCGCGCGCGAGATCGCCAAGGGGAGATAGCAGAACAATCCCATAATGATCCAGTGCCCGCCGCCCACCAGCAATGTCGTCAACACCGTGTATACCGTCGCACGCATCGAAGTCTTGCACACCATCGAATAAAACAGACCAATCATCGCAAATGAAGTCGCATACACGAACCATGCCACCACGAAGATCGGCACGGCAAAGAGATGCACGCCGCCCGTCACCACGGCGAGAAACAGCATCGAGCCTAGCCAAATCCAGCCCAGGCGAAGGTTCATCAAGCAGCCGATCAGCTTGGCGTTGAGCATCGCACTGCTGGACATCGGCGTGGTCAGCAGCGCGTCGAAGGTGTCGCGGTCGCGCTCGCCGCTGATGGACGTTGACGCCCGCACCGCGACGACGAGAAGCAACAGCGAGGCCACACTCGTGCCGGCGGTTCGGAACCACGCGTTCATTCGTTCGGGCAGATCGCGCCAAAACCAGTGGTGCGCGGACAAATAATCCCATACGACCGCTCCGATCACCACCGCGCCCGTGCCCAGCGTCAACAACACGAGGATAATGACGATCGCCCGGCCAACCCAGTTCATCCGTGACTTTCCTTCGATATGAACTTCCTTCCACAGCATCGGCGCCTCGCCGACGGGGGGCCGAAGCCAATCCCAGAACTTCGCCTTCGCTGTCGTGCCTCCCGCCGACTGCTTCAGAGCGATAACACGCAAACGGAATATCGCCCAGAAAATACAGAAAGCCGACAGAATGCAGTGAAACCAGACGAAGCCGTTAAGCAAGCCGGGTACCGTCGTCGCCAGCGTGGCCGTGTTGATGGCCAGGCCAATCTCAATCACGGCGACGAGCGGATTACCCAAGTTGATGACCTGGGCGATCGGGGCGAGCGTTCGCGGTTCGTCGCCAAACCACAATCGTTCCGGCAGAACGAGCATGCCGCTTTTTTCCAATCCGTACGCCACCGTTCCAAGAGCGATGTAGGCGATTGTCCCCAGATAGGTCATGCCGATCGCGTCGCGCGGCTTTTGAAACAACGTCGAGAAGAGGATGCTGGTGCTTGCCAGGCTGAAAAGGATCAACCCGGTGCCCGCGAATCCCGCGAGCATCAGTTCCGTATCGACGCCGCCGAGAAATTGCAAGATGCTCAGGATGGGTAGCCCGGTCAACAGGAAGAGCGTCATGTTCGCAAGTCGCGAGAGCAGCTTGCTCAGCACGATCTCGTGGTTATTGAGATCGGTCGCCAGCATGAATTCGAGCGTCTTACGGTCCTTTTCCTCCGCGATCGCGCCGGCAACAAAGGCGGGCGTCAGCAAGACCACCAGCACGAGCTGGACGATCATGTACGTGGAGAAAAAGATCTGCCCCATCATCGCTGCGGCGTTGCGAGCCTGGTTGCGATCTTGAATGTCCAGGTTAAACGACACCGCCGCGAGAGTGAACAGGGCAAAGAAGAGCACCGCCAGGATCGCAAGAACGAGGCGCACACGCAGATTGTGCAGGAACATGATCAACGCCAGCGACCCGACCAGCCCGCTGACGAGGACGAACAACCCGATGACGGCAAGCAGCATGAAGTCGCCATGCCGGCCATGCCGATGCGCGAAACCGTGGCGATCGAGAAACATCAGATACATGAAGCACAAAATGCCGAGCAGAATGCCCGCATAGATTAGCCGAATGAGGACATATCGGCTGCGCCGAGCGGTGCAGATCATGTCATAAAACAGGACCGGCCCGAAGAGCTTGAGCTGGCCCGTGCGCGTAAAGTAGCCCACCGCGCCGAGGTAGCCAACCCAAAGGCATGCGGACACCCAAACCGGCAGCCAAATCGCCCCGGCCCCAAGCGCGGCGGCGAGCGCAAGAAATATCGCGAGGACCTGTCGCTCGCTCCACGATGCCGCGGTATTCGACCAGGCAAAGGTTCTTCGCCACCAAGCGTAAAGAATAAGCATAAAAATCGAAATCCGAAAAACGAAAAGTGAAATACGAATCCGAAATCCGACATCAACTTCCGTCAAGATTTTGTATTCGTTTTCGTATTTCGGTTTTCGTTTTTCGGATTTGTTTCGTACTTCAGTTTTCGTTTTTCGGATTTACCGGCTTATGCCGTTGCCACGGCTTGGCCGTTCTTGAAGGCTTCCCACTCTTCGACGGTGAATTGCACTTCGCGGGCGTTGCTGCCATTGTAGGCGCCGACGACGCCGTCTTCCGCCATCCAGTCGATCATGCGGGCGGAGCGACCGTAGCCGATGCCCAGCGCGCGCTGCAGGAGCGACACGCTGCCGCGGCCTTCGCGGATGACGATCTCGACGGCTTGCTCGTAAAGCGGATCGCGCTGGCGCATCTGTTCGATGGAACCCCCGCCGGCGGATTCCGCGTTTTCGAGTTTGAGCAGTTCCTCGGAATAGCACGGCGCATCCGTCTCCAGATGCTGCACGACGCGCGTCAATTCCTCGGCGCCGACATACGTGCATTGCGCCCGCGCCAGGGCGTTTTGGCCGGGGATCAGAAACAGCATGTCGCCCTTGCCGAGCAGCTTGTCGGCCCCGCCCTCATCGAGCACGACTCGGCTATCCATTCGGCTGGCGACCTTGAAGCAGATACGTCCCGGCAGGTTCGACTTGATCAGACCGGTGACGATGTCCACCGTCGGTCGTTGCGTCGCCAGCACAAGGTGGATGCCGGCAGCACGAGCCTTCTGCGCCAGGCGGATGATATGTGTCTCGGCCTCGCGCTTGGTTTGCATGATGAGATCGCCGAACTCGTCGATGACGATCACGATAAACGGCAGCTTGGCGGGGATGCGCTCCCGCTCCTCGGCATCGGGTTGCACCCGGCGATGGATTTCCTCCAGGCCGAGTTCGTTGTACTGCGCGAGATTCCGCACGCGCGCCCGGCTCAGCAGGTCGTAGCGTTCTTCCATCTTGTCAACAGCCCAGGCGAGCACGGCTGTCGCCTTCTGCTCGTCGGTGATGACCGGATGCATCAGATGCGGAATCTTGCGATAGTCGGAAAACTCGTTCTTCTTCGGATCGATCAGCAGCATCTTGAGTTCGTTAGGGCGGCGCGTCATGAGCATGCTGATGATGAGCGCGTTGAGACAGACCGATTTGCCCGTGCCGGTCGTGCCGGCGATGAGCAGGTGCGGCATGTCGGCGAGGTCCTGCGTCAGCGGCTTGCCTTCGGAGTCCTTGCCGAGAAAGAGCGGGACCTTCGATTTCGCCAGCTTTCGACCCGCGCCGAGAATGACTTCCTTGAGCCTCACGGTCGCGCGGTGTTCGTTGGGCACTTCGATGCCGACGGCGTTCTTGCCAGGGATCGGCGCAACGATGCGAACGCTGGGCACTTTCAGGTGCAGCGCGAGATCGTCGCCGAGCGTGGTGATCTTGTTGACGCGCAGACCGGTTTCGAGAGCGACCTCGTACTGCGTGATGACCGGCCCGGTGTTGATGCCGACGACCTTGACGTTCAGATCGAAATCGCGGAAAGTCTGCTCGAGGATGACGGCCTGGTCGCGCAGCTTTTGATCGTGCTGCTCGAAGGGAAATGGCTCCGGATCCTCCAGGAGCGACATGGGCGGCAGTTCGTAGTCCTCGTACTGCTGTTCGTTTGCGGCCGAGTATCCCATGCGTTTGATCGGCAGGATTGTCGGGGCGGCTTCGGGCGTCTCGACAACGGTCTCGCCGGCTTCAAGCACCGGTTCGGCGTCGGGTACGACGAAACCGGAATGTTGGATTGGCACGGCGTCGACTTCGTCCGCAGCCGCGATCGGTGCTGCCTTGTCCGGGACTTTGTCCGCTCGCCGGAATAAGTTGCCCAGGCGCGCGAAGCCGCGTAACGCCGTCAGCAACGCGAAGCTCAATGCGACACAGATGGCGTACACCACGGCAAGCAAGCCGCGCAGCACAAAGTCGGCAGCCAGAAATACGCCGACGACGCCGACACTGGCGACGATTGCAGCCGCACTCGGGCCTGGAAAATGATCCAGAAGAAGTTCGCGCAACACCGCGCCAAGCACGCCGCCGCTGCCATGGATGGGACCGGGCATCCATTCATGCCCAAGCCAGTCGGCGATGACGGCGCCGGTCGGCAGCAGTATCAGCCAGCCGATAACCCGGCCTGTCCAGCGAAGCCAGCCGTGACCGATCAGCAGCATGAACACGAGCAAGAACCACGCCACCAGCAGCACGTACATCGTGTAACCGAGAGCAGCGTACAATTCGCTCGCCAACATGTCTCCAGGAACGCCAAGCATATTCTGCGCGGACGATCCGCGCGGCGACGGTTCGTGGCTCAGCAGGCAGAGAGCCAGGAAAAATCCGCCGATCAATAGCAGCCAGCCGGCTGCCTCAACACGAAATCCGCTCTTTTGCGGCATGATGTTGGTCTGAATCTCCCCGAGCGAGGGCGGCGCAATGCCACCTGAACAAGCATAGCGCATGCGCGCGAGTTCGCAGAGAGACTGCAATCCTAATCGCTGGATTTTCCAGAATTGTGAAGCGCCGAAGCGGACGAATCGACAGATTCGTTAGAATTGGAAAAGTTGACGATCCTCGCTTGCGGCTTTTTTGCTCCCCATGGCTCCATGATGAGCGCTCATACGCTCCCCTCTCCCCCAGTAATCCGGGGGAGAGGGGCTGGGAGGGTGAGGGGCTCAAAGAACCTGCTGAAAATCAAAGATACTTAATTGGACTCTGAAACCCCTTACCCCTTCCCTGGGCTGATGAATACTATTGAAAATTCGCACTGATGCGACAGTATCCGACGTACGAAATCGTTGCGCGAAGTGCTCCCTCTCCCTCCGGGCTGCGAGTTCCCCACAACTTTGTGGGCGTGGCGAAGGAG
>CAZAFH010000182.1:0-9855 GCA_964484265.1 uncultured Singulisphaera sp.
ACTCGAACCTCCACTCCCTTGCGGGAACCAGCTCCTGAAGCTGGCGCGTCTGCCAGTTCCGCCACTTCGGCAATAAGCGTCACTCATGTATCATATCGGCGCGCTTCGGGTTTCGCCAAGACCTTGTGCGTATTTTTGTGGTAAGGCCATTCAAAACCGATTTATTCCCAACCCAAGGATTTGCACAAGGCATCGAGGCCTGCTTGCACGGCTGCATCTTTGCTAGCGGCGACGTCGTCGCTGGCGATTTGCTTGCCGTTGTTGGTTTGCCGAATGGAGCAGCCGAATTGGCTTCCGACCGGCACGGCGACGAGGCTGTAGTTAGGCTGGCCGGCGAAGAGGATAAACCATGTCTTGCCGTCACTTCCTAGTTTGAGCGTGCCGCCGCGTTTGGTCAGCCAATCCGGAGCGTTCATTGCTTCTTCCTCATTATCGTTGCAGTTGCCGGCGTGAAATCCATCGGCCAAGCGAACAATGTCATGATATTGCCGGGCCATGCCGGGTTCATCCCCAGTCTGGGTGGAGTTTGAATCTGGACCTACACCCAGGCCACTTCTCTTGTATCATAATGGTTTGGTTTTCATCCACCCTCTCCCCATGCGGGTGTCGATAACATGAGCGAGTCCCTTCGCATTGGTTTTCTCGGCGCGGGCAAAATGGCAACGGCTCTCGCGCGCGGCTGGTTGAACGCCGGGCTGACGACGCCGAACCTTCTGAGCGGCAGCGATCCGCTCGAATCGGCCCGCGACGCGTTTGCGAAATCCACTGGAGCTACTGCCTACCCCTCCAACGATCAGGTCGTCTCCTCGAGCGACATCGTGTTCTTGGCCGTCAAACCGCAGATGATGCCGGGTTTGCTCGGCGAATTGGCGAGCAAATTCACGCCGCAGCATTTAATTGTTTCGATCGCTGCCGGCATCACGCTCGGACAGATCGGTGACACGATCGGGCGCGATCGACGGATCATTCGCGTGATGCCCAATACGCCCTGTCTCGTCGGGGCGAGTGCGTCGGCGTTTGCGGGCGGAAGCGGGGCGACAGAGGAGGATCTGCAATGCGTCGAGCGGTTGCTCAATAGCGTCGGGCGAGCCGTGCGCGTTCCAGAGAAATGGCTCGATGCTGTCACGGGCCTATCGGGTAGCGGACCGGCGTTTGTCGCCATCGTGATCGAGGCATTGGCAGATGGTGGCGTGCGCATGGGATTGCCTCGCGATCTGGCCCAGGTTCTCGCCGCTCAAACTCTGCTTGGTTCGGCGAAAATGATCCTGGAAACCGGTATGCACCCAGGTCAACTCAAGGACATGGTCGCCAGCCCGGCCGGCACGACTATCGCCGGTCTGCACGAGCTTGAACGAGGCGGCTTGCGCGGCGCGCTCATGGATGCCGTGGAGGCTGCCACCCAACGCGCCGTCGAACTCGGCAAACCAGGGGTGTAGGTTTTGGAACGGAAAACAGTTAATAAGCGCAAATCTCCGACTTTATCCCAGGGATTCGCTCCGCTCATCCCTGGGCTTGGTTTCTTGCAATAGTGTTCGTCGAAGATGTGGAAAGAAGTTGCAGATGACGAATCTTCCTGATAGCGAACTCGTCCTGATCGTCGATTTTGGCTCGCAATACGGGCAGCTCATCGCCCGGCGCGTTCGCGAGCAAAACGTATTCTGTCAGATCGTGCGGAATTCCATCTCCGCCGAGCGCGTGCGCGAACTGAATCCGAAGGGTATTATTTTTTCCGGCGGACCGGCGAGCGTTTACGAACCCGGCGCGCCGAGCTGCGATCCGAAGATTCTCGACCTCGGCATCCCGATCCTCGGCATCTGCTATGGAATGCAATTAGCGGCCCAGCTGCTCGGCACCAAGGTCCAGCCGGCGCAAAAGCGCGAGTTCGGGCGGGCGCAGGTCGCCATCGCTGATCCCGATGCCTTGTTCGTTGGCCTACCTCGCGAGATGCAGGTGTGGATGAGTCACGGCGATCAAGTCAAAGCCGATAGCGCGGATTTCGTGCCCCTAGCTTCGACCGATACCTGCCCAATCGCGGCTGCGAAGCATCGTTCGCGGCCGATCTTCGGTTTGCAGTTCCATCCGGAGGTAAGCCACACCCCGCACGGTAGCCAGATTCTTCGCAATTTCCTCTATCAGGTCTGCGGTTGCACCGGGCAGTGGAAGCTCGGCTCGTTCATCGATCAAACCGTGGCCGAGTTACGGCAGCGCGTCGGCAAGCATCGCGTCATCTGCGGGCTTTCCGGCGGCGTCGATTCGTCCGTGGCGGCGGCGCTGTTGATCAAGGCGCTCGGCAATCAGGTCGCGTGCATCTTCGTCGATAACGGGCTGCTGCGGAAAAACGAAAACGAGGTTGTGCGAAAAACGTTTCGCGATCATTTCCAGGCCGATCTGCACTGGGTCGATGCCCGCGACCGCTTTCTCAACGCCCTCGCCGGCGTTTCCGACCCGCAGGAAAAACGCCGAATCATCGGGCATGTGTTCATCGACGTTTTCAAAGACGAAGCACGCACCATCGACAACGCCAAGTTCCTCGCACAAGGCACGCTCTATCCAGACGTGATCGAGAGCGGCACCGCCACCGATGGACCAGCGGCGAATATCAAGCTGCATCACAACGTCGGCGGACTGCCCAAGGAACTCGGCTTCGAGCTTATCGAACCTCTCAGAGATCTCTTCAAAGACGAAGTACGACGCCTCGGCCTCGAACTCGGCCTACCGGAGAACATCGTCTGGCGGCATCCGTTTCCCGGCCCCGGTTTGGCGGTTCGCTGTCTCGGTCCCGTTAGTGCGGATCGGCTCGATGTCTTGCGGAATGCCGACGCGATCGTGCTTGAAGAACTCAAGGCGTCTGGCTGGTACCGCAAAACCTCGCAGTCGTTCGCCGTGCTGCTGCCCGTGCAGTCGGTCGGGGTGATGGGCGATGGCCGAACGTACGAGAACGTTGTCGCGATTCGCGCCGTGCAGACCGATGACTTCATGACTGCGGACTGGTCGCATCTGCCCTACGAGCTGTTGGCAAAACTCTCGACGCGCATCATCAACGAGGTGCGCGGCGTCAATCGCGTCGTCTACGACATCAGCAGCAAACCGCCAGCGACGATAGAATGGGAATAGATTACTTTCTCGTTTAGCCGCGACGCGTTAGCGGAGCGAGGGATAGTGACCGCGCTCCGCTAACGCGTCGCGGCTAAACAATAGGAGCATCCCCATGGAATTTCTCTGGTTCTGCATCATCGGCATCGCGGCAGGTTGGTTGGCGGGGATGATCATGAAGGGCGGCGGGTACGGTCTGATCGGCGATCTCATCGTCGGCGTGATCGGCGCGATTCTCGGGGGCTTTCTCTTCGGCCTGGTCGGTCTGACCGCGACGGGTTTGCTCGGCAGTCTCATCACGGCGACGGTCGGCGCGATCGTGCTCATCGCGATCCTGCGCTTCTTCTCGCGAAAACCGCAATAACGAACGAACAGGGTCCATAGTCAGTAGTCAGATACTCGTAGTCCGTAGTCCTTGGCAAAAGACCTGTTTGCATTTTGCCACGGACTACGGACCACGGACTATAGACTGAGTAGCAATCCGAGATAAACGCCGTACACCGACAAAAGGACGCCGCCCTCCCATCGGCTCACGCGCAGTCCCGTGAACATGATGGGGAATAGCAGCAGCGTGACGCCCAGCATCCACCAGCAGTCGGACTCCATCAACGCAGGCTGAACCGGCAGCGGCGAGAACATTCCACTCACGCCAAGGATCACAAGGATATTGAACAGATTCGAGCCGATGACGTTGCCAATCGCCACGTCGCTTCGGCCACGAATGCTCGACACCAGCGACGCGACGACTTCGGGAAGGCCAGTCCCAGCGGACACGATGGTAAGCCCGATGACGCGCTCCGACCAGCCGAGCAGGCGGGCTAGGTCCGCCGCTCCAGTGACAGTTGCGTGAGCACCCGCCGCCAGCAACGCCGCTCCGACTGCCACGAGCGAAAGGCACACCCACGCACGCGGCTGCTTCTCCGAGGGTGTGAGTTCTTTCACTTCTTCACTCAACTCCCGTGCTTCTGCGAAAGTCACCTGTTCACGAACGAGGCTGACAAGATATGCCGTGAAGCCGACGTAAATCGCCAGGCAGAGCGAGGCATCGAGCCGATTGATCGTGCCATCCTGAGCGATGACCAGGCAGAGAAGCGTCACAAGCGCCAGCACGGGGTATTCAAGCCGAATCGTGTTGCCCGTGATCGCGAGCGGCTGAATCAACGCGCACATGCCGATGATGACCGCGATATTGAAGATGTTGGACCCGACGACATTGGCGACGGCGATGTCGGGCTTCTCTTGATAGGAGGCGATTCCGCTGACCGCAAGTTCGGGCACGGACGTACCAGCCGCGACGATGGTAAGGCCGATGACGGCAGGCGTGAGGCGCAGAATCCCCGCCAGTCCAACCGCGCCGCGCAAGAGGGTCTCGCCGCCCGCGACCAGGAGAAGGATTCCCAAGACGATCCATGCGATGGAAAGCAGCATCGAAGTTGTTCCTCCGTGGCAGCGGGATTTCCTCTCGGTCATGGTATGCCAGACGGAGTCGCACGCAAGTGAATAATGTTCCGCTGGAGCCTGTTGCAGGCTTCCATCCTTGCATTTATGAAAATGAAAAAGTCCGTAGTCAGTAGTCCGTAGTCCGTGGCAAAATACCTGCTCGCATTTTGCTACGGACTACGGACTACTGACCACGGACCAAAAAGCAAGGCAAGCCGTCATGTAACCGCCTGTCGGCAGTCCCTGGACCGTGAAGGACATCGTTCCCTCCGAGAGGCTTCGACGTCCCGGGACGGACGGGTTATTCACCGGTCGATCCCTTCGGCAGCTTGGCGGCCTTTCCAAACGGATGCGAAGGTCATCCGCATCCGGCCCAGAAGGTGAAGGCCCATAGCTTTGCGTCGCCGTCTTTCGACGGTTTTGCCCTTTCGAGGATGAAAGGTTTGTCGATCCAGGCAATGACATCACGGCTTGCCCCGCAGACGCCACAAATACTGTCGTCTGCGTTTGCTATGTGAAACCATACCCTACGATCGGCAGAAACGCAAATATCGCTACCGCCAGATTTTTGAGATTCTCCCATGCCAGACGAAGCGAGAGCCTATGTCCAGGCCTGAAACCCCGCAGATTCCCTGGTTTTTCTCTCTCTCGAAGTCTGATAAAAGAGGATAAGTGCATGACGCGCTGTGGGTGGGGTTGTTTTGGCTTGCCGTTTAGCGCTCGCAACGCGCCGCGCGAACGCTAAACGCTAAACGGCATGCGAAAACAACCTATTGCCCGAAAACGGATTGCCGATTATTCTCAACTCTCGCC
Source organism: uncultured Singulisphaera sp. (assembly GCA_964484265.1). Lineage (GTDB taxonomy): Bacteria > Planctomycetota > Planctomycetia > Gemmatales > Gemmataceae > SIAQ01. The sequence continues at coordinate 5,347 of CAZAFH010000182.1, forward strand.
GCGCGGAGAGCTCATGCCATCACCATCCGAAAGGTTGCTTCTAGTTATTGCCGACGATTTCGGCATCGGCCCCAACACGACCACCGGCATCCTTCAACTCGCCTCGCAGGGCATTGTCACCGGTTCCGTCGTGCTGGTGAATTCTCCGTATGCCGAGGAAGCGACGCGCCGCTGGCGGCAGCTTGGCTCGCCGTTGGAGCTCGGCTGGCATCCGAACCTGACCCTCGACGCACCGATTGCAGATCCTGGGCGTGTGCCCACGCTGGTCCGCGCCGATGGCACGTTTTGGCCTCTCGGGTCGTTCTTGCAGCGCTGGTTCCTGGGTCGGCTGGACCCGAACGAGATTCGCCTCGAGTTGGAGCTACAGCTTCGGCGTTTCATGGAATTGGTCGGCAGGTTGCCCTTGTTCGTCAATAGCCACCAGCATGTCGCGGTGTTCTCTCCGGTTGGCGATATCTTGCTCGACGTGCTCTCCAAGCTGCCGACGCGGCCGTACATTCGGCGAATCCAGGAGCCTTGGCGGGTCATCAAGAATGTGAGCGGGGCTCGATTCAAACGGATCGTTCTAGGCTGGCTGGGTCGCCGACTGAGCCGATCGCAGGAAACCCGAGGATTTCCGGGCAACGATTGGCTGGCGGGCATCACAACGCCGCGTTATGTGGAGCACGAAGATTTTTTCGTCCGCTGGCTGCGGGCGATGCCTGGTAAGAACGTGGAGCTGATGTGCCATCCCGGTCGCCTTGATTCGACGCTGGTGGGCCGGGATTGCACGGAAGCGAGCGGCCTGGTGCAGCAGCGGGTCAACGAACTTCGCTGGCTGCGTGAATCGTCGTTTCGCGATGCCGTGGATGAAGCGGGTTTCCATCTCGTGTCACCGAGCGAGTTCCTCTTCGGGCGGTCAGCGATTACGCTGGCGGCGTAGGATAGGAAATCTGGCAATTCCCCTGGTTCCCTCTGGACAATCCGTCCCGCGTCGGGTATCACACACGATTGTCCCAGGCGAGCGGGGGGCGTTAGCCCCCTGATTCTTTGAAATTGGAGATTCTCCAGAATCAGGGGGCTAACGCCCCCCGCTCGCCGATTACGAACCGAGGTCACGGATGGCCGATCCTCTTCCGCTGGTCAGCATTATTTGTCCCGCCTACCGCGAGCAGGAAGTCTTGCCTCACTTCCAGATCGAACTGAGCCGAGTGCTTGCGACGGTCGCGACGCAGTATCACTTCGAAATCATCTACGTGGACGATGGTTCGAGCGATGCCACGCTGAGCGTCATGCGCAAAATCGCGCGGGACGATTCGCGCGTCCGCGTCCTGTCTCTCGCACGCAACTTCGGCAAGGAGGCGGCACTCCAGGCCGGACTCGAACATGCCAAGGGCGAGCTGCTCATCACGATGGATTCCGATCTTCAGCATCCGCCCGAACTGATCCCGACGCTGCTTGAACGCGCCAAGGAACCGGTCGATCTCGTTGTCACGGTTCGTCAAGATTACCAAAAGCCTGGCTGGTTCAACCAGGTCGGCACGCAGGTCTTTTATCGCGTCCTCGATTCGCTGAGCGAGATTCAAATTCGCCGCGAGACGTCGGATTATCTGCTGATGACGCGGAAAGTCGCCGACCTTCTGATTCAGATGCCCGAGAAACATCGCTTCATGAAAGGCCTGATCCACTGGCTGGGTTTCGCGTACCTCGAAGTACCGTTTCGCCCGAAGGAACGCACGCATGGCGTTACCAAGTTTTCGCTCCGCCAACTCATCCGCCTGGGCAAGGACTGCCTGTTCTCTTTCTCGAAGAAGCCGTTGACCCTCGCGACGACGTTCGGCAGCATCACGCTCGGCGTGGGGCTGGCCTGGGCCGTGGCGGCGCTGGTGCAGTTGCTGTTCACGTCGGGAACTAACCTTCTCGCATATTACATGATCGTGTCGAGCCATGTGCTGGCCGGGTCGATTCTCCTGGCGATCGGCATTCTCGGTGAATACCTGGGCCGAATCTGGGAGCAGGTGCGCTGTCGGCCAAGCTATTTGCTGAAGTACGACTCACGCGAAGTTGACGCTCAGCATGCTGCGCATCAGCCGCCTCACATCAAAGTGTTCCAGGCAACGGCTCCACCGGAACAGGAAAGCGCGTAAACAGTGTTTAGCCGCGACGCGCAGCGGAGCGAGGTCAATATCCCGCGCTCCGCTAGGGCGTTGCAGCTAAACGAAAGGAACCGCCAGATGTCGATGTCATCCCGGACTTGTGCCATCGCGCTTGCGATGTTGACCCTCATCGAGCAACCCTTGGCGCTATGGGCACAGCAGACACCCGCACCGGTCGAGGCTGAGCCGGGCCTGGTGATCATCGTCGAAGGCATCGGCGGGCTTGACGTGATGGGCAAGAGCGCGCAGTATTCCTTGAAGCAAGCCAAGCTGCCTCACGATGTGCATCGCTTCGTGTGGACACATGGCAAAGGCAAGTTTCTCACCGACCTGCAAGACACGCAGCACGTTCTAAAGAAGGCCGACGAACTCGCGCGGTTCATCCGCGAATATCGCGCGAAGCATCCGAATCGCCGTATCTATATCGTCGCCAAGAGCGGCGGGACCGGATTGGCGCTCTTCGCCTTGCGCGATCTTCCGGCGAGCATGGTGGATCGCGTGATCCTCTTATCCGCGGCCGTCGCGCCGAGTTTCGATCTTCGGCACGCTCTAAGAGCGACGCGCGGCGAGATCGTCTCGTTCCATTCCCGCAACGATCGCATGATCCTCAGTTGGGGCACGAGCACGTTCGGCACGATCGACCGATTCTACGGCGAGAGCGCGGGCCTCAAGGGATTCGTGATTCCGCCGAATCTCAACGAAGCGGACCGCACGCTGTACCGCCGACTCATCCAGGTCCCGTACACCAGTCGGATGTTGCGCGAGGGCGTGAGCAACGGCAGCCACACGGCGACAAGCTTGCCGTGGTTCATTTCATCGGAAGTCGTCCCGTGGCTTCGCTAGTTTAGCCGCGCAATCTTTTTCAACTGGCGAGCGGGGGGCGTAAGCCCCCTGATTCTGCGTTAAGCATCGAATCGCCAGAATCAGGGGGCTTACGCCGCCCGCTCGCCAATTGTAAACGGCTAAACATTGTCACCGCGCAGCTGCCCACGGACCTGTTTCGCCATATCTTTACCTGTAGCCCGTTCTTCGATCCAGAGGTTGCGCCATGAACCCGCGTGCTGGCACGACAACGGTTCCGCTGGAAGAAACGGAAACCACGACGCGCCGTCTTCCGCCTTACAATGTGATTCTCGAAAATGACGATCATCACTCGATGGAATTCGTCATCGAGGTGCTGCAAAAAGCGCTTGGCTACAGCGTCGAACGCTCCTACCAGCTGATGATGCACGCCCACGAGAACAGCGAGGCCGTCGTCTGGACCGGAACCAAGGAAGTCGCCGAGCTCAAGCACGAACTCATGACCAGCGCTCACGAGAAGCGCGACGGCAAAGACCTTGGTCCTCTGGGCGTGCGCATCGAACCAGCGCCGGGATGAAAGACCTGCTTGACGTTTAGCGCTCGGTGCATGCCATGCGAGCGCTAAACGACAAGCGAGGAACACCACGATTTCACACTCCAGAGGCCCCTCCCATGCCTATCGAAACCCTCGCCATCGGTGTTTGCAGTTGGTCCTTGCAAGTGAAAAGTGTGCCGGAGTTGAAACGCCTCATGGATCGGCTCGGCATCAATGTCGTGCAGATCGCGTGTGGCGACCCGCATCACGCATCGTGGGACGAGGGCGACGCCATGCCCGCCGCCGCCAAGTCCGCCGGTTTTCAGATGACCGGAACCATGCTCGGCTTTCCCGGCGAGGATTATACGACACCCAAGACGATCGAACTCTCCGGCGGGTTCGGCAACCCCGCGACACGTCCCGAGCGTTTGGCCCGCTTTCAGTGGGCGCTTGACCGCACCGTGCAACTCGGGTTGAGCGACATCATGCTCCACGCAGGATTTCTGCCCGAGCCAAGCCATCCCGATCGCAAGCCGTTTCTTGATACGCTCGCCAAGGTCAGCCAACTCGCCGCCGAGAAGAAGATCACCGTTTCGTTCGAAACGGGTCAGGAGACGGCTCAACTGCTTCGGCGGACGCTCGACGATCTGAAATGCCCGAACCTGAAAATCAACTTCGATCCCGCCAACGTGATCCTCTATGAAATGGGCGATCCGATCGAGGCGGTAGAGATCCTCGGCCCCGACATCCGCAGCGTGCACGTCAAGGACGCAATCCGCACCAAGGTCCCGGGCACATGGGGCGAGGAAGTGCCGCTGGGCAAAGGCCAGGTCAACATCAAGCGGTTCATCGACACCTTGAAGAAAGTCGGTTACCGCGGCCCGCTCTGCATCGAACGTGAAGTCGGCGACCAGGAGCAGCGGATCAAGGACATCGCGCATGGGATCAGCGTGCTGAAGAATTGTTTGGCGTAACAGCATTTTGTAAGCCCAGAGGTGAGGTACTCCGAACCTCTGGGATCCCAAGGGTTCGGAGTAC
>CAZAFH010000183.1:0-9718 GCA_964484265.1 uncultured Singulisphaera sp.
CGACCCGGCATCCCGCGGCATGACGCCAATCTGGATCAACATGCCGACACCGAAGACGCCGGCGGCCACGAGAAAAATCACAATTGGCTTCATGGACGTTCCCTTCTGTGGGTAATTGCGTTAAAACCACTCTAGCTTACGAATCGAATGGATGGCGACCCTCGCGCGAAAATTGTTGCCGAGCGGTGAATCGAAGAGGCGATATGCGAACCCGTCGCGGTATCAGCGTGTTACAGGCCGTCGTAGTGCTGTTCGTCGTCGTCATCGGCGTCGGCGTGGCGATTACCTTGATTTCAAGGCAACGCGAGAATGCACTGCGCGTTCAATGCTCGCTGAACCTCAAGCGCATCGGCGATGCCATGCACGCCTATCACGACCAGGTGGGCGTACTACCCGCTTCGCGCATTGCGGATGATTACGCAACCTGGGCGGTCCTACTCGCGCCGTATCTGACGAAGGATTCGGCACTGATGAATTGGCAGTTGGAGCAATCGTACGGCAACCAAGCTGACGACGTTCGCGAGAGCCGAGTCGTGAGCCTGTTTTGTCCCGCTCGGCGACGTTCGGAAACGTTGAGCCTGGCAGGGGATTTTGGCGATGGCGGCATGCACTTACCGGGCGGCCTGGGTGACTATGCCTGCGTCGCTGGAGACGGGAGCAGGGAATCCGGCGACAACGGTGCGATCGTGCCCGCAGTCAATGTCAAGAAAAAGGGCGACCGCGTTGTCCATTGGCAGAGCGCGACCGGATTCGCCTCGCTAGAGCGCGGGCTGGAATACACAATATTGGTTGGCGAAAAGCATGTCTCGCCGACGGACCTCGGCGATGCCGCTCACGGCGACGGATCCATCTATAATGGCGGCAAACCCGCCAGCTTCACGCGCTACGCCGGCGAAGGATTTTCGATTGTAGGCGATATCGAACTTGAAAACCAAACGCGGTTCGGAAGCTGGCATCGCGGCGTGTGCCATTTTCTCTTTGCCGACACCAGCGTCCGCCCGATGACGCCCGACACGAGCGAACGGGTGCTCGGCGCTTTCGCGCGGCGCGGGAAATAGTTCAGGCACTCACCTTTGGCGAGCGGCCAAACAGGCTCATTGCGTCGCCAGCACGCGCAGGTCGCCTTCGCGCCGGGTTACGCCGACGCGGTCCAGATACTCGCAGAATGGCACGGCATACTTGCGCGTCGTGCCGAGCAGGTCGCGCATTTCGGCGACGGTCGCGCCCGGTCCCGCGGCGAGGCGCTCGGCGACGCGCGAACGCATCAGCGCGTCAAACTCGGTGTGCAAGAAAATCTCCGGCGTGACGGCGACCAGAAATCCTTCCGCGACACAAACATCAAACAGATCCTTCAAGCTCGATGCATTGCCGCCAGCCGCATTGGCGAAGCTACTCGGCTCGGGCGGCTGGAATCCGGCAGCCTGATAGGCCTCGACGACCTTATCCTTCAATTTCCGCAGATTCGCGCTGAGCTTTGGTTTGAAGTCGGCCCGGGCGACTCGCTTGCCATCGCCCGTAAGCTTTTTCATGCGGATGAGCCGATCGACCTCGGCATGAACCAGCGCGTCGTCGCCGATGTAGGCGAGTTGCGCTTGCATCTTTTGGCGGTCGTGTGTTGTCATCAAAGGCGATTCGTCGTGCATCTTGCCGAGAACGCTCAGGATGCGTTCGTCCAATTCGCTAATCGTATCGACGTGAAGGATGACCTGCCGCCCCGCCTGTACCGTGAGAGTCACGAGTTTTTTATCGTCGCGCAGTTGCTGAATGATCGCGTCGGCGTCTGCGGGAGCGAGGTTCGCGCCGCGGACGAGGTCCATCTGCGTGAAGCCGGTGAAGCCGCCAAACCAGGCGACGGTGAGAGCACGCTGCTTGGGGTCGCCGGTCCAGAGCATGCCGATGCGCTCGAGCACATCGAGATGACGACGGCGCACCTTGGCGGCGACGGGTTGCAGGACTTGTCCGCCGCCGATCGTCTGCGTCGCCGACGGCCCGCGCAGAACGAAGGGCTGCCCCCAGGTTGTCGTCGCAGGGTCTTCGAGAAATAGCTGCGCCAGTCCCCAGCCGCCCGGCTCGATGGCGTCGCCATCGAGAAGCGCGACCGTTCCCATGATTTCGGACGTGCCGGCGTGAAAGCGCACCGACGCGCGATGCTTGATCGGCTTTTTCATCTCCGCCAGGCAATGAAGCCGAACCGTGAGAACGCGCGACGGCTTGAGGAATCCGGGCGTGGCAATCTCCTGCCCGCGCTCGACTTCCTTGTGGTCGACGCCGGCCAGATTGATCGCCGCCCGCATGCCGCGATGGACCTCTTCCACGGGCTGATCGTGATTTTGCAGCGACCGCACCCGCACGATTCGTCCGCTGGGCAGCCATTCGACCTCGTCGCCCACCTTGAGTGCTCCCGACACGACCGACCCGGTGACGATGGTTCCATGACCCTGAACGACGAACGAGCGGTCAATCGCCAGGCGAAAGGGCGTGTTGTTGGCGGACGGTTGCTGCTCGGTGAGGGGATTTAGATCATCCGACTTGCACGCGGCATAGATGGCGTCCTTCAATTCGCCGATTCCCATCCCGGTATGTGCGGACGTTCGGATGATCGGCGCCGCTTCGAGGAAGGAGCCATGGACAAGGTCGCGGATCTCAAGCTCGACGACCTCGCGCGTGGTTTCATCGACGAGGTCGCACTTCGTCAGCGCGATGACGCCGTGCCGAAGGCCGAGCAACTTGAGAATTTCAAGATGTTCGCGCGTTTGTGGCATGATCGAATCGTCGGCGGCGATGATGAGCACGACGATATCGATGCCCGTAGCGCCTGCGAGCATGTTTTTGATGAAGCGCTCATGCCCCGGAACATCGACGATGCCAAGACGATACTCACCGCCTGGCGCGGCGAGCACCAGGGTAGCAAAGCCGATGTCGATCGTGATGCCGCGCGCTTTCTCCTCGGGCAGGCGGTCGCAGTCAACGCCGGTGAGTGCCTTGACGAGCGAAGTCTTGCCATGATCGATATGGCCTGCAGTTCCAAGAATAAGATCGCGCGCCATGGGAGGGAGGTCTCACCTTTTTACCTCATTATACGCAGCATCGTCCGCCGATGCAGACGTTCGTTTAACATTAACATCATCGTCTCTTCGCTTGACAGCTGGCGATGCGCTCGTAGCATGGACGTATAATCCCAACCAGCGGTACACTCTTGTCATCCAACGCGATCCGATTCCATGCATCGCGAAATCTCGCACACTGACGACGCTTTTGCCGAGGAAAGCAACAGTCCGCTCTACCTGATGACGGGCTTGCTGGCCGCGTTGATGGCGTTGGAATTGCTACCCCGGCTAGGAGACTGGGCCGGCTGGTCGCTATTTGCGTCGTGGCCGCGCGAGCCATTTGGGTATCGGTATGGCTTTGCGATGGCAGCGGCGATACTCGGCGGGGCACGCGTCGTCTATATCGCGCTGCAAGGCCTCTTTGATGGCAAGATCGGCGCTGACATCGCCATCGCCATCGCTTTTCTCGCCGCCATACTCATCCAGGAATGGCTCGTCGCGGCCGAGGTCGTGTTCATCGGCATGTTCGGCGAGTGTCTGGAAGCATTCACGTTCGACCGAACCCGAAGCGCGATCCGCAAACTGGTCGAAGTGTTCCCGCTACGCTGCTGGGTGCTGCGCGACGGGCAGGAGACGCGCGTCTTTACCAGGGACGTCGTCCTTGGCGATCGCGTCGTCGTCAAGCCTGGGGCGAAGGTTCCGGTGGACGGCATCGTGATCGATGGCCGATCAACGGTGGACACCAGCGCCTTGACCGGCGAGAGCTTGCCGATCGACAAGATCGTGGGCGACGAGGTGTTGGCCGGCTCGATCAACCAGACCGGCGCGCTGACGATCGAGGCGAAACGTGTCGCCCAGCAGACCGTGGCGGGACGCGTCATCGAACTGACCGCAAAAGCTCTCAAGGACAAAAGCAACCTCGAACGCAATGCCGATCGGCTCGCGCGGCTCTTTCTTCCTGCAGTGCTCGGCGTCGCGCTGCTGACGTTTCTGGCGTGTGCACTCTACTTCGGCACAACCTGGCTGCGGCCAGCGGGTGCGACTCGTCTCGCGCTTCGCCAGGTGTTGACGCTCGCCGCCTACCCGACGCTCTCCGTGCTCGTGGTCGCCTGCCCGTGTGCTCTGATCCTGGCCACTCCGGCGGCGATCATCGCGGCGCTGGGTCGCCTGGCGGGAACTGGCGTGCTCATCAAGAGCGGCGCCGCACTCGAACGCCTGGCGGGAGTACGCGCTTTCGCCTTCGACAAGACCGGCACGATCACCGAGGCCAAGCTAGAAATCGGCGACATCGTGCCGATGGAAGGCGTCGACCCGATTGACCTGCTGCGCACGGCCGCCAGCGGCGAGCAGCAGAGCGAACATCCGCTCGCTCGGCTCATCGTCGGCGAGGCGGCGAAACGCGGCGTGGCGCTCAAGGCCGTCGAAGACTTCCAGGCCCAGCCTGGCGCCGGCGTCATCGCTCGTACCGATCGCGGCGAAATCCTGATTGGCAATCGCCGCTTGCTCGCCGAGCGAAACGTGACCATTCCTCCCGCCGCCGACGAGGCGCTCGGCATGCTCGATGCCAAGGGCCAGACCGCGCTACTCGTGGCACGCGACGGCGTCGTGCTCGGCGCTATCGGAGCGCGCGATACGCTTCGGCCCGGCGCCGTCGGTTTGCTCAACCATCTCCGCGAGATTGGCATCGACCCGATCGTCCTCTTGACCGGCGACCGTACCGCCGCCGCCAAGGCGATCGCACTCGATCTGCCGTTTTCTGAAATCCACGCCGAGCTTCTGCCCGATCAGAAAGCGCAGTTCCTGGCTGCGATGCAATCCGCCGGCACGCCTGTCGCAATGGTCGGCGATGGCATCAACGATGCTCCCGCGCTTGCCGGCGCGAGCGTCGGCATCGCCATCGGCAGCACCGGGACCGACATCGCGGCCGAGGCGGGCGATATCGTCCTCATGGGCGATCCGCTCAAGCACTTGCCGTTCCTCGTTCGGCTGGCGCGCGAGACCGTAAAGATCATCAACCAGAACATCATCTGGTTCGCCTACGTCGTCAACGCTGTCGGCATCGTCGGCACGGCGTGGCTTTGGCCTTTGTTCGCTCCGGAGGGCTGGTACGAGCAATCGCCGATTGCCGCGGTGATTTATCACCAACTCGGCTCCTTCCTGGTGCTGCTGAATTCGCTGAGGATCCTGTGGTTTGAACGAAGTGAGGACAGCCCGGCCTGGCAGGCGTGGGTTCAGCGACTCAAAGGCGCCGACGACTGGATCGGGCGAAACCTCAACATCGGCGAAGCGATCCACTGGTGCGAGCATCATTGGCAACGGATTGCGATGGGCGCCATGGCCGTCGGCATGCTCGTTTATGCCTGCAGCGGATTCACGATCGTCGCATCGGACGAGGTTGGCATCGTGCGGCGTTTTGGCAATCCCGTCGGCGCGGACCTGACTCCTGGCTGGTACCTGCGTTGGCCATGGCCGATCGAATCGACGACGCGCGTCTCGCAACGCATTCGCACGCTGAGCATCGGCTTCAAGGAGCAGCCGGAACGCGCCAGCACTACCGGCGCGTTGACCTGGTCGAGCGCCCATCGCAAGGAGACGCGCATCGGCGAGGAAGCCATGATGATCACGGGCGACAACAGCCTGGCCGACCTGCTCGTGAGCGTGCGTTACAGTGTCGCCAGGCCGCGCGTGTTTCTCTTCGCAGTGACGAATCCCGAGGAAACGATCAAAGCGATCGCCGAATCGGAACTGCGTGCGATGGTGGCGGGCCAGTCGTTTCCGGAACTGATGACTTCGGGACGAGGCAAGTTCCAGGCCGACGTGCTCGCACGCATTCGCGCTCGGTGTGATGCGCTCGTGCTCGGCGTTGCGATCGAGAGTGTCGCGATCGTCGATCTTCATCCGCCTGGAGAAGTCGTGCCCGCCTATTACGCCGTCGCCAACGCCATGGAGGATCGCGATCGCAAGATCAACGAAGCCGACGAAGAAGTAACGAAGAAACTCAAGGACGCCGACGCCGAGGTCGTGAAAATCCTGGCCAAAGCGAAGGCGTCAAGAGCCGAGAAAGTCGAAGAAGCCCGCCAGGAACGCGAGCGATTCTTCGCCCGGTTTCGCCCTCGGCTCGAACTTGGCTCTGACGCGGAACTCGAATTGGCATTTGATGCAGCGGCCGACCTCTTCACCGGCAATCCCATTGATGACGTCTGGGACAAAGCCAAGAAACGCCGGCGCGATCTTCTCGAACTGCAGGCGCCTCTCGTGGAATTCGCTATCTACTGGGAGACGATCGGCAAAGCGCTGTCCCGGCGTGATCTGCTGTTGATCGATAGCGACAAGATCGCCGGGCGACGCAATCTGATGCTGTTCGATCCCGAACTTTTCCGGGCGCCGCCGCCGATTCTGCTGCCGCCCAACCGGATGCCGCAACGATTCCCTGAGCAGAAGGGCGAGGACCCTTGACGAATTGTTTAGCCGCGACGCGCCAGCGGAGCGCGTGCCCGGTATCTCGCGCTCCGCTGGCGCGTCGCGGCTAAACAAATGGAACCGACTAACCATGAAAAAATACATCCTCACGCCGGTGGCTATCATCGCCGTCCTTGTCGTGGTGCGCTGGTCGCTATACACCGTGGACGCAGCGGAATATGCCTATGTCACGGTTCTCGGCGAGCATCGCGTGACCTACGATGGCAGTGATTCCGTCAATGGCGCAGGATTGAAGGTCGGCTGGCCCTGGCCAATTCAGCAGGTGCAGCGCCTTGATCGCCGTTTGCAGCAATTCGATCTGCCGGCCCTTGACCAGCTCACGTTCGACCCGGCCGGGAAAGCCGTGGACAAGATCCTCTCGCTGGAAGCCTACGTCTGCTGGCGCATCACCGATCGCGATGGCGTCGATCTATTCGTTCGCCGCATCGGCACGGCGGATCGTGCTCGCGCGATCCTTGAACCGCTCATCAGCAGCCGGCTTGGCGCCGCCGTCGGCGAAATGCCGATGGACGATTTCATCAGCACGACCATCGTCGATGAGCGGACGGGGCAGACGCGCGTCGATCTCGCTCTCGAGAAACTCCGCAGCCGGTTACTCGACGCACTACGAGCGCCGGCGCGCGACGAGTACGGGATCGACCTGGTCGATATTCGCCTGCGCCGGTTCAATCATCCCGGCGATGTGCGTGGCTCTATTTTCAGCCGAATCCGCGCTGAACGAAACAAGGAAGCGACAAAATACCTCGCCGACGGCGACCGCCAGGCGGCGAACAAAAAAAACCAGGCCGATGCCGACATTCGCGAGCAACTTGCCAAGGCCAAATCCGAAGAGGAAAAAATCAAGGCCGAGGCCGATGTCGAGGCGATGAAGATTCGCAATCAGGCCTACAGCCAGGACCGCGAGTTCTACGAGTTTCTGAAAAAAATGGAGAAGCTGCAAAACATCCTCGGCGATTCCAAAACGACGCTGTTGCTCTCGACCCATCGGCCCGTTTTCGAGTCGCTATTCGCTCCGCCGCGACCCAAGGTCGACGCTCCTTCGGAAAAAAAGGGAGCCAAGTGATGTGGAGATACGCACTCTATTTGCTCGCTTTTCTATTCAGCGTTTGGACGATCGCGACTTCCCTCACGCAGGTGCAATCGCACGAACGCGCCGTCATTCGGCGATTTGGGCGCATCCTCGAAGCGAAGCCGGGACAGGGCCTGCACATCGCCTGGCCGTGGGGCATCGATCGTGTCGACCTCGCGCCGGTGGGGCGCGTGCGCAGCATCAAGGTCGGCTACATCGAAAAGAAAGACGACGACAACATCGTGCCGATCGGCCAGATGGTCACGGGCGATCACAACCTGGTCAACGTGCAGGCGTCGATCGATTTCCGCGTGCGCGATGCCGAGGTCGAAAAGTTCGTCTTGCAGCAAGCGAGCATCGATGCGTTCGTCGCTCGAGCGGCCGAGTCGTTGCTCGCCGAGTGGATCGCGGGCCGCACCGTGGATGACGTGCTTCGGCGGGGCAAACATCAGATCGCCGGCTGGCTGGGAGGCCAAATGCAACAGCGGCTTGCCGACTATGACCTTGGCATCGATATCGAGCGTGTCAGCATTACCGATCTCAGCCCGCCGGAGCAAGTCAAGGACGCATTCAGCAAATTGACCAACGCCCAGCAGAGCATCCCGACCAAGCTCAGCAACGCGGACCAGGAAATCAACAGCAAATGCGAGATCGCCTCGGCCAAGGTGCATGACATGAAGGTGAAGGCGCAGGCCTACGCCCGAACGGAGATCGTCGGCGCGCATGCCGCCGCGGACAGCTTTCGCCGCCGCCTGGCGTTGTTTCGCGAACTATCGCGCACGAATCCGGGCTACCTCAACACGCTCTGGCTGGATGACATGACGCGCATCTACGCCCGAATGCGCGAAGAAGGCCGAGTCGAACTGCTGGACCATTACCTCAGCAGCGAAGGCCTGACCATCACGCAATTCCCGCTGGCGAAACAGAAGAAGTGAACACGCGGCTGTAGAAAAAGGCGGCCGTCCGCCTGTTAGCTATTCGCCGAGTCGGTGGAAGCGCTGATAGATCTTGCTCAGGCCTTTTGGTTCGATTTTCACATCAACGGCGTTGGCGTCGGCGAGCCAGCGCAGCAGGTCGGGCAGGGGGCCGGCGTACTCGAAATCGAGAGTGTCGCTGTTTGCCGTCACTGACTCCGCGCGGTCGGGTGGGACGATCTCTGCAGCGGGGCGAACAAACCTGGCGGAGACCTGGCGGACGACGCGAAGCTCGGCCATGTTCTGCCAGTGGACCAGTTTGCCTTTTTGCAGAATGGCGACGCGATCACAGACCTGCTCCACCTCGGTCAACACGTGCGAGGAAAACACGACCGCCTGGCCACGCTGTTTCGCGGCAGCGAGTTGGTGCAGCAGTTGATCGCGCATGGTCGGATCGAGGGTATTGGTCGGTTCGTCAAGGATGACGAGAGGGGTTTCCGGCAGCAGCACCTGCATCAAGGCGACCTTGCGTTTCATGCCAGACGACATCTGGGAAAGTGGTATGTGGATGTCGATGTCGAATTGACGCGCGAGTTCGTTCATACGGGCGGTGAACTCGGGATGCTTGCGAAGGTCGGACAGAAAGTGGATCAGCTGGATGCCCGTCATGTTTTCGTAGAGCCGCAATTCGCCTGGAAGGTAGCTGACCTGTCGGCGTGCGTTGATGCTGTCGCTCCAGCAGTCGTGGTTGGCGATGCTGGATTGTCCGGAGGTCGGCTTGAGGAAGCCGAGGAAGAGACGGATCGCCGTCGATTTGCCTGAACCGTTGGGGCCGAGGATGCCAACGATCTCGCCGGGACGAACGCCGAGGTCGAGCCGGTCAAGAGCCGTGAGGGCACCGTATTTTTTTGAGAGCTGGCGAGCGTGGAGGAGCATTGTAGACCTGGGGTGCCTCGCGCAAGGAAAAAGCCGATTCCGAAAGGGAACCGGCTTCTTGTAATAATTGTTGTCAAGAGAGCGGGATTAGAAGAAGACGCCGCCGCCGGCCATGCCGGGCATACCGCCCATCATGCCTCCGCCCATCATACCGGGCATGCCGCCCATCATCATGCCGGGCATGCCGCCCATCATCATGCCGCCGCCACCCATCATACCAGGCATGCCTCCCATCATGGCGCCGCCCATCATGACGGGCATACCGCCCATCA
>CAZAFH010000184.1:0-9691 GCA_964484265.1 uncultured Singulisphaera sp.
CACCAGGCCGATGCGGTCGAGAGCTTCGCGCTTTAGCAACACGCAAAAGCCGCCCAGGCGGTCGGTTTCCAGCCATTTTCCCTTGTTTTTCTCGCGGTGCTCTGCAGCGAAGGCACGCATCGCGTCGGTTTCAAGCAGACGATCCGCGACCCCAAACCGGCGCGGCATTTTGCCTTGCTTGAGCTTCATGCGATACGGCACCGCTTCAACCAATTGCGGCGGAGCGGCGTAGTTCGACATCGGCCCGACCATGCCAAACGTCGCCGAGAGATTCGCCAGGTTGATAAGCGCGTTGAGCCAACCCTCCGTGACGACGGTGTCATTATTGAGCAGCACGAGATAGTCGCCCCGCGCGGCGGCGAGCGCGTCCTTGCACGCTTCGCGAATGCCGAGGTCGGCCGGCGTGCGAATGATCTCCACGCGATGCTGGCATGCCGCCTTGTGCTCGTAGCGTTTGATGCGTCCGGCGTTTTTCCATCATCGTAACGCGCTGGCGGCGGGGATTGCAAAGTCGGTTGCGAGGCATTTTTTCGTTTTTCCCAAAATATTCTGCATGCAGTTCCCTATACCCCTCCCCCGGCTTGTTGGCCAACACCCCCCAAAAGTGCAAAAAAAGGCCGAAAAAGTGCAAAAGCGCTTGGCCATCGGCTGTTGGCCAAGCGGGATGTTTTCAGCCTGCGGTGGGAGCGAGGATGCGAAATAGTCTCTTCCGGCGGTAGCGATAGAATAGGCTGCGACTTGGTGCTTTTCCGTTCCGTTTTTTATCGGGGTGCCGCCATGAATTTGATTCCGCATCGTCGTACATTTTTGCTCGGTTCGCTCGCCGGGGCTGGGGCGTTGGGCGTGGCCGGGACGGCGAACGCGATCGAGCCGATCCGCCGACAGGGGCGACCGTTGATGCGTCTGAGCCTGGCGGCGTACACTTTCCGACAGTTGCTCGATCTTCGCCGTAAGCCGCCGACCATGAACCTCGAAGGATTCATCGATCTCGCGGCGACGATGCCGTTCGACGCCGTCGAACTGACCGAGTACTACTTCCCCGAAACGACGCCGCGCTTTTTGGCGCAACTCAAGGGGCGCTGCACTCGGCTTGGGCTGGACATCAGCGGCACGGCGATTCGCACCGACTTCTGCGTGAACGATGCGGGCCGACTCAAGGAGCAGATCGATCGCACGCGCCGCTGGGTCGAAATCACGAGCCGACTCGGCGGCAAGACGATCCGCATTTTTGGTGGGACCGTCGCGAAAAACGACAAGGAGGATCGCGCCCGCCGGCAGTGCATCGACGCCATCCAGCAGTGCTGCGAGTATGCCGGCCAGTTCGGCGTCTTTCTCGCTCTCGAAAATCACGGCGGCATCACGGGCACGTCCGAGCAGATGCTTGCACTCGTCCGCGCGATTAAGAGCGACTGGTTCGGCGTCAATCTCGATACGGGCAACTTCCGCACCAAGGATCCGTATGCCGACCTCGAGCGGCTCGCGCCCTATGCCGTGGTCGTGCAAATGAAGACCGACATCACTCGTGAAGGACGCAAACCCGAGGAGGCGGATCTCAAACGGCTGTTTCAAATGCTGCGGAACGTCAATTACCGGGGGTACGTCGTCCTCGAATACGAGGCAGCGGAGGACCCGAAGATTGCCGTGCCTCGCTACGCCCGGCAATTGCGTGACCTCTGTGGATGAGTGAAATCGGCCAAACGGACGCGAATCCCGTGTTAATCTCCCGCGCCGGCGTTACAACCGGCGCAATCCGACATGCTTGCCCCAGTTTCACCGTCGTCCAAGTCGTAGTGTTGCTTCCATGCCTGGGGCGGTCTGTTACAATGACGGGGAGTTCTTGGGAGTGTTCCGTGGTGCTTTGCCATGCCTAGTTCCGCATTCGTCCGTTCGCAACAATTCTTGCGGTATCACCGTTACGGGTATTGGCTGTCGCTCGCAAGTTCCATCCTGTCTTCGATTCTGTTCGTCGCGCTAATCATGTTGCTCGGTTTGTTCATCGATCTCCTGGTCGATCGAGGCAATATCGGGAGCTATTATCAGCTTCCTCGCAATGAGCGCTACGAATTCGTGCTCGGCATTTCCTTGCCGGAGGACCGCGAGGCCCGTGAAACACAGATCCGCAAGATACATGAGGAGCTAAAAGTCCTGGGGATCGACACGAAATTGGTGGCCCGGTGGGAAGCACGCGAACCGATCGAAAACTGGTCGCGTGAGGAACCTGGCATCCTATGGGTGGCGGCTTTGCCTTTATTCTTGGAGTCGAGAGTCAGCGCCGGCGCGGCCGAGAAAATTCGCGAAGATATTCGCGACTCCATCATTAATCACGGACTCGAGGCGACGATCTATCTAGGCCTGGACGACGGCGGCTTGTTGAGCATGGTAATTCGTTCCCGCCATGGTTTTCGCGGAGCCGCCTCCGCATGGATTGCGCGCTGGAACGCGTGGACCTGGGTTCATGGCGACGTGGGTTACCTCGTCAGACTGCTGATATTGGCCTTCTGCGTCGCTGGAATCCGTTTTGCGCTGGTTTTTCTCTCCAATTATGCTGCCGCACTCGCCGTTGCCGACGCATTGACACGTCTGCGGCGAGCGATTTACCACCACACCCTGCGCTTGGGCGCCCTGGCGTTTCGCTCCACAGGCTCGGCGGAGGCGGTCAGCGTGTCCACTCGCCATGTCGAGACACTGCACGAGGGACTTCACCGCTGGCTGACGGTAAGCGTTCGCGAGCCGGTGAAGATTGGGCTGCTGATCGCGCTGACGTTCCTCGTCAGCTTTTGGCTTGCTGTGGCATTGATGCTATTGGCGATTCTCGTGTGGATCCTGGGTGGGTTGATCCGCTCGCATTTCAGGGCGCAATCACGTGAGGCGGAAGGGCAGTCGGCGGAGCAACTCGTGCGATTTCAGGAAAGCTTGACGCTGATGCGTTTGATCAAAGTATACTTGATGGAGTCGTTCAGCCAGGGCCGAATGGAGGAGCAACTCAGCGGATATTCCGAGGGCCAACTCGCACGCCATCGCGCTGAAGCGTTGTCGCGGCCATTGGTGTTCGCGCTTGGTTCGCTTGCCGCGATAGTATTGATGCTGGTAGCGGGACTGGTGATCGTTTCCGCTCATTTGAGTTTTACGAGCACGTTGGTGCTGGCATCGAGCGTTATCGCAATGTATTGGCCGGTGCGGTCCATCCTCGAGATGCGCCGCAATCTCCCGGGTTTACAAGCCTCGGCAAAAATCGTGTTCGACTTTCTTGATCGCCAGGGCGGCGTCAGTCAAGAGGTCGAGGCGGAGTTCGTCCCCGCGCTCAAACGGACACTCCAATTTGACAAGGTCAGCGTTCGCGAACCAGGGACGGGGCGCAAGCTACTCGCCAAGATCAGCTTCACCATCCGGGCGGGGCAACGCGTCGGAATCGTTGGCCTGGATGACATGGAAAAACACGCGATCGTCAACCTGCTGGTGCGCTTCCTTGACCCCACCGAGGGGGAAATTCGGCTCGATGGCAAAAGCCTGCGGTGGGTCACGCTCGACTCGCTCCGCAATCAATTCGGCTTCGTGATGCAGCAGAATCTGATCTTCAACGACACCGTGGCGAATAACATCGGCTGCGGCGATCCCTCGTACAATCTCCACCGAATCACCGATGCCGCCAAGATCGCACACGCGCATCAGTTCATCGCCCGATTGCCGAAGGGATACGAAACGCCCATCGGCGAATTGGGGCATTCTCTCGACAGCGGCGAGAAGTTCCGCATCGCGCTGGCGCGAGCGATCTTGCGCGAACCGGCGATTCTGGTCATCGAAGAGCCGTTGAATTCGCTCAGTGAAGACGTCAAACATATGATCGATGACACCTACCAGCGCTTCTTGCCGGGTCGAACCGTTATCTTTCTGCCGCACCGACTCTCAACGATTCGATCCTGCGATCAGATACTGTTGATACACGAAGGCAAACTTGAAGCGGACGGGCAACACCGCGAATTGGTCGCGGCGAGCGATCTGTATCGGCACATACAATACATGGAATTCAACGAATTCTCGGGCAATGCCGCCTCAACCGGGGACGAGGCGGCTAACTGAAACGTCACGGATAACACCGGACGTTCTTCGTTCAGCGTTCGCGAAAAGCCAAGCCGAGGCAACTTGTCGTTCTTTTTTTCTGCAAGGAGGATATTCAATGCGCACTCCCGAACTCGAATTGGCACTGGCCGCCGCACGCAATGCGAGTGATTTTCTGCTTGGCGAGTACGAGCGATTCCAGGTGATTCCAGATGCGCCGGCCGACATCAGCACCGATGCCGATCGCCAGTCGCAGGAAATCATCCTGAAGACGATTCGCGCAGCGTTTCCCGCCGATTCACTCTGTGCCGAGGAATCCACAACGACGCTCGGCACGGCGGCGCAAACCGGCTCTCGGAGCTGGATCGTGGACCCGATCGATGGCACGCGCGGATTTGCACGAAAGAACGGCGAGTTCTCCATCATGATCGGGTTCGTCGCCGATGGCGTCATTCAGGTCGGCGTCGTCTCTCAACCTGCCGTCGGCCGAGTCACCTACGCCTCGCGCGGCGAAGGCTGTTGGCGGCTTGATGGCGCCAATCCCACGCCAACACGTTGCACGGCGACGACGGTCGGCGATCTGCGTTCCGCCACACTTACGCAGAGCCGATCGCGCGATCCTGGTAAACGAAGCAAGTGGGCCGAAGCGCTCGATCCAGGCCGCATCGTCGAGTCGTACTCCGCAGGCATCAAACTCGCCCTGGTGGCGCGCGGCGAGGCGGATATTTATCTCAACACCTATGAAGCATTTCACGATTGGGATATTTGCGCGGGCCACATTCTCGTCACTGAAGCGGGCGGCAAAGTGACCGACGTCCAGGGCCAGGAGCTTGTCTACGGCACTCCCGGTGCCTGGCAAAAGAAAGGCCTGCTCGCCACCAATGGGCCGCTCCATCCACAGGTTTGCGAGATCATTGCGCAGATTCAATGACAAGGCGTTCTATTCCAATTCGTCGGCGAGCCATTCGAGGAATCTCGCCACTTCGCGCGGCGATTCGACAAAATACTCTGCCGCGGTCTGCGGCGAGTAGCCGACTTTGACCGTGAGGCCGTCCGACAAGCTGCGAAACGCGTCTTCGTCGGTCAGGTCGTCGCCGAGATAAACGGTGAAAGCCGACGCGAAATTCGGCCGCGTGCGCAGCCATCCGACGGCACTGCCCTTGTTCCAGTCTGCCTTCGGCCGAATTTCGTAGATCTTGATCCCGCCGGTAATCTCGAAATACGCGATCACTCCCATCAACGTCTGAAGCAGGATCGCTCGTAGTTCGTCCGCGTGACTATCGGGAACCTTGCGGATGTGAACCGTCAGCGTGAATTGTTTGTTCTCCACCCAGGCGCCCGGAATCGGCTGGAGGCGTTTTGTAAGAGTGTCGGCAAGTTCCTGCATCTTGTCCTGGCAGGTAAATGCAGCGGGGTTCACATAGTGGAAATCGGGGCTTTGGATCTCCAGGCCGTGATTTCCTGCATACACCAGGTCCGGAAAACCGACGCGTGACCGCACGTCGCGCAATGCCCGCCCGCTGACAATGCCCATGGTCGTTGCCGAATCTTGCGTCAGCCGGCGCATGAGCTCGCGTGTGTCGTCCGAGAGATTGGCCGCCGTCGGATGATCGACGATCGGCGTCAACGTGCCGTCGTAATCGAACAACAGGAGACGTTGTGCGCAATTCACGATGCGGTCTCGCAAGCCGTCGAGATTGTCGAGTAAAGGAACTGGCATGCGCGTGCTCCAGGCGGCCAATCTACCTCATTGCGTATCGGGGAAATCAAACCGAAGCAGCGCCGAGATGGCTTTGCCCGCCCAGCGATAGACGTTGTTGTTGGCGACGGCCTCACGCATCTTTTGCATTCGTTTCGCGCGTTCGGCAACCGGCATCTCCAGGGCCTGGCGGATCCCTTCGCCCATCTCTTCCACCGCGTAGGGATTGATCTGTATCGCGTCGGTAAGCTCCCGGGCGGCGCCGGTAAATTGGCTCAAGATGAGCATCCCCTCGCCATCGTCGCGGCTCGCGATATATTCCTTGGCGACCAGATTCATCCCGTCGTGCAAGGAACTGACGATGCAAAAATGCGACAGGCGATGCAGCGCGATCATCTGCGGCTGGTCGAAGTGCTCCTTGAACAAGATCACCGGACGCCAGCCGCCGTTGCCGTACTTCCAGTTGATTTCATCGACGATCCGATCAACCTGGGTTTCCAACGATTGGTACTGCGGAATGTGGCTGCGGCTAGGGACAGCGATTTGAACGAAGACCAGGCGCTGGCGGTACGACGGATATTTTTCGAGGAAATGGCTGTAGGCCAACAGACGTTCGGGGATCCCCTTGGTGTAGTCGAGGCGTTCGATGCCGATGCCTAGCAGCTTGTCACCGAGGTTCAGCCGATGGCGCCAGCGTCCCATTTCCGTTTTCACTTCGGCACTTTGGGCGATTTCGGCGTGGTGATCGAAATCGATGCTGATGGGGAACGGGCGAACCACGCAGACCTTGCCGCCGCGGGTAATCTCGGAACGCTCTTGATCGACTTTCGCCTCGATACCGCGATCGACGGTGTCGAGGAAATTTTGGCAATGCAAGCGCACGTGGAACCCGAGCAGGTCGTTGCCGAGCATGCCGTCCAGCAATTCCTCTTTCCAGGGAAAAACGCGGAATACCTCACGGTTTGGCCAGGGGATGTGCCAAAAGTGCGCGATGATCAGATTCGGGTTGGCCGTCTTGAGGATTCGCGGCAGGAGACCGAAGTGATAGTCCTGAATGAACACAAACGCCGGCTTGTCCTTGGCTTCTTCGATTACGGCTTTGGCGAAAAGCTCGTTGACCTCGCGATAGGCATCCCAGTCGCTTTGCTTGAAGATGGGCCTCGTGAAGGTGATGTGACACAGAGGCCAGATCCCTTCATTGGAGAGTCCGTAGTAATAGCCTGCCTCTTGTTCCTTCGTAAGCCAGACGCGGCGCAGGGTGAAGGTCGGATTGTCCGGCGGGACCTCGACATGATCGTTCGCGTCAACGGTTTGCCGATCGGCGTCGCCGCTGCCGTGCGCGACCCAGACGCCGCCGCACGCCTGAACGATCGGATCGAGCGCGGTCGCCATGCCGCTTGCCGGCTTGACACAATGGATCTCATCGCCGACGAATCGGTGAATGTACGGCTCGCGATTGGCTACGATGATCAATTTGTAATCGCGCAGCTTTTCATCGATCATCTGATGAAGTGCTTCTTTGTTCCACATAGATCCGGCCTTCAGTTAGAACGATGCTTGCAGGGAAAAAGAAGCATTTCGCGTGCCAATGATTTGCCGGTGCGCGAAACACACAAAACGCTGAGAGATTCAACGAGAAATAATAGGCGGCGGTCACGTTCGATCCGCCGGGCCGCGCAAGAATGTGCCAGCTGGTCGATAGATGCACCGCATCACCGACGTGCTTCGTTCAATTTTCGTCGTCCAGTAGATGAAGCAATCCCTGAAGCGGAATGCCAACCCACGGGGGGCGATGGGTTAGCTCGTGATGAAGCTCGGTAAGCGATTTCTCCAACAAAAATGCATTGAGCAGCGCCTCGGTTTCCTCGCGAGTGTGCGGCAAAAATAACGCGCCTTCGGTCGTTTCCAGGTAGGCGGAGAGATAGTTGGCCGATACCCAGGTGTACCAAGTTTTGGCCCAGGGCATGAGGGTCGAGATGTCTTCCGGCCGGATCATTCCAGGCGTTCGGCCGCGGCTGTTCAGGTCGCCGTGCAATGCGCTGAATGCGGCATAGTGAAAGGAGCGAATCATGCTGGCGACATCGCGCAGCGCGGCTCGTTTGACGCGCCGATCGCTCAATGAACGATCCGTGTCGCCCTCGAAATCGATGAATGCGAAATCTTTGCCCGTGTAAAGAACCTCGCACAAATTGAGATCGCCGTGGCATCGAATGCGCTGTGCGGTGAACTTACCGTGCAGCAACGAGTGAAATTTGGATAGAAAAACGCCCGCGCGATCCAGCACGCGCTGCGCGTCGGCTTGCGTGCTCGGATCAAGGCCAGGCAGCGCGTCGTGAAGGCGATCCATCGCTCGGCGGTGGGCGTTTCGCATCGATTGGTAAACGGAGCGCTGGTAGAGTCCCGTGAACGGTTCGGGCGTGAATGCCGGATCGTCCTTCTCCGCACCCAGCGCGAGGTGAAACTCGCCTGTCCGCTTGCCAAGAATTCGCACCGATTCAAAGTAGCGTCCGATCATTTCGCGAATCACCGCCGGCGTTTCCGCGTTGGAAGCCGCGACCGGCTTGTTCGGAACCAGAAGCATCTGCTGTTCTTCGGGAGGCAGCGAAAGGACGCGCTCGAAGTAGCGGCTCAATTCGTCGAGCGAATACTGCCAGGCCGTCCCTTCATTCGCGACGTGTGCGTGCAGAACGGCCAGTGTGACCGGTTCCGATTTGCGGCGAACATATTCAACGACTCCGAGCAACGGAGCACAATGCGTGAACTTGGTTTTTTCCGTCAGGTACCGACCAATCTCCACCTCGGGATGAACGCCCTCCTCTATGCTTCGAAATATTTTGAGGACGAGGCTTTCGCCGAAAATGATCGACGTATTGGTCTGCTCCTCGCTGCAGACGCAGGGTACGAAAGGCCGTTGATCTTTGTCGAGAACGTTGAACGACGTGAAAGCCTGCGCATGGAATTCGCCGGCGCCGACTGAGTAGCGCTTGCCTTCTGCAATGGCCCTCAGAACGGCGTTGCCAAACTCGGCGTGATCGACGGCGTCGAACAGCACGCCCTCATCGCTGCCTCGAAGCCGAGCAACGATGGCCCGCGGCGAATTTGCCGTGATCTGCTGCTGCAGTTCGCCCTGCGCGAGTGTCAACGGCACCAGGATCATCCGTGCCGGCCCGTCGAAATACTCCACCTCGACCCGACAGACATACGCCACGACTTCGCCATAGCGAATATGAAATGCTTCTCGAACGATGCTGGTCTTGATGCGCCCGGCGTCGCCTGCCCAGTGCCGTTTCTGCAGATATTCCGCTAGCGCTTCTTCCAATCTCTCCTTGCCAGGCGTGCGGAAAAGCTCCTCCCAGCCCCCAAACGACGTGATCAATGGCAGTTGTTTCTGTTCCGCCGGGCTTAGGTCGTTCGATCGGCTGTCTTTCGGAGTTTCAAGCGTGAACCAATAGAATGCGTGCGGTCCCAGAGTGAGGGGATAGGTTTGCTTGCCGATTCGCGGGAACGGATTGCGGCCAAACAACTCAATCGGGATCAGCCCTTGAAGTCCGCCAAGGTCAAGATCCGCATGCTGTACGAAACGCGAAAGATTGGCCACCACCAGGATGCATTCGTTTTCGTAACGGCGCAAGAATGCGAGGATTTTGCGATTTCCAGGCTGCAAGAACTCCAGCGTGCCGCGACCGAATGCTTTGTGGCGTTTTCGCAAGGCGATGAGGCGTTTCATCCACCAGAGCAGGGAATTGGGGTTGTTCTGCTGGGCTTCGACGTTGAGAGCTTCGTAGTGATACTCGGGATCGATGACCACGGGGAGAAAAAGCTTCTGCGGGTTCGCACGAGAGAATCCTCCGTTCCGGTCCGCGCTCCATTGCATGGGAGTCCGCACGCCGTTGCGATCGCCGAGATAGATGTTGTCGCCCATGCCGATCTCGTCGC
>CAZAFH010000185.1:0-9470 GCA_964484265.1 uncultured Singulisphaera sp.
GAGCGGGCCGCTCGCCGGTCTGCCGCGGCCATCCTGGAACGGCGTCAGATTGATTGGAATCGACGGACCGAACATCGCGAGGTTCAGTCGGCCGGAGACTTTCAACATGCCATCGCGGATCGCTTCGCCTTCCAATCGGCGGATTCGCATCCGATGCAGCAGATGGTTGCCCGGATCGGCTTCGTCGGCTTTTTCGTTCACCGTTGAGGCCATCTGGTAGGCGCGAGTGAGCACGAGTTTCCGAATGAGATTCTTCGTAGACCAGCCTTCCTTCGCAAATCGATCGGCAAGGTAATCGAGCAACTCGGGGTGCGTCGGCGCCTCGCCGAGGACGCCGAAATTGTCCACCGTCGCTACGATCCCCCGGCCGAATAGATGGTGCCAAACGCGATTGACATACACGCGCGTGGTCAATGGCGTGGCGGCGGGATCGGTCATTATTTGCGAGAGTTCCAGCCGACCGCTGCCCGGATGGTCCTTGAGCGTTTTCGCGCCGGTGAATGCTTCAAGAAATCTGCGCGGCACGACAGCGCCGAGCATCTTCGGATTGCCGCGAATGAAAACCTGCTCGTCGATGCCCGCGCCATCCTGCATGGCGGGAGCAAGGCGTGAGGTGGACTTGAGGCCGGCCAGCAATTCCTTGTGTCGATCGACAATCGGGGCAGCGATTTTGGCCAGGGCTTGCTCGCCATCGTTGCCGGAGGTCAAGAATAGATCGGCGTTCTGAACCAGCCAATTTGCAAGAGGTGCTTGCGTGCCCGTAAATTCCAGGCCTATTTTGAACGCCTGCTCAACGCCGATTGCGACGTCGGAAAGCGACTTTGATTTTTCCAGGTGCGACATCGTCAGCGTGATGGGCGCGACCGGATCAATAGCAGCGGGAGTGCCTTTCGCTTGCACGACAACCGCCAGGGCGAACGGCGATCCGGCGTCGGGCGTGAACTCCAGATGCGTGCGTTGCCCGATATAAGGCGCTAAGTCGATGGCTACCCACTGATATTTGTTGCCCGTTGTGAACCTCTGCACCAGCCGGCCGTGCAGCGGTCCCGCCAGCATGATGTGCTGTCCGACACCCGCGTAGATCATGCCGTTGCCTTTTACATAGGCGTATACCTTCCCCGGCTTGATCGTGAACTCCGGCGAACGCATGGTTCGGCCCGGCCGTTGCATGCTGCCCAGCTTGCCAGACTCATTCTGGGCGCCGGGTGAAAACTTCAGACTATCCAACAGTCCGTCGCGTTCGACCGAACCGAGCTCAACGATTCGGCTGATCGGCCTGGTGGAATCGCTGCCGAGGACGATGTCCCCTGCCTTTGCTGGCCGCACGCCGAAGGTTGCGTCATCGGCGAGCAGCGGCATTTTCGCGTCGTTGGCCGTGTAATCGACGACGACATCCGCGGCGTCGAAACTCGGCAACGCGGATTTCGCCCAACGTTTCGCCAGCGGCGCAAGCACCTCGGCCACCGGCTTGTTCTTTTGCGCCGCAGCCAGAGCGAACGGATGCAGCGGCGATGTGTCATTCTTGAGAGCCGCGGCCAGCGCAGCCTTCCAGCGTTTGAGCAGTTCGGGATTCAATTCCTTCGCGCGATCCTCGATCCCGGCGGCCGTCAGCAGGTAGGCATCGATTTTTTCGACCGTTGGCCTCATCGCGTCGGCCATCGCCTTTTGCAGGACCTTTTGATTCTCGTCGCGAAGCTTCTGCATTTCCCTGGCAATCCGGCGATTGTTGGCAATGCTATCGAAACGCGCCAGGCGGTAGTTGCTGCTTTCGAGTACGCCGAAGAGCGCGTAGTAGTCTTTCGTCGAGATTGCGTCGAATTTATGGTCATGGCAGCGGGCGCAAGCGACCGTCAGGCCCAGGAATGTCTTCGTCATCACGTCGATGCGATTGTCGAAACGATCGGCCTGGTCCTGGCGAATATCGACGGGCGAATGCACCTCCTCGCCGAGGAACCAGAAGCCGGTCCCAAGAATCGATTCGTTCACGCCATCTTTCGAGAGGCGCGGATTGCCAAGCAGATCGCCCGCGAGATGTTCTTGCACGAACTGGTTGTAAGGCACATCGGCGTTGATCGCACGAATGACGTAATCGCGATATTGGTACGCATTTGGAATCGTGTAGTCGAATTCATGCCCGCGGCTCTCGGCGTAGCGCACCAGGTCCATCCAGTGCCGAGCCCAGCGTTCGCCGAATTGCGGAGAGTCGAGCAAGCGATCAACCGCGGCGGCGAGTACAGGTTGCGTGTCGGCGCCGGCGGCTCGCCAGGCCTTCACGAACGTTTCAAGTTCGCCGCGTGATGGCGGCAGGCCGACGATATCATACGACAGCCGGCGCAGAATCGTCGCCGGGTCGGCATCGGGCGCCGGCGCAAGCCCCTTCGCCTCCAGTGCCGACAGCAAATACCGATCGATATCGCTGCGAGGCCAGGCGGCGTCTTTGATCTTGGGAATTTGACCGACCTTGAGTGGATGCCAGCACCAGTGCTCGGCCTTGCGCTTGGCGAGATCGAAATCGTTCGGCGATTTCTTGGCGATTTTTTTCTCCGTCGGCCAGGCGGCGCCCATCTTGATCCATGTCGTCAGGTCGGCGATGACGGCATCGGGCAACTTCGTTTTGGGCGGCATCTTCAGGTCGCTCTTCTGGTACGAAATCGCCGCGATCAGCCGACTCTTGGCGGGATCGCCTGGAACGATCGCGGGGCCGTTATCGCCGCCTTCGAGAAGGCCCGCTCGGCTGTCGAGCGCGAGGCCGCCCTTGAATTTCTTTGCCGTGGTCGAATGGCATGAGTAGCAGTTCTCGACGAGCACGGGCCGAACTCGCCGTTCAAAGAATTCGATCTGCTCAGGAGTGAACGTCTTTTCCTGGGCGTGGATCAAGGTGGGAGCAGCAAGCAACAGAAAAAGCAATCGGATGGGTTTCATGATTACGTTCCAGTGAGCGGGAGGAGGGCTGATGAAATGATAATGGGAATTGGCGCAATGGTCACGGGCAAAGTGAGGTTTTTGGTGCGCGCAAACAAAAATCCCCGCGCGAGTTGCGCGGGGACCTTTTGAGCGGATTGACGTTTTCACCTAGTTGCAGCCGCCGCAGCTACCGCGACGGAAGAGACCGCCGAAGCGATGGCCGTGGCCGCCGCTCGTGGTCGCGCAAGGGGCGCCGCAATCGCCGCCGCCGACGACAACGCGGATGGTTTCTTCGGTAGCAACCGTTTCGCAAACCATGACCTTGCGCTTCACCTTTTCGGTGACGACGCTGGAGACGAGACGGGTGCCTTCGCGCTGTTGGTTTTCAAAGCTGCAAACCTTGACCATGATTTCCTTTTCGGCGCGAACGATTTCGCAAACCGTACGGGTGCCCTTGCGGGTTTCCGGTTCGCAGACCGTGACATTGACAACTTGTTCCGTGACGACCGGAACGCGCTTCACGACGCAACGGGTAACCGTTTCCATGACCGTGACGCGTTCGCGGCGGGTGTGGCAGCGGCCACATTCGTCAACACAGGTGACGCAAACGACTTTGCAGACCGGAACCTGTTCGGTGACCATTTCACGAACGCACTGGTAGGTCGTGCATTGCACCTTCTTCTGCACGGTCTTCGGGACCATGACGGTGTAGGTGAAGTCAACTTGTTTGGTCACTGGAGTACATTCGATGACCTTGCGTTTCTCGTCCTTCGTCACGGGAACGCAAACAGTGTAATTGTACTTTTCTTCCTTCGTCACGCACTTCGAAACCAGAACTTCGATTTCCTTTTCAACCTGCACTTGCTTGTAAACCTTGACCTTGCGTTCCTCATACTTCACGGGCGCCGGAGCGGCAGCCACAACGGTTCCCGCGCACGGGGCCGACGCACACGGAGCCGCGCCGCAATCGCCGCAGCCCTTGGAACGACGGAACAGGCCGCCATTCGCTTCGCTGGTTTGATTGAAGCTGACCATCGCAACGGTCGCCAAGAAAGCCACAGCCAACATCTTCTGCATCTCAAAACTCCTCAGTGAAAAAGATAGTTTTCTCTTACCCGTTCCGCTGCTGAGCTGTCAGCAATCACAAGCTGGAAAGGATGGGTAATTTGAGAAAATTCTACCGGAAAGTCACCACAATTCTAGGGCATTCTGAAAAAAAAACCTGGTGGACCTAGTGAAGACGGGGTAAATGTAGCGATTATTCAGGCAATTCGGCATGGAGCGATGACAACGGCTTCCAATTTTTTATTACGATATTGTAATAGAATTTTCGCGAGGGTGTGGGATTCGACGTTCCGTCTTTGCTTGGCGCTATTTCGAAATCACCCGAATGCCGATGTACGCCGCCGTCGGCGTACGCTGATGGCGTTCTCCTGGTGCGATCTCGGCACATCCGCCGAGCGCTCGGCCTTTACCGTCATCGTCAGCCCACTCGGCCGCGTTGCCTGCGAGATCGAAGATGGCAGCCTTTGTGTCGCTGCGAAATCCACCTACTTCCTTCAGCAGGGGCGAAGGGCCGCGTAGCGAGCGGATCGCCTCTTCGAGTTTCGCTCGATCCTCGGGATTCACCGAATATCCCGCCCAGAGGTCGAGCGTGTTCTCGCTGGTATCGATCGCGTCATAGATCGGCGCCATTTCTTTCACCGAGCCGATGCGATGTTCCGTGCCCGTGATCTTGCTCAGCCAGGCGCAGTAGGCTTTCGCCTGCTCGAAACTCATTCCGGTCGCGGGGTAGTTCTCCGTGCCTGGCTCGATCTTGTATCCCTTGTCGAACTGGGCGTACTGGGCGCGCGTCACCTCGAATCGGCCAATTTTCAGGTCCTTGAAGGCAATCGTCTCAGGCGCGAGCACGCCTTCCTTCATCAAGCCGAAAAGGCGTCCCACCTTTGCCGACTTCGTGAGCGCCAGCGCCTGGGCGAGCGGGGAATCTTCCTTGAGCGCGACGTTATGGGGCTTCGTCGTCTGGAACAGGTACCTGTCAAACCAGGCGAGTTCCTCTTCGACTTTGCGCCGCCGATGCGTGAGTTTCTTCAGCCCGTGTCCTTCGCCTGGAAAGAGAATGAAGCGCACGTCGGCCTTGCTCACTTCCCGCAGGGCGCGAAACTGGTACCAGCTATGATGCGTCGGCACGTCCGTGTCCTCGCTGCCGTGGAAGAAGATCGTGGGCGTCTTGACCTTGGGAAAGTCGTAGAAGGGCGCGTTTTTGCGATACCATTCCGGAGCCTCGAACGGCGATTTTCCGAGGTAATAGTTGCTGAACGACATGCCGAACGCACAGACACCCCAGTCGGTGGCCCAATCCGCCCCGCCGGCGCCGGCGCTGGCGGCCTGGTAGTGACGCCGCGTGATCAGGGCTGCGGTGAGGATGGCGCCGTTGGACCAACCGCCCAGGCCGATTTTCTTCGCATCGACGATTCCCTTTGCCACCAGAGCGTCGATGCCTTTCTCGATGTCTTCCACGGGCATGTAGTATTTGCCGGCAATCGATTCCGCGAACGCCAGGCCATAGTGCGAGCTGCCGTGATAATTGGGCCGCAGGAGGATCGCCCCGCGCGCGTTGAGCAGGTTCCGCACGTAGGCCCAGCGTTCGTCCCAGTGATCGAAGTCGGCCCAGTGCGGCCCGCCATGAATCAGCACGATCAACGGGTACTTCTTGCCCGGCTGAAAATCGTGGGGATAGGAGACCAGCCCGTCTATTTCTTCGTTGAGCGCGCCCTTCCAGCGAAACACTTCGGTCTTTCCCATCGGCTTTTTACGCAGGTCGGCATGCAAATCGATCAGTTCGGCGGATTGTTGAATCTCAACTCCGTCAAGTTTCGCCTGGAGCCATTTCGTCGGATCGACCGCAGTTGAATGACGAGCGATCAGCATATTGCCATCCAGGCTCACGCGCACGCTCTGCCAATCGGTCGCGGCAAAGTCGCTTGCTTTCCAGGTGTTGCCCGCCTTCACGTAGCGCTTGGCCGCGTGGCGCATGCCATTCGCCAATAGTGCGATGAAACCGTCAGGCGTGATCGCGATCCCTTCTTCAGCATCCGCCAATCCGCGCGGCCATTGCAGATCGACCTTGGCGATGGTTTGACTGGCCAGGTCAAAATGGTACATCTCTTCGATATAGGCCATCAGATACCTCGGGTGCGTCGTGTATTGATTGACCGCGAAGAAACCCTTGCCATCGTGCTGCCAATAAATCTTGGAAATGTTGAACTTGTCGCCGAATATCCGTTGGCGTTCCTTCTTCTGGAGATCATTAAGGAAAACGACCGGTTTCACCTTGTGATTGAATGTGTAACTCAAACTACGTTCATGGATCGTGACGGCAAAGCGTCCGTCCGGCGAAACGGCAAGCGACTGGATGCGATCGGTATTCGTGCTCAGCCGATCGGTCTTCTTCTCCTTGACGTCGATTTTCCATAGCCGAACGGGCGGCTCGTTAAGTTCGTCTTCAACCACCTCGGATGTGTCCTTCTTCTCTTTCAGATCCTCCTCGCGGCGAGTTTTCTTTTCCTGAGCGGCATAAAGGATCGTGTCGTTATCCTTCCACGCAAATTGATGAATCTCGCGCGTCGATTCGGTGAGCGCCCAGGGCTCTCCTCCGAAGGGATTGATGAGCCAAATCTGCGTCTTTTCGTCGTCGGCCGCGTCATCCTCACGCCTGCCATTGGCGCGTTTCGCATGCTTGGGAACAGGCCGCGCGGACAGGAATGCGATGCGTTTGCCGTCGGGCGACCAGCGCGGCGACGTCGCCGAATATTGCCCGCGTGTCAGCTGAATTTCGTTTTTGTCGATCAGGCTAATAAGCATCAGGTGGGCCACGACCTCGTTCTTGTCCTTGTCCGGAACACGCTTGGTCCAGACGGCATGCTTACCATCAGGCGAGATGCGCAGTTCGCCCACCTCTTCCGCGAGAATCACGTCATCGACCGTCCACGCGGTGTCGGCGTTTTTCGGCTGCGCTCGAGCGGGGATCGTGTTTGCAAGAACGAGGGCAATCACAGCGAGAAAGATAATCGTACGTGGCATGAGTCACCTAACGAGGGAATGGAATGAGCCGCGTTGCATTCTTTTTTTACGGGAACGGTTGATTTTTCCACCCACCGCGCGGAAGATGACGAGGTGGAGTTCGCTGAATCGATTGCAGTTTTTCGTCCTCTCTCAATCATCGAGTTTGTCTATGCGATACTACTTCATTGCGTGTGTTGTTTTGCTCCCGTTCACCGCTCTGGTTTCGCTCAAGGCACAATCGCCGGTGACGGAAAGCGGCTGGCATCCCGCCTGGCCGCGCGATGAGATCAAACCCGCGTTCAAATTCAATCGCGGCGGATTGGCGATCATTGCCGATGAACGTGAAGGCCTGCACGGCTGGTGGCAGCGCAAGTTCGATGTGGTGGGCGGCAAGTACTACGCATTCACGTCGGCGCGCAAGGCGATGGGCGTCGCCGTGCCGCGTTACAGCTTGCCTGTCCGCATCCGCTGGGTGGACGCCGAGGGCAATGCCGTGCTCAGCGATCCGCCCGCGCATCTGGCGAATGAGAAAGGCCGGCTGCCGCGCGCGGAGCCAGACTATCCGCCGGATCTCAAGGAAGATGACCGCGGATGGACGCCCGTCGCCGGCGTATATCGCGCGCCCTCCAAGGCGACGAACGCGGTCGTCGAATTGCATCTACGCTGGTCGCCGAATAGTTCCGTCGAATGGCGGCCTGCCACGCTCACGGAAACCGCTCTGCCGCCAAGCCGAATCGTGCGCCTCGCCTCGGTGCATTTCACGCCGCGCGGCGGCAAATCGCCGATGGACAACTGCCGCATGTACGAACCGTTCATCGCCGAGGCCGCCAGCCGAAAGGCTGACCTCGTTGTACTCGGTGAGACGATCACGTACGTCGGCCTGGGCAAGAAATTCACCGAAGTGGCGGAAGCTATTCCCGGACCATCGACCGAGTATTTCTGCGCGTTGGCGAAGAAGCTCAAGATTCACATCGTCGTCGGCCTGGTCGAGCGCGATGGGCATCTCATCTACAATGTCGCCGTGCTGATCGGTCCGGATGGCCGAATCATCGGCGTCTATCGCAAGGTCTGCCTGCCGCGCGGAGAAGTGGACGGCGGCCTCACTCCGGGCCGCGGCTTCCCCGTATTCGAAACGAAGCTGGGGAAAATCGGCATGATGGTCTGCTACGACGGCTTCTTTCCCGAACCGGCGCGCGAGTTGACCAAGAACGGCGCCGAGATCATCGCCTGGCCGGTGTGGGGTTGCAATCCGCTCCTGGCCAGCGCGAGGGCGTGCGAGAATCACGTCTACCTCGTCAGCAGCACGTACACCGACATCGGTGCGAACTGGACGCGCACCGCCGTCTACGGACACGACGGCAAGACGCTCGCAGCGGCCGAAAAATGGGGCAGCGTCGTCATCGCCGAGATCGACCTCAGCCAGCGCCACTTCTGGCGCAACAACCTCGGCGACTTCCGGGCAGAGAACCTACGCTCACGCCCGGTGATCGGCGGCGAGCGGAGGTAACGTTCTCCCCTCTCCCAGCGGGAGAGATCGGGAGACGACGAAGGCCGCCAGCTGACGATGACCGACGAGTTCGGCAACACCGAAACCCGCACCTACGATGCCGCCGGGCGGCTCGCGTCGATCCTCAATCGCAACGGCTTGCTGACGACGTTCGCCTACAACACCGACGGCCAACTCATCACCAAGACCTGGTACGACGGCGCGACCGACGAGGACGATATCGTCGATACCTTCGAGTGGACCTACACGCCCGCCGGCCAACTCGCCTCGGCCAGCAATGCCGCGGGCGAATACGACTTCCAGTACAACGCTTATGGCCAGGTCACGCACGTCGATGAACCGTTCGGCGTGAGTCTCGATTTTGCTTACGATGCCAGCGGCAACCGCATCCTCGTCAAGGACTCGCTCGGCGGCGTCGAGACGTCGCTCTACAACGGCAACCAACTCATTCGCCGCACGCTGACGCAAGGCACGGAAGAACTGCGTATCGACTTCACCTATGACCAGTTCGGCCGCGTGCTTACCCAGACGCGCTTCAGCGATGCGGGCGGCGCCTCGCTTGTGGCCGTCACCACGTTTAGTTATAATGCACAAGGTGCGTTGACCGAAATCCTGACGAAGGATTCCGAAGACGCGACCATCAGCGAGTACGATTACACGTATGATTTGGCCGGGCAGTTGACGGCGGTGACCGAGTTCCAGGATGGCCTGGATGTGTCGCCGAACACGATCAACTATGGCTACGACGAACAGGGTCAGCTTACGGATGATGATGTCAACAGCTACGATTACGACCTCGGCGGCAATCGCGATACGGGTTACACCTATGTAGAAAACCCAG
Organism: uncultured Singulisphaera sp.; assembly: GCA_964484265.1. GTDB lineage: Bacteria > Planctomycetota > Planctomycetia > Gemmatales > Gemmataceae > SIAQ01. Next base: position 9,318 of record CAZAFH010000185.1, read on the forward strand.
ACGAGGTGCATGAAACCAACTGGATCGCCAACGACGGCGTGTGGGACTACACGTATGATCTCGATGGCAACCTTACGGAAAAGTCGAATGCGAGCGGTTCGTGGGTGTATGCCTATGACCACGAACGCCATCTGATCCAGGCGAAGCAGTATG
>CAZAFH010000186.1:0-9457 GCA_964484265.1 uncultured Singulisphaera sp.
CTGTGGTGGACGAGGCGCAGGACATCAGCATCTCGCAATTGCGCTTTCTTGCATCCCTGGACGCCGAACGCAAGAACAGATTGTTCTTTGCGGGAGACAGTGGTCAACGCATCTTCCAGCAGTCGTTCTCATGGAAGGCGCTGGGCGTGGACGTGCGTGGCCGCTCGCGCACGCTGCGCGTCAATTACCGTACGTCGCATCAGATCAGAACCCAGGCCGATCGCCTCCTCGGACCAACGATGACCGACGTTGACGGAAACAAGGAGGACCGTGAGGCTGTGTCCGTGTTCAACGGGCCGCCTCCCACGATCCGCGAGTTGAATTCCGAGAAAGAAGAAATCAAGGCTGTAGGTGCCTGGCTGGCGAAGCAAGCGAAGGCCGGCATCATGCCACAAGAAATCGGCGTTTTCGTTCGATCAGGAGCCCAGCTGGATCGAGCGAAGGCTGCCATCAAAGAGTCGGGAATCCCGTTCAAGGTCCTCGATGACCGCGTGGAGACCGCCGCCGGTCACATCTCGATCAGCACCATGCATCTCGCCAAGGGCCTGGAGTTTCGGGGCGTCGCGGTGATGGCGTGCGATGACGAGATCATCCCGCTGCAGGAACGGATTGAGGCAGTCGGTGACGAAGGTGACTTACAGGAAGTTTACGACACGGAACGACATCTGCTGTACGTCGCATGCACGCGGGCGCGGGACCATCTGCTCGTGACGAGCGTTAAGCCGGCATCCGAGTTTCTGGATGACTTGCGGCTACTTCCCTCGTCCTAATGTGTCCGTCAATGCCTCAACCGCCGTGAGCAGGCGAAACAAATCAGTTTGAATTTGTTGTTCCTGCACAGTTTCTGCGCGACGCCACATCTCAACCAGGTCCTGGTCCGTCAGCGGCGGCGGCTTCACATTGCCATCGCCGCAGACCTTCATGTCTGGAAATGGAAAACTCAGCATAGATCATACCTCCAAGGAAGAATTAGGCTCGGTGACGTCACGCCGCTGGCTGCGTAAGCGTCAGGCTTGAGATGGCGCAAGTGCCGCCGGCGATGAAAGAGACGGAGTCGAAGTTGATGTCGGCGCCCGACGTTCCGCACGAGCCCTGGAAGACAGTGTTGCCGTCGGAGTCCTTGGCGCGGAAATGGCCGGCGGTGCCAGTGGCGGCGATGTTGGTGTCACTGGTGATGGCGTTCGCAGTGGCGGTGCCGCCGGAGGCCGAGGCGAAGGCGGGGTCGCTCATCGGCAGCGTTGCCAGCAGCGTGCCCACATCGGGGTCGGTCGTGTTCGTCGGCGCGGCACCGGTGCGGATGGTGATGTTGGCGTTGGACGAGCCGCCGTCGAGGAGGCCGGCCACGGCGTTGACGCAGGCGTTGCGAGCGGAATCGGAGATCTTCATGGTAATCCTCTCATGGTTTGAGGTCCTGAGCCCAGCGCTCGGCTAGAGCTCGCTTTCGATCGCGTAAACAAGCTGCACGGTGTGTTGCTGCCCGTTGGCGGTCATCGCGACGGGCGTGTCGTACTTCCTCGCGCCGACCAGGCGTCCGATGTAGTCGAGGATGAAGTAGCCGTAGATCGTGTTGCCCGTGGCCCCGTTCTTGGTCCATATGATCTGGTCGGCGGGAATCCGAACCTGATCGGCGACGAGCACATCGGCCTGCCAAGTGATGCCGACGGGTCCATACCCCGTGAAATCCGCCTCGACGCCGCCCGCGGTGTACGTCGATGCCGTGTCGGACCGCGACGGCGTCAGGCCGCTGTCCTTGAAGAGGTGAAGCGAACAGGCCCAAAGGCCATCGCTTGAACCGACGAGCACGTCCGCGAATTCTTGCAAGGCGCCATTGCACCAAACGAAGCTCGATGACGCCGGATTCAAGATCGCCTGATCGACCAACGTGCAGATCGGTTGCACCGTCATGTTGTCGGCGTCGTCGTTCATGTCGATGGCACTTGCGAACTTGCGTGCGCCGACCAAGGAGCCAGTCGAACGCTGAAGGTAGTAGCCGTAGATCGTGTTGCCCGTGCCGCCGTTCTTCGTCCAACTGATGGGCGAGCCGGTGGATTGCGCCCGGTTCGACGCGATGGTCACGGCGGACCAGGCTGGCACTGCTGATGCGTAGCCGCTGAAGTCCGCCTCGTTCGGCGTGTACGTGCCAATGACGTCGCCATGCGCCGGCGTGATGTTTGCCTTGTAGAGGCGCAGGTTGGCCGAAGACAGGAGGTTGTCCCTGAGGACACCCATCTGACGCACAAGGGCGTCGTCACAGATCATGAGTGGATTCATCGATCCCGCCCCCTTCTACATGACTTCCACCAAGCGCGACACCGCCGTCCGTGGCCAAGTCCGCAAGGACTTGGTGATCGCCGCCCGCGGCCACGCCGCCGTCGGTGCCGAGGTCTGCAAGAACCTGATGACTTCCACCCGCCGCAATTCCACCATCCGCGCCGAGGTCCGCCAGCACCTGATGGCTTCCGCCTGCTGCGACACCGCCCGCGGAGACCTCCACGGTGTCGACCCATGCCGCGCCGATTCCGGCACACAGGATCGCGCCGAGTTGCAGGTTGCCGACGCCGACCTTGACGGGAAGGAACAGCCCGTTGCCGACGCAGACAAACGCGGTGGTCTGCAGGCTGCCGGTGCCAATGTGAACCGATTCGGCGCTGGATAGGCCGGTTCCCGCACAGACCATTGGCCCGCACTGAAGATCGGATTCGCCCGAAAAGACCGGCGCGAGTGCCGAGCCGCTGCCGTCACAGCTCATGGCCACGGTTTGCAGCGTGCCTTGGCCGATGCTGACCGAGAACTCACTCGAAAAGCCAATGCCCGAACCCGTCATTGGCTCCATCTGGAAACCGCCTGCGCCAGAGAATACCGGCGCCTCGACGAGTCCGCTGGCGACGCAGACCAACGCTCCAAGTTGCGGCTTGCCGACGCCGATGTTGACCGAGTATTCGCTCGCCCAACCAACGCCCGCAAGAGCCAGAGCGCTCAATTGCGGAGTGCCTGCGCCGAGGTGAACGGAATAAGCACTGGCGTAGCCGTTCCCCTCACACCGCATTGCTCCGGTCGCCAGGTCGCCTGCCCCGAATACTGGCGGCGGCGGGTCGGTCGTCCCGCTGCCGTCGCAAATCATTGCCGCAAGCATGAGCGAACCGCCCGCGGCCGCAGCGCCCTTGGAGCAGCAGTGCTCGAAGTCGTAGAGCGGCTGACCGTTCCAGGCTCCCCGCAGCCGGGCCAGGCTGAAGACCGGAACGCCAACGAGCGTGTTGTTGCGCTCGCGCATGAACGGGCCGGCGCTCGTGTTGCCAGACTTTCCGCCCGCCAGGTCCTGGTAATCCCCGTTGGCGGGGTTGATCGTTTGCTCAATCCAGTCGTAAACCCATCGGCCGGTCGGCGCGTCGAAAAGTGGGTTGGTCATCTTCGCCACGAACATTGCCGTGTTCGTGTAACCGCCGCCGCTAGATGCGATGTGGAGTGCGGCCAGCGAGAGCGAACCCGAGCCGATGCGAGACGGCGCGACCATGCTGCCGAAGCCGTTGATGCGCTGCCCGGCCAGGGACGGCGTGCCGCTGCCAACCGGGGGGGTGGTGCGCACCCCTGACCCGGCGCACGTCATCGACCCCAGGTACAACCGCCCCGACGGCGGCGGATCATAGACTGCACCGTTGCCATCCGAAAGGATCGCTCCGAGCGAAAGCGAGCCACTGCCAAGGCGGACTGGGTAGCTGTGAGTGCCGACGCCGTCGCCAGCCATCGCGCCCATGACCAAAGCGCCGCCCGGTCGAAAGATGAACGTGCCGTCGCCGGCGCATTCGAGCAGAGGCAGTAGTCCTTCGCCTTCGCCGTTGAACTGCGGTACTTCAAGCCCGTTGCAGCAAAGTCGGACGACGGCCCATTGCTCGCCGATGCCGCCTTGTCGCCAGAGAATCTCCGTCGGTCCCGATAGAGCACTCGTCAGAACTCCATCGTCCACGGTGACATACTGATGCGATGCCTGGGTAACGGTGATCCGCGCTCGCGACACGCCGTCCACGATGATCCGGCCGAGCTGCGGATCGACGATCAGATCGCCTGGTGCGTAGGTGTCGCCGCGATTCCAGATGCCTCGATGCGGTCCGAGCAAGAGCCAGTACGCGGGGTTGGTCGGCGGCACGCGGCCGCTGTGCTTGACCAGAGCGACGTAGTCCTTGCCCTCGTAGACCTCCCAGAAGTCCGCGTTCGGCGGGCCGTTGCCGGGCTCGGCAACGTGAACTGCCACGCAGCGATAGACAACCCCGTCGGCCTCGGCCAGGTCGCCAATGACGTAGCCTTGCCCGTCGGTCCACGGCGATGCCGGGCCGATGTAGTTCACCTGCTCACCGAGCGCGTAGGTCTCGATGTAATCCCACGGCTCGGGCTCGCCGATTAGCCGCAGCCATTTCTTGTTCGGAGGCTGTCCACCGGGGCCCGCCGAAACGATGCAGGCGTAGAGCTTACCGGCGCCAATCGGCTCCTGCACGATCCCGAAGGGGCGTCCGTCGTCGAGCTTGTCCGACAAGAAGCAGAGCCGTTCGCGGAAGTCGCCGTTCTCGGCCGGGTAGATCGCCAGGGTGCCGAGGCCGACCGGGCGGTACTCGTTGATTTCGTCCTCGCTGACGTTCGCGACCCAGATCTCGGTGTCTCGTTCCTTGACGACCTCGCGCGGCGTCATGCCGGGCGGCGTCGCGCGCTGGCTGACGCGGATCGCCTCGGTCGCCATGTTGTGCCATTGGGCGTTGAACGGGCCTTCGCCCGCGCCGACCGGATCACCAGGCGTCAGAGTTCTGAACGGATCGCCCATGCAAAGCACCAGGCTAAATGCCAAGCAAATCAAAGTTGCCATAGCGACACACTTGCTCCACGTAGGCCGCGATGGGCCGTCGGACCATCTGATTTGTCTCGCGATCAAGGCCTTCTTCATAGCGCACCCACAGGTATTCCCAGCCGCGCTTCTCGATCGGCAAACTGTCGCCGATGGTCAGGTTCGCCGGTTCCCAGAAGTCCGCGTTGGGCGGCTCCGTGTCGCCCGCCGCAGTGTGGCCGACGAGGCACCGATAAACGCGCGGCACGTTGTCGTCGTCCAGGTGCTCCACCAGGTCGCCCGCGTCGTAGTCGCCGCCGGGCAGCCACATCTCGTCCGCCTCGAAGACTTCGATTCGCTTGGAGGCACTGAATCGAAACGTGATGTCGAGGTTGTCGTCGCTCGAAATCTTCGCCGGCGAGCCGAGGAAGCGCAGATCGCCAGGTCGGAAGGTCAGCGTCTGGCCCTTCCACGCCAGCACGTAGTTCTTGTCGTTGACCTTGCCCGTCAGGTCGTAGAGCGTCATGAGGTAGAGCGACGACAGCGTGCTCAGACGCAGCTTGTAATTGATCGAGAAATCGAACTTCGGGATGACGACATCGACCCCTTCGATGTTGTTGCCGTTGACGCCGATCGCCCGTTGGAAGTCCGAGATCAGGCCCGTGTCGATCCAATGACGAGGATCCTGGTTGAACGTTCGCATCGTGCCGTCGCAGTCGTAGCCGCGCACGGTCGCGAACGACTGGAGAATCTTGCCCGTGCCGCCCGTGGTGTCGATGGACAGTTCCCAATAGGTCGGGTTCTTTCGCCATTCGACTTTCACGCGCCATGCGCCGGTGGACTCCTCTTTTATGTCGTGATGGTCGTAGAAGAGCGGCACGCCGCCTACGACATCGATTGCCGGAATGACCGCCGCAGCCGCCGCGATGATCGCATTGCGGTCGTTCGAGCCGGTAAATAGCCATTCGCGCCGCGATGCCGGGTCGTTGAACTTCAGCCCAATCTCTTGTCGGCTTTCTTCACGCCATCGAATCGCCATTGCTTACCCCATTACCACCCCGGGCCGACGTTCCAGCTCACGAAGGATTTCGTCGAGCCGCTCGCGGGCCATGCGCGTCTCGCGCTCGCCCCGGGTTTCGCCGGCACCCATTGAAGCGCCGATGAAGCCCGCAATCACGTCTGCCGAGAACGAACCTGAGACACGCGTGGTTTGGTTCGCCATGCCTGGCCCCTCGCGCATCGCCTGGCCAGCGCCAGCCAAGGCGGGCTGGGCGTCGCGCAAGAACTCGGCATAGGCCGTCAGGTCTTCCAGTTCGGCGGTGAGTTCCGCGACGCGGGCCTGATTGCCTTCCGCCAAGGCGGTGTCGCGTTCGACGCGCAATGCCTGCTCCGCGAACCAGTCGGCCATTGCCTGGCTTTCGATGGCCTCCACTTGCTCGCGCGTGCTCTGGCGTTCGGCTTGCGCCATGTCGCGGAAGCGCTGACCGCCGTCGGCAACTTGCTGAAGTTGCGCGCCGGTCCCCACGCGCGCCAGCGTCGAGATGCCAATCGTGTTGCGCACCGACTGCGGCAGGCGCTCGACAGCGCTGTTGATCATGTCGATAACCACGTTCATTCCCGCCGCCACGGCCCCGAGCATGCCATTCAGAGCGATGATGATCACGTTCACCATCCCCGTGAAGCCGCTGGCGATGGCCGCGACGCCAAGGAAGAAGAGTGCCTTGATTTCGCCCCAGATCGAAATGAAGCTGACTTTGATGTAGGTCCAGGCCTCGTCGAACACGTCGCTGAGCAGGTCCTTCCAGTAGTAGAAGACCCCGAGCAGATACGTGCTGATGTGCTGCCATTGCAGGAGCGCGGTCACTTTGAGGATTTCCCAGATCAGTCCCCACTCGCCGGCATCGAAGGCCGCTTTAATGCCGGCCCAGGCGGTCTGCGCCGTGCTGATGACCGCGCCGAACATGTTCGTGAGGTTCGCGAACCATGTGCTGTCGGCGATGGCGCCCCAAAGCTCGTGGAACGAATCAACCAGGAAGCTGATCGCGGCCGGCAAGAACGCCACGGCCACGCCGAAGATCAAGAACCCGGCCAGGGCCAGTACGACAGCGCCGATGGCAATCACCAAGAGGCCGAGCGCGGTGATAAGCAGCGTGATGCCGACGCTCGCAATGTTCTCCCAGATCCACGCGCCGATGAGGGCGAGCGTGTAGCCGCCCGTCGCCCCCGTCGCGAGCCCTGCCGCGCCGGAGAACAGCCCCATGACGGCAGCGAGCGCCACGCCGGCAGCGTTCCATGCCCACGAGATCGCCGTCAAGGCGAGCAACCCGACCTTGTACGCGAGCAGCGCCCCGGTCGCGAGCATGCCAGCGGTGAAGGTCACCGCTCCCCAGCCCCACGACAAGACGGTCAAGAGGCCGAACCCGCCCGACGCCAGGGAAATGAACGTCGAAATGACGCCGCCGACAATGCCGATCGCCCCGCTCATGAACGTGAACGCGAACGATGCTGCGTAGACCATGCCGCCGATGAAGGTGATCGCTGCGCCGAGGGCCATGATGCCCACGCCGACGGCGAAGATCGCCAGGAACAGGCCGCGGTTCTCGCGCGTCCAGGCGATCACGAACCCGATGACCTCCGAGACGTTCCGCATCAGGCTGGTGAGCGTTGGGGCCAATGCCGCGCCGATGTGGAACATGAGCATCGTGGACTGGCTTTTCAGATTCGACATGGCGTCGCCGAATGCCTCGGCCGCCTGGGCATCCTCGGTGCTCATCGTCAGGCCGAGTCGTCGCGCTTCCTCACGAAGCTGCTGGATGCCGGCAGCCCCGCCCATCAACATCGGCATCAGCTTGTTGCCCGACTTGCCGAAGATGTCCATCGCGATGGCGGTGCGCTGGGCAGGGTCCTCGACCCGGCTGATCGCGTCGGCCAGCGCTTCGATCTGCTGGTCGCGCGACATGCCGCCGAGTTGGCTAAAGGACAGCCCAAGGTCATTGAGGCGACGGGTCGCGCTGGCGCTTCCCTGGCCCGCCTCGTCCATGAACTTGGCCAGGCCGACAAAGCCCTTCTCCAGGTCTTCCGCCGTCGCGCCGCTCTGGCCGGCGGCGTGGCGTAGTTCGGAGAGCGCCTCGACGGTGACGCCGGTGCGGGTCGCCATCTTCGCCATATCGTCGCCAACCTCGGCGAAGATGCCCGCGAACGCCAGGATCGGGCCGACGACCAGGCTGCCCATCGCGGTGACCGAGGCGCCGATGGCCATGATCGCCGTGCCCCACGAACGGAAACGCGCGGCCGCTTCGTCCAGTCCCTTCTCGAGCTGGCTTTTGTCGGTGGACAACGTGACGTGTCCACGACCGGCTTCAATACTCGCTTTGCTGCTCGCCATGCGTCTTCGCCGTCTCCCGTTCGACGATTTCGCGGGCCTCGTCGTGCCCGTCTTCGCGTGCCGCGTTACTCTTGGTCCCGTCCTGCATGAACGGGTTGAACTCGCGGGGCTCCATGATCGACCGCCGCACGCCATCGAACGCCGATGCGATGGCCGCCTGGCCGTTAAACACGATGGCCATCAGATGCGACGCCCGCTCCCATTCCAGCTCTTCGCGTCCGCGGGCCATCCAGACCAACCGTCTCAGGCTGTAGGGGCCGGGGTCGACGACGCCGGCGGCTCCGGCGGCACGCCAAACGACTTCTTCAAGTGAGCGATGTACTCGCTCGCCGCCTGGTCGTAGTCGATCTTCTCGATCTCCGCTTTCGCTCGCTTCGTCGCCGCCTGCGACATCCGCAGCATCATCTCGATCACGCCCGTCAGTGCTTCCTTCTGAGCCTGGGTCGGGAAAAAATAGACGAGCCCTCCGATCAGGGCGGCGAACGCCTTCTCGAACGTCTCGCCACTGAAGGCATCGCCGAAGTCGTCCTGCGTGATGTTCGCGGCCTCGCACTGCGGTCGAAAGATCGCCCAGAGGACGCCGTAGAACTGCCGCACGTTGAAGAGCAGGCCTTGCAGCGTCTTGAGCAGCGCTTCTTTGGCCGTCCCCTCGTGCGGGATCAGTTGCTCCAGGTCGAAGCCCGCCTCGCGCTTGACGCGCTCGAACGTCGACCAGGTAAGGTTGATTTCCCAGGTCCGCCCGCGCAGATCGACGAAGGTTCGCGAGGCGATGTCGATGAACGACTTCATGCAATTCACTCCCAATCATCAAGGCGCCGGAACGGTGTAGAAATCGGGCGCGATCGTCCCGTCGCCGTGCGGCGTCAGCTTGACCGTTACCTGCTGGCCGTCTTTGAGCTTGGCATCGACGGGAAAGCCGTTTATCGCCCAATCCGAGTGAACGCCCCAGGCCCCGACCTCGGTGTAGGCGCCGTCGAGAATGAACAACTCGATCGGTGCGTTGGTCGTCGCCGCCGTGTAGAGCGACATGAGCTGCGCGTTGGCCGGGTTCCATAAGAAGGAGAATTCCGGCTCGAACTTGAAGCGCGTCGGCTTCACGACGTCGAAGAACGTGTCCCGGTCGCTCGAATCGATTAGCGAGCCCGGTTGCAGGCCGAGCTTGATGTCCATCGCAGCGCCGATGGGGGTGCCGCCCGTCACGCAGACCGAAGCGGACGAGCCGACCTTCTTGGTCGAGATGGCTTCCGCCGTGCCGAGGGTGCTCG
>CAZAFH010000187.1:0-9042 GCA_964484265.1 uncultured Singulisphaera sp.
AGGCCGAGTAGCCCTCACCCCAACCCTCTCCCGGAGGGAGAGGGAGCACTTCGCGTAACGATTTCGGACGTTGGATACTGTCTCGTCAGTGCGAGTTTTCAATAATTTTTCATCAGACCAGCCTAGTGGTGAGGTAATCCGAACCCCTGAGCTTGCCACCACATCCCATTACCCCTTCGGCAACAATCCGCCCGCTTGCAACGCCGCTCGCATTTTCTGCATTTTGTCCGGCGGCAGCGGTGCGACCGGCCCACGGCTCGGCCCTATCGAAAGCCCCAGCGCCAGCAATGCTGCCTTCACCCCGCCCGGCGCTGTGCCGAGCGTCAACGCCATGCGTACTGGATGCAGCTTGCGCTGTGCTTCGAGAGAGCCGGCGAGATCGCCCTTGACGAACTTGTTGTAAATATCCGCCAGCAACTGCGGAGCGATGTTTCCCGTCGCTGGCACGGCCCCGCGTGCTCCCAAAACCAATGCGGAGTAGATAAGCGTATCACGCCCCATCAGTACGCTGAATCGGTCCGGCACGACACGCAGATATTCGAGCGTGTTCGTCAAATCGCCGGACGAATCCTTGACGCCGAGGATGTTCGGAATCTCCGCCAATCGGCCGACCGTTTCCGGATCGATCTTGACGCCGCCGCACGTCGCCGGATTGTTGTACAGCATCACCGGCAGCTTGGTCGCCTCGGCGATGCGGCGATAGTGGTCGAAAATTTCCTGCTGGTTCGGAATGACGAAGTACGGCGTAATGATGCTCACGCCATCCACGCCTTCCTTCTCCGCCATGCGTGTCAGCCGAATCGTTTCGCGGGTCGATTCGGCTCCCGTGCCGGCATACACAGGCACCCGGCCTCGCACATGTTCGACAGCGGTGGCGATGACCTCCTGCTTCTCGGCGTCGTCAAGCGCGTAGAACTCGCTATTCGTGCCCAGCACGAAAATGCCGTGCACGCCGTTGGCGATGAGGTGGTCGAGAAACCACTTGAGCCGAGGGATATCGAGGTCTTCGTTATCCTTCATCGGCGTTGCAACGGGGGGAATAATGCCTTCGATTTTCATGGTGATAGATCCCGTATCTCGTTTACGTTTAGCGCTCGCATTCCCAATTTCAACTCCGAATGTTGTTCGCGAACGCTTAACGAAAACAACAATGGAAACAGCTATTATATTCGCACAAAGTACTTATTGCGGTACATCCACAACAACATGAGCCACAGTGTCAGAAGTACAAACGCGCCTTGCACCATAGGCTCCCACCGAACTGCGTCGTATCGCTCGTTGAGAAAACGAAAAACATCCGGCCCGAAGTGCGTCTTGTACGAACTGACGATGAAAGGCCTCAACGTGTGATACGCTACGTAGGCGACGATCGAATTGGCGCCGATGACGAGGAGCGGATAGCTCCAATGCCAAAAACCGATGATGTCGTTCACGAGATAGAAGAAAGCCAGAAACGCGAAAGCCCAGCCTCCGGAATACAGAACCCACGCTGGCGTCCAGATAATTTTGACGACGGGACATACGCCAAGAAACTCGCTCAACTCGCCGAGTCCAATCCCGGCAGCCGCCGCGATGACGAGAAGCGTGAACTTCAACCCCTGCGAAACACCGAGCCGAAGCCACATGCCAGCGATGACGCCAAGGATCATTGTTGCGAGAGTTGGGATGAAGTTGAGCGTCGTGTAGCCGCTGCGTTCGTGAGTGAACGGATTATCGACGAGTTGCCCTTTCTCGAGCTTTTTGCGCGGAAACTGATTGAGAAACCAGATATCGACATCGGCGGCCAAATTGGCGTTCTTGTTCCAGTGAGCCAGGAACCCTTCCATCTTGCCGGGATCGTCCGCTTTCACTCCGACCTTGGCGTAATCGAAATCGTCAGGCGGCAGCGGGTAGGTAGCGAACGCCGCCCAGTAGCCGACGACGATCAACACGAACGCGATCCAGAGCACGAGTTGCCGGCGCGAGTACGCAAGGAGAAACAGGAAGACGTAGCCCATGCCGATCTGCGTGAGCGTGTCCATGAACGTCCAGTTCGTGATCGGAGCATTCGTCGAACGCAGGAAAATGCCCAAGGACATCAGCAACAAACCGCGAAAGACGGCATGGCCGAGCATCCAGAAAAAGCCCTGCCCTTTCTGCTCGCGATTGGCGATGGAGAACGGCAGCGACACGCCGACGAGAAACGAAAACGAGGGCTGAATCAGATCGTGCAGCGAACAACCGGTCCACGCCACGTGCTCGGTGTGAAACGCCAGTGTGGCCCAGACCGGACTGTCGGCGAAGTAATCGCGATAAATCCGACTGATCTGCAACACACTGTCCATCATCAACAGCATGACGAGACCGCGAAAGGCATCAACCGAAAGTACGCGCACAGGATTGACGGGCGTGGCAACGGGTGTGATCATGGTATCATCCAGGCCCAAGGGGAAGCGCAGCGAATCCTTGGGATCGCCGCTGGATTATCCCAAGGGTTCGCTGCGCTCGCCCTTGGGCTTGCCGATCACCTACTAATCCGCAGTCCGCCGCCCTTGAGCATCGCCTCTACTTCCTCGCGCGTGATCCAGTTGAAATCGCCCGGGATCGAATGTTTAAGAGCGCTGGCGGCGACGCCAAAATCGAGCGCCCGTTGAAGGTCGCCGTCGAGCGCGCCATGAATAAAGCCGGCGGCGAACGAATCGCCAGCGCCGAGGCGATCGACGATTTCCAGCTCGTATGTCTTCGTTCGCAGCACTTTGCCGCCGTGCAGCACCATCGCCGACCAGGAATTTCGCCAAACCAGCGGGTTTTCGCGCAGCGTGATGGCGATCGTCTTGATGTTGAACTTCTTCGCGGTTAGCTCGGCGGCTTCCTCGTAGTTCTTTCCCTTGATGCCAAAGACGCGCTCGATGTCCTCTTCGGAGGTGATGAGCACATCCGTGTAAGCCATCAATTCGCTCATGCACTTGCCGGCTTGCTCGGGTGTCCACAATTTGACGCGATAATTGAGATCAACGCTCGTCTGCAAACCCGCGGCCTTGGCGGCGACCAGCGATTCCTTGGTCGTCTCGGCTGCCGACGCGCTCAGCCCCGGCGTGATGCCAGTGACATGGAACCATTTCGCGCCGGCGAACACTGTCGCCCACGGAACCGTCCCGGCCGTAAGACCCGCGATGGCGGCGTTCTTGCGATCGTAGACGACACTCGAAGCTCGCGGAGCGGCGCCGAATTCGAGAAAGTACAACCCGACGCGATCTTCGTTCGTCCAGACGATGTGATCCGTCGAGACGCCGCCTTCGCGCGCCTTGTTGGCGATCAATCGCCCCAGAGGATTGTTCGTCAGGCGCGACACCCAGGCCGTCGATCGGCCCAGGCGTGCAAGCCCGACCGCCGTGTTCAACTCGGCGCCACCGACGCGCAGATCGAGGCTCTGAGCTTGTTCAAACCGCAAGAAGTTCGGCGGACTCAAGCGAATCATCGCCTCGCCGAACGTAACGACATCAAATGGCATGTTGGCTCCCGTTTACGTACCGAAACCTTGGGGTAATTGTCGCTGCGATCCCAGGGGTTCGCTACGCTCACCCCTGGGCTTGTTGGTATCTTTCTTATCCATGAAACGAAAAAAGAGCATCCCTCCCGGGGAGAGGGAGGGATGCGGTGAACGGTGGTTTGGGGAGTGGTGGGGGAAAGGAGTGTGACAGGGGGTGGTTCCGTTCGGGGTTGAAGAACCCAAGGCCCACGGGGGTCGGGCCTTGGGTCGCGGAACCTGGCAACTCATCGCGACGAACGTTGCCTTGGGGGAAGGCATTCTGTTCCGGGGGTTCGTCGTATTTTCTTGCCGTGTTAAGTAGAGCAATGAGCGTGCCAAAAGACGAAAAACTTGCGAAACAAATCGCGGATCTTGCCGTTACCTTCTTGGCAGAAAAGAGTTGTGTTGATTCGTCACGGCAAGGCTGAATGCGACATCGTTCTTTCCGCCGGGGAAACTTTTGCCGGTGGGTTGGATTTTACAATGGAAACTGTAATTTTTTCCAAAGAATGAATCGGATTTTGTAAAGTTCGTGCATCCACGCTGAACCGGAGCCTGAGTGACGCCATGCCAATTATCGACCGACTCACGCGCGATTTGTATACCGAGATTTCCAAGATCACGCTAATCGACCCGCACTCGCACATCAATCCTCATGCGGCTGCTTCGAAGTCGTTGGACGACATTCTTGGCTACCACTATTACACTGAGCTTGCCCACTCTGCGGGCATGAACCAGTCGGCACTCGGAAAAGAGATCCCGGTCCGTGAGCGTGATCGCGCCATCCTTGAACATTTGCCGCGGATCGACAATACCGCTCAGTACAGTTGGTTCGTGGAAATTGCACAGGCGTTTTTGGGCTTCCAGGGCAATCGTGTCGGACCGGAGCACTGCGATGCACTGTGCGATGCGGCGGATCGCCTGATGGCACAGCCCGACTGGGAAAAGCAGGTGCTGAAAAAGACCAACGTCGAGAAGATCTTTTTGACGAATGACTTCGACGACCCGCTCGCCGGCTTCGATACCCAACTTTACGTGCCTTGCCTGCGTACCGACGATCTCGTTTTCCACCTTGGAAAGCCCGAGGTGAGAGAACGCCTGCACAAGGCAAGCGGTATCGACGCAACCAACGCTGAGCAGCTTCGCGAGGCACTGGCGAAATTGTTCGAGCATTTCGTGAAAAACAACGCAAAAGCATGCGCGATCTCGCTGCCGCCCGATTTCGCTCCTTCCGCAGTGACGCCTCTCGACCTCACAAACGCGCTGGGCGAACTCATCACCGGCAGAACGGACACGGCAATCCGCCGAACCTGTGCCAATGGCGTGTTTTGGACGCTCGCAGAGCTTTGCCGTGAGTTCAAGTTGCCGTTCGACCTGATGATCGGCGTCAATCGGCGTGTTTACCAGGCAGGCGTTTTTCAGGGACAGGATCTGTTCGATCAGCGGACGTCATTGATCCAATACGCGGAGCTGTTTAACGCATTCCCCGAGGTGACCTTCCCGATCTCAGTGCTGACGAGCGTGCAGAATCAGGAACTCGTCAGCTATTCGTGGATCTTCCCGAATGTCGTCACCAATGGCCACTGGTGGTACTCAAATATCCCGTCGTACATTGAACCCGATACGCGAGCCCGTTTGCTGGCGGTGCCCAAGACCAAACAAATCGGCTATTATTCTGACGCCTACAAACTGGAATTCATTCTGCCGAAGTACAATATGTACAAGCGGATCCTCGCGAAAATCCTGGCGGACGATTTCGTTCGGCCTGGCGTCTACACCGAGACGCAGGCGATCGCGCTGGCTCGCCAATTGCTGCGCGAGAACACACAGCGCATCTTCGGCGCATGAACATCAAGCCCTGAAGTGAGCGCAGCGAACTTCGGGGATCCCGGTGCAGCATCGAGAATATGATGACCCATCCTATTCGCATTGCCGTGCTGCTGAGCAAGTCCGGCACGAGCCTGCAAAATCTGATCGACCGCGTCAACGATGGCCGGCTGAACGCGAAAATCGTCGCAGTCATTTCCAATAATTCCGATGCTTACGGGCTAGAGCGTGCCCGCAAGGAGGCGATTCCGGCCTTCACGGTCTCGCGCAAAGAGTGTGCTTCGGTCGCGGAATTCAGCACGCGTATCTTCGATCTCTGCCGATCGGCGAATGCGGAACTGGTTTGTCTCGCGGGATTTTTGCAGTTGATCGAAGTGCCTATCGATTTTCAGGGTCGAACGATGAACATCCACCCTGCCCTGATCCCAGCCTTCGCCGGCAAGGGATGTTATGGCCATCACGTTCACGAAGCGGCGATTGCCATGGGCGTGAAAGTCAGCGGATGCACGGTGCATTTCGTGGACAATCAGTACGACCACGGCCCGATCATCCTTCAAAGGGTCGTCGAGGTGCGCGATGACGACACGCCGGCATCGCTGGCGGCTCGCGTCTTCGAGGCGGAATGCGACGCCTATCCGGAAGCGATAAGTCTCTTCTCGCAGGGAAAACTGACCATTGACGGCAATCGCGTGCGTATCAGCCAATAGCGATTTTGAAGAATTCTGGCTATTTCGCCGCTTTCAGTAGACCGTCGAGAATGTGTTCATCGATTACGCCGCCGACGCGGATCGAGCGGATGACGCCGTCGGCATCGATGATTGCAACGGTGGGCAAGCCGCTGACTTTCCACTGCGAGCGTAGGTGATCCCATTCGTTGGCGGTCTGCATGGTACGCCAGGCGATGCTGTGCCGCGCCATGGCTTTGCGTGCGCAATCGAGGTCGTCGTCGTAATTGACGCCGATCATGGCAAACGGTTTGCCGCGATATTTCTCGACGATGTAGCGCTCGTGCGGCACGAGTTTCATGCACGGCTGACACCAGCTTGCCCAGAACGAGATCATCACGACTTTGCCGCGATAGTCGCTCAGCTTGAATTTGACGCCGTCGAAATCCACGCCTGCGAGATCCGGCGCGGCCGTGCCAACTCGCGGGCCGACTGCAGGAATGACTTCGGGCTGGCCTCGCTTGAACAGCTTCCAGCGCGTGCATCCGTTTCCCGCAAACAGGCATGCCAACAATATGACTGCCAGGCCGAGGAACCGCATTGCCTAGCCCCTTCCATTCGATGGATAACTCCGTTTCGGCAGGCGTATAGCGTGATTTGAGCGCTTTGTCAGCGCGACATTGCAACGCGAAAAAATGGGAGGTTTGACGAGACTAGGGCCTTCGCCAGACGGCGTTGAGGAGCGCTGAGCGGGAAACCGGCCAATTCGTCAACACGAACCCAGGCATGCTCGGGATACTGCGTCGTAAGGAACGATCCGGATTGATAGGCAACACACAATGCCGTAAGCGTAATGCGGAATCGTGTCACGCTGTGGCAAATCGTCGCAATCTCGGCATCGATCGTTGCCGTAATGCCCATCTCGTTCAGCAAGCGTGCAACCGTCGCTCGACGATCACTAGCATCCGCGTGCGGCTCATGCGGGAACTCCCAGAGATTCGCCCAGCGGCCAACGGGCGGGCGTCGTACGAGCAGCACGCAATCGCCACGCACAATGACGACGGCCACCTCGGTGATCGCGGTGATCTGCTTGGATTTTGCGCGAAGCGGAATCTCAGACGTTCGCCCTTGCTGATTAGCCTGGCAATGACGCTTCAACGGACATTGAACGCAAACAGGAGCTGGCTTGCATACCAACGCTCCAAGCTCCATCAGAGCCTGATTAAAATGTCCGATATTTTTTTGAGGCAACAACGATTCCGCCAGCTGCCAGAGCTGTTTCTGCGTCGTCGTGCTCTTCGGATCGGTCTCGATGCCGAACAGCCGGCAGAGCAATCGAATGCTATTCGCTTCCAGGATCGGCAATCGCGCGTCATAGGCCTGGGAAAGCACCGCGTTGGTCGTGTATCGCCCGAAGCCGGGCAATGAACTCACTCGCTCTACGTCATTGGGAACCGTGTCGAATCCCGCTTCATGAAGAATGCGGGCCGCCTTGAGCAAGTCGCGGGCACGTCGATAGTAGCCCAAACCTTCCCATAAACGCAGAACGTCGTGCTCGTTGGCGTTGGCCAAATCCGCAAGCGTTGGATAGGCCGCAAGGAATCGGTGAAAATACGGGATGACCGTAGCCACCTGAGTTTGCTGAAGCATTACCTCGCTGATCCAGATTTGGTAGGCGTCGCGATTCTCGCGCCAGGGCAATGGCCGAGCGTTCGCACCGAACCAGGCGATAATCGATTTTCGCAATGAACGGGCGCGGGAAGGAAATGAATCAGGCACGGAATGGTTCATGCGTCATCTGGTCGAAGCATCCGTGCCGCTGTTTGAATTCGCCTCGAATTATTTCCGCTTGCCCGACCGCAGGCGTTCGAGCAGCGCCTTGGCGGCATCGCCGGCGCCGCCTTTGGAAGAGGGCTTGGCGGCGGGCTTGGCTTCCTCTTTCGGCTTTTCGTGAGTTTGCGTTTCGGCAGTTGCCTGAGCCGTAGTTTCGTTGAGAAAAGCCGGGATCTCCATCGCCGTCGTGCCGCCTGGTACGGATTCCTGTGAATTGCTTGAGGATTCGACGTTCACGTCGCCTTCCTCGTCGGCGAACGCGAGATAGGCGGCCGCGTCGGACTCGTCCGGCGTCAGTTCGCTGTTTTTCGATTTCGGCGGCGGCGTCGGCTTGCTCGGCGCGGGCAACCCCTCGATCGAAACCTTGAATGCCAGGGGCCCGACCTTGAGGATATCGCCATCGCTGAGCGCCACCTCGCCCTTCACGGGTTTGTCGTTTAGGAAGGTTCCATTGGTGCTGTCAAAATCGCGAAGAAAAACCTGATCGTTCTTGACGAGAACCGCGCAGTGCCTCTTGCTAATCATCACACTGGCCGGTCGAAGGTTGCATTGCGGATCGCGGCCGATAATGAACTGCGGAGTCGTGATGGGCAGAGACTTTCCCGATGCCGCGCCCGTGGACTGTACCATCAGACTGATCTTCATGATTTGACCTCGAAGTCTTGGGGGAAGCCAATTTTCGATAGGACGTGAAACGGGGCCCAACACGCCGATTCAACTGTAGCTCATTTTCGGGGCGAACGGTGATATTTCACAAAATAAAACAAGAATACAAACGTTGTCGTCAGTACCCAACAGAAAGTCGACATGTTTGTTGGGTGAATCTCAACTCGTTTCGGAAAACGCGATCGTCAAACGACTTTCATCTACTATTATACACAGGTCATAGCCCAAGGGCGTGCGTCGATTGCCAAATGCAAAAGGGCAAAATGCCCGCTTCGCCATTGATTCGGGATTACAATTATGGCGTTGCGAGAAATAAGGGACTCTTGATCGACATGACCATGCGTCATAGCAATCAGCCCATTAATGTTGGCAACCGACCCCCTGATTTTCATGGCGAATCTTACTTTATTACGGATTGGTGAGGAAATTGTAGTGAAATTATCGTTATTGAAAGGAATACGCAAGCGGAATATTTGAAAAAAATCGAGATATACTTCACGCGGCCAGGATTGATACCTTGTCAAACGTCTGAAACCGATGTGT
>CAZAFH010000188.1:0-8967 GCA_964484265.1 uncultured Singulisphaera sp.
GGCAATCACGATATAGCACTACACGTACGCCGTCTGAGGAAGCTCTGTTTGGTGCGCCCGGCTGGAATCGAACCAGCGACCCTCAGCTTAGAAGGCTGATGCTCTATCCGACTGAGCTACGGGCGCGTTCAAACATTTCGCCTACTTGGAAGGATTGCCCTTCCCGATAACTTCCGGCAGTGTTACGGGAGTGTTATCTTGGAGATACTTTTGCACCTTCAAGGCGGCTTCAGTCAAGTCTCTCTCCTCTATTGAGTTGTACCGCTTCCACATCTTCTCTGACTTGTGACCAACAATCTTCATCGCGGTTGCTGTATCCACACCGGCGCGTCGTAGGTTTGTCGATGCACAATGACGGAGATCATGGAATCTAAAGTCAGTTATTCCAGCATCTCTCAATGCGGTCCTGAAGGATCGGCTGATACGTTGAAGCGGTCGGCCCTTGTAGGTGAAAACGTGGTTATTCGACAGACTACGAACCTTAGCCAGGCGTTGGAAGGTTGCGCGAACGTCTGGCGTCATGGGAATACGTCGGCCTGTTTTCGTCTTGGTCTCATGACTGCGAAGGGTGATGAATCCCCTACGGAGGTCAACATGGTCCCAGGTCAGAGACACAATCTCCCTGAATCGCTGGCCCAGTTGGTAGGCCGTTAAGAGCACCGGGCGGAGGTGTGGCTTCGCGGCGTGATGTAACCGGCTCCATTCGTCCTCGGTCAACACTCGGTCCCGCTCGTTCTGTGGGTTGGGTATGGTTACCCGTGAAGCAGGGTTAGCCTGCAGTAGTCCTCGCTTGATGGCCACGTTCAAGCAATGCTTCAGGGCGATGTGATCATGGTTGATGGTCTGAGTGCTGGCCGGTTTGCCATTTGGCTTCTTTCTTTGGCTGCGGAAAGCTTCTATGTCTTCCGGTCGGATCTCAGAGAGGATCTGATGACCGAAGAAGGGTATGAGGTGGGTGTTGATGCTATGGGAACGGCCAATGAAAGAACGAAGCGTCCTCACGCTCTCAAGCTCAAGGTAGGCCATCGCCCATTCCTTGAACAACGTAGGCTTGGCTTGTTCGGTTTTCTCGTGACCAAGTAGCAAGCGAGTCTTCACCGCTGCTTCCATCTCTCTGGCAACAGTCTTATTGAGACACCCCACCTTCCAGCGTTTCCATCGGGCACCGGGTACACCACTCGCGAGGACCAATGATTTTCCGTCCGCACTTTCGATCACCGGAAACTCCACATAGTAACTATCCCGCCGCTTAGTGAGTCCCATGGCTGTCTCTCCGTGGTGTGATCGTGTGCTGATCGATCCAGGCGTCCAGCTGAGCTTGCTTGAACTTCACCAGCCGTCCGATTTTGACGTACCCCAGTTTCCTCGCGGAGACCCATCCGTACAGGGTCAATTTGGATATGCCTAAATACTTCGCGGCCTCATCCATTGTCAAAAGGTTATTCATGGCGCTTCAGCAGCCCTTTTCTTCATGCACGACACATTTGGTCGATCGAACCGACCGACATACCTACACACCTCTCGCGAGTGGCACTTATGAGAGGGTTCAGAATTATTCACCATACCGAAAAGGTAGGGTAAGGGGCACAAAACCTGAGATCGTGGCGTTGGGTACACCATTTATTGGCCCTTCTCTCACCTTCACAATCGAAGGGACAGTGCTTGCCCCATGACACCTAATCCACAAGTGGGGCCTATCGTATGACCAACAGGCTCTCCGTCCACAACATGTTGCCGATCCCTTTCTTTTCTTCGATCAGCCCTCCAGTTGACAGCACTCCATAACCAATGTAACATTTTGTTACATGCAGCCTCATGAACTCAAACAGGTGCGGACTTCTCTCGGATTGACCCAGGACACCCTTGCGCAGACCCTCAATGTGACGAGGCAGACCATCAATCGGTACGAACAGAAGATCGTGCCGATCCCCACGACCGTCGAACTGGCCCTAATGCAACTCAGCTCCTCGCAGATTCAGCTGGCTGGGGTTGTCGCGGCAGGGGCGCCCATTGAACCGATTCCTCAGATGGAACGCGTCGAGGTTCCGAAAAGCATGGTCGGTCGTGGAGAGACCTTCGCCCTTCGGGTGAAGGGCATGTCCATGCAGGACGAAGGAATCTTCTCCGGTGATGTGGTCGTAGTTCAGAAGCAAGCCACTGCCCGCAATGGGCAGACCGTGATCGCCTTGGTGAATGGCGAGGCCACGATCAAGACCTATCACCGCAAGGGCAGCACGGTCGAACTCCTCCCTGCCAATGACGCTATGCAGCCGATCATCATCAAGCCGTCGGACAGCTTCCAGATCGAAGGCATTGTCGTCGGCGTCATCCGTCATCTCCGAAAGTGAGGCCTCGGCTGTTGGCACCATGGACCGCCAAATTGTCTGCTTTGGGATTCCTGCCTTCGAAGTCGCTGTCGCGCGGTTGCATGATCCCAGCCTCTCGACGCGACCAGTCGCCATCGCTCCATTAAATACCCCTCGGGCATGTCTGCGTGAGGTCTCAGCTGAAGCCGAACAAGAAGGTCTTGGGATCGGAATGTCCGTCGAGCAAGCACGACGGATCTGTTCTTCCCTGCACGTCCTTTCCCCGAATCCTGCTGGAATCCGTACGGCGGATGAGTCGTTGCTTCACATCGTGAGCCGCTATGCTCCGGTCTGGGAACCAGTTCAGCCAGGGTCCTTCGTGATGGATGTGACCGGAACTGGTCGACTCTTCGGACCTGCGTATGACATCGCGACAAAGGTCCAACATGAAGTCCTTGCTCAATATCGCCTCGACGGGGTCGCCGGTGTGGGGAGCAACAAGCTCGTGGCTCAGACTGCGGCGACGTTGATTCAGCCGTCAGAACTGTATGATGTCCGCCCAGGGTCGGAGCCGGTGTTCATGGCACCACTGTCGGTGGGCACCCTGCCGGGCTTGCAGCGGCCTTGCATGCGGCAAGTGCTAACGCGGCTCGATGATCTGAACCTCGATACGCTCGGTGACGTGGCGGAGAGTCCCGTTGACGCGTTGGAAGTGGCGCTGGGGGACTATGCCGGACAACTCTCCCGCTGGGCGCTGGGGATTGATTCATTGCCGGTGTTGCCACCGTCGAGTCAGCCCCGGCTCGAAGAGACGGTCCTTCTCGATCCAGATGAAATCGATGATCCCGTGCTGACCGGTCGATTGCTCGACGCGCTACAACGGCTCTGTCGAATGCTGCGGAGTCAGCGTCGCGTCTGTGGCCGTCTGTCCCTCACGATCCGCTATAGCGATCACATTGAGGTGACCAAACACAAGCACCTAACACCTGAGACCTGTTGGGAATATGACCTGTCTTCCGTGGTGCTATTACTCTTTCAGAAATGCATGCGTCGGCGGATTCGCTTGAGAACCATGACTTTGAGCGTGACAGGCCTAGCTGAGTATACCGAGCAAGGTGCCCTCTTCGATACCCGATCCCTCGACGACCAGCGTCGGCAGGAGCGGGCCAAGAAGCTCGCCGTCGCGCTCGATCAGCTCCATACCCGTTTTGGCGAACAGTCCATTCGCTATGGGAGGAGTGGGTAAGTGGCCTTCGTCCACCTGCACACGCATTCGTCCTTTTCGCCGATGTGGGGCGTGCCCACGCTGGATGCCCTCTGTCAGGCAGCTCAATCACAAGGACAAGACTATCTCGCGCTCACCGATACCAACGGACTCTATGGCGCGATCCGCTATCTCGAAGTCGCGCACGAGCATGGACTCAAGCCGATCTTGGGCGCGGAACTCGTCTCCGATCAGCACCGGGCCGTGTTGCTCGCGAAGAACTTCACGGGGTACGGCAATCTTTGCCGGATTCTGTCCGCGCGTCACTGTGATGCGTCCTTTGAGTTCATCGAGACCGTGGCGCGGCATCGCACGGGACTGGTGTTGCTGTCTGATGATCCTGTCGCGGTGACTGCGTGGCAGGCGGAGTCGGCAACGGATCTCTACATCGAGCTCACACCGGGTCTCACCTTACAAGACACGGTCGCAGTGAGCCGCCGACTTAGACTGCCGCCGGTAGCCACCACCCGCGCCGCGTTCCTTCACTCGGCCGACTATCAGGCCCATCGGCTCTTACGGGCCATCGCCGAAAATACGACGCTCTCACGACTCAAGCCCGACCACTGTGCGCTCCCCTCTCACTCGCTGATGCCGGAACCCGTGCTCACGCGACATCTGCCTCACGTGCCGGAAGCCATCGCCAACACGCGGCAGATTGCCGAACAGTGCCACACCGAGTGGGACTTCAAACAGACTATCTTTCCCTCCTTCCGTCGGCTCTCCTCAGGCGCCGCCTTTGAAACACTACACCGCAAGACCTACGAAGGCGCCATCTGGCGCTATGGTGCCTTGTCTCCCGTAGTCCGAGAGCGCATCGAAAAGGAACTCATGGTGATCCGTGACAAGGGCTATGCCGACTACTTTCTCGTGGTGGATGAGATCGTGCGGCAAGCCCCACGGACCTGTGGTCGAGGGTCCGCTGCGGCGTCAATTGTCTCCTATTGTCTCGGCATCACACATGTGGACCCGATTCGGCACAATCTCCTCTTTGAGCGGTTTCTCAATCCCGGTCGGCATGATCCGCCCGACATCGACGTAGACTTTCCCTGGGATGAGCGGCCTGCCATTCTCGAATGGGTCTTTCAGCAGTATGGGCATCAGCACGCCGCGATGGTCGCCAATCAGAACCAGCTGGCCACACGTGCGGCCTTGCGCGAGATTGCGAAGGTCTATGGCCTGCCGGCCGGTGAGATCGGCAAGGCGTTGAACTTTCTCCAGCGACGAGCGGACTTCGTCGATGTGCAACCGGGGATGACGGTGAAAGACTGGGCGCGGGATGTCTGCAGGGCCTTGAACCTCAGAAGCCCCTGGCCGGAGATTCTTTACTGGTCAACGCAATTGGACGGCCACTTCCGAAATCTGGGGCTCCATCCTGGTGGCGTCGTACTGGTCTCCGATGAGATCCGACGCTATGTTCCGGTTGAGATCTCCGCGTCAAACCTGCCGGTGATCCAATGGGAGAAAGATCAAACCGAAGACGCGGGACTCGTCAAGATCGATCTCTTAGGCAATCGCTCGCTCGCCGTCATCCGTGACGCCATCGTGGCCATCACTCGCAACACGGGACATGTCATCGACTATGCGACCTGGGACCCACTCACTGATCCAGCCACCAATGACTTGATTCGTCGGGGTGAGACGATGGGCTGCTTCTATGTGGAATCTCCCGCAACCAGGCTGTTACTCAAGAAGCTCTGGGGTGGAATGCCACCAGAGCGACGTGCCGTGGCCGATGTCTTTGAGTATCTCGTGGTGGTGTCGTCGATCATCCGCCCCGCGGCGAATGTGTTCGCCGATGAATTTGTGCGTCGGGCCCATGGGCAGCAGTATCAGTCACTTCATCCCTTGCTTGATGAAGTACTCGCGGAGACCCACGGCATCATGGTGTATCAGGAAGATGTGATGAACGTGGCGGCCGCCTTGGGTGGACTCTCGGTTGAAGATGGTGATCAGCTTCGGAAGGTGTTGAGCAAGAAGCACAAGGAACGGCAACTGCGAGACTATCAACGCCAGTTCTATCAGGGAGCGATGGCCCGTGGTGTGAACTGTCGCGTGATCGACTCGATCTGGGCCATGGTCATGAGCTTCGCGGGCTATAGTTTCTGTAAGCCGCATAGTGCGAGCTATGCGCAAGTGAGCTTCAAGGCCGCCTATCTCAGAGCGCATTATCCGGCGGAATTCGTTGCCGCCGTCGTGAGCAATCAAGGCGGCTATTACTCGGCCTTTGCGTATTTGTCAGAGGGACGACGGATGGGCCTCACCATCCTGCCGCCGGACATCAATGCGAGTGTGTGGACCTACACCGGATCAGAAACCACCGTTCGCATGGGACTGATGCAGATCAAAGGCCTTCAAGAAAATCTCGCCAAGCAGCTCATTGCCGAACGAGAACAGCACGGTCCCTACCGATCGCTGTCAGATTTTCTGAGTCGCGTGAAACTGGACTACACCCAAGCCAAATTGTTGATCAAAGCCGGATGCTTTGATTCGATTGCCGGTGAACTCACCAGACCAGCCCTGCTCTGGCGTGTCTTCGCTGCGCAGGCGACCAAGCCACCGAGTTCCATCCCAATCCCAACGGAGTATTCAGCCCAGAAGACACTACAGCACGAACTCGCCCTCTTCGGCTTCCCCTTATGCTGTCATCCGCTCGACCTGTTCAAGGAGGCGCTGGCTGCGACCCCACACACGCTCGCGAGAGACTTGGATCAGTATGTGGGACAAGAAGTCACCCTCATTGGGTGGCTCCTGACGGAGAAGATCGTCTCCACGAAGAAAGGCGAGCCGATGGAGTTCATGACGCTGGAGGATCAGACCGGGATGTATGACGCCACCGTGTTTCCCACCACCTACAGGCATTACTGTCATCTGCTCGCGACGAACCAAGCCTATGTGGTGACCGGTTTGGTGGAAGAGCATTTTGCGACCGTCACGGTCACCATGAAAACACTACAACTCCTGACCACCGGTGGAATCCCGGCATCGAGTGAGCCGCTTGAGGAGCTAAGCGTGTAACCAGTACACTCCCTCTCCATGCCCCTCTCACCGCTGATTCGGTTCGGAACTTCCACCTGGACCTACGAAGGCTGGCAAGGACAGGTCTACTTCAAGAAGTACGCGAAGACCACCTTTGCGCGGGAATGTTTGGGAGAATACTGCCAATACCTCCACAACGGTGAACCCTGCTTTCGCACGGTCGGCAATGATTCCACGTTCTACCGTCCACCGACAGCCAACCAACTACGACACTATCTCAATCAGATACCCGAAGATTTTGAGATGTGCTTCAAGGTCTGGGAGGAGATCACGATTCCGGCCTATGCGAAGCAAGCTCGGTATGGCACGAAGGCCGGACAACCGAATCCGCGCTTCCTGGATGCAAAGCTCTTCAACGACCTCGTATTGACCCCCTATCGAGAAGCGAAGTTTGAACCACACACCGGCCCATTCTTGTTCGAGTTCCAACGGCACGGGATGTCGGGTGAGGAGTTCTGCTCGCGACTGGACACTTTCTTCAGCCAACTCCCCAGGGACTTTCTCTATGCGATCGAAATTCGCAACGCGGGCTTGCTGGGTCCTGACTATCGCAAGGTCTTAGAGAATCACGGAGTCGCGCATGTCTACAACCATTGGTCCTACATGCCGCCGTTACGGGAGCAGCATCAACGGATGGAGGAACGCTTCACGGCACCCTTCACGGTCCTGCGCCTCCTGACGCCGCTTAAGATCTCCTATGAAGCCGCGAAGAAACGAGCAGAACCGTACACGAAGATTGTGGAAGAGCTGCCAGAGATGCGGCGAGACGCCGTGGAGCTGGTGAAGAAGGCGGTCGGAGAAAATCGCCGGGCGTACGTTTTGGTCAACAACCGCAGCGAAGGGAACGCGCCGTTGACGATTAAGGCCCTACGGAATGCGCTGCGAGACGCGCCGCTGTGAGGGTTTGTAAGCCTTTCCGACCCGTCCCCATAAGTCCTCGTCAGAACCGTGAAACCCCGCTCCAGGAGCTGCGCATGGCTGGTTTTCGCGCTCAGTTGGGCTCAGTCCAATTCAGGTGAATTTGGGTGAATTTTGCTGTCACGGGAACACGTAGGGTTAATATCTAGAGACGTCGGATTCTCATGAAGCAGACTGACCATTCGTGCGAAGCGCTCGTCTCGCCGTTCCATGTCGTGGTCGCTCGTTTCGCCTGTCTGGTAGACTCGTTTGACGCGTGGGCCGGTCACATCTCATAGGGCCACAGTCCTCTTTCGGATATAGGCACTGAGATGGGCTTGCACCTGCCCATCCATGACCAGCGTTTCAATCCCGAACTCTTCGCCTCTCACCCATCGCACCATCCCCGCTGTCACCGAGATCTGTTTGCGCGTCGAGCAGTCTCGCGTTGGACTGCTCGACGCCTTTAAGGTTGGTCTTCCTCTCCCACTCTAGCCTAGTAATCGACGCCCATCACATAGGTTCTTGCCGCACCTCGTGCAGCGCTGACTTTAATCGGCCGCATCATGTCATTGTCCTCATGGTCGAGGATATGACAGTGCCATACGAATCCATGCGTACCGGCATCTGGATCAAAGGCATAGTTTCCGGCCAGGCCGGCTGCCGTGTCTGTCGGCGCGAAGCGTACGGCGATACGAGTGACGTGGCCCGGATACACGATCACCGTATCTTTCCATCCGGCTTCGTTGGCTTCCGGAGGATGTACGGGGCCATGCAGGTATGGCTGAATATTCGGATTCCCTCCGTATTTCAATCCAGAAGCGACGGAAGGCGCATACGTCAACGGTGGACCATCGCCAAACATAGAGGTGCCGCCGGGGAACGACCCCTCGTAGGCCTTATTGTACCGGTTCAGATGGATCTTCTGCCGATTGATCAACTGAACCTGCGTCAAGTGCGTGTGGATCGGATGGGCATCGGCTGTCAGGTTGACGATTTCCCAGACCTCGGTCTCGCCTTCAGCCGGCAACTCGGACACATATTCCGTTATGCCTCCCACCGTGACGGCCGTAAAATCCGTTCGGATCGTTCCATCGGCACGTTTGCCGGACATCTTCGTATTGTTCAGCAGCAATTCAACCATTTCCATTCCGCCAGCACCCATCATGTTGTTCAGGGTGAGTTGGCGCGTTTTCGAAGGAACGACGGCCAGCGTCCCCGTGGCCGGGTTCACCAACCGACGCATGGGTGGGCGGAGCGCGCCGCCATGAGCCGGGTTGTAGCTCGCGTCGGCCCCTGCCAACGTGGACGGTCCCACTCGGAACTGAAGAATGCGTCCCACCGTCGCCCCGTCGGGTGGAGCCCCATCGGGGAATGGTGCGCGGCCGTGATTCTTCAAAATCAGCGTTCGGCCCTCTAATCCTGAAAAGTCGATAATGATGTCGGCGCGCTCACCAGGCATCA
>CAZAFH010000189.1:0-8350 GCA_964484265.1 uncultured Singulisphaera sp.
GCGTGGACGAGAGCGTTCGCCTTATTGTCGAATTGATGAAGGCAAGGGGCTATCTGCGAGTTGCACGAACATCTCAGGTAGATTTTTAGAAGCTTGTCATGAGCACTTGAAAAAATCACTTTGATTTTCCAGGTTCTGGAGATGATCGTGAGGGCGGTCACGTGATGCCTTGAGCGTCAGTGCACCGGATCAATAATCTGATTAATGAATATGAACGGGACAAAAGGATGCTCGCAAATGTCACACCGCGATCTTGTAACGAAGGAGCTCGCTGATTTCTTGGGCGTTCTGTCGCATCCCCATCGCATCCGCATCATCGAAGAATTGCGATGCGGCGAACAGGACGTAAGCTCTCTGCAGGAGTCCCTAGGCATTCGTCACTCGGGGGTATCGCAACACTTGATGGTTTTGCGCGCCAAGCGACTCGTTTCTGAGCGGCGAGAGGGACGTCGCGTCTTCTATTCGATTCGCCAGCCGGGAATTGCTTCCTGGCTACTGGATGCGACCCAGTTTCTGGAGAAAGATGCCATGGAGTCAGACGAATTACGAAAAGCAATTGGCAAAGCACTCAAAGAGTGGGAGTAGTTCGTATTTCAATTACTGTCGCTCAGCCATTCGCCCGGCTCACATTGTTCTGCCGGGCTGTTTTCGACAGACGAAATTCAACGCTGGGAATTTTTTATGTCTACTGATGAATCCTTTCCGGAAGCTCCGGCGAAACCAATAACAACACCCAGTTCGACTGGAATGAACAACGATAGCCTACTGCTTCTGCGGCGTTTTGCCGAAGCTCTGGGGCAATCTTTTGATCCCATCGCTGCTGGGTATGCGATCCGCCGGGCTGAATCAGAGATATCGCCTACGGAATCACGTGCGGCTCGTAAAAGGCTTACGCGCGCGGCAGAGGCCATCGGCATTCAGCTTCTGACGCGACGGTTATCAATTCGAGAGGCGTTCGCGGCGGTCGAGCCAAACTTGCCATTGGCACTTTTCGCAGTGACCATCGACGGAACCGCACGGTGGTTTCTCTTGATCGACTACCAGCTTGGCTCGGGCCGATTCGCACGTCTGGCCTCGGATGCCGAAGCGCCCACGTTGAACGCGGATGCTTTTGCGCGAACGATCGGCGTTGCGGACGCTGACTCTGTTGTGGAGTGGCTGATCGCGCAACCGACGACTCCCTTCAGTGATTCACAGACGGATTCGACTTCCGCGGAGCATCACGAGCATCATGGTCATGGACTTTCGCCGTCCAGACGTCTTTGGCGACTGATACTAGAGGAAAAGCGCGATGTAAGTCTGGTCGTTTTGTATTCCATCGGTGTAGGCGTCTTGAGCCTCGCCATACCCATCACGGCGATGGCGGTTGTCAACACGGCGGCCATGGCGACCCTGTTGCAGCAGCTCATCGTGTTGTGTCTTGCTCTCTTTCTGAGTCTTGGCGTGGCGGCCGTGCTGCGCAGTGTGCAAACCGTTGTCGTGGAGTTCCTGCAGCAGCGTATCTTTGTTCGGGTCGTCGCGGAACTGGCCTACCGGCTGCCACGTATTGAATTGAAGGCTTATGATCGTCAGCACGGCCCGGAGCTGGTGAATCGATTTTTTGACGTTCTGACGGTGCAAAAATCCACAGCCACGCTGTTGCTTGACGGCATCGCCGTGGTCCTTCAGATGGGGATTGGTCTGTTGCTGCTGGCGTTTTATCACCATTTGCTACTCGCGTTCGCGATCATTTTGCTCTTAGGCCTGTTGTTCATCGTCTCTGTCCTTGGTCGAGGGGCCCTCGATAGCGCTATTCGTGAATCCCGAGCAAAATACCAGGTCGCTGGTTGGATGGAGGAGATCGCGCGGCATCCGGCCGCATTCAAGTTGCACGGCGGCCCGCGCTTCGCTCAGGAGCGTGCCGATGCTCACGCCCGCGAATACCTGCTCGCCCGCCAAGAACATTTTCGCATCCTCCTTCGGCAGTTCATGTTTGCCCTGGTGCTGCAGGTTGCTGCCAGCACAGCGCTGCTAGGGCTCGGGGGCTTCCTGGTCATACAGGAACAGTTGACGCTCGGTCAGCTCGTGGCGGCGGAAATTGTTGTGACGCTCGTCGTCGCATCCTTCACCAAGCTAGGCAAGCAACTCGAAAGTTACTACGATCTTCTGGCCGCGGTAGACAAGCTGGGGCATTTGCTCGAATTGCCACTGGAGCGACAGACGGGGGAAGCTCATCAGGCGCGGACCAAAGGAGCCGCCTTGCGGATTCACAACCTGTCGTTCGCGTACCTATCGGACAGAGGGCCAGTGTTGGATGGCTTTGAACTGGCTGTCCAACCAGGCGAACGCCTGGCAATTGTGGGACCGAACGGCGCGGGCAAGAGCACCTTGGTCGATCTACTTTTCGGGACCAGAGTTCCAAATGGCGGGCATATCACGATAGATGACGCAGACCTTCGCGACTTGCGTTTGGAATCGTTGCGCGAACATGTTGCCATAGTCAAGGGTATTGAAATCTTCGACGGCTCGATAGTTGAAAACGTTCGTATGGGCCGCGACGAAATGTCCCTTGCCGAGGTACGGCGAGCGTTGACCGCGGTAGCACTGCTGAGAGATGTACTAGACTTACCAGACGGTCTGAATACGCGCCTCGGCACGGGTGGCGCGCCGCTCTCTCTGGGCCAGAGTAAACGATTGATGCTGGCGCGAGCCATTGCTGGGCAGCCGCGCTTGCTAATCCTTGATGAAGTTCTGGATGACATGAATCGTCAAGTAAGAAGCGAAGTCATGCCGGCAATCCTCGGCTGTGAATCGCTCTGGACGCTGGTTGTGGTGACCCACAGCCAAGAAGTCGCTCAATTGTGCGATCGCCAGGTGATCCTGCAAAAAACGAGCGGAACACCTTCGAACGAAGCTAATTCAGTCGATCCTGTGGGAGCCAACTAGCCATGTCAGAGACAACACTATCTGCTGATGTCAAACGTGACCTGCCCGCCATGCGCCTTGCCGAGACGCCTCGAATTGCGCGGCGTCTGGGGCGATTCGTGTTTCTTTTGCTCGCACTGCTGCCGATGGGTTTGATTTTCGTCCCGTGGACGCAAAACGTGCATGGCACCGGCCGCGCGATTGCGTTCAACCCGGTTGAGAGACCGCAATTCCTCGTTTCACCCATCGAAGGACGAATCAAGAAGTGGCATGTGGTTGAAGGCGAACGCGTAATACCGGGACAGCGAATCGTCGAAATGGTGGATAACGATCCCAATCTGGAGTTGCGATTGCTCGATGAAGAGCGTGCCATTCTCGATAGGATTCGCGCTGCGGAAGGCCGAGTGCAAGATATCGAAGCACGTATTCGAAACCTGCAAAGCTCGCGCGGCCTAGCGATTGATGTGCAAAAGAGCATTCTGAGGCAGGAGCAGGCCAAGTTGCAGGCGTTCGAGCAGGAATTCATCGAGGCGAAGGCAACCGTCGCAGCGGCGGAACCGAACTATCAACGACAGCTGGAGCTTTTCAAGAACAAAATGGGCGGCCTGGCGAGCGAACGAGACGTCGAATTGGCGCGGCAAGCCTTGGAGACGGCGAAGGCCAAAGCTAAAGCGGCCCAGGCACGCATGGAACTGGGAAAGGCTGGGAGCAAAGCGGCGGAGGATGGCCTTTCCAAAGTAGACGCCGACACCTCCGCCATGATCAATCTTGAAACGGCATCCAAACGATCAGCCGAGGCCGAGGTCGCCTCTGTTCGACGCGACAAGGCACAGATCGAGGTTCGCATCGCTCGTCAGCGTGCGCAGGATGTGGAGTCTCCCTGCAATGGCGTCGTCATGCACTTGCTGGCCAATGCGGAGCAAGGCGGTCTACTCGTTAAACCGGGCGAACGACTTGCCGTTATCGTCCCCGATATCAGCGAAAATGCCAAAACGGAAAAGCCCTTGACAGACAAGGTCCACCCCGGTATCGTCGCCGAACTCTTCATTGACGGCAACGATCTTCCTCTGGTGCATCCCGGCGATCCTGCGCGTTTGCAGTTCGAGGGCTGGCCTGCGGTTCAGTTCGTTGGTTGGCCATCCGTCGCCGTGGGAACCTTCGCCGGACGGGTCTATCTGGTGGATCCGACCGCGAATGAGAAGGGGCAATTTCGCATCCTGATTGAACCGGACCCTGACGGAGCCCCGTGGCCCTCGCTTGATTACCTGCGCCAGGGCGTTCGTACTCAAGGATGGATAATTCTTCGAGATGTTTCAGTTGGATGGGAGCTATGGCGCCAGATCAACGGATTCCCAGTCGCTCGCGATTCCAAGATGCCGGTGCAGGGCGGCAAACGAAAATAGCCGAGAACGTTTGCCGTCTATCCATCCTGGCCGCACTTCTGTTGTTGGCAGGAGGTTGCTTCTCGTCTCCGCGTTTGGCGCAGGATGGAATTGCCGAGACGTTACAAACGCCGGCACTGCCGCCGGCGCCAGTTCCGCGTGAACTCCCAGCGACTGCCGTGCCAATTCTCGGATCGCCCCTGGAGAAACAAACTCCCGCAGAAGGCGAGCAGGTCTTGCAACTTGAGACAGTTCTTCAAAGTGTCGATGCGAATTTCCCCCTTATTTTCGCAGCGGAGATGGAGCGTGCCTTGGCCGCTGGCCAACGCCTCTCTGCAGAAGGGGCCTTCGATTTCAATCTGAAATCGCGCGGCGCATTCAATGACGGCACGTTTGAGAACCAACGGTTCGACCTCCTTGGCGAACAAGCGACTTTGTTTCAGGGCATCAGTGTCTTCGGCGGTTATCGCCTCGGCTATGGAGACTACCCCGTCTATTACGGACAAATGAAGACTGCCGATGGTGGCGAATTCCGCGCGGGCGTGCAGATCCCCTTGCTGAAAGACGCAGCCATTGACCGGCGCCGCGCCAATTTGCGTCAAGCGTCGATCGCCCGAAACCTCGCGGAGCCAGCGGTTCAACGCGCCCGCATCGATGCTCATCGGGCCGCGGCAAAGGCATACTGGGACTGGACTGCCGCCGGCCAAAATGTCCAGGTTGCCAAACGATTATTAAAAATCGCCAGCGATCGGCAAGCGGGATTGGAAGCCCAGTTCAAGAAGGGGCAGATCTCCGAATTCGTCGTGATTGACAATCGCCGCCTAATCGCGGAACGCGAAGGCGCCGAGATCGCCAGCGAACGTAGACTGCAACAGGCTGCATTGGAATTGTCGCTGTTCTTACGCGACGGCAAAGGCGACCCAATCACGCCGAGGGTATCCATGCTGCCACTGGATTTTGCTGAACTTCAACCGAGCGCGCCAGCAACAAATCTCGTCAGTCAGTCGGTTGCCCTCGCCTGGTCCAATCGGCCCGAATTGGAGCGATTTCGGCTGCTTCGGGAGCGAACAGCCGTTGAGCTGCAACTCGCACAAAACCAGGCTCTTCCGAGCTTGAACGCGGTTCTTTCCGCGGGGCAAGACGTGGGGGCCGGCAAGAAAGGCGACGGGATCTTCGCCCTGGATCGCACCAACGCCGAGGCATCGCTACTACTCGAAGTTCCGCTCCAGCGTCGCGATGCGCGAGGCAAACAGCAGTTTGCCAATGCAACCCTGTCTCAGTTGCTTGCTCAGGAGCGATTCGTTCGCGACCAGATCGGTGTCGAAGTGCAGAATGCTTTGTCCAATCTCGAGAAGACGCACCAACGACTCGCCAAGGCACGCGCGGAGCAGAATGTCGCACAACGTGTTGCCGACCTGGAGCGTGATCGTTTCAGCAAAGGTCAAGGCACCCTCCTGGAGGTCAACCTCCGCGAGCTCGCCGCTGCCGCCGCCCAGGCCAAGGTCATCGACACACTTGCCGAATTCTACCGTGCCCAGGCAGATCTCGAAGCGGCCATCGGCGTCCGAGCAAAGAACTTCAATACCTCACAGAAAAACTAAGTCTCAAACCTGACCGCGACCGATTTCTAGGCATTTCGGATACATCGAGATTAGGGTGAACCGCTTTTAGCGATTAACCAAAACGCTGGATTGCCATTGCATCACTCTTGGGCTTACATTGGCAAGGCTGTCCTCTTCGTGCCCACTGGAGCCGTGGTACCAGCTTGCGATGGTGGAAATCCGTGCGCGCGTCGGTCTGCTCGACGAATGGCACTAGCTTAAGCCAAACTGCTCTGCAAACACTTCCTGGAAACGGGGAAAAAGAAGGTAAGTCCGCATTGGCGTTCGACATACTTGTTGCTTATATCACGATCCTCAACGACGTTCAAGCATCGCTCCATTTTTTTTCAGTTTCTGTGCGTTTGGCACGCTATCAGCTGTATGGAGGTCTGGTAGCCGCGACAGGCTTCATTTCTGCCATCCTGGCAGCTGATCGTTACCGGACTATGCCATGCCGTATCTGCGCGTCGGCCAGCACATGATGCGGTCGCGCCGCGTCGGCGGGCACAGCCACAAGGTCAAGCGCCAACTTGGCGACTCTGACCCAAGATAGGCAATCACAACTCAAGAATACGGAAGGTGGTTCAATGACCAACCTGGAGATGGTCCGCGCCCGCTTCGCGCGCAACGAGGGGCTTCCCTTTGCGGACGTTTTGACCAAAGCCAACATCTTGGCCGTCCTCAACGATCATGGCGTCAAGTACCGGGACCGCGTGTTCAACCCGGTCACGACCATCTGGGGCTTTCTCTCACAGGTGCTCAGCGAAGACCATAGTTGCCGCGATACCGTTTTGCGGATCATCGCCCACCGGGCGGCCAGTGGCGTCGAGGTTTGCTCGCCCAATACCGCCAGCTACTGCAACGCGCGGAGCCGCATCCTCACGGACGTCTTCCGCACGTTAGCGAAACGAACGGCCCAGGAGTTACAGAAAAGCGTAACCGATGAATGGAAGTGGAACGGACGATCGGTGTTCATTGTCGACGGCACCCACGTCTCCATGCCAGAAACGCCAGAGAACCAGGCGAGCTACCCGCAGCCGGAAGTGCAGCAGCCGGGGATCGGCTTCCCGATGGCCAGGCTCACCGTGCTGCTGTCGCTGGCTACCGGCGCCTGCCACGACCTGGCCATCGCGCCGTACGCGGGCAAGGGCACCGGAGAGACCACGCTGCTGCGGCAGATGTACGACTCGCTGTCGCCCGGCGACGTGATCGTCGCCGACGCGCTGTTTGACAACTACTTCATCGCCTGCGAGCTGCGTCAGCGCGGCATCGAGTTGGTTGCGCGGGTGCAGGCGGAGCGCGTGGGGAGCCGAACGGTCGAGAGCAGGCCTGACGGCGATATCATCGTCTGGCAGCGCCCCAACAAGCCACGCGGAATGAGTGGAGAGCGGTACCGCAGCTACCCCGAGAGCCTGACCATGCGCCACGTGTCCGTTGACGCCCGCGGCAGCAACAACCGCGCCGAGCAATTCAAGGTCGTCACCACGATCCTCGCCGCCTCGATAAGTGGCGATCAGATCGGTGAGTTGTACGAGCGGAGATGGGACGGGGAGGTCGATATCCGCGCGATCAAATCGACCATGAGGATGGACATCCTGCGCTGCAAGACGCCCGCGATGGTTCGCAAGGAGATCTGGACTCACCTGCTGGCGTACAATCTGCTCCGCACGGTCATGGCCGTCGCCGCCAGTGAGAACGCTGTGGAGCCGCGTGCGATCAGCTTCAAGGGTGCGAAGCAGGCCTTGACGGCGTTCGCACCGAAGCTGGAGGCGGCGAAGCCGGAGCAGCGTGCGGGGCTGGTGGATGCGATGCTGAAGGCGGTGGCGTACCACCGGGTGGGCAACCGGCCGGGACGCTGGGAGCCGCGGGCGCGGAAGAGGAGGCCGAAGCCGGGAGCCCGCCTGATGCAACCGCGACGCGACGCCAAGCTGGCGCGAAACCGGGCGAAGTGGTATTAGCAGATCGCGCCGTGTGAGGCCGTTGGGGGACTCACACGGAAACAGCCGGGCATGCCGCGCTGAAGCGCGGCGGCATGAGCGGCCGCGTGCCTTGCGGCCGAATCCAGGGGCGCCGGAGGTCCGCCGCCCGGGATTGCAACCCCTCGAGAGCAACGCCAAGAACCCAAAAACGGGCCACCGTCTATCACGCACTTCTGGCGACCTCTACACGGCAGTCTGCAGTGCGTCTTCTCCTCCTCGTCCAGCACCCATGACCGACTGCGACTTCGCTTAAGCCAGTGCCATTCGTCTGCTCGACCGAAGCAGTGAACGCGCGCAAGGGCGAGTCGGTTCGCTCGCCCGCTAGGATTACGCCTGGGGCATCGGCGACCACATCGATGCCCGTTTACTTCGGTCGGCCTACAAGTGACCGCTTGAGGCCTTGCGTGCTTCCCGTAGGTGGTCTGCCAGTCGCACCAGGATGCGATCAGGGACATCGGCGGCGTCACAGTCAGCGACAACCACG
>CAZAFH010000190.1:0-7662 GCA_964484265.1 uncultured Singulisphaera sp.
TCTATGTGCCAACAGCAGGCTACGTCGGCAGCGATTCGCTGACCTACCGCATCTTCGACGGCGCGGAGTATAGCGACCCGGTCACCATCGACATCAGCGTCACCAACACCGTTCCGGTGGCAGTCGCGGATGGCTATGCAACACCGCACGACGTGCCAATTTACGTGTCGCCGATGACCAACGACAGCGATGCCGACAGCGACAATCTCTCCGCGAGCATCGTCGATGATCCAACCAACGGTGTTGCCTACTTCGATTACCTCGGCAACCTCACCTACGTGCCAAGCGTGGGCTTTGCGGGTGACGACACGCTTACCTACCGCGTGTTCGACGGCGCGGAGTACAGCGACCCGGTCACCATCGACATCAGCGTCACCAACACCGTTCCGGTGGCAGTCGCGGATGGCTATGCAACACCGCACGACGTGCCAATTTACGTGTCGCCGATGACCAACGACAGCGATGCCGACAGCGACAATCTCTCCGCGAGCATCGTCGATGATCCAACCAACGGTGTTGCCTACTTCGATTACCTCGGCAACCTCACCTACGTGCCAAGCGTGGGCTTTGCGGGTGACGACACGCTGACCTATCGCGTATTCGATGGAGCGGAATACAGCGAGCCGGTGACTATTCTCATTCACGTCGCGAATGCCGCCCCGGTCGGCGCGGCCGACGAGTACACGATCCCGCACGATCAAACGCTCGATGGTGTTTTGGCGAACGATAACGATGCCGACGAAGAGTTGATCGAAGCGTTTCTTGTCACGGCTCCCGCAAATGGCGCCGTCACCCTGGACCCGGACGGCGGTTTCGTCTACGTGCCAAACACGCATTTCGTCGGCACGGATACGTTTACCTACTATGCGACGGATGGCGTCACGCCGTCATCAACGATTACAGTCACAATCCACGTGACGAACGCTGGCACAATCGCCCGCGAGGATCGCTACCACGTCGATGCATCTGAAACGCTAGCCGTGGACCCCGATTGGGGCGTGATAAGCAACGACGAAGACGCGGACGACATTTTGAACGCGGTGCTCGTGACGGGCCCGGCACACGCCGCGTTGTTCACATTGAACGCCGACGGTAGCTTTGAATATTTGCCCGATGAAACATTCGAAGGCAGCGATCAATTCACCTACGCGGCAACCGACGGCACAGGCGCGACCCAACAAGCAACGGTCTATTTGACCAGCGCGTCAGTGGCACGCGATGACATTTACCAGGTTTCTTATAACACATTATTGATTGTTGCAGCAAGTGATGGCGTCTTGTGGAATGATAAGTCATTGCTAGCTCAAACAGAAACGAGCTTGGTTGTTGGACCGATTCATGGAGCCTTGACTTTAAATTCAGATGGATCATTTGAATACTTACCAAACGACTACTTTATCGGCGACGATCAGTTTACCTACCAAATTCAGAATGGAGGTACCTATTCATACGCCACAGCGCGAATCGTCGTTTGTGGGACGCCACCGATTGGCCTTGATGATTATTATGTTGTGGATATTTCCAAACCAAATTTGTCGGTGCCTCAATCAAGCGGAGTTCTAGCGAATGACATCTACGGCGAGGAACCCACGGTCACGTTAGCCGATCTGCCTACAAAAGGCAGTTTGACATTCAACTCCGATGGCTCATTTATTTATGTTCCATTTGAAGGCGAATCTGGCTCTGATTTTTTTACTTATAGGTTGAATTTTGGTGCGATGCCGGGTGAAATTGTCCCCGTAAAGATGATGCTAGTGCAGCAGGTTCAAAATTACACGATCACAGGACAATTTGTCTATACTGATAGACCAGCTAATGATACTTCAAAAGACCATCCTGTTCGATTCGCTGTGGTGCAGGTCATACGTGCGTCAGACAACGCTGTCATCGGCACGACGCGGACAGATGAAAACGGCAATTATTCAATTCAACTCTTAGAATCACCCTACCGTGGATTCCGAGTCGTAGCGCGAACGGCAATGGGCGCACCGAATGCTGGAGCACCGAGATTTAGACAGGCCGTCTTTTACAAAGACAACGACATTGTCATAGGCGCGTTAATCGAGCCAATCGAAAGGACCTTTGCCGCGACGACCATTCGTCTTAGTGATTTTCCAAATTCAAACGGCAGAAACATTGGCCGCCGGGTAATCGGAGACACCACGGAGGCTTCGCGAGCATTCTGGACGTTTGATGCACTCGTATCAGGCGCGATTCTTCATAACACAATAGTGAATTCTCGACCCGAGATTACGCTTGCGCGTCGCCTTCCGATTGCTCGGTCGAGTTTCACGATAGATTCGAAAATAAATATCCAGCCTGCTGTTTGGAATGAATGGGATACGATCGTCCATGAATACGGTCATCTAGTCCAGCAAAAGCTCGGTTTTTTTCCATTCACAATTCGGCAGTACATTTTTAACAACGCGCCCATGCTCCACGATGCTGGTGTTAACAATAGAGTCACTCATCCAAATCTTAATCAAACAGACGCAATGAAACTTGGATTCTCCGAAGGTTTCGGCGATTTTTATAGTATGGTAGCTCAATTTGAAGATTCTGGCACGCCACGAGGGAACAAAGCCATCATTGGAACGATCTCAGGAGGACTATCAGGTGACCTCCGGACTGAAAACCACACCATCGAGGAGGGTGGCCCCTCTCAGGAAAATGTTGTCGGCAGGAGCAACGGGCCTGACGAGGAGTTGACTAATCTTCGCATTCTTTGGGATCTATTTGATTTTGACGATCCATTTGAAGCAGGCGGCCTCGACAGCGTATCGCTTGGTTTCATGGGAGTGCTTTCAAAAATAATTCCGAATATCTTTGGACCACCAGTGCCTGGAAAGATTACCGCGTTCACATTGAATAATCTCTGGTCAAATCTGGCTTCGGGAGAGAGTATTGCTGATCAATTAACATTTGGCGGAATATTCGAGCTAAACAACGTTGCACCGACCACATTGTCAAACACTTCTGGAATGTTCGTTAACAACATGTTGAGGACGGAATGGAATGCGGCAGATCCAATCCCGGAATTTCGTTTCGATATTCCAATTAGTAATGACAACACAATAGGTCGGCTCCTAGATTCAGTACAAATTACGTTCTTCAACAACGACTTGACAATTCGTCTGGTTCTCACGGTCCCGCTACCCGCTGCCGGTAACAATGTCGTTTTTCGTCCCAACAATGCGCAATGGGCAATCATCAACGCTGGCGGTGGGGCAAGAAAATGGGCTATCAATGGCTTGTGGACACCAACCGACACAGTTGCCTACCTAAGTAGCTCGCTCGATTTCGTGATAACCTAGCGGTTGGTGAAGAATACGAGCCATTTGCTGAGGCAGAGGTTTTATGCTTCGCGAATATTATTTTTCCGCGTTAATTGTCCTTGTCGCAGCGGTTGCCGTTGGATGTGGTGGTGCGTCCTATCCTCGGGCGAAGGTCGTGTCTACGCTGTTACACGACGGCGAATTCGCCGCAATGGCTTATTCCGCCGACGGAAAATACTTGGCAGGGGGTACGGCTGGTGGAGTCGGTACAGACGACGGTTTTTGGAAAGGGAAGTTATATGTATGGGGGACATCGAAATTCGAGGTGCATAAAGTCGTCGATTGCCCAACACGCATCAAATCGATTTCGATTTCCGATGAAGCATCCGTTATCTCCATTGGCGGTGGAAATCCATTTGACGCCAGTGCAAAGCAGGATTCCCGCTATTTACGTCGTCCCGGGTTTGCAGCTCTTTATACTTTTCCCGATTTGAAGCAACTCAAATCGTTCAGCATTGGCGATATGGTACACCAAACAGTTCTTACACGCGACGGCGCTACACTCGCTATTTCCGCTTCTTGGTCTGCCGAAGAGCGCAGGGCTAATATTTCCTTTTGGTCCGGACCGCATTGGAAAAAGGTCGCTACTTTCGGAGATGATTTAGCAAGACCCGATCGTTTTTTTTACCCCATTAGCTTATCGGCGGACAACTCGGCTTTTCTCGTTTACTTGGGTCTCGCACAAGAACGAAGTACGGAGGTAAGAAAGCTGTCGATCAAAGGAGAACACCTTCAGCAAAAGACAATAGTTAAACTCCAAGGCGATATTAACGTTATCGAAGGTGCTTTTCCGACTGCAAGAATTGATGAGATCGGCTTGCTCAGCGTCAATGCCCCTCGCATCGTCAAGATTGCTGACGGTAGAGATTGTTCGCTGCCTGCGTTCTTGGCCAAGACGCGTCTTACTGCCGATTCTTGCCTTTCCTCAGACAAACGATGGTTAGTGTGCGCGTTACGGCGTGGGAACGGACCTACAAAGCGGCACGCCGTGTTAATTTGGGATCTGGAGAATCACAAACAGATCGCCTATTGGGAGAGCGATGAAGAAGCCGTCCCGACGTCCGTTGCGATTTCGCCTAACAAGAAACATGTTGCGGTCAGCACTGCAAGGAGCTATCAAACCTCACAAGGGACGATCCGGGGAAAAACATTTATCTATCAGACACCTCAAGCCAACCATGATTAGTTCGATAGGCCAGGGATAATTTCTTTACAATGTTGTCGGCGGCATCTCAGATTTATCCGAGTACATCGCGAACAACCTCGCCGTACACATCGGTCAGGCGGAAGTCGCGGCCGGCGTAGCGGTAGGTCAGGCGTTCGTGGTCGAGGCCCAGGAGGTGCAGCAGCGTGGCGTGCAGATCGTGGATGGAGACGCGGTTTTCCATTGCGCGGAAGCCGAATTCATCGGTCACGCCGTGACAGGTTCCGCCCTTGAATCCGCCGCCGGCCATGAACATCGTGAAACCGTACGGATTGTGGTCGCGACCGTCGCCGCTCTCCGAGACGGGCGTCCGGCCAAACTCGCCGCCCCAGATGACGGCGGTTTCGTCGAGCAGGCCGCGGCGTTTCAAATCGCGGATCAACGCCGCCGACGCGCGATCCATGTCGGGGCAGCGGGCGCGCAGATTTTGGCCGATTCGGCTATGATCGTCCCACGGTTGGCCCGGGCCGTAGTAGACGTGAACGGTCCGCACGCCGCGTTCCACCAAACGCCTGGCGAGAATGCAGCCGATGGCGAAGGGTGAGTTGCCATACTGCTCGCGGATGGCAGCGGGTTCGTTGCGGATGTCAAAGGCATCGCTGGCCTCGGTTTGCATGCGAAAGGCGGTCTCCATCGCCTGGATGCGGGCTTCGAGCATTTCGTCGCCGCCGACGGTTCGTTCGTGTTCGCGATTGAGTTGCTGAATGAGGTCAAGCTGTCGGCGTTGGGCCGTCAATGTCAGTTGTTGATTTCGCAGGTGGCGAATCATGCGCTCGGGATCGGTGACGGAATCGTCGAAGGCGACGCCTTGATGCCGGGTTGGCAGGAAGCCGTTGCGTAGGCCCGCCCCGCCTGAGCCGCCGGGGCTGAGCA
The DNA here is from genome assembly GCA_964484265.1 of uncultured Singulisphaera sp. Taxonomy (GTDB): domain Bacteria; phylum Planctomycetota; class Planctomycetia; order Gemmatales; family Gemmataceae; genus SIAQ01. The sequence continues at coordinate 5,413 of CAZAFH010000190.1, forward strand.
CGACGAAGCCTGGCAGATTCTGATTCTCGCTGCCAAGCCCGTAGGAAATCCACGAACCCATCGATGGCCGGGTGGCGGCGATGTTGCCCGAGTGAAACAGGCTGCGGGCGGGCGTGTGCGTCGGGTTAAAGGTGTACATCGACCGGACGATGCACAGATCGTCCGCGATAGCGGCAAGGTTCGGCAACAGTTCGCTGATCTCCAAGCCGGATTGGCCATGCTTGCGAAAAACAAACGGCGACGGCAGCAATCCGCCCGTCGTGCGTTCCGTCCGCAGGTTCACGGAATCAGGCCGCTGCCCGGCGAACCGTGCCAAGGCCGGCTTCGGGTCAAACAAATCAACCTGCGAAGGCCCGCCCGGCATGAACAAAACGATGCTATGCTTCGCCTTCGCCGGAAAATGCGTGGCAGCGCGTGTTCGCTCTTCCGCGAGCATTCCCGCAAGTGCGACCGAGCCAAGGCCAGCGCCAACGGAGCGAAGCATGTCACGGCGTGTGAAGGTGTGGTGCATGGTTTTGTCCTTCCTGTTCGACAATTCAATAAAGTCAATTGCTGGTTCTCACGGCCAAAACAGCACCTCGTTCGTGCACAGCAGCGCATGCGCGTAGTCGGTCAGCGTCCCCGCCACGAGATACTTTGCTGCCAGCGTGCGTTCGCGCTCGCTCGGGTCGCGAGCCAGGGCTTTGCGGTACATGGCTCGCACCTTGGCGTTGATGTCCGGCTCCTTTGCGACGCTGGCGGCGAGGGCGGCGGCTTGTTCGCGCATGAAGGGGCTGTTCATCACGAAAAGTTGTTGCAACGGCGTGACCGCAGTGTCGCGGCCGGGGCTGTGCATCGTCGCTTCGGGGAAACCGTGCAGTTGCAGCAAGCTCGCCATGCGGCCTCGGCTGATCCGGCCGTAGACGGTGCGGCGTTTGTTCGCGAGTTGGTCCAGTTCCGTCGGCGGACCGCCCCCTCGTGCATCGAGGCTGCTCGTTGCTTGCAGGATGCAATCGCGATACGCTTCGATGTCGAGCCGGCGCGGGTTCATCCGCCACAGCCAGCGATTGGCCGGGTCGAGCTTGACCGCGTCGGGGCGCAGCCGGCTCGCTTGCTGATAGGTGGCCGATAGCAATATTTCGCGGTGCAGCCACTTGAGCGACCAGCCATTGGCGATGAATCGAGCCGCCAGATCATCGAGCATTTCGGGATGCGACGGTTTGTCGCCCTGCGTGCCGAAATCGCTCGGCGTATCAACGAGCGGCCGGCCGAAATGCCAGCCCCACACGCGATTGACGATGACGCGGGCGGCAAGCGGAGCCGAATCGGTGAATAGCCGCTCTGCCAACTCCAATCGGCCCGAACCGTTGTGGAATGCTGAATCACCTTTCGCCAGCACCGACAGAAACCCGCGAGTCACCCGTTCGCCCGGCTTCGCGACATTGCCGCCGGGTAGCACATGCAGATCGCGCGGCACGCCCGGTTTAACGTCGAGCAGCGTCAGCTCGGAGTCGCTGCCATCGACCCACAGACCGGCATCAAATACCGAATGGACGAACGGATCGGTCGGCGAGATGTTTGCCGTCTTCAATAATTTTAGAGGGTTCAACGATGGCCGGCGGTCCAGGTTCGCGAGATGCTTGTGCAATTCGGGATACTTTTCGCGCAGGTCCGTCAGTTCGGCCTGAAGCTTATCCAACTCGGCCGTGAACTGCTCGACCTTCCGCCGTGCCGCCTTTGGATCGGTTCCGGGTTCCGTCCGCATGAGATTGGCGAGGTAGCTGAGGTAAAAGACGCGCTGCGTTGCGAACACGAACCTCGCCTCGACCTTGGGATCGACGTCCCCAAGCGGGCGAGGTGCAGCAACGGTGGACGCAAACACGCCTGCCAGAGCGTAGTAGTCGCGCGTCGTGATCGGGTCGAACTTGTGATCGTGGCAGCGAGCGCATGCGACAGTGAGACCGAGCACGCCGCGCGTGACGACATCGACGCGCTCATCCCAGTCGTCCATGTAAAGATTCTCGATGACCTCCTTCGATAGCCGGCCATCCTTGTGATAGATCGGCCCGGCGCCGAGAAATCCGGTGGCCGCCAGGTCGCGCCGAGGCGTTTTCGGCATCAGGTCGGCGGCGAGTTGCAATGTGACAAATTGGTTGTACGGTACATCGCGATTGATGGCGTCGATGACCCAGTCTCGATATCGCCAGGCGAACGGATACGGCCGATTCGTCGCTTCCGAGGTCGGGTTGTCGTCGCCGTAGCGAACGACAT
>CAZAFH010000191.1:0-7629 GCA_964484265.1 uncultured Singulisphaera sp.
GCACTTCGCGCAACGATTTCGGACGTTGGAGACTGTCTCGTCAGTGCGAGTTTTCAATGGTTTTCATCAGCCCAGCATTAGGCTCGCCCAAGACTCAACGCAAGCGAATGTCCATCGCGAGTTGGATCGTTGGCGCGATCGTTTCGATGCGGAATTCGCGCTCGAGGTCCAGCCACGAAAGCTTATCCAGCTTCTTTGCGTTCTTTTTCTTCTTTGGATTGCCCTCTTTGCCCTTCCACCACGGCGGGCCCTCGGCTTCGATTTCCGCGTTGAGCTTTTGCAGTTCCTTTTTCATTGCCTCGAAGCGCTTCGGCTCGGCGGCGACGAGATCGTTCTTTTGCTGAACGTCGGCTTTGAGGTTATACATCTCGAACTGGGTCAGTGCGGGATTCGCCAGCAGCGTGTAATCGCCCTGGCGCATCGCTATCTTGAACACCTCCGGCGCGATGGGACAACGCCAATACATCGGATTCTTGCGCACGATCTCCTTGCCGGTAAACGCCGGGACGATGCTAACGGCATCGATGACGCGATCCTTCGGCAGCGGCGCGCCGGTGATTTCGCAGAGCGTGGCGAAAATATCCGTGCCGACGACAGGCTGATCGCTCGTCTTGTCCGCAGGCACATGCCCTGGCCAGCGGACCATGAACGGCACGCGGATGCCGCCTTCATAGATCGAGCGCTTGCGCCCGCGCAGCCCGCCGGTCGAACCGCGCGTTCGGCCGTTATTGCCGTTGCCTTCCGGTCCGTTATCGCTCGTGAAGATGACGATCGTATCCTCCGCCAATCCCATTTCGGCAAGCGCCGCCATCAGTTTGCCAAAAGCGGCATCGGCCTGGGTGATGTTGCCATGATGCTGAGCCTTGTCCGGATCGTTCTTGAGATAGTCGGGATATTCCTTCTGGAATTTCGGATCGGATTCGATCGGCAGGTGCGGTTCATGGAACCAGACGGAGAGTAGGAACGGCTTCGACTTGTCCCGGCTATTTTTCAACCACCCGATCGCTTCATCGACGACGAGGTGTGACGAGTATCCTTCCATTTTGCCCACGGCTTTGCCGTTGCGCACGAAGTTTTTGGGATCCTTGTGGCTCGGCGCGGCATTGTTTTGCGTGGCCAGCCACCAGTCATAGCCATGATCGTTCGGCTGCGGCTGCTTGGCGTTGTTGAAGAGGCCATTGAGATGCCATTTGCCGACGTGACAGGTGGCGTAGCCTAATCGGCGGAGAATCGTGGCAATGGTGATCTCGGACGAACGCAGATGCACCTCGCTATTTTCTGGGATCCAGTTGAACACGCCATTGCGGTACGGCGTGCGTCCCGTCAGAATCGCCGAGCGCGACGGCGAGCAGACGCCGCTTGCCGAGTAGCCCTGCGTGAAGCGCAATCCTTCTTTGGCGAATTTATCCAGGTTCGGCGATTTGATGCGCGGATGCCCTTGCACCCCAAGATCGCCCCAGCCCATGTCGTCGGCTAGTACGACGACGATATTCGGCTTCTTCGCCTGTGCGATCGCCAATGACGGACAAAAAACGATCGCGGCAACCAGTACCCAACGGATTCGATTCATACGCGGCTCCAAGAGAGTGAAGGTTTCAAAGCCCAGGGATGAGCGCAGCGAATCCCTGGGATAGACGAAAGGCATCCAAGAAGAATCTATTGCCCGCCTCACGGAATTGCAATCTTGCGAATCCCGATCCGTCGCGTAGGATAGGGGGATCATTATTCTCGTCGTTCTCCAAATCGCATGAGCCTTCGATGATCTGCATTTCCATCAACCAGGAATCCCGTCGGCTTGCACTTGCCGACATGGTCAATGCCAAGCATTTTGGCGACATCCTCGAAGTTCGGCTCGATCGGTTCGGCAACTCTCCCGACATCGGCGACCTCATGTCGGCCAAGGGGAAGAAGCCCGTCATCATGGTCTGCCGACGACCCGACGATGGCGGGTTCTGGGACGGCACGGAATCCGAGCGCCTGGCGATTCTGCGCCAGTGCATCATCAGCAAGGCCGAGTACGTCGAGATCGAACTCGACGCTGCTGACGATATTCGTCCATTTCCGCCGAGCAAGCGCGTGATTTCCTACACAAATCTGCGCGAGACGCCGACGGACATTCTTGACATCTACGAGGAAATGAAATCGAAACGGCCCGATGTCATCAAGCTCGTGACGCTGGCACGCACGCCGGAAGAGGCCTGGCCGCTCGTGCAGATCCTGGCCAAGGCGAGCGTGCCGACCGTTGTCGTCGGTCTGGGCAAGCCGGGGCTGATGCTCTCGGTCCTCAGCAAAAAGATCGGTGCGCCGTGGGTCTATGCCGCACTCGAGCGCGGCATGGAAGCGTATCCCGGTCAGCCGACCGCTGCCGACCTGGAATCGATCTATCGCCTGCAGGACATCGAAAAATCGACGCGGCTCATCGGCGTGACCGGCTTCAGCGATCGCGATCAGATCACCGTGGCGGCGCTCAATGCACTCTTCCATGCCATGGAGATGCCCTATCGCTGCCTGCCGATCGGCGTGGGGAATCTGAAAATCCTGCGCAAAATCATGGAAGCATGCAAGCTCGCAGGGGCCGTCGTCGCGGACGAACATCAGGCGTCCATTCTTGACATGGACCTCGAATTACACGGCCTGGCGAAAGAGTTGCAAACGGCTGACGTCGTCATCCACAAGGGCGAAGACTGGCACGGCGTCCACCTCGCGAACAAGGCCTGGATGAAGGCGCTGAAGAATCTCGTGGCAACGCGTTACGGAACCACCGACCCGCTCAAGGGCCGATTGGTCATGATCGCCGGCGTCAATCCAACGGCAAAGGTCATCGCGCGGGAAATCATTCGCGCCGGCGGCAACGTGATTCTCGCCAGCCGGGACAAGAAAGCCGGCCAGGCCGCCGCTCAGCAGCTGAGCTGCCGATTTATCGCAACCGATGCTCTCTACGGCACCATGCACGACGCGCTCGTCGTCTGCCAAAACGCCATCGACGAGCGCACAGGCAAAACCGAATTGCATCCAGGCTATCTCAATCCCGGCATGTTCGTCATGGATCTGACCGCTGGTGTTCGCCGAACCGACTTTCTCCGTGAAGCAGAAAGCCGTGCCGTCAAGATCGTGCAACCGCTCGAGCTGACGCTGGATGTGTTGGAATTGCAGGCGAAGACATTGATCGGCAAAGACATCCCGCGCGACCTGCTGCGCACCGCCATTCCCGAGCGTTTTTTGGAAGAGGATTAAGACTATACCTTCGACGGGTGACATTGACGCTTTTCCGAGCCGCGACCGTGAGGGAACGGCCAACAAAATCTGTTCCGGCAAGGTATCCGGCTGGCCGCTCCCTCACGGTCGCGGCTCGGAATAGTTTCGGTCCGTCGGCAAATGCGAATCCGGCTCTACCCATTCATCGCGCCGCCGCCCGGCAAGCCACCGCGCGGCCAAAATCGCGCCGAAGCAGATGGGCGACCGCCAGGCGGATCCATGTTTCGCGGTCGGCACGCAGGTGGTGCGCGGCTTCCGCGTGGCGCAATGCCGCTACGCCGTCTTGCCTCGCGACGGCGCTCGCCGACTTCGCCAGCTCGATCGCGCGGGCTTCCTCAACGGCGATCAGCAACGACAGGTCGGCTTTGCATCGTCGGCAAGCCGCGTCCATGGCGTTTTCCGCTCGGCATACCGGGCATCGCATGGGTGTCTCTCCGCTTGCCGTTTAGCGCTCGCGTGGGATAATCCGCATCACGCATCTTCGAGATAGAAAAGGATATCGCTCAGCTCGTTGCACGATTGCGTGACCTTTTCCCATTGCCGATCGGTGAGGGCGTTGCGGACACTGCCGAGGAGACGCTCGAGTTCGACGCGGTCTTCCGGCGCGACTTTCGCCAGCAGGCGTTCGGCTTTTTCGACGAGAGCGTTGGCCTGCACGGATTCGCGCTGGCCTTCGCGCGGCGCGTCGATGAGTTCCGGCACGTCGTTGGCGACATCGAGCTCGCCGGCCTCGTTGAACGGATCGTCGTCATCGTCGGCAAAGCCGCCGGCGGGGGTGGCTTCGCCCCACAACCGATCGAGGCGTTCGCGAGCCTGGGAGATCTCGGCATTGTCGAAGCGTGCGAGCGCGTTCTCGATGGTGACGTTTTTCTGCAGCCCAGTCGCTTTTTCCTTGGCGGTGACTTTGAGCATGCCGTCGAGATTGAGGTCGCACTGCACGACGATGAGGTTGCCCGCCGGCACGTTCGCCAATCCGCTGATGAGGAACTTGCCGAGGCGATGGTTGAAGCGCACGTCGTCGTTTTCGCCCTGGTAGATTTCGACATCGACGGCATCCTGCCCGTCCACCACGGTGCTGAACGCCTCGCTGCGCGACGCCGGCAGGGGCGTATTACGGCGAAGAATCGGCGCGAAGCGATAGGGCTGCTCGATGCCGTTGCGATACGACAGGCAGCGGATGCCGAGCGAGTGCGGCGTGATATCGACAAGGACGGCGCCAACATCCTGTCCGGAGATAAGAGCTGCCTGAATGCTCGCGCCCATGGCGACGCACAAGTCGGGATTGACTTCCTGGTGAGCGGGCTGCGCGAGACGTTGTTCGAGCATTTCGGAAACGAGCGGCGTGCGCGTGCTGCCGCCAACGAGAACGACCTTGTTAATCTGGCTGGGCGTGAGCTTGGCGTCTTCGAGGGCGCGTTGCACGCAATCCATGCTCCGTTGCATGAGCGGTCGGATGAGGTCCTCGTATTCGCTGCGGGTCAACTCCATGCTGAGGTGGAGCGCCTGGCCGTCCTTCTCGGCGATGAACTCTTCTTCGAGCCGAACGAAGGCGTGGAAGGAGAGCTGCCGTTTCGCCGACTCGACGGCACGCAGAACGCGGGCGCGTGCAACGACGCTGGCGCCGAGGTCGATGTTGTGCTCGGCCTGGAATTTGAGGACGACGTGCTTGTAGAGCAGTTCGTCGAAATCGTCGCCGCCGAGCTGGGTGTCGCCGTGGCTGGAGAGGACTTCGATGACGCCGTCCTGGGCCTGGACGATGGAGACGTCGAACGTGCCGCCGCCCAGGTCATAGACGAGGATGCGGTGGAGATCGGTGTTTTTCGGATCGTAGGTGAGCGAAGCCGCGGTCGGCTCGTTGAGGATACGGACGACTTCCAGTCCCGCGAGTTCGCCGGCCTCGCGCGTGGCGTTGCGCTGGTCGTCGTTGAAGTAAGCCGGCACGGTAATGACGGCCTTGCCAACGGGTTTACCCAGGTTCGCCTCGGCTCGCGATTTCAACGCCCGCAGGATCATCGCGGAGATTTCTTGTGGCCGATATTCCTGATCGCCAAGCTTGACTTTGACATTTTGGCCCATCTGGCGTTTGATCGACTTGATGGTGCGCTCGGGAGCGACAGTCCACTGGTTGCGCGCCGCCTTGCCGACGAGCAGCTTGCCGTCCTCGGCCAGTCCGACAAACGACGGCAGAATGGGATCGCCGTCTTCCTCGAAAACGTACGGCTTGCCGTCGCGGATAATGGCGACTTCGCTGTTCGTGGTTCCCAGGTCGATTCCAAGAATAATGTCGGACATGATGTCGAGCTTCCTCGATTTCAAAGGACAATGATACTAACCCTTGGCCACGCGGACCTGGGCATAGCGGAACAGGCGATTCCGCCAGCGGTAGCCAGGCCGAACGACGTCGAGCACCTCGGTTTTCTCCCGGCCTTCCTCGCGGACGACCTCGGCTACTTCCATCGTCTCCGGGTCGAACGGTTCACCGGCGCACTGGATCGTCTCCAGCCCGAATTGCGTCATGGCACGCTCGAGCCGTTGCAAGCTCATGCGATAGCCGACAAGCAACGTCTCGATGGTTTGCTGCAGCCTCTCGGCATACTCGTCGATGCCGGAATCCGCCGGTGCGGGCGACGGCGCTGGCAAGGTAACTCCCAGCGTCTTCAATCCCGCGTGCCATTTTCGCATCGGCTCGACCTGGCGTTCGATCAATTCGCTCAATCCAAGCCAGCGAGCCCAGTACGGGACCCAGATCTTCAATGCCGGCGGCGGCGGGATCTCCAGCGCGGAACCAGTCACCATCGGCAGAATCGCTGGCGCCTCGGTTGGCGGCGGGTCGGACTGCTGCTCTATCCGTTCCAATCCGCGCTGCGCCAGCGTCATCGCGTCATGGGCGTCGATCAAGGCCTTGAGTAGCGGCCGAATCGCGTCATCGACCGCGTTCCGCGCCGTCTCTTGGGCCTGGGCTTCGCGCTGTTTGACTGCGTCCATCGCCTGTTGCAACAAGCCAAGCGCCTGAGCGGCTTGCTCTTGTTGCGTGCGCGTCGCCTTGGTTTGCAAGTTCACTTCTTGCCGAAGCGCGACAAATTGCTGCACCACCGTTGCGACATCGAGCGGCGCCGGCGGCGGAACGGCATCATCTGGCTTCGCATCGTCAAGCCAGCGGCGAAAATCGGCGAGGATACCATCGAACGGATTCGCAACTACGCCTTCCGCGCCGCCTGTATCAACGCTGGCAGTGTCAATCGGCGTCGCGTCGTCCGACATGCGAGATCCCCAAGAATGGCTTCAATGCTCTCCGCGCGTCCAGCCTCAAACAACTGATGCTGCAAACGCGTATCCAGATCGCGCGTCGCTTCATACGCTCGACGAATCTCCGAAAATTTTTCGGGGTGCTGTTCCGGCGAGAATTGCTTGACTAGCTCAAGATAGCGCCGGCGGATCGTCTCGTCATCGGCGTCTGCCGACAGGCCCAACACGGCAAAAGGGTCGTTCATCGCACGGCGTTCCTTCGCGAAATCATTATTGCCAACTGGAAAATAATTTACGGATAGAAATGGAAATTGACCAAGGAAAGTCGGCAGATTTTGGCAAAAAAAGGCAAACTGCGAAGACGGTGCAAGCACGCACGACCACCCACGCATGAAGAGGGGATTGGCCTTGCTTTTTTTTACGCAGTCTGCCAAACTCCACGAACCTGACGCAATGGGTGCGCCAGTGCGGAAGTCTTGTATCCACGGACGGTCGATGCTTCCCCTAACCATTGACGACCTGCTGCCCCTCGAAGAATACGTCGCTCGGCGAAAAGAATTCTTCGACGCCCATCGGCGCTACGTCGATCGGTATCGTCGTATTCGCATCGGCCCAAAGCTCACGCTCATCTTCGAAAACCGCCAAACCCTCTGGTTCCGAGTGCAAGAGGTGATGCGCATCGCACGCCTGACAGCCGACGCGGAAGTGCAAGCCGAACTGAATCTCTACAATCGCCTGCTGCCTAACCGAAACCTATTCCAGGCCGCCCTGCTGATCGACATCAACCCGGCCGATTTCAGCAGAGAGATGGCGAACTGGAGCACTCTATCGGGCGATCAACTCGAACTGCACTACGGCTCCAGTTTTACCCCGGCCCGACTCATCACCAGCCGACCCGAAGATCGCGCCATCGGCACAGCCCACTGGGTGCAATTCGTCATCGGCCCCGATGTACGCAAGCAATTCGCCAACTTCAACCTCCGAACTTTCTTCCGCTTCGAAAGCGACACCTACCAGCACAGCAGCCCGCTCCTCAGCGACGAACTCCGCCAAAGCCTGATCGACGATCTCGTCCTCTCCGACCGCGACCTCGAAAAACGCGCCGGCTGAGCCAATCCACGCGCGGCT
>CAZAFH010000192.1:0-7589 GCA_964484265.1 uncultured Singulisphaera sp.
GCGCAACGATTTCGGACGTTAGAAACTGTCTCGTCAGTGCGAGCTTTCAATGGTTTTCATCAGCCCACCGTGGGGGAACTACCGTTAGCGAGATTCGAGATCTACCATCGCCCGCGCGGAACAGGGAGGTTTTGCCATGTTTTTTGACAAACTTTGGACTCGACGGGAAACACGATCCAGTCAGCGCGCCAGTGCCGTGAACTCATTTCGCCCCGGAGTCGAATCGCTGGAGGCACGCGACTGCCCGTCCGTGACCGCGCCGACGGTGCAACTACAGGCTCTGTCTTCAACACAGGTGAAAGTCAACTGGACCGACGTCGCCGGCGAATCGGGCTATCGCGTCTATCAATGGAACGGCTCGGCGACTGTCCTTGCAGCCACCGTGGGCGCCAATGTCACGACCTTTACCGTCGGCAACCTGAATCCAAATCGAATCCAGTGGTTCACCGTCGAAGCGTTCGATGCCACCACAAGAGGCCGCAGCAGCTGGGTGTCGATCATGACCCCGCCGGATGCTATCGCGGCTCCGACCAATGTGCAAGTCGTCGCCGTCACGCAGACCAGTGTCACGATCGGCTGGAATTTCTCCGCAGGTGCGCTTGGGTACAAAGTCTTCCAGTGGGACGGCACGCGCGCCGTCGAACTCGCGACGCTTTCCAGCTCGACGCGAAGCTTCCAAGTGAACTCGCTGGCGCCGGGCCAAAGCTATTACTTCTACGTGCAGGCGTTCAATAACAATAACTTCGCCTCCAGCGATTGGATCAATGCCACCACGACATCGCAATCCCTGCAAACGCCGGCGAACTTCAACTTGCAGGTGCTAGGCTCGAACAGCATCCAGGTCAACTGGAACGACGTGGCCGGGGAGAATGGCTACCGCATCTATGGCTGGAACACGAGCACGTCTTCCGCATACCTCGTGACCACGCTCTCCGCGAATACGACCAGCTTCAACGTGACCGGGCTTCTTCCCGGCCGAACCTACTGGTTCTACGTGCAAGCGTACAACGCCTTTGGCGTCGCGAACACTGCCTGGGCCTCGGCCGTGACGACCGCGGCGCAACCATTGCAAGCGCCGACGTCGGTGAGCGTCGTCGCCACCGGTACGAATAGCGCGACGATTTCCTGGGTGGAACCCGCCCGCGCCGTCGGCTATCGCGTGTTCATCTGGAACGGCCTGAGCTGGTCGTTCTACAGCAACGTCGCCGCTGGTACCAGCCAGGCGTCGATCACGGGACTTTCCATCAATCGCACGTACTGGTTCATGGTCCAGTCCTACACCGAAAGCTTCGCGGAATACGCCTACAGCTCGGCCGTGTTCATCAATATGTAGGAAGGCGGGGAGTTGCAATCGGCGCGACAGCTCGACGGCTCCCCGGCGAAGCGGCTCGTTGCCGTCGAGCCAACTCAGAACCAAGCCAACGCGGGTTCGTATCCCGCGCAGGCTTGATTGCACATGAGCGTGTCATCAAGATCGAACGAGATTCGCATCATTTCTGCACGAATCGCGCATCTAGCCTCAGGAAGAACGCGCGGATCTCCCAGAGATTGCCCTGAAGGTCAATCTTGTCGTTGTAGAGGCCCGCGCGTTGCGGATGGTTGTTCGCCCAGCGCAGCATGACTCCGTACAAGGCCGATTCCTCGGGGCCGCGTAGGGCTACTTTCTTCGCGCCATCCTTGGTGGGGTAGGTCGCACCGATGAACAGATTCCGCGTGCCCATCGCATTCGGGTCGTCTTTCGGCAAGTATCGGCCATCCAGGCAGAAGAGGTGTTTGTTGCTCTTCGCATCCGTGATTTCGATGCCAATGGTTCCGCCGTCCTTGTAGTAGTACACCTGCGATACCTTGATCGGCTCGACGATGCCCAACACCTTGGCGGATTCCTTCGCGTATTTCGCGCGAATTTCCGCGCCGGCGTCTTTCTGGTCCACGTTCGCCGACGCCGAGACGAAAGCGAGACCCAGACACGCGATTCCGAGCAACATCTTTTTCATGGCTATCCTCTTTGGTTGAGTGAGATTCTGCTGCGAGGCCGAAAGGCAACGCCATTCCCAGTCCGTGAACGGCACGAAAATCGTCCGCCTTTTTTCTGAAGCGCCCGCGGTCATTTCTTGAATCTTCCGCCCAGCACCGCCATCGGAAATAGCAGGGCGGTGAAGAGGATGTGATACCACATGGGAACGTACGCCCACGACAGGAACGCCTTCATCAAGCCGAGAGCCAACAGCAAGAAGCCGAGCATCAGCGGCGCACGCTTGTTTTCGCCGGCGAGCAGCGCGGCAAGAAATCCGGCCATCAACGAGACGATGGTCCCGAGGACAAGATGCGGGAGCAGCATCGCCGAGTCGGCGGCGAAATCGCCGCCGTCTTTGAGTGCCGACTCAAACGCCGATTGATGCGCCCCGAACGCCGGCCAAGCAGCCGCGAGCGCCTTCTCACAACCGACCCACGCGATCAGCCACGCCAAAAAACCTACGACAACGCCGAGGACGATTCGCATGGTGGGTTTCTGCAAATATTTGGGTGACCCCGCAACCTCGCTTCGCTAGCCTGCGGGCTTGGTACGTCGCCGTGAACGGAACGCAGCTCAATCATCGGGGCCGGTCTTCTTTTCGTCTTCAGAATGACTCCTTTTTCCTTCTGACGGTATTCTGCCGTCGGCAATATCCTGCAGGAATTCGTCTGAGAAAGGAGGCTCCCATACAGTCGGCGAAACATGCAGCACACGGAAAAGGTTAACGATATAACGCATTCGCTCCCGGATCTGTGTCCAATCCTGCGCGGCGGTGCCGGCCAGGGCTATGCCCGCTTTGTCCCAGCCGTTCGGCCCGTGGAGGAATTCGACCAGATCACGGTCACGCAGATCCATCAATGTCGACGGGAACGGCAATTCGGCCAGCGACGGCACGTCGTGACTGACAGCAAGCCGAACCGGGCCGATATCGAACTGCATGAGCCGCTGCGTCACGCACTTGCTGATGATCCAGGGCAACGATCCCTTGATGTACGGCTGAAGGCGATAATGTTCGTGCAGCACTGCCAGGCAGTTGGCAAAGTACGCGGCTTCATGTTTCTCTTTCACGTCGGCCGCGTACTTCGCACGCCAGTACAGCGCAAAGGCTTGCTTCAGAAGATCCTGTCCATCCGCTTCTGAATGACCTGGACGGAAGTCGGCAAGGAATCGTTCAAGTTGCTTGGCGTCGGGTTCCCGCGCGTCGCGAAATGTGGCGATGAAGCGTGCCGATTGCCGGCCTATGTCATCCAGGACGATGCGATTGCCATGTAGGATGAGCTGCGCGGCGACTCGCCGGCTGCGCAGGATTATCAGCCGCCCGGTCAGTCCTCCACAAATTCCGCCGACCAGTGTCCACGCGAAAATCGCGTACCAGGCGATCCAGCCATGAAGCAGCGCACCGATGCCAAGACCCACGATGGCGCCGACGATGCCGCCTACCATCGTGCCGTCACGGCTGGCCTGATCGCGGTCTTCTTGCCGAATCGTTACCCCCGCCTTGCGCGACCCCCAAACCGCCCAGGTATGGAAATTCGCACCCGCTTCTTCGCCGATGGTCTGCCGCAACGCATTGGCGAGCAGATAGTGAAGGCGGGTGATTTTGAAATTCGAGAGTGTCGCGCTCGGCTCGGCGAGAGCATCCTGAATCAGGGTCGTCCAGCAGGCGAAGTCGAAATGCTCGGGCTTCAAGGCGACCGGAACGGGCCTGGCTGTTTCGTCCGCCGAGGCGACAGCGTGAATGTCGGGCATGACGCGTTCTCACTTGTTATTCTGTTTCATCGAAGTTTTTTCGGCCACGGCATGGTTTTGGCTTTGCGCAAGAAGACGGTAGAAATCCTTGCGATTGAGCGTAAGCACCGCTCGATTCCCGAACGCAGCAACGGCAAGCTCATCGGGTTCGGGCATCGATTCGTTCGCCCGCGCTCCTGGATCGTGGCTCCATCGTACCTGAGAGCGTTGCCAGCAGCGCTACAGCGCAATGGCATCACGACGGGATGCGCTCACCATTGCGCTCAATGATGCGGCGAGCAGCGGCAAGGAGCTTGTCATCCTCCAAGTCCCAAATCGCGCCTGCGTCCATTCCGCCCGCAGCCATTACCAAATTTGCAATAAGCTGGCCCATCCGCCAATGAGGAAACATGACACGCAACTCAGACAGCGCATCCACCAATTCATCGGTACGCGATGCAATCATGGCAATAATTCTCCAATCGACGGGAGCGATCCAACGGGTATCGGAAGATCGTCAATCACTTCGACACGCACCTTGGTTCCGGGTGATAGTTTGGCAATGCGCGTTGCCCGTGTTACGCCGTCGTTGATGACTAATTCTCCATCCGTCCCACGACTCACTTCAAGTGGCGGCATACCTTGCTTCGATATTCCATACTTCGCGATTTGAATTTGCAGTTTCCACGGATCGGCCCCAGACCGGCGTTGACCAGGCACATGCAGCGTTCGCGGATCGACATCAAGGAACTCACGCGAGCTCATGTTTTTATGCTACCAACCCATGACGATGTCCGCAATGCTAACGATCCAAGAGCAGCCGCATCGGTCCCATGAAAATGGTGAGCGATTGGACGGAGTAGACGCCGCCGGTTTCGTCTCGCATGCGTTTCGCGTCGCGTCGTGCCAGTTGATTCATCTCAGCGAGAGCCGCTTCAAATTGACGAACGACGTTCTCGACCTGGATTGCAATTGCGGTGCTCCTATGCGACTTTGGCCGTTACCCTCTCATTGTTCGGTAACCCTCTTTGGCCGTTTTCTCAGCGGCGACGAGCCAAACGGCAAAAGCATCTGCGTCTTCTTGTTTTGCAAAATGTATCGAAACACGGTCCCATTGAAATTGCAACGCCGTTGGTGCAACTTTGACAGGACAGCGAAGTTCTTGACCCCAGTCGTCTCCAACGCAATAGGGCATTGTGAATGCCAACGTCAGAGGCTCAAAGGCTAGGGCATACACCTCGAATTTTCGGGGAACCTTTATGTTGCCCGTGGATGTTAACTCTATTTTCATCTGACAACCCCTGAATAATGTCATTACGGCGTGGTCGCCTATTCGTTATTTCCAGTATTGCGAGATCTCTGATGCGAGTTCCTTGTCAATCATAATAGCGGTCGGCGCGTTTTCAGAAACGAACTCGCCAATCGTATGCTGCTTCATGGCATCCGTACTCGGATCGTGAAGCATAAATTCTTGTGCTGATATTTGCCCCCAACTAGCCCGGAGCGCCAGCGACGGGGTACCTTGGTCGGCAAGGGCGAAGTTCTCCCGTCGCTGGCGCTCAGGGCTAGTGAGATACTATTGCTGCAATTCCGACGCGGAAAACCATTCCGCAGTGTCGCCGTGGAAGGATCGTAACTTATCCTACAGGGGCGAGATAACGGTTCGGCCTCGGGCCACCGCCGACTAGAGCCGACTACCCGGGTGGCCAGACAACGTTTACCTGCGGGCCGGGGAAAACACAGGCCTTTCGAAAGTAGCTCCAGAACACGCAGCCATCCACTGTACCGAGAACCCGGTACTCCATCCTGCGGCGGCAGCCTACCTCCGAGACTTCCATTCGATGATTCCACAAGATCACAGTTTGAATGTTCGTTCCCCGAATGGCCTCTTGCAACCTTTGAAAACCTATGGAGTGCGGGGATTCATCGTACCTCACGAGAGGTGCCGACACCGACCTTGGCCCTCCGAGATTCTCAGGAATTAAGCAAACGAGTTGGCCACCAATTGGCACGTGCGCCAGGCCAAACGCCTCCCATACGGGCGAGCAGTCAATGATGAGCACACCGTTGGTGAACTCGCTTCCTTGTAGTTGTCTCCGCTTCTTCTTGACGACCCCGTGAACCGTCGACCAGAAGAAATCAACGTTAACGTAGTCCCCTGTTTCGGGGTAGCGGTTCGTAACTTCGCAGGTGAATCTGTTGCCGTCCCGGATGGCGAAAAAGTCCGGCGTCTGCTCGCCCTCACGCCGGCTGATAAACTCCAAGGTGAATCCCTGACTTACCAGGTGGCCGGCGGCCAGTAGCAAAAAGCCCTGCCCGCGAAGCCTCAAACTGTCCCCCGCCGGATTCTCCCCAGTACCGAGTTGCGACATCTCCTTGAGCTCGTAACGGAGGCCCGGCATTTCGAGATACCCCTTCAACCGCCACAGCGAGTGGCCGAGTGTTCCGACTGTGTTCAACTCGGTGACGAAAGCCGACGCATCGGTGACACTCACCTTCGATGGATCCGAACCACTCGCTTTTCTCAGGTGTTCTAACCGGTCTCCTAACTGGGTAATTCGCCGAAGCAGTGGGCACCGTGGGTGGCGGGACTGTAGGGTATCGTGAAGAAACCAGATGCCAGCGACGAGTAGGTTCACGCACTCAGAGTCATCAGCCCAGCGAGCATTGTCGTCCAAGATCGCCAAGTTTACTTGCGTAGGTGCCATTCAGCAATCCATTAGGGCGTTTCACCAGGGCATCGCGGCCGACTGAAAAGACACCAGCAGCCCGCACCAAGTTCGCGCTGGGGAGTCGTCAATCAATGCTTGGCGTCCGGAATTCCATTTGTCCTCTGTAGCCGAACAAGCGATTAGCGCACCCGGCGCCGGTTGGATATCATGGATGATATTAGACCTCTGCACACGGAAGTTATCAAGTGACTTCTTTTACCATCCGCCACCGGCATCACTCCTCCCAGGAATCGCTGCGCTCATCCTGGGGCTTGTGGCCATCTTTCCATCATAACGCGCGGGCTGATCGGTTTGCAAAGTCGGTTGTGGAAAAATCGGGCAACCTTGCGCGGCGTGTGGCGGGCGCTAAACAAGGAAAACTGCATGCACTTGCCCCCCCCTCTCCCCCACGGGAATTTGGCCAACACCCCCTAAAAGTGCGAAAAAAGGCCGAAAAAGTGTGAAAGCGCTTGGCCAACGGCCGATGGCCAAGCGGGTGGTTTGGACATCCCAACGGTTCAGTGCGCTCGCCATTTGGCTTGGCGTATAATGATGCATGCTGATCGGATTACCTGGCATTGGGAGGCTGGCGTCATGAGTCGGGCGCATCGGTATCTTGTGCGGTTTGATCCTCGGCGGACGCCGCATTATTTCACGGATGTGCTTGTCATCGGGGCAGGGATAGCCGGGTTGCGGGCGGCGCTCGATGTGCCGCGCGATTTGGACGTGCTCGTCGTCACCAAGGATCAGATTCAGCAGAGTAATAGTGCCTACGCCCAGGGCGGGATTGCGGGCGTGTTGTCGCCTGAAGATCGGTTCGAGAATCATATCGAGGATACGTTGACCGCCGGCGCGGGGTTGTGCGATCGGGGCATCGTCGAGATGGTCGTGCGTGAGGCGCCGCAGCAGATTGCCGACCTGGTCGCGCTGGGCACGAAGTTCGACGAGGAGGAAGGCCAGCTCGCCCTGACGCGCGAAGGCGGGCACAGCCATCGGCGGATCGTGCATGCGCTGGGCGACGCCACCGGGTTCGAGGTGATGAGGGCCGTCATTCAGAAGGCGAAGGAAACGCCGAACGTGACGCTGTGGGATGACACGTTTACGCTGGATTTGTTGACGCACAATATTCCCTCACC
>CAZAFH010000193.1:0-7468 GCA_964484265.1 uncultured Singulisphaera sp.
TCCTGTTAAATTACGGGAAGGTGAATGTTTTCATCTGAGAACAATCCACTCGTAAGATTGTACAGAATTAGGAAGACGAGTAAGATTAGATATAAAAGTCTTTTTTGGTCGTTCGTTCTTTCAAGAAAATAAATGATCTGAAAAAACAACATCACAAGTTCGAACACGGTTATCATAAATGTAACCAAGTGCATTTGGGTGCCCATGAAATTCATACAAGGGGTTATTTAATTGTCTCGCATTCTCTTAGTTCAACTCTTCAAGGATAAAATCAAACGTGTCCATTATTCCTGCGTAACATGTATAACCTGTAAGAAAGATCTAATGACTGAAAGATTTCGAATCCATGTTTTTGATACCACGGGATATTTCGATCAACGGACGTCTCAAGATATATAGGCCGTCCTTCCGCACTAGAATCTTTGATGATTTCGTTTAATAGTTGACTACCCTTTCCAGCGTTTTGAAACTGTGGTGAAACACCAATAAACCACAAGTAGGAAAACCTTTTTTTCGGGTGAAATGATTTTATTTTTGATTCTCGACCTAGCACTCGGGCAACTCTAGTTAGTCCAATAACATTCAGAGCAAGTTTTGCATCCCACAAAATTGAAGTGAACGTTGAGCGCTTTTTATCTGGATGGAGAACAAGCGCACAAGCTTGCGCGTCATCGGAAATCCAGACATCACCGAAGGTATTGCAGATATTATAGGAGTAATCCATGAGGCCGCGAATGCGAGCCTCTCGATTTCGGTCTTGCTTGACAACATAGTTTACGCTCTTGTTGTCATCAAAGGATTTCACGAGAATGTCAACCACTAAAGACTTTTGATCAGCGCCAGCTCTCTTCATATTACAGCCTCCAAGAAAGGAGATTGCTCCAGGTTTTGTAGGATGAAACTAATTTTGCTGACAAAGAATCATTACCTCAAATAAGATAATCTGCCATTTTTGGCCGACCACTAATGTTATCTGACGAAAAAATCAGCCAAATAAAAAGCCCTCGGAACTGTGGATGTTCCAAGGGCTTTGTCATTAGTTTTCGGTCAGCTATTCGACTTGCTAAGGACTTGACTCTGTTGAGTCGCAGATAATTTGCTTTTGAGTTTCTGCATATCTGTACTGACTTTCTTCTGCACAATTTTGCCGTAAATCTGAGTCGTCCTGATGTCAGTATGACCAAGCAATTCCATTGTCGTCTCCATTGGAACATCGTTGCAAAGAAGAACTGTTGTTGCAAATGTGTGACGTGCGGTATGAGTAGTTAGCTTCTTTTTAATACCAGCAATGTCTGCGATCTCTTTGAGGTACGCATTGTACCGTTGATTACTATTCATTGGCAGCAATCTGTTATTTGCCTTACAGTATGGGTGGTTTTTGTATTTCTCGATTATCTCCAACGGAATAGGAAGCAACGGAATATTTTCGGTTGTATCTGTTTTCTTTCTATCCCGAATGATCCATTTATTGCCATCAATCCCGATTGCAACATCATTTGGACCGAGCGCCTCGGCATCTGAATAGGCATAACCAGTGTAGCAACTGAAAATGTAGCAGTCGCGCACTTCCTCCAATCTCTGAACTGCAAATTCCTTTTTATAGAGGAGATCCAGTTCTTCCTGATCGAGAAATTGACGCTTCACTTTTTTGTATGTGCACTGGAATTGTTCAAAAGGATTTGAGACGATGTATTCTAATTTGAGTCCGTACTTCATGACCTGTTTCAAATCTTTGGCATATTTCATTGCCGTGTTGTGACCGATCTTTTGAACTGTGCGGAGATAATGTTCAAACTCCACAACGAAACTGAGTTTCAACTCGTCCAAGACAATGTCCGATCTTTTGAATTTGTATTTGAGAAAACCTTCGCACTTACCATAAAGAATCACAAATCGGTTATAGCGTCCTTCGGATAAGTCATCAATTTCCTTACGCTCTGAAAGTTTTTGATTGAAGAGGCTGAAGAGTTGAAGAAAAGTTTTCTTGATTTCTTTAACTCCTTTGTAACTGTTCTTAACGTCATCAGCTGTAACTACGTCTTTAGTTGAAAGAAGTATATTATAGTGCCTGAGCAAATCAGCTTTGACCAACGTGAGATAGTCATTGATTGACCTTGCCTCACTAAATTTTTCTGAGACTTTGCTATTTTCGGTATCCCAGAATTTGGGATGAATCTGTTTTTGCGTGGAGCACTCAGCCCGCTTGCCATCAACAGTGATCCTGATCCAAATGGGGATCAAGCCTTGTTTGTTTATCTTGGCTTTGTTGAGCCAAAAGAGAATTGAGAAAGTTTGATTTAGGTTCATTGCCTTAAAAGTTTTAGGTGACCGAACTCGTGTCCTTTGATGGCAAATGGATCAAATTGTACTCGGTGGAGAATGTTGTTATTCAGCATCTTACAACACCCTCGGTTACCTATTAACGGAAAAAGACTTGGTAACCGAATAGGTAACCTTTCCGTTGGATTTCAATGTTACTTTTTGGTGGGCTAAAAATGAAAAAACCGCCCAGAAATTGATTCTGAGCGGCTTTAGTTTCGGATGGTTACCGATTTGTGATCCCGCTGGGATTCGAACCCAGGACCCTTACATTAAAAGTGTAATGCTCTACCAACTGAGCTACGAGATCTTTCCACAACTACTTTCTTGCCTGTTTTAAAAGCATTTCCGTAATTGAGCGCGCAAAGGTAACAGGATATGAAAAATTTACAAACGCACTTTTTAAAATTTAGCCTGTTTGTCCTATTTTTTTTCGGGGCATTCTTTTCCTACTCCAAAGAAAACAATCTCTCAAAGGCTGATTCATTATTTCGCCTGAAAATGTACACTCAATCCTTTGAAATTTATCTATCTGTACTTAATACAGGCAATTATTCTCCCGCGATGCTTTTGAAAATGGCCTATATTCAGGAGGGATTGGGTCACATCGGTCAATCGATGTATTATCTGCGCCTGTATCAACATGCCACCAATGATCTTCAGACCGTTGAAAAAATGCAGGAGCTGGCTGAAAAATATAGTTTGTCGGGATATGAGAATAACGATGCAAATCGTATCTATCAGTGGATCAACAAGAATTTACTTTTGCTCGAAGTGATTTTGGTGTCACTTACTTTTATTCTCCTGCTCTCGATGTTTTTTCTGAAGAAAAGAAAAAAACCTGTGCTGGTGCCAGCCATTCCAATTTTATTGATGACTGCGGTAATCATTTACATAAACAATTTTGTCACGATTCCTTCTGTGATTACCAATGGAAATAAAATCTATTTAATGGAAGGCCCTTCTTCCGGCTCGTCAGTGGCGGGCATCCTTGGCGATGGAAATCAACTGCAAGTGATTGGCAAGCAAGATATCTGGCTGAAAGTGAGATGGAACGACAAAAATGTCTTCGTGAAAGAAAACAACGTACTCCACGTTTCTCTTTAATGAATCACGGTGATTGAACTTTTATATTCTGCCTTCGTAAACTTGATGAAATAATAATACACACCGGCCGACTCATTGCCTGCATACCATCGGAAATTACGATCCGTACTTGCAAATACCTGCTTTCCCCATCGGTTATAAATCCGTACCAGTTCAAAATGATTGCTGCAGTTATCCAAAGGTGCCGTAAAAGGAATCGTCCGCTCCACACCATTACAATCAGGCGCTCCTTCAAATCCGTCAATCGCGAAAAAGTCATTGCAGTTATCTCCATTGGCCGTGATCACATTGGGCGGAATAAAATTGGGGTCACTTTCAACATCTTTAACTTCCACATTAACAAAAGCCGTATCTGATTTTGGCGTCAAACAATGATAGTTGGAGAACACAAATTTGAATTGATAATGATTGTCGTAGTTACCCTCTTTATATATAGAGCAATCCGTATCCCAATTAAATAATGACTCTATTGATTTATTGATCCCACGAGCCGAGGCAAATGTATAATTGACAGGCGATGATATATTTCCTGTCGCACCAAGCAACGATAATTTTAAAGTATCAGTCGGAAAGGCATCCTGATCAACTCCAAGCAAATCGAGCGTGAGGTGGCCGGGGTTCATCATGATTGATGAGTTGGTAACGTCTTTTGTTTTATCCGCATTATAAATGGTAAGTACGGGATTGCTTGTGGGGAGAATCACTTTGAAGTTGAAGAGGGCGGTATCATAGTGAACGATGTTACAAATGTCCTTATCGTCCACCAACAATCGAACCGTGAAGTCTGTCTTCTTGGTGAAATCATAAATCTTGCAGAATGCTTTCCAATCAATGGAACCATTGGCCAATCCAGGAGATAAATTATCCGTGACATTCATCCCGGCAGATGCCAATGTAAAACCATCCGGCAAAATGGTGAGCAAAATCTCATCTCCGTCATCATCCTTTGCAACAAACGGCCATGAACCACTTTGTCCTTCGTTCAACTGCGCGGTGATAATCTTTGGCGGTACAAAGTAAGGAAAAGTGTTTGGAGGTGGTTGAGTGTTTACGGTTACGCGCAAAGTATCCAGCATCGGCAAACTACATGCGTCATCGGCAGCTATGATGCCTACTTCGTAAGGGCCATTGATAAAAGGACATTGGGGGAAACAGATAGTAAAAATCTTTTCACTGCCATTGACCAGTGTGGCGGTCACTTGAGCGGGAAGAATCTGACTGATGTTCTTTGATTTAAAATTTAAGGCAACCGCTCTGATCTTGATATTTTCCGTGAAATTATTGAGCGGATCCAGCGATTGAGGATCGGTAACTCTAACCTGAATGCAACGCGTATTGTTGGAAACAGTATCAGCAAAATCAACGCTCATCTTATTGACATAAGTAAAGTCAGAGTCAGTTAGTTTTTTGCCAACAATAAGGGGCGGGTCATCAGGTTTACATCCATCCCCATCCACTACCAGCATCTGAAAATCCCTGCGCGTCTCTCCTATTTTGATCCCGTTTCTGAATTCTTCCACTTTAACCGCAAAAACATAAAGTCCCGTTTCACCGCCCGGGGTCACGGTGAGAAGTCCGTCTGTTGTTATCTTCATATCAGGAGAACCACCCACAATATGCTGAAGACTAAAACCGGGCCGCCACATCACTTCCGGGTAAGGACCAGGTGAGGGGGTGGGTAATGCTATCGGAGAAGTAGTGTTCAGTGGCGTTACCAAAGAATAGACTGTTGAATCATTGTCATCGTCAACCCCCGCAAAATCGACATAGTAGGGACGATACACGCACGCATAATCATTGAGAGGAGGAAATAAATGCGGGGATGAATTAATAAACTGAATTCCGTTTTTTATCACAGGCGGAAACTCCAGATAGAAAGTTTGGCCCGCTGCAATTCCGCCCGCGTTGGGATCCTCACTAAAAATATTTGCGATAGTGTAGTTCCTGCAACAACGCTGCCATGAAAGATAGTAGCCGAGTGCATCATTGAACTGATCGGGCGGCAATGTGACCACTGTCGAATAAAATATCCGGTCCGTGATCAGGTTGCCATTTGCACAATCGGGTTGTGTATAAGAAACTCTCGTTCTGTCTGGGTTTGAAAGCAAAACCGTCATCATGTGCCAATTGTCTCTCTTGCGATAAAACTCAACACTCACCTGGCTATCAAATGCACCTGGGTTTCCATTAATTACATCGAAGTACAAGATCATGTTCAATTGATATGTATATCCGGAGACATGAAGCAATTCAAATTCACCCCCCACAATGTGTGAGGCAAATACTGGAAACCAACTAAATGACATTAAAAGCAAAAGAACTTTCTTCATTTTCATTCCATTGGGATGTGCAATATACTGATTAACAACATGACAACGAAAATGAGACAAAAGCCTGAACAGTAAAAAAATGAATATCTACAAATTCATTTGGCAGGTCGTCTTTTGAGGTAAAATATCTACCGTTTCTTTCGGTAATTTTGAAGCTAAATTTTTGAATTTTGAAGAAAGGAGATTTGATCGAAGGACTCGTGGCCACCACCATGGCTGCAGAAGGTAAGTGTGTTGCTCATCATAATGGCCTGGTAGTTTTTATAGAAGGATGTGCACCGGGCGACACAATAGATATTCAACTCACCAAAATCAAATCCAATTTCCTGGAGGGAAAAGTGGTTAACATTCAGAAATATTCTGAGTCAAGAACAACTCCTTTCTGCCTGCACTTCGGCACCTGCGGTGGTTGTTCCTGGCAACACATTGAATACAACACACAACTCTCTTACAAACAACAACAAGTAATCGACAACCTTGAACGGATTGGTGGGCTCGAGTTACCTCCCATAAAAACAATCATAGGATCTGCGCAAACAAAATTCTATCGCAATAAACTGGACTTCACTTTTTCTGCAAATCGCTGGGTGACGAAAGAAGAACTTGCCAATGGTGTAGGTTTTGGTGAACCGGGATTGGGCTATCATATTCCAAAAATGTATGACAAAGTTTTTGATGTGAAGGAATGCTTTTTACAACCCTCTCCTTCCAATGAGCTTCGCCTGATTGTAAAAGAAATAGCTCTTCAAGAAGGTATTCCTTTTTTTGATTTGCGAAAGCAAGTTGGGTTTATCAGAACATTGACCATTCGTACCACGCTCACGGGAGAAGTTATGGTGATCCTTCAGGTGACGTATGAAAAACCGGAGTGGATCGAAAAAATTCTCTCCGCTATTGCCGATCAATTTCCAAAGGCAACTTCGATCAATTACATCATCAATGGAAAACGCAACGACACTTTTGCTGATCTTGATATTATTTGCTGGAAAGGGAATCCTTTTATCACGGAAGAAATGCCAAAGCCCAATGGAAATGGCAAGTTGAAATTCCGGGTCGGGCCGAAATCCTTTTACCAGACTAATTCGCAACAAGCGTATGAACTTTACAAAGTTGCTTTTGAAATGGCCGAACTACGCGGCAATGAATTGGTTTACGATCTCTACACGGGCACCGGCACGATTGCCAATTTCGTAGCGGGGCACGCAAAGCAAGTAATCGGGTTAGAATATGTTGCTGCTGCCATCGAAGATGCAAAAGCAAATTCAAAATTAAACGGGATTACCAACACCGATTTCTTTGCCGGTGATATCAAAGATCTGTTAAGCGATTTATTTCTGGACGCTCATGGCAAGCCGGACGTTGTCATCACCGATCCGCCCCGCGCAGGCATGCACGAAGATGTTTGCCGCATGTTGCTGAAAGCAGCTCCCGGGAAAATTGTCTATGTAAGTTGTAATCCGGCCACACAAGCCCGCGACTTAAAAATCCTGTCTGAAAAATATGAACTCGTTGCCATTCAACCCGTTGATATGTTTCCACACACTGTGCACGTTGAGAACGTAGTGTCCTTAAAACTCAGATAGATTTTTAAAAAAAGCCATCCAAAAAAGGACGGCTTTTGATGGTAACGTGCCGAAGGCGGGACTCGAACCCGCACAGCTTGCGCCACACGCCCCTGAAACGTGCGTGTCTACCAATTTCACCACTTCGGC
>CAZAFH010000194.1:0-7175 GCA_964484265.1 uncultured Singulisphaera sp.
CGACAAACCACGTCAGCTGCACGAAATTATGCGGATTTTTGCGTAGAATGGCCAGTGGGCGCTAAACAGGTACCGCCAAACGGCGTTGAGCACATCGTGTTGCCGCCTGTCGCAACCAACGAACCGCCCGTGAACAATCCAATGACGCCAAACGGCGTTGAGCACATCTTCCCGCTGCTGCTATCGGGCAGACGGTTCATGTGAACAATCCAATGACGCCAAACGGCGTTGAGCACCAACGGAAGCGCGGTCGCCGGAACGCGCATTGGCGTGTGAACAATCAAATGACGCCAAACGGCGTTGAGCACGGTGTCCGCGAGCCGCGTGATCCTGCACACGGCGGGTGAACAATCCAATGACGCCAAACGGCGTTGAGCACTGCGCCCACCGGACACAGACAGAGCGAACGGGGTTGTGAACAATCCAATGACGCCAAACGGCGTTGAGCACTACATGCTCCGCCAAGTGCTCAACGCCTACGGCGGAGTGAACAATCCAATGACGCCAAACGGCGTTGAGCACATTCGACGCACTCCGCAAGGGCAAGAGCCTGTGCGTGAACAATCCAATGACGCCAAACGGCGTTGAGCACATTCCCAGCGATGATCTTTTCCAGTTTTGGGACTGTGAACAATCCAATGACGCCAAACGGCGTTGAGCACTCATGCCGCCGGAACGTGTCTACGGATTTTCGAGGGTGAACAATCCAATGACGCCAAACGGCGTTGAGCACACTCCCACGGGGCCTGTCGCCGCGACGATGCGAGTGTGAACAATCCAATGACGCCAAACGGCGTTGAGCACTCGAATGCCGCGAAGATACGCTTGGTGAAATGCTTGTGAACAATCCAATGACGCCAAACGGCGTTGAGCACAAAGCTCCATTGTCGCAGACGGCGGACGTTTACTCGTGTGAACAATCCAATGACGCCAAACGGCGTTGAGCACAAAATCTACACCGACGTGGGTAAGCTCGACCTGTTGTGAACAATCCAATGACGCCAAACGGCGTTGAGCACGGGCGTCGATCTGTCGCGGTGGTACGACCCATTGGAGGTGAACAATCCAATGACGCCAAACGGCGTTGAGCACAAATCTTCGGGGGTCGGGGATAGGACGCGATGAACTGTGAACAATCCAATGACGCCAAACGGCGTTGAGCACATCCGCTTCCGCGATCGTCTCTCTTCGCCGTCGAGGTGAACAATCCAATGACGCCAAACGGCGTTGAGCACCTCACCTCTCATGTAGATACCGTCCAATAATGGTTGTGAACAATCCAATGACGCCAAACGGCGTTGAGCACAATCGGCGGCGAATCGCGTTCGCCAGTTCGCGCGGGGTGAACAATCCAATGACGCCAAACGGCGTTGAGCACACAAATGAACCCCAGCGACCAGGCCGCTCTGGATGCGTGAACAATCCAATGACGCCAAACGGCGTTGAGCACAGTTCCCGGAATTGATCGGCTATTCTTGACGCTGTGTGAACAATCCAATGACGCCAAACGGCGTTGAGCACATGGGCTTGGAGCGAGTCGCCGAATCTCGTGGCGTGTGAACAATCCAATGACGCCAAACGGCGTTGAGCACACACCGGGCGAAACTCGCGCCGTGGAATTGATGGGGTGAACAATCCAATGACGCCAAACGGCGTTGAGCACCGAGCGCGAGACCGACGAGGCGGAACAACGACTGCATGTGAACAATCCAATGACGCCAAACGGCGTTGAGCACTTCCTCCGAAATGAACAGCGGACACTGTTAGACGCGTGAACAATCCAATGACGCCAAACGGCGTTGAGCACTTAGCCTGGACTTCGACACTAACCTCACCGCCCTTGTGAACAATCCAATGACGCCAAACGGCGTTGAGCACCGTCAGCGGCATGCGCCTTGGAAATCTGCCCCAGGGTGAACAATCCAATGACGCCAAACGGCGTTGAGCACCCGAGTTCCTCCGGCTCTCCGCCGCCGGCCTTCGCGGTGAACAATCCAATGACGCCAAACGGCGTTGAGCACTATCCAGCCACGCTATTTGTCCTTGAGGTGCTCTGGTGAACAATCCAATGACGCCAAACGGCGTTGAGCACAGGCTTGGGCGGCTGGGGTTGACGCTCTGGCGATGTGAACAATCCAATGACGCCAAACGGCGTTGAGCACACACAATACATCCTCCGCGCCGCTCTCGCCACCGGTGAACAATCCAATGACGCCAAACGGCGTTGAGCACCACAGCTTAAAGAGTATCAGCGATCCCGTGATGAGGTGAACAATCCAATGACGCCAAACGGCGTTGAGCACCAGATTCGGGAGATGGTACGCGGTGGGTCGGTTGAGTGAACAATCCAATGACGCCAAACGGCGTTGAGCACACGAGCCGAATGACCGGTTCGTCGCGATCTCGCAGTGAACAATCCAATGACGCCAAACGGCGTTGAGCACTGGCACGATTGCCGCATAGGCCGCCTCGGTCCGTCGTGAACAATCCAATGACGCCAAACGGCGTTGAGCACGCTAACGAACTGCTTGGCGATGTTTTCGACCTGGGCGTGAACAATCCAATGACGCCAAACGGCGTTGAGCACAAAACCCGACGCGGCTTCGCCGTCTCTTCGCTGATAGTGAACAATCCAATGACGCCAAGCGGCGTTGAGCACGCGCTGCAGCGGATACCAACGGATCAGACGGCGGCAGTGAACAATCCAATGACGCCAAACGGCGTTGAGCACGATATTTGTAATTTTAGCGAGCGAGAAATGCTTGCGTGAACAATCCAATGACGCCAAACGGCGTTGAGCACAAACGCCTCGGCGTCGAAGCCGAAAGCATTGTGCGCGTGAACAATCCAATGACGCCAAACGGCGTTGAGCACAGCGATGAGCGCATTCAACGACCGCTTGGCCGAGGTGTGAACAATCCAATGACGCCAAACGGCGTTGAGCACTCTCTGATTACCACCGTAGCCGCCGCCTCGGACCCGTGAACAATCCAATGACGCCAAACGGCGTTGAGCACTCGTGGCTGTTACTCGCCCAATTCGTCCAACAGAAAGTGAACAATCCAATGACGCCAAACGGCGTTGAGCACATCGGCACGCCAGTCATTGCCGTCAGCCCTGCCGACGTGAACAATCCAATGACGCCAAACGGCGTTGAGCACGTCTTTCGGCACATAGTTCCGTCCATCGCGTGTATGGTGAACAATCCAATGACGCCAAACGGCGTTGAGCACATCTTCCATGCCAGCGCCAGGTCGATAGCCGGATGTGAACAATCCAATGACGCCAAACGGCGTTGAGCACCAAATCATGTGGATATTCATTCAATATCCCCCGCCAGTGAACAATCCAATGACGCCAAACGGCGTTGAGCACAATATCCACATGATTTGCATCGCCTTGAACTGATCGTGAACAATCCAATGACGCCAAACGGCGTTGAGCACGCAAGTGCTCGTCGTCGCCCGCTTCCTCGGCGTTCCGGTGAACAATCCAATGACGCCAAACGGCGTTGAGCACAAATCCGCGTCTGTGGGCTCACGTGGGAATCTGTGGAGTGAACAATCCAATGACGCCAAACGGCGTTGAGCACCTTCTATAGGAGTTCGTTCATGGCTGTTAGGAAACCGTGAACAATCCAATGACGCCAAACGGCGTTGAGCACACTCTGAAAGACGGCCGGGCCTTCGCGTTGACGGTTGGTGAACAATCCAATGACGCCAAACGGCGTTGAGCACTTCAAATAACCGGAATTCGTGAACGGCATGGCAAAAGTGAACAATCCAATGACGCCAAACGGCGTTGAGCACCCGTGTACGGTCATCCGTTCGGGTGACGTTTCGGATGTGAACAATCCAATGACGCCAAACGGCGTTGAGCACCTACTGACATTCGCGAGAATCTCCGCATATGACAGAGTGAACAATCCAATGACGCCAAACGGCGTTGAGCACCCACTGCTAGCCTGCACTCTGCCCATTCCGTCGCGTGTGAACAATCCAATGACGCCAAACGGCGTTGAGCACAACTCATGCCCAACCTCGACAGCCCGATCAGGATCGTGAACAATCCAATGACGCCAAACGGCGTTGAGCACCAGGCAGACCACTGACCGATATAAGCGCCTGATTGTCAGTGAACAATCCAATGACGCCAAACGGCGTTGAGCACTTTTCTTTGAGAATTTGGCCCCGCCAGCATTGAATGTGTGAACAATCCAATGACGCCAAACGGCGTTGAGCACATCCCCAAGCATCGAGAACGGCCCGCGTGAATAATGTGAACAATCCAATGACGCCAAACGGCGTTGAGCACCTTTCAGCGCAATGCTTTCAGGTGAAGGGTGGCGAGTGAACAATCCAATGACGCCAAACGGCGTTGAGCACATCCATGACGAGTAGAACATAGAGGGTCAATACGGGTGAACAATCCAATGACGCCAAACGGCGTTGAGCACCTATCCGGTGCCGATGCCGAACTTATCCATCTCATGTGAACAATCCAATGACGCCAAACGGCGTTGAGCACACGGCCTTGGGAATGAACTGGCCGCCAACGAACGAGTGAACAATCCAATGACGCCAAACGGCGTTGAGCACATCCTACCATTACTCCCGCCCCAAACGCCACTTCGACGGGTGAACAATCCAATGACGCCAAACGGCGTTGAGCACCCGTCATCCGCCTTGCCGCCCGGCACTTCTTCGAGCGAGTGAACAATCCAATGACGCCAAACGGCGTTGAGCACACTTATGCCAAAAGTCAAGGGCGAGCGGACGCCGGTGAACAATCCAATGACGCCAAACGGCGTTGAGCACGCGAAAGCGTTAGCCCATCGCCAGATCGTTGAGGACGTGAACAATCCAATGACGCCAAACGGCGTTGAGCACTACTGCTACGCCTACAGCGGCGTCATGCAAATCGGGTGAACAATCCAATGACGCCAAACGGCGTTGAGCACATGTCAGCCGCGATGAGCATGTCGCCCGTGCATTCGTGAACAATCCAATGACGCCAAACGGCGTTGAGCACAGGTGATGGTCAAGCTAGGCCTAGTCGTTCGTGAGTAGTGAACAATCCAATGACGCCAAACGGCGTTGAGCACAGGACGACGGCGAGGAATCACTACGGCGGCTCAAAGGTGAACAATCCAATGACGCCAAACGGCGTTGAGCACCTGATGACCTCACTGATCTGCGTGTAGGTCGAGCCGCCGTGAACAATCCAATGACGCCAAACGGCGTTGAGCACACCACGATTTCATTACGGCGACATTGGACGCTGAAGTGAACAATCCAATGACGCCAAACGGCGTTGAGCACAACCCGGTGCCGATGCTCGTGCTGCCGTCGTCGAGTGAACAATCCAATGACGCCAAACGGCGTTGAGCACATTTGCGGGCACGAGCAGCTCCCCGCTGACGTCTGGGCGTGAACAATCCAATGACGCCAAACGGCGTTGAGCACGGTCGTGGAGCGGCGCGGAAGAGTACACGCAGCCATGTGAACAATCCAATGACGCCAAACGGCGTTGAGCACTTCGTCCACTGCCGTGACGGCAGGGCTCGGCTCGGCGTGAACAATCCAATGACGCCAAACGGCGTTGAGCACTCCCGCTCACTGGTCCTGAGTACCGACACCTCGCGTGAACAATCCAATGACGCCAAACGGCGTTGAGCACCAGTACGTCGATGGCGCGGCGGAAAAACTAATCCGTGTGAACAATCCAATGACGCCAAACGGCGTTGAGCACATGCGTTTCGATTTGGCCCGCATATCATAGTAGAGTGTGAACAATCCAATGACGCCAAACGGCGTTGAGCACCTCCTTGGCGTTGGCTGCCGAATAGGCCAAGCCGCGTGAACAATCCAATGACGCCAAACGGCGTTGAGCACGTGATCGACCTGCACACCTGGGGCCTGCGCCAGGAGTGAACAATCCAATGACGCCAAACGGCGTTGAGCACGAAAATCACGCTCGACGACGGCAGCACGAGCATCGGGTGAACAATCCAATGACGCCAAACGGCGTTGAGCACCGATTACCCGCGCGGTGCTCGGGCGTCAGGGCATCGGTGTGAACAATCCAATGACGCCAAACGGCGTTGAGCACCTATCGGCCTCCTGTTACGGGGTTGGTGGGTTGCGTTGTGAACAATCCAATGACGCCAAACGGCGTTGAGCACTAGTTGCCACCATAAAACACATCAACGCGGCCCCAATGTGAACAATCCAATGACGCCAAACGGCGTTGAGCACCGTCTTGGTCGCAGGAATCGCAGCAGTTGCGGCAGCAGTGAACAATCCAATGACGCCAAACGGCGTTGAGCACAGCTAGTATCCGTGTGGTACAGCGCGTACAAACGGGTGAACAATCCAATGACGCCAAACGGCGTTGAGCACGCAACGTGCGGAATTTGAAGCGGTCGAACTTGCAGGTGAACAATCCAATGACGCCAAACGGCGTTGAGCACATCGGAGCCAGTTGATTTTGCAACTCGCGACGTCCGTGAACAATCCAATGACGCCAAACGGCGTTGAGCACAACTCCATTTTCCCGCTTGGAGCACGCCGCGTTTGTGTGAACAATCCAATGACGCCAAACGGCGTTGAGCACCGCACCCTTCACGGCAGATTCCGGCAGGTGCGGATTCGTGAACAATCCAATGACGCCAAACGGCGTTGAGCACATCGTGTCGAGCACCAGGTAGGCGTTGAGCAGGATGGTGAACAATCCAATGACGCCAAACGGCGTTGAGCACGACTAGGCAAGCGTATTGGCGAGTGAAGCGACCCTCAGTGAACAATCCAATGACGCCAAACGGCGTTGAGCACTTTTGGAGCGGGTCGCCTGAATCCAAGACCCACGTGTGAACAATCCAATGACGCCAAACGGCGTTGAGCACAAAATCACGTCCGCCTTGCTCATTATTGCGTTCATTGTGAACAATCCAATGACGCCAAACGGCGTTGAGCACCTCAGGCGGGTTTCGCGGGCAACTTGGCTACATGGTGTGAACAATCCAATGACGCCAAACGGCGTTGAGCACTTATGCCGTGGATCGCGGCGGCGGCGAATAGGTCAAAGTGAACAATCCAATGACGCCAAACGGCGTTGAGCAGTACCTGTTTAGCGCCCTCTGGCCATTCTACGCAAAAATCCGCATAATTTCGTGC
>CAZAFH010000195.1:0-7142 GCA_964484265.1 uncultured Singulisphaera sp.
TCCCTCACCCCCGACCCCTCTCCCGGTGGGAGAGGGGAGAAAATGCGCAACAAAATCAGAATGAAAATTACCCAGGTTATTCATCAGCCCAGCCACTCGGTTCACCCAGAATAGGAACAAGACCGCCAGCGCCTTTTGGAAAAAAACTGAAACCGTCAATTTTATTACTCACCATCGAGCATGAATAATTCTCTCCGATCTTCGCGGCATCATAGGCCCGTTCACCAAATACGTCTGTTACATTAATTTCCTCTAATATATCACCAACGCGGTTAAATAATAAAAAATAGCCACAATTATATATACAAAAAAAGTTGAACAAAAAATCGGGTAGGTTAGCTAAGCCAGGATTCGCCAGCCATTTCTTTTTCATCTGAGCTGCATTTCTGTTAACACTTCCCGCGCCAATGTAATCTTTAAGTCTAATCAGATCTCGTTCAATTTTTTTGGTCATAATATGGCCTATTGTCAATAATTGACGAAAAGGGGTAATGAATCGTTGATTTTCCACCGAATATTGCCTTACGACATTACAGGTCGGTTATCTCTGAAACGTCAACAAAAACTACGACTCCCGATCCTTTTGCCATCCGAGGTCGCACTTGATCAAATCCAGGGAGAACAACGACTCCCGCCTCCTTTTTTCTCTGAGCCGGACCCGCCATGAATGGCGGGCTATCTATAACTCTTCAATGTACCGCGCTGGGTTTTGGGTTTGCAATGTGGTTGCGGCGATTTTTTTGAAAATAGTGGAAGCAGGTTCCCTATACCCTTCCCCCGGCTTGTTGGCCAACACCCCCTAAAAGTGCAAAAAAAGGCCGAAATAATGCAAAAGCGCTTGGCCATCTACTGTTGGCCAAGCGCCCCCTGGCCAAGCGGTGATCCGCAACGTCGGTTTTCGAATTCGCGAACCTGCCATGGATCCGCGATTAACGATTCGTAACCACGATTTCAAGGTAACGGCGTTGTAATTTGCAATTCATTGACACACCTCTGCGTGGCAGTTAAGCTGAATTAAATGGGCTACGAGTCCAACTTTTCACAGAATCGCCAGGGCAGCGCCCATCTGGGGGGAAACTCGAATGTACCGATACGGCGCCGCAGGAGTCTTTTTTTTGGCATTTGCCACATCGCCGCTGGTCGCTCAAACCGAATCCGAATTCCGGGATCGTCGTCATGCACTGGTAGACAAGATATTGATTCCTTCCGGCATCAAGGACCCACGCGTCATCAAATCGATGCGTGACACGCCTCGACACGAATTCCTACCGCCCAACCTTCGTCAGCTTGCTTACTACGACATGGGTCTGCCCATTGGCGCCAAGCAAACCATCTCGTCGCCCTTGATCGTCTCGCAGATGACTCAGGCCCTCCAGCCGGCGGCTACCGACAAGGTGCTGGAGATCGGCACGGGGAGCGGCTACCAATCCGCCGTGCTAAGCCCGCTCGTGAAGGAAGTCTATTCCATCGAGATCGTCGATATCCTGGGCAAAACGGCCCGAGTCACGCTGAATCGGTTGGGTTACAAGAATATATACACCAAGATCGGCGACGGATTCGGCGGCTGGCCGGAGTATGCACCGTTCAACAAAATCATCGCCACCTGCTCGCCTGAAAAGGTGCCGCAACCGCTCATCGATCAGCTTGCCGAGGGCGGGATCATGGTCGTACCGGTCGGCGAGCGCTATTCGCAAACGCTCTATGTGTTCACGAAAAAAAAGGACAAGCTGGAACGGCAGGCTCTACTGCCGACGATTTTCGTGCCGATGACAGGCAAGGCAGAGGCGGCTCGCGAGCATAAACCCGATCCCGCGAATCCGCGTTTGGTCAACGGCAGCTTCGAGCAGGAGCCGCATTTCCTGTCCGAAGGCGGCCAGCCGGGCTGGTACTACGAGCGACTGGTGACGCGCAAGGTCAGCAATTCGGCCCCGGACGGCAGGCATTATGTCGAATTCAAAAATACCCAGCCGAACCAGGAGGCACACCTGTTTCAGGGCTTCGCGATCGATGGACGTCAGGTCAAGAAGATCGAGGTATCGGGTTGGGTGAAGACCGAGAACATCGACGGGCATCAGCGTGGATTAGTTCCAAGCATCAACATTCGCCTTTACGACGAATCACGCTTGCAAATAAAGGTGACGCAGCCGATGGTCATCATTCCGTCGATCGGTGTCAACGGCTGGCACCGAATCCACCGTACGTTTCTCATCCCGAGTAATGCTCGCGAGGGAATCCTCGGCATCGGCCTTTTCGGCGCGACAGGAATTGCGAGTTTCGATAACGTGGAATTGAAGCGAGCGACGAAATAGCGTAACGCACTCGGTTCAATCCCCGCTTCGACCTTGCGGTAGCCGCGGCGACACGATCTCCAGCAGCACCCAACCGACGAGCAAGCCGAGAAAGCTGGCTAACGTTCCGGAGTGAAGCTGCACGTAGAAAATCAGCTGTTCTTCGAGAAATCGGCGAAAGGCCGCATCGAATTGCGCACCGGCGGGGAGCACGCTGTACGCCTGTTGCGCCAGGCCGATCGTCCATCCGAGGGCGATGCCGAGTGAAAGAGCGATAAGCGTGTGACTCGTCCGATGACGCCGGCGCGAGAAGAGGAAGATCGCCAATCCGACGCCGCCTACGAGAACTAACTGCACGATGAGCGCGATGAGCATATCGCGCGAGTTCGCCACGAAGTTGAGCGGCGCGGTCGGCATTGGATCATTCCGGCAAAGTCTGTATCGCCACGCTGCGGATCGTCACCGGTTGCTTGGGCGTGTCGTTATCCATCGATTCTCTTTTATTGATCGCACGGACGATTTCCAAGCCCTTGGTAATCTTCCCGAAGACGGTGAACGAGCCGTCCATCTGGGGCATCGCCTCGGCAGTGAGGTAGAATCGGCAGGCGGCGGAGTTGTCGTCGTATCCGCGCGAGGCGCCAATGACGCCTTCCTCATGCGATGCTTTGTCGCTGAGTTCGGGTTTGAGCCAGTAGCCGATGCTGCCGCTGCCGAATTCGCCTGTGCCGCGCGGGCATCCGGATTCGATATAGGCGACGGTCTGATCCTCGACTTTGCGATTGATGCTGTAGTAGAAGCTCATGCCGTCAAAGTAGCCGGTCTTGGCCAGGCAGATGAAATTCCGCACGTGATTCGGCGCCGCGCGGTGATTGAGATCGACCTGAATCTCGCCCATGTCGGTCGTTAGGACCGCGCGGTACGTGATCGTTAGGCCTGCTTCGTTCGTGAAGCGGATCTTGTCCCACATCTCGTTGGCGATCGTTTCATAGATTCGCACAACGTTCTTGCCCGTGTGCGTCTTGTCCGGCGGGCGTCGTTCACGCTCCGGAGCCGGCTCAAGGATGACAGCCTCGCGAAACGGTAGCAGGTCGAGCATCTTCTCGCGCGAGACGGTTAGGACGGCGATGGTTTTACCCGCGTTGTCCTTTTTCGCGTCAACCTGTACCACCGGCTTTGCCTGATCTGTTTTGCTTGCCTGGTCTTTGTCCTTGTTGCAGCCGGTAATAACGAAAGACAGTGCGGCCATCATGCCGATGAAATACGCGAAGCGGGTGTGCGAACGTGGCGTCATGCCGTGTCTCCTGATGACTCCGCCACCGGCGCGGCAGTCGGATCAACCGACGCTGAACCCGGTGCGGACTTGACCGATGCGATTTTTCACGCGCGACGCGATCTTATAGACGAAGCAGTGCGCGAGGTCAACGTGTGTTTGCGTTTGACCAAGCTGCCTGAACCGCTAGAATAGGGCCATTTCCCTGTTTTGCGAAAGCGCGTGCATGAAAGAAGAAGATTTTGCCGCGGCGATCGGTGCCGTGTTGGCCTTTTTGATTCCGGTCGGCATTTATTGCTTTCTGCTTGCCGTGATCAACCGCCGCTCGAAGCCGCTGCTCGTTCAAGGAGTCTGGGACACGGCTAGTATTTTCTTCGCCTCGTCAGGATTCCTCTTTTGCACGGTCCCGCTGCTTTTTCACGAATACTACATCCGCGCCCTGTCCGATGGGGGCGACGAGGCATTTCAGGATATTTGGTTCAGGCACTGGGCGCTAAGCATCGGCTACTACGCTGCCGTTGTTCTTTTTGTCGTGGGAACGATGTATTGGCGCTCGGATCGTACGGCGATTTACAATGTCGATCCCGAGCACTTCGAAAAAGGATTGGAGCAAGCAGCATCCGCGATGGGATTGGCCGTCGAGAATAGCCCCGGCCGAACCATCCTCAAGCCGGCGCCACACGCCGCTCCCGACGGCGCGATGATGTCGGCCGAGAAGGCGTTCAACGCGTTGCGAAGCTCGGCGGGTTATGCGGAGTTAGTCGTCGAGCCGTTTCCCGCGATGTGCCACGTGACGCTGCACTGGCGCCAGGTGACGACGGGGTTGAGGCGGAAAATCGAAGCGGAGCTAAATAAAAGCCTCGCCGAATCGGCCCCGGCCGAGAATGCGGCTTCCGGTTGGTTTTTTAGCATCAGCGGCATGGTGTTTGGCTCGGTCACGATGATCTGCGTGGTGCTGGTACTTATCGCCTTTCTGCCCCGGCGATAGGACCGGGCCGAACCTCGCCTACTGGATCGATGTCCCGATTGGCATGAATGCTCACATGACGATGGACGCGCATACGCTAGAACTGCTCGAATTTCACAAGATTCGCGAGTTGGTCGCCGGCTATTCCTATTGTTCGCTCGGCAAGGAGTTGGCGGCTCTCGCGGAGCCGAGCGTGCATGTCGAGAGCATCCGCGCGGAACTGGAACTGGTCAGCGAGATGGTCGATGTCCTGGGCCTCGGCCAATCGCCGCCGTTTGCGGGTTTGAAGGACGTCCGCATGCTGGCACGCCGCGCCGCCATCGGCGCGATGCTTAGCGCCGAGCAACTGCTCGACATCGCCGGCGCACTGACCTGCATGGGGCACATGTATCGCTGGCGGATGCGGCTACATGATCGGCATCATCGCTTGATCGCGCTTCTGAGCCCGATCGAGGATCTCGGCCCCGTCGCGAAGTCGATCGCCGGGCGAATCGATAGCCGCGGCCACGTGCTCGATAGCGCCAGCCCCGAGCTTGCACGTGTTCGGCAGAAGATTGCCGAGACCGACGAGAAAGTCCAGAACCGCATCAAGCACCTTCTCCGCGATCCTGAGATTCGCAAGATCCTCCGTTACCCAAATGCCACCGTGGACGGCGACCGCTACGTGCTGCCGGTTTCCGTCAATTTCCGCCACAAGATTTCCGGCGTGATTCATCGCACGAGCAGCACCGGCGAGACGGTCTACATCGAACCCGCCGAGATCGCGCACCTCAGTGCCGAGCGCGTGATTCTCAAGGGCGACGAAGATCGCGAAGAGAAGAAGATTCTGCGTGCGTTGACGGCGGAAGTCGGCCGCGTGGCCAGGCCGTTCGGCATCGGCATCGAAACGATCGCCAAACTCGACTACATCACCGCGAAAGCGAAGTACTCGCGCGATTTCGACCTCGCCTGTCCCGACATGAATACCGAGGGCCGTCTGTGGCTGCGCGAAGCGAAACATCCTCTATTGATGAAGTTGTTTCGCGATCAACAGCGAGAATCCAAAGCACCAACTCAAGAACCCGCCGCCAAGTCCCTGGACACGAAACCGCCCGCGAATGAGCCGCGCGAGATCCGGTCCGTGGTGCCCATCGACGTTCGGCTCGGCCAGCCGTTCAACATGCTCGTCATCACCGGGCCGAACACCGGCGGAAAAACTGTGACGCTGAAAACTGTCGGCCTGCTCGCCCTCATGGCTCAGGCGGGCATGCACATACCGGCAGGGCAGGGCAGCAACCTACCCGTTTTCAATCATGTCCTGGCCGACATCGGCGATGAACAATCCCTCGAACAATCGCTCAGCACTTTCAGCTCGCATATCTCCCGAATTGCTTTCATTCTGCAAACAGCCGACGCCAAAAGCCTGGTCCTGCTCGACGAGGTCGGCGCGGGCACCGATCCTGTGGAAGGCGCCGCGCTTGGCCGGGCGATCCTCGACGAGCTTGACACGCTCGGTTGCAGGGCGATGGTGACGACGCATCTCGGCGATCTGAAGACCTTCGCCTTCCACAACGAACGCGCCGAGAATGCCGCCGTCGAATTCGATATCGAAACGCTTCGGCCGACCTATCGCCTGCATATCGGGCAATTTGGCATGTCCAACGCGCTGAAGATCGCCAAGCGGTTGAAGCTGCCGCGCGAGTTGCTGCAGCGAGCGCATCATTATTTGCAAAAAGGGCAACACCGCGCACCAGAGATGGTCCAGCTTCAAAGGCAGCGCGAGGAAGCGGAAAAAGCCCGTGCCGACGCGCTCGAAGCCCAGCACGACGCGCAAAAGCTGCGCGACGAATATGCCTCGCGCGTCGCCGAGTTCGAACGCACTCAACGTGAAGCCGAGGCGATGCAGCAATGGCGTTCTCGCCTGACGCCAGGCACGACCGTCTGGGTGCCGAAGTACGACAAGCACGGCAAGATCGTCCGCGTCGATCCCAAGCGAGCCAGCGCCGTGGTAAGTCTCGGTATCGGCCAATGGGAATGCGCCTTCGCCGAAATCTTCCCGGAAAAGAAGGCGGAGACGTGATCCCCCCCTAGGCCTCGCGGGCGCTTGGCCAACTGCAAATGGCGATGCGATTTTGCACTTTTAGGGGGGGTGTTGGCCAAAAAGTCGAGGGAAGGGTATAGGGAATTGCTCGCGACTTTTTCAAAATAATCGCCGCAGCCACATCATGAACCCGATATCGGGCGCGATACATTGGAGAATTCGATCTTGCCGGCCATTCAGGATGAGTCCTGCCTCGAACCTGGCCGGTAGTTATCCAGGATACTGAGGGATTGCGACTGTGAATTGAATCCTGTAAGTGAACCCGGTATCATTTTCTATATCCGGTTCTCGACAAGCGAAAAAATCAATAAAGTCAAAGATTATGCCTTCTGGGAGTGTTTGCACATCTGGTGATGGCCCTGGTCTTCAAATCGC
The DNA here is from genome assembly GCA_964484265.1 of uncultured Singulisphaera sp. GTDB lineage: Bacteria > Planctomycetota > Planctomycetia > Gemmatales > Gemmataceae > SIAQ01. Next base: position 6,981 of record CAZAFH010000195.1, read on the forward strand.
TCAGGAAATTTTTTGACGACTCGCACAAATTGCTGCAATTACCCGACAAATTAAGGGTTTACGTCGAACTGTCGTCTGTCGATTTTGTCGGCAAAATCGCCCGAAAACGGGCTTTATCGACCTGAATCCGGTAACGAAGCCGGTAACTTTTTGGCAAAAAAA
>CAZAFH010000196.1:0-7130 GCA_964484265.1 uncultured Singulisphaera sp.
GCCGAAAAAGTGCAAAAGCGCTTGGCCATTTGCTGTTGGCCAAGCGCCCCCTGGCCAGGCGAACATTACGAGTTGGAGAACACTCAAGCAAGGCAATCGCGCCCGAAAGATGGAGCGCGACGGAGCGTTCGCGCCTCGCCGTGGTCAATGGGAGCATTCGATCCGAATGATCTCGCCGCAGGTGCACGTCACTTCGATCGCGCGAACGGTGTCGCCGTCCTTGATGACGATGACGGTCGGCGCCGCCGGCGAATCGACGTGTGGCGTCATGATTTTGTGCGGACCGGCCGGCGGCGATTGGTCCGACTCGATGAAAATTTGATTGCCGGGAATCACGGTCGATTGCCCGCGAGGCAGCCCGGACGTTGCGGATTGTGGCATTGGTTCCATCCCTCGGCATCATGCCGCTTGTTCTTCGCGCGCTCGAAGATATTCGCGAATATTGAAAAGCGCCGCCGCCAGGAGTCGCGACACGCGCGACTCGGACAAGCCAAGGACGACGCCGATTTCCTTCAGGCGAAGATCCTCGGTGATATACAAGGTCACGGTAAGCCGCTCTTGCTCCGGCAGACGGGCAATCGCCTCGATCAGCATCTCTTTTCGTTCGATTCCCTCGATGCGCGCTTCCGGCGCGGACACAGCGCGAGCCGTCTTGTTTGCATGCGGATCGGGAATCTCATCCCAAGACAGCACTCGCCCCTGGCGAATCGCCGCCAAACAGGACGTGACGGTGTCTTCCGTCATGCCAGTGAATGCTGAGAGAGAATCAATCGAGATAGGCGGAGGCAGAACCTGCATGGCGTTGCGGATCCGTGCCATGCGTTCCAGCATTTCTTGGGGATACGGACAGTTGCGTCTGAGCTCATCGTAGATTTCGCCTCGAATTCGATTGTAGGCGAAAGTGCTGAACGGGATTCCGCGCGTGGGGTCGTAGCGATTGGCCGCCTCGACGAGACCGAGTATCCCGGCTGCCTTGAGATTGTCGAGATCCACTTTGTTGGGTAGTTCGCAGGCCATTTTGCCAAGGATGTGCTTCACGAGGGACATGTTTTCCAGGATCAACGCGTCTCGTTGCGACGATTCGTTGAGGTTTTGGTAGTGTCGCCTTGTCACGGCGATCGCCCTCTGGTGGAAACGCGGAAACATCCCTCTTCGTTAATAAATCGGCTGGATGAGCAGGATGAATCGGCCCGTTTCGCCTGTTTTTAGCTCGAGTGTCAACGAAATTCTTGCGGTAGCGAATTTTTTTGCCAACGGTTCTTGAAGCAGCCCCATTTCGTTGCAATGGCCTCCCAGATTCCGCAGATTCACGGCTTTCCGCCTTGACCGCGAAACACGCTCACTTTATAAGGAAGGAGTGTGATTCGATTCGCACATGGTCGCTCAAATCTGTCGGAGGATGCAATGAATTGCCAGGTCCGAATTCGAATCTACGTCCTTCTGCTCATGATCGTCCTTGGTCCAGCTGCTATCGTTGGGTTCGCCCCGGCTCAAGTGGGTTCACGCAACTTCAACGAGCGCGAGGCGCCGGCACAGCGGTCTCTGCTTGACAAGGACAACCTTGTCTGGGCGATGGATGTCCGCTTCAAAGACCCGCGGATCATCAAGGTCAAGCTCCCAACTCGCGGCGAGCGCATTTGCTGGTACGTTTGGTATCAGCTCATCAACCGCTCTGGAAAACCTCAGGAAGTATCGCCGTACTTCGAGATCGTGACGCTGGATAACCCGGGGATATATCGCGACGAGATCTTGATCACCGCGGAGGACATCATTCGCAAAATCGAGGATCCGACAGGGTATCAGGACATCAAGGATACTGTCATGATCTCGAAATTCGCGATCCCGGCTTCGAAGCCGGCGGATGAAGCGTTTCCGAGACCGATCACGGGTGTCGCGATCTGGGATGCCGGGCCAGCCGATCCGAAGAAGCGCGATCCGATCTACAAGGAACTTGCCGACACGACGCGCTTCAGCATCTTCATTCGCGGTATCAGTAACGGTGCGGTCGAAGTTGACGCTCCCGCGCCGGGACTGCCGCCGATCACGCAGTACAAGACTTTGCAGCTGAACTACAAGCGCAAGGGGGATCGATTTTCGCTCGATTCGCGGGATATTGAATTTGTCTCGCCGCCCCAGTGGATTTATCGTGCCGCAACTCGTATAATTCCCAAAGCTCAAAAGGTCGAGGAAAAACAGAACTAACTGTTACCCGTACAAATAATTGAGTTTTTCAGAGGCAGAAAATGGCACATAAGAAAGGTCAAGGTTCAACCCGCAACGGTCGCGATTCCAACGCGAAACGCCTTGGGATCAAGGCCTACGGCGGTGAAACCGTGTGCGCCGGCAGCATTATCGTTCGCCAGCGAGGTACTCGCTATCACCCCGGCCGAAACGTCGGCATGGGCCGCGATTTCACGCTTTACGCGCTCGTCGATGGCAAGGTCCAGTTCGAACGCAATGGCACGCGCATCGCCGTCGTTGAGTCGGCTCCCGAAGCCTGATGCACTCCAATACAAGCTTGTATTGATGGCACGTCATCGACGTGCCATTTTCATGCGCTTCGCCAGTTCTCGAATATGCTCCGGCGTCGTACCGCAGCATCCTCCCGCCATCACGACGCCAGACTTGAATAGCGCCTCCACCCCCGCCGCGAATTGCGTCGGCGTCATGGCGTACTCCCAACCCGCGGCGCCTCGGATCGGCGTGCCTGCGTTTGGCCTCGCGAAGATCGGCAGATCGCATTCCTGGCGGTAGCGGCGTACGATTTCGAGCATCGCGTCGAAGCCGATATCCCGCCCGCAATTGACGCCGATCGCGGCGACGCCGGCCTTTTTCGCGTGCTGAGCGCAGGTTTCGGGTGAGTCGCCCGTAAATGTCGTCAGTCCGTCGCTTGACTGAAATGTGAACGAGACAAGCAAGGGAAGGGCGGTGTCCAGACGCGATGCGACTTCGCGCAACATCGTCACGGAGGACCACGTCTCCAGAAGTATTCCGTCAGCCAAATTCGTGACAGATCGCAGCATTGTCAGGAACGCATCGGTCAGTTCGCGGACCGGACCGACATCGGCGAGGACGAAATGAGGCACGGGATGGCGTCTCGCCAGATCGATTGCGGCCTGCCAGATCGTTTCGAGCTTGCCGGGATCGAACGATTCTGGATTCGCCAGGAAAGTATTCGTGAGGAGCACCTCAGCGCCGACTCCTAGATAGTCGGCGTGGATGGTACGAACGAACGCCGGTTCGGCAAGATTATCGGTGGCAGAGGAAGTGAAATATGGCGCTGGCCGACGCCGTTGCATTTCCGTGCCCATCGCGCCATCCATGAGCAGCAATTCGCCAGACTGCAAGCGAGACACGAGTTCGGTCACAATTGAGGTCCGATGAAACCCGCCACGAATGGCGGGTTTGGTGGAAACCCCGCCCTGAACGGCGGGCCATATGCACGATTACAACCGCTGGCTGTAGCGCCGGGAACGCTGCCCGTAGACCGGTTTGACGTCCTTCGGATCCTGCTCGACCTTCACGCGTGGCGTGAAAGCCTCGAAATCGGGCAGTTGCTCTTCCGTGATCAGCTTGTTGATGAACTCTTCGATCCGCGTGAGTTCCTTGCCTTCCTCCGGTTCCACAAGCGAAATCGCCACGCCGTCCTTGCCCATGCGGCCTGTACGACCGATGCGGTGGACGTAGTTCTCGGGATCCATCGGCAGATCGAAATTGATGATGTGCGAGATGCCCGTCACATCAATGCCGCGACCGACGACATCGGTGGCGACGAGGTAGACGATTTTGCCTTCCTTGAACGCCTTCATGATGCGTTCGCGTTGGTTTTGTTCGAGGTCGCCGTGCATCGCCGCCACGCGTTTGCGTTCGGCGCACAGCTTGGTGTAGATTCGGTGGGCGCCGATTTTTCGTTCGCAGAAAATGATGCACTGGCGCGGCTGCTCGCGTTCGATGAGGCGGAGCAGGGCGTCGAATTTCTTTTCCTTGTCCACCGTGAGATACGATTGCCGAATCTTCTCGACGGTGACTTTTTTCGGCGCTATTTGAATGTGCACGATCGGCTTGCGCATGTAGCGCTTGGCGAGGCTGAGCACGTCCGGCGGCATCGTCGCGGACAGCAGCAGTGTTTGCCTCGCTTCAGGGCATTGCTTGAGGATCCGGCGAATGTCGTCGCGGAAGCCGAGGTCGAACATGCGGTCGGCTTCATCGAGAACGAGGTATTGAACTTTGTGGAAGACCAGCGTCGATCGGCTCAGGTGGTCGAGGATTCGCCCTGGCGTGCCGACGACGAGGTCGATGCCCTTGCGAAGCGCCTGAATCTGGCCGTCCATGCGTTTGCCGCCGTAGATCGGCAGAACGCGGATGCGATCGTGCGGCGAGAGCCTGGCGGCTTCCTCGCAAACCTGCGTGGCAAGCTCGCGCGTCGGCACCAGGATCAGGGCAGCGGGATCGCGGTCGTTGGATGGCTGCCAGCGCTCGAAGAATGGCAACAAGTAGGCGGCGGTCTTTCCCGTGCCTGTTTGTGCTTGGCCCATGACATCGGAACCAGTAAGCACGCGCGGGATAAACGCCTTTTGAATACTGCTGGGCTTTTTGTAGCCGGCTTTGGCGATGGCTTCGAGAATTGTTTGCGAGAGTCCGAGACCGTGGAACCCGGAAACGGGTTCCACAACGGTAGATGCGGTCAAATCAACCTCCGAGTGGATGGCATCCCGTGCTGCAAGCAGGCCGCCCGGTTCAGGACAAAGAGCGTGCGGCAAATGACACGTCAATATTATTTAGCCGCAGAGTCTTTACGCACGAACCAAAATGAAAGCGCCAATGGATTGGCTTGCGTTGGATGCGCATCATGTAGTTGAAGTGAGTTTAACCGATTCATATACGCGAGTCCAGAGAACTTTTCGTGAAATGCAGAAAATTTCCCTAACTCGTCACGATCCAATCTCCACAGCCTCCACCATCACGTCAGCGACTTGCCGAAGCGACGCATCGGACGTACCCAGCGGCGGCATCGCATACAACACGTTTCCCAGCGGGCGCAGGAATACGCCGCGCTCCAGGCAAAATCGATGCAATCGCGGCCCAATCTCGGCGAGGTAGCCCGCGGATCCGGTGAGTTCGACGGCGGCGATGCTGCCGCGAATGCGCACATCCGCGACATTCGAATGGCCACGAAGAACACCTAGCGATTGCATCCAAAACGCCTCTATCCGAATGGCTGCGCTCAAATTGGCTGACGGCTGATAGCTGATAGCTGATAGCTGGATTCGCATATTGCACACCGCCACCGCGCACGCCAGCGGATTTGCCGTGAACGAATGCCCGTGAAAGAACGTCTGCGTTCGATCCGCGCTTCGAAAAGCCTCAACGACGCGCGGCGATACCAGCGTCGCTGCAAGGGGCAGCACGCCGCCCGTCACCGTCTTCGCTGCACAGACGAAGTCCGGCATGATGCCCGCCGCTTGATGCGCCCAGAGCGTGCCCGTGCGGCCGCCGCCCGTCATGACTTCATCCGCGATGAACAGCACGTCATGGCGTTTCGCAACCTCGGCGATCTCACGCAATGTTTCGGGTGAATGCATGCGCATGCCGCCGGCGCCTTGCACCAGCGGTTCGATGATGATGGCAGCTGTTGCGTGAGCATGTTGCTTGAGATGATCGTCCAGATGATTTGGCTCGATAGGCAGAATGTCCGCAGCGAACATCAACGGCTCGAACCGCCCAAAGAACACCGGATCGCGACTGACTGACATCGTTCCAAAGGTATCGCCGTGATAGCCATGCTCGAACCCGATGAACCGCGTTCGGCCCGGTTGCCCATGATGGCACCAGTATTGATAAGCCATCTTCAAGGCGACTTCGACGGCCGTGCTGCCATTGTCGGAATAAAAGACACGCCCGCCGCACCAAGGCATCGTGCCCAGCAGCAGGTCCGCAAGTTCGACGGCGTCCGGATGCGTCACGCCGGCGAAGAGCACGTGATCGATGCGTTCCGACGCTTCCCGCAACGCCCGCATCAGCGGCGGATGACGATGTCCGTGCAAGATCGTCCACCACGACGAGATGCCGTCGATGACGCGCGAACCGTCGGCCAATTTGAGAAACTCATCACAAGCACCGACGACAGCCAGCGGATCGGCGACGCCTTCAAGTGGCGTGTACGGATGCCAAACACACCGGCGATCCTCGGCAAGCAGTCTGCTCCCCTCGCCTCCGGTACTCCGGGGGGGAGGGGTTGGGGGTGAGGGGGTGTGGGACTTGACCTTCGGAACGATCTCCAGTTTTCGCGCGGAATCCTGTCCCCCCTCACCCCAGCCCTCTCCCCCCGGAGGACCGGCGGAAGAGGGAGGAATTCGAACTGTCCTCGCTATAGAGCCTTTCAATTCGCCTAACTGGACCTGATGCCGAGTTGCACATTCGCCGAAAGAGTCGCTTGTCCACTCCGTCGGCGGTTCAAGTGATATCACAAGTGTGCCGCGTGCGTGTTTTCGAATCTCTTCTTCCGAATAATCATCGCGTTTCCCCAGCAAAATAACTGCCAGAGGCGCGAGCCCCTCGCTCTCGAGGGCTGACCAGCATTGCAGCGCACGCCCAATCGCACCGAGTGCCGACGACACAACGAGCACGCTCGGCAATGCCAATTCGCGAATCAATTCGAGTTGAAGCTCAGTCTCGTTCAACGAGGAAAACGGACTACCGAACGTTTCGACGAGGACGCAATCGCCAATCGGCATCGCACGGGCGATTTCGCCTGCCGAGGGAATCGTGCGGCCTTCGTGCCTTGCGGCCAGCGGCGGCGCGACCGGTTTGCTCAACGCCATCACCGGCGGATGCACCATCGCATTCGGCACAATGCGAGCAACACGCGCGGAGTCCGATTCGCCGGTCTCAACCGGTTTCCAATAGGCGCCGCCAAACGCGTTCAGCCAAAGCAGCGAGAACGTCGTCTTGCCGACATCCGTATCCGTGGCGAGCACGATGAATCGCGACATTATTGATGAATTCCAAGCCCCACCATGAGCGTAGCGATTGGTGGGGGTTACAGCAGCCATCACCCCCACCAATCGCTGCGCTCATGGTGGGGCTTGACGATGTTATTTTTCTTTTGCCAGCAATTCCGCAAGCGCCAT
>CAZAFH010000197.1:0-7082 GCA_964484265.1 uncultured Singulisphaera sp.
GGTAGGTCAGGCGTTCGTGGTCGAAACCCATGAGGTGCAGGATGGTGGCGTGCAGGTCGTGGATGTGGACCTTGTCTTCCATGGCGCGGAAGCCGAAGTCGTCGCTGGCGCCGTGGGTCATGCCACCCTTGACGCCGCCGCCGGCCAGCCACATCGTGAAGCCCCAGTGATTGTGGTCGCGTCCATTGCCATTTTCCGACGTTGAGGTTCGGCCGAATTCACCGCCCCAGACGACGAGTGTCTCGTCCAGCAATCCGCGTTGTTTCAGATCGGTGAGCAGGGCGGCTATCGGTTTATCGATATCGCGTGCCAGGTTTCGCACGGCATCGTTGTGATTGTTGTGCGTGTCCCACGGTTGGCCGTTGCCGTAGTAGATTTGCGTGAAGCGCACACCACGTTCGGCCAGGCGACGAGCGAGCAGACAGGCGTTGGCGAAATGCCCGGTTCCGTATTGCTCGCGGATCCGTTGCGGTTCGCGGCGGATGTCGAAGGCATCGCTGGCGGCGGATTGCATACGGTAGGCCGTCTCCATCGTCTGAATGCGGGCTTCGAGCGCCGGATCGGGGCCACGTTCAGCGCGATGTTCTTCGTTGAGCCGGCGTAGCAGATCCAGTTGACGTCGCTGCGCCGGTAGGGCGACGCTGGCATTGCGCAGGTTCGGGATCATTCGCTGCGGATCTAGGTCCGAGTGATTGAGATAAAGCCCCTGGTGCTCCGACGGCAGGAACCCGCTCGACCAAAGCTCCGCAAACCTCACCGGACGGCCCGGGCAAAGCACGACGAAGCCGGGCAACTCCGCGTTCTCGCTGCCAAGGCCGTACGACAGCCAGGCGCCGAGGCTCGGGCGTGTCGGCGTCATGCTGCCGTTGTTCATCATGAACAAGGCAGGTCCGTGGTTCGGATTGTCGGTGTGCATCGAACGCAGGACGCAGACGTCGTCGATGCAACGAGCGAAATTCGGCAACAATTCGCTGACGGGTACGCCGCTTCGACCGCAAGGCCGATAAGTAAACGGCGACGCCATCAGGCCAGCGGTCGGACGTTCAGTGCGGAGATTGACCTCGGCAGGACGTTGGCCGGCGTAGGCCGTGAGTGCAGGCTTTGGATCGAGAAAATCGGGACCGAACGGCCCGCCATTCATGAACAAGTGAATGACGCGTTTGGCACGCGGACGATGGTGTGGCCCAACAGAGGCCGCGCCGGCGAGTTGCGTCATTAACCCAGCAAGAGCGACGGCGCCAAGGCCGCCGCCGAGCGACGTGATCATTTCGCGACGTGTGAACATGGTCAATCCCTATTCACGCAAGCCCCACCATGAGCGCAGCGATTGGTGGGGGTATTGCGTCCGTCAACATCACCCCCAGGAATCGCTACGCTCATCCTGGGGCTTGGGCTTTTTTTAATCCACAAACAAAAACTCATTGCTGCCCAACAACACATGGGCGTATTGAATCCACGTTTCGTCGGTCCCGGATGAACCCAGAAACTCCCGCCCGAACCGAACCTGCATTTCCGTCGGCGCTCGCCCGAACAGCAACGCATACGCTCGGCGAATTCGTGCTTCATCGCTCATCGGGATGTCCGTTTTCAACCTCTGAACGAGAGCTTGGGCCTGCCGCCGCATCAGCGGACTGTTGAGCGTGTAGAGCTGCTGAAGCGTCGTCGTAGTCGGCACGCGGGCGGCGCTGTGCGTCGTCGGGTCGGGAAAATCGAACAGCCGAAGTAGCTCGTTGAGTTCACGCCGTTTGACGACGCCATAGATCGTTCGGCGGTTGTTCTTGGCATCGCCGAGGTCGAGCGCCGGGCCGCCGATTTTGCGATCGAGCGTGCCATTGACGGCGAGCATGGCGTCGCGCCATTCCTCGACGTCGAGCCTTCGGCGATTCGCCCGCCAGTGCCAGCGGTTATCGGGGTCGCTGGCGTGCTTCTTGGCGTCGAACTTGCTCGACTGGCGGTAAGTCGCCGACAGCACGATCTCGCGGTGCAGCCAGCGCAGCGACCAGCCGTTGCGGACGAATCGCTCGGCCAGGTCGTCCAGCAACTCCGGATGGGTTGGCCAAGCGCCTTGCGAGCCGAAATCGCTGGGCGTGCTGACGAGACCCGTGCCGAAATGCTCCTTCCAGATGCGATTGACGATGACGCGCGCCGCCAGCGGGCCGGCATCGCCGACGATGGCGTCAGCCAACTCGCGGCGCCCGCTGCCTTGCTTGAACGGCCTGGAGGCCGCCGTCGAGAACAACGTCAGGAATCGCCGCGGCACGATTGGCCCAACGCTTGCTGGGTTGCCTCGAACCTGAACCGGCACGTCCTGTGGCACGCCAGGGCGGTAGTCGAGCTTTGTGCGATTCGGGCCATCGGCAAGCACATGCAAGCTCGCTTCGATGATGCCGCGCGCCAGGGCGTTTCCGTAGCCAGGTGTCGCGCTCTTTATCGCGGCGATCTCGGCATCGAGTTCGGCGATGATCGTCTTATTCTCGGCCTGTTTGCTTTTTTCCGCACGCAGTTTCTTGATTTTCGCTTCGAGCGCTTGCACCTGCGACATGGCCATGCGAACTGCCTGCGACGATTTCTCGTCGAGCAAGGCGACATCGCCCTGTTTCACGCTGGCGAACACACCCGCCAGCGCATAATAATCCTCGACCGTGACCGGATCAAACTTGTGATCGTGGCAACGGGCACACCCCAGCGCCAGTCCGAGAAACGTGCTGCCAACCGTGTGGATGCGTTCCTCCCACTCCTCGGCAACGACGCCCTTGATGACATCCTTGTCGAGCTGCAATTCCTTCCAATAGTTCGGACTGAGCCCGATGAAACCGAGTGCCGCACGATGCCTTGGCTCGGCGTCTGGCAGCAAATCCGCCGCGAGTTGCATTCGCACGAAGCGATCGTAGGGCATGTCGTCGTTCAACGCCTGCACGACCCAATCGCGATACAGCCACGCCTGGCCTTTGCCCTCCGCCCACGCCTCGGCAACATCGCAATAGCGGGCGAGATCCAGCCAAAACCGCGCCCACTTTTCGCCATGGTGCGGCGACTTGAGCAATCGATCCACAAGGTGAGCGTACGCATCATGACGCTCGTCTTTCACGAACGCGTCGATCTCCTCCGGCGTCGGCGGAAGACCGATAAGGTCGAACGTTACTCGCCGAATGAGCACGCGGCGATCGGCCGGAGCGTTCGGCGCCAGGCCGCGTTTTTCCAGCTCAGCCAGAACGAAGCGGTCGATGCGCTGCGTCGGCCAGGCCGTGTCGCGCACCATCGGCGGCGTGATGGCTTTTAGCGGCTGAAACGACCAGAACGCCCTGCCCTTCTCCCAGTCGATCCCGCTCTTGGCGACTACGACTTTCGCGTCGCCAGGAAACGGCAATCCGCGGCGATTCCATTCAGCAAGCAAGGCCATCTCGTTTGCCGAGAGTCGCGTTTTCGGCGGCATCTGTTTGCGACCGTTACGGCCGTGCACGGCATCGAGCAGGCTTTTCGCGAGTGGGCCATTGTCGCCGCCAGCACGTATGGCGGCGGCGCTATCGAGCCTCAACCCGCCGCGTTGTTTTTTTTCGGCTGTGGAGTGGCATTCGTAGCAGCGCTGAACCAGCAGCGGGCGGATCTTGCTCTCGAAAAAAGCGACGTCCGCGGGCGATTGCGCGGCCGCGACCAGCGAAGCGAAATGAAGCGTGGCAAAGGTGACAATGGTTCGCCGCATTGATTACCATGAGCGTAGTTGGGAAAAGGCGAGATTTCAGGAATAAGAGTGAATTATACCAGAATCACAGCCGGCTCGAAGTCCTATTTCGGACCGGCCTTGCCTTCGCGCAGCCAGGCTTCGTTGAAGGACGCGCAGCCCATGCGCGAACCGAACAGGTGGATGACGCCGTTGGGCGCCTGTGCGACGGACATGTAACCGCCGACGCCATCGACTTTGCGGATGTGCGACCAGGTCTTGCCGTCGTCATCGGAGAGAGCCGCATAGGTCCCGCCGCCTATGAGTTCCTTTTTGGCGTCGGGTGAACAGAGCAGAATCGCGCCGCTGGCGAGACGCATGGCGGCGATCTTTTGCCCCACGCCGATGCCAGGCAGAGGCGTCGTGCTCGCTTTCCAGGAATCGCCCCAATCGCGCGAGGTGAGCAACGGCATCGGATGTTGACCGCGAAGAAACGACAGGATCGCGCCGTCCGCGGTCGGCACGATGGCGGGGTGGATGACGTATTTCCCGCCGTAGGCTTTGCGCATGTCGCCTTTGCCGACGGTCCAGTTCATGCCGCGGTCCCTGGAGATCATCAGGCGTTCGTCGATGTGGTTGTCGCCATCGCAAGCGAGAACGAGCGTGCCGTTCTTGGCTACGAATGCGGAGCAAGGTTGGCTCAAGCGATCGGGTCGGTCACGCGAGAGGATGATGCGCGGATGCGACCAGGTCACGCCGTTGTCGTCGGACCAGCGGACGATGTTCGAGGCATTGTCCCAGCCGAACAGCGACTGCGTGCAGAAATGGTAGATGCGCTTGCCGTCGCTTAACAGCACCGGCGCGTGATTGTTGATATCGGGGACGCCAAAGAAAAACGATGCCGGCTCCCAGCGATCCGAGCCGACACGCAATCGGCTGCACGCCTGCGCCAACTCCCGGCCCGATTCGCTGACGCACGTGTACCAGCAGGCGAGCACGTCGCCATTCGGGCAGACGCAGACGGCAGAGAAGTGGTTATGCGCGCTGAAAATCGGTCCCCAGGTTTCCTTCGGGATCGTCGCGGATTTGCCCTCCTTCGGATAACCGATGAAATACGGCTTCTTCGGGTCGGGGCCATCCATCGGCGCTGGCGCTTGCTTGACGTTCTTCTGCCACGCTTCAACGACTGCAGGCAAGGGCTTCGTCGTCGGCATTTCGCCAAGCACGACACGAAAGCCCGTGTAAATGTTCGAGTCTTCCGGAAGTTGGCCCGAGCGGTTCGCGGATCGGCATAGCTTCGTCGCTGCCTGGAACGACGGTGTCAAGCAACTCCAGCCACGCAATATTCGGGCATATCCTGACGAGCGGCCTACGGGATCAGTCTGGGCGCCGGATTCGTACGGTCCGTACCAATCGTGGCACCACTCGGCGACATTGCCGTGCATGTCGTATAAACCCCAGGCGTTCGGCGGATAGCTGCCGACCTTGATCGCGGCCTTGAGGATTTTGTCGTCCTTGGCTCGGCCAAAATTTGCGTCGTTGGCGGTCAGCTTGTCGCCGGTGTTGAATGGCGTGGTCGTGCCGGCCCGGCAAGCGTATTCCCACTCGGCCTCGGTGGGCAGCCGATAAGTTTTGCCTTCTTTCTTCGACAACCACTCGCAGAAAGCGACGGCGTCATGCCAGGTGACGTAAACGACGGGATCGTCGTCGGCCTTGCCGCTGCCGCGTTTGCCTCGCTGCGTCATGTGCTTGGGGTCGAAGGCTTCGTATTGGGCGTTAGTTACTTCAAAGATGCCAACGTAGTAGGGCTTGGAAATAGCGACGCGATGTGCCGGTGATTCGTCGTGGTCACGCTCGTTCCATTCGGCACGCGTCTTGGGTGGAGCGTCGCCGGTCCCCATCATGAACGCACCGGCTTCGATGCGGACGAACCTCATGCCGATGGAGTTCGTGAATGTTTTCGCTTCCTGCGCGGCGGCGACGGCGACGCTGAGAAGCAGCGTTGCGAAGGTGCAAACGGATCGCATAGGATTTCCTCCTTGTTTAGCTGTTCGCCTTTGGCGAACGTGGGTCTGACGATACGCGATCGTTTCGAACCGTGCCCACGCTCCGCTGGCGCGTCGCGGCTAAACGGGGACGGGTTTGCTGTTGGCGGGCAGGTTTCCCGCCATCGCCAGGGCGGCGGTGACACAGGCGATGGCGCCGAAATTCGCAAGCAAGCTGAAGCCGTGCCACATGCCGAACTCCGAACGAGCGGCTCGCATCGCCTGTTCAGTCGCCTCGTCGGACGGATCAAGCAGGTATTGCTCCACGTTGGCATTGCGAGGCAAGCGTAATTCGCTGACGTGCCTCTCGATCGACCAGCCGATCAGCACGAGCGAAATTGCGGCGATGAGGACGTTGACCCGCCAGCGATGGACGCGCGAGCCGTCGCCGGTTTTCGTCCACGAGAGCGCCGTCGCCAGCGCGATGAATCCGCACGCGCCCTGAATCGCGAAATACCAAAGGAAGATCGGGCCTACCGCGTATCCGGCGGCCCGCGTGCCTTGCTCCTTCGGGGCGTTGATGGCGAGGTCCTTGATGTCGTTGTAAATAATGGGCCGTGGAAACCAGCTCTCTCGCTTGTTGCTCTCGCCGAGTTTTTCGAAGGTGTGAAACAGCGACGGAGCCGCGACAAACGTGAAGAACACGGTCATTCCGAACCAGAGGCCGAGAGCGATCAGATGCAGACTTTTATTGAACTGTTGCATGAGCGGATGATCCTTGAGTTGATTTTCCGTCCCGGCGACGAGCCGTTTGATGTTATCCCGGTGCCGAGCCACGACGATCAGCCCAGCGATGACGCAGAACCAAGTTCGCGGATTGTAGGCGTCCCATGCGGCAGGCATCCGCAGGTGGGCGGCGCAGAGGACAAGCGCGGCTGCGATCGATGCAATCGCCATGAAGCGAAATGCGCAAAGCACGATTCCCCAGATGGCGAATGCCGCCAGCGCCGGTATCGGCAGCAATACGGCGACGACGCCCGCGCCAGTGGCGACGCCTTTGCCGCCGCGAAATTTCAGATACACCGGAAAGCAATGCCCTAGGAATGCCGCCAATCCCGCGCCGACGGCGACCCAGCCGCGTGACCAAACGTCTTCGCCAAATTGCGATTGCAGTGCGAGGGCGATGCCGACGGGTAATGCGCCCTTTGCAAAGTCGAGGGCAAAGACGAGCAGGCCGGTTTTCGTGCCCAGCACTCGGCCTACGTTCGTCGCGCCGATGTTCCCGCTGCCGTGAGCGAATATATCCACGCCGCGCATGCGAGCGACGAGAAACCCGAACGGTATCGCGCCGATCAGATACGCCGCGACGAGCGTGAGCAGAGCGGCGAGAAGGTTCATGGGATTGAAAGCCCAAGGGTGAGGTACTCCGAACCTTTGGG
>CAZAFH010000198.1:0-7000 GCA_964484265.1 uncultured Singulisphaera sp.
CTGCTGTTGGCACATAGAGGAGATTGCCGTAGAAGTCGAAGCTGGCCACGCCGTGCGTCGGCTCATCCACGATGCTTGGGGCGAGCACATCGCTGTCGGCGTCGCTGTCGTTGCTTATCGGCGATACGTACAGCGGCACGTCGTGGTGCGTCGAATATGTGTCAGTGACGGCAACGGGAACGGTGTTGGTAACGCTGATGTTGATGGTGACCGGGTCGCTATACTCCGCGCCGTCGAAGATGCGGTAGGTTAGCGAATCGCTGCCGACGTAGCCTGCTGTTGGCACATAGAGGAGATTGCCGTAGAAGTCGAAACTGGCAACGCCGTGCGTCGGATCATCGACGATGCTCGGCGCTAGCACGTCGCTGTCGGCGTCGCTGTCGTTCGTCATCGGCGACACGTAGAGCCACACGTCGTGGTGCGTCGAATAAGTATCGGTGACGGCAACGGGAGCTGTGTTCGTGACGCTGATATTGATCGCGACCGTGTTGCTGTAGTTGCTGCCGTCGTAGACGCGGTAGGTCAATGAATCGCTGCCGACGTAACCTGCGGTTGGCACATAGGTGAGATTACCAAGATAGTCGAAGGAAGCCGTGCCGTGCGTCGGATCATCGACTATCGATGGCGAGAGAACATCGTTTTCGGGATCGGAGTCGTTGGCGAGAGGGCTGTCGTAGAGCGTCACGCTTTGGTGGACGCTGAAGTAGTCAGCGACAGCAGTGGGAGGATTGCCGCTTGGCACGATGCGATCCTCAAGCAGTTCGATGTGGAGCCGAGTGCGAGCGAGAGGCCGTTTGCCCCCCCCCTCCGAAGCTACCCAATTTACCAAGGAGTCTGCGAAGCCAATGTTGCGAGCGAATCATGCGAACCTCTGGGCCAAAGAAAGGAGGCGGTGTAAGTTGATGTTTGGATTGTAAACAAGACGGGTGTGAAAAGTCAAACTCGGTTGTGAGATTTTTTTTGAAAAAATCTGCATGCAGATGCACCCCCCTCTCCCCCTCGGGAACTTGGCCAACACCCCCCAAAAGTGCAAAAAAAGGCCGAAAAAGTGCAAAAGCGCTTGGCCATCGGCAAATGGCCAAGCGCCCCCTCCTGTTGGCCAGACGCTCTTCGCCGGTCTCATTTTCCTTTCCACTCCTTCGGCAGGTGCAAACTCCACACTTCGCTTGAGAGCGGTGTTGCGTGGCCGCCGGCGATCCAGAGTTTGTCCTGGAAAACGAATGCGGAGTGTTCGTGGCGGGCTTTCCAGCTCGTGTTGGATTTGAGTTGCTTCCAGGTCTTGCCGTCGGCGGAGTGCCAGGCGTCGCCCCAGTTTTTGCTTGGATTGTTCGACCATCCGCCCAGCACCCACATTTGATCACGGTAGACCTCGGCCGAGAACCACAGGCGTGGCGACCACGGAGCGTCGGCGACTTTCTCCCACGTCACGCCGTCGCTCGAGCACCAGACGTCGTTGAACGCTTTGTATTTGGGCACATAGTTCCCGCCGCCGAACACCCAGATCTTGTCGGCATGCGCGACCGCGCCGAGGTAGCCGCGCGGCGCCCAGTCGGCGTTGGCGGTTTCGAGCTTCCATTCCTTGCCGTCGGCGGACGACCAGACATCGTTCTTGAGGCTCTTGTCATCGCCGAAGTAGTAGTTCTCGATTCCGCCGAGAATCCAGATGCGATTCTTGAAAACGACCGCACCAGCGGCGAGGCGCGGCGACCAGCCGGCACTCTTCGTTGCTTGCTCCCACTTCACGCCATCCGTGGACCACCAGACCTGGTTGCTCGCGGAATGGCCCGGCAGCCGACCGTTGTACCAGCCACCCATGATCCACATCTTGTCGTTGTGGACCACGGTCATCGGCAAGTCGCTGTGGATCCACGGCGCTTCCTTCTCGACAAGCTTCCACGTTTTGCCATCGGCAGAGTTCCACACATCGCGCGGCGGCGCCTCGAACGACTGGAACCAGCCGCCGAAAATCCAGAGCTGATTGCGATAGACAAGTTCGCCCTGAGAGTCTCGCGGCTTCCAGCCGGCCTTGTCGGTGACTTTGACCCAGTCGTGGGCTTTGTCCTGAGCGGACGCACCGATGCTGAATACGAAAAGAACGATCGACGCCAGCGCGAAACCCTTCATGGCGACTGCCTCCGATGTTTGTGAATATGCTTCCTTGAAATTTTATACGGATGCGAGAATTCGATCTTGTTTCGAAATGCAAGTCCGGGTGTAATTCAGCTTGCGGGTCTTGCTCGCATGAGATTTCCCGATAAATTTGATCCACCACAAGGCACGGATACGCCATGAAAACCGCGATTGTCATTCCTGCCCGGTACGCTTCGAGCCGACTGCCGGCAAAACCGTTGTTGCGCGAGACCGGCAAGTACCTCATCCAGCACGTCTACGAACGCGCCTGCGAGAGCAACGCCGCTCATGCCGTCGTCGCCACCGATGACCAACGCATCTTCGACGCCGTCAAAAGCTTCGGCGGCAACGTCGTCATGACGCGCGAAGATCACCCCAGCGGCACCGATCGCGTCGCCGAGCTCGCAGCGCAGCTCGACGCCGACATCATCGTCAATCTGCAAGGCGATGAACCGATGATCGAACCCGCGACGCTCGACATGGTCGCTCGGCTGCTGCACGACGATCCCGAATCGATGATGGCGACGCTGGCGACACCGATCCATTCGATGGATGTTTTCCGCGATCCGAATTGCGTCAAAGTCGTATGCGATGTCCGCGGCCGAGCGCTCTACTTCAGCCGATCGCCGATACCGTATGTGCGCGATGGCGAACCCGATTTCGCCTCGGGCCGATTCTTGCAGCACCTCGGCCTTTATGCCTATCGCCGCGATTTTCTGCTGCAATTGGCGACGCTGCCGCCGGAACCGATCGAAATGGCCGAGAAGCTCGAACAACTCCGCGTGCTCGCACTCGGCTACCGCATCCAGGTCGGCGTCATCCCTCACGCCCACCGCGGCGTCGATACCCCCGCGGACTATCAGCGCTTCGTCGAGAGCGTGCGGCAACGCGAAGCGGCGTGAGTTCCAGGCACTCCGTCATGGTTCTGGAAGAAGCTCACGCTTATGCCAGAACTTGGGGTAGCTGAACTCGTGCGTGTTCGGGTTGATCGCGAGGCGTTTTCTCTTCAGAACGTGCCGCAGTTCAAGTTCGCTTGGCCAACATCCACCTGGCCACCAGGGCGCTTGGCCAACAGCCGATGGCCAAGCGCTTTCGCACTTTTTCGGCCTTTTTTTGCACTTTTGGGGGGTGTTGGCCAAATTCCCGAGGGGGAGAGGGGGTGGGTTGCATGCAGTTTTTTTTCCACAACCGACATCGCAATTCCATCTCACGCATGCCACAATTGAGGAAGATGCTTTATTCCTCCTCGGAGCAACGCCATGCTCGTCCAACGCGCAAATCAGTTGACACCAATACCCGTCGAATGGCTTTGGCCAAACTACCTCGCCCGAGACAGCCTCGCCATCATTGACGGCGATCCCGGACAGGGCAAGTCGCTGGTGACGCTCGATTTGGCCGCACGCCAATCCGCCGGTAGGCCTTGGCCGAACGGGGCGCTGAGCACCGGCCCAGCCTCTGTACTACTCCTGTGCGCCGAGGATGTTGATACCGTCATCGTCGAACGATTGAAGCGGCTCGACGCCGACCTCTCGCGCATCTACCTTTGGCCACGCCAACTCGATGGGAGCCTTCCGTGCCTGCCCAGCGAGATTGCCAGGGTCGAGCAAGAAATCTGCGAGACAGAAGCCAAACTTTTGATAATCGATCCAATCATGGCATTTTGGGATCGTAACGTGGATGTGCATACGGATGTTGCCGCCCGCCGCGCTCTCCGCCCGCTCGCCGATCTTGCCGAGCGCCGACGTTGCGCCATCTTGCTGGTGCGGCATCTGAACAAGTCAGGCGGCGGCAATGCGCTGTATCGCGGCGGCGGGTCGATTGCGTTTGTCGCGTCATGCCGGCTCGCCTGGATCGTGGGCCGCGATCCGAAATGCAATCAGCGGCTCGTGCTGGCCCAGACCAAAAACAACTACGCCAGCCGACAACCGAGCCTGGCCTACACGCTGCCGAAAGACGGCCCGCGCGTGCAATGGGAAGGCGAAAGCATGTGGAGTGCCGACGAACTCGCCAGCCGCCGAGCCAGGCCCAGCCGAGAGCGAGCGCGTGAGTTCCTGCGCACATTCCTGGCAGCAGGGCCGCGCACGGTGAATGACGTTTACGCCGCCGGCCTGGAACTCGGCGCATCGCGGCGAACCATTCGTCGTGCCAAGGATGATCTTGGCATCCGATGTCAGGCAGTCCTATACGGAAGCAACCGCACGGACTATTGGCTGATGGAGAATCAGAACCTACCGACGACCGATTCGGACCAGTGCAAAGTCAACGAGTTGCTCGACGACGTATCACGGCAATATCCGCGCCGGCCGATGTTGGATGCGGAGTGATACCCAGGACATGGTTGAATTTCGAAAGATGCCGCAAGGGTGGACTTCAGCGTGCGGGTTGAAGTTGCGCATTGTGAAGCACTGGAAGTGCGAAAGTCAATAGCCAGGGGCGTAAGCCCCTGGAGAACACCCACCCCACAGCAGAAGTCCCGAAGGGACGAAAGTAAACAAACGACCGAATGACGAATTTACTATCGCCGCTTCGCGGCTTCTGCGCGGGCTGCGCCGATTCCAGGGCCTTACGGCCCTGGCTATTGGCTGTCGCCGCTCCGCGGCTGAGATGCGCAACTTCAAAACTCGCACCACGGCCCGTCACGTCATCGCATTCCACAGGAGCCACCCATGAACCGCCCTCCATCCGTCGTTGATGACGTCCCCTACGTCAAGATCATGCGCTCGCTTGGTCTCGAACCCGATCGCTGGCAGGTCGAGGTGCTCGAATCGAAACAACCGCGCGTGTTGCTCAACTGCTCTCGGCAGGCGGGCAAATCGACCGTCGTTGCCGTGTTGGGACTGATCAGCGCCATGTTCCAGCCGATGTCGAATATCGTGCTCGTCTCGCGCAGCCATCGGCAATCGCGCGAGTTGCTTCGGCTCATGCGCTTCTTCTATCGGCTGCTCGGCGAGAGGATGAAGCAGCGCAATACGGCGGATGAGATCGAGTTTTCCAACCTCAGCCGGATCGTCTGCGTGCCGTGCCGGGAGGATACGATTCGCGGGCTGGCCCATGTGGATATGCTGATCATCGACGAAGCCGCACGGGTTCCGGACGATCTGTATCGCGCCGTTCGCCCGATGCTCGCGGTATCGAAGGGGCGGTTGATTTGCCTGTCCACGCCGTATGGCAAGCGTGGCTTCTTCTGGCATGCCTGGGCGATGGAGGGCGACGATTGGCAGCGCTTCGAGGTGCCTGCGTCGAGGATTCCGCGCATTGCTCCCGAGTTTCTCGAACAGGAAAAGCGGGCACTGGGCGAGTCGTGGTTTCGTCAGGAATACTGCTGCTCGTTCGAGGCGATGGAAGGGCTGGTCTATCCCGATTTCGCACGCTGTGTCGTGCCGGTGTCAACGTGCAAGATTCCCGAGGCGGCGTTGCACGGCGAGATGCCCGGCGCGACTTCGATTCAACCGGTCGGCGGAATCGATTTCGGCTTTCGCAATCCATTTGCAGCCGAGTGGGGCGTGCTCGATCATGACGATGTCCTTTGGCTCATCGGCGAGCACTATGCGACCCAGCAGCCGTTGAGCTTTCATGCAGCGAAGTTGCCTCGCCACGTGATGTGGTACGCCGATCCTGCCGCCGCGAACGAGATTGCCGAACTGCGCCGGGCGGACTTCCGGATTCGGCGAGCGAAGAACATGCTGGCGACGGGCCTGTCGGCGGTCACCGCCCGGCTAAGGAATGGCACGTTGCGCGTGCTCGAAGGCCGCTGCCCGAAGTTGCTCGCGGAGGCCGGGGTTTATCGCAACGGCGAAGGCGAGAACCCGATCAAGGAGCACGATCACGCGCTCGATGCGCTGCGTTACCTCATCATGGGCATCGATTCATCGCGGCTTGCAAGCGGGCCAAGTCTGGCTGCGAAACCCGAAACCAGGCCGCAAGCGCGGGAGCGGAATTTCGACGATGAACGCTACTGGGCAAAGCTGAGCTGAAGGATGGCGGGGAATTACGTCGGGAGTCGTTGTTTTTCCTCGAATTCATCGCCTTTTTGCGGCCTCCCCACCGGTTTCGAGGTGGGCTGCATGCAAACAAAAAACCCGCCGAGAATGAGTCTCGACGGGTTTGTTTGTTATCGCGGTTTGCCTTACACTTAGCTCGCCTTGCGGATGTCGGCGAGCTCTTCCTTGACGGGAGCGTAGTGGCTTGGCTCCATGCTGAAGCTGGCGGTGCCGCTGGTGGCGTTGCGGAGATCGCTCGTGTAGCCGAACAATTCCGCGAGCGGGATGTAGGCGTGTAACATGCATCGGCCCTTGTCCGAGGACAGGTTGAGAATGTTGCCGCGCCGGCGATTGATGTCGCCTGCCAGCGTGCCCTGGTAGCTGGAGGGAGCGAGGACGACGACGTTCATGATCGGTTCGAGAATCACCAGCCCCGCGTTGGTCTGGGCATCGCGGAAGCTCTCGATCGCCGCCAGTTTGAACGTGTCGGCCGAGCTATCGACATCATGCGCCTTGCCGTCGATCAGGCTGGCACGCACGTCAACGAGCGGGAAGCCGTACTTGGCGCCCTTCACGCAGGCCATGCGATAACCCTGTTCGACGGACGGGATGTATTCCTTCGGCACCGCACCGCCGAAGATTTCGTCCACGAAGTAGATATTGTTCGGATCGGGCTTTTCCTGGGCCTCTTCCAGCTCAAGATGAATCTGCTCGATCATTTCCTTCGACAACGGCTCGTACTTCATCTTGATGACGGCATACTTACCACGGCCACCAGACTGCTTGATGTAGCGCGTCTCGAATTCGACGGGCTTGGCAAGCGTCTGGCGATACGCAACCATCGGCTTGCCGGCGGTCACCTGCACGCCGTGATCGCGCTGCAGTTTGTG
>CAZAFH010000199.1:0-6894 GCA_964484265.1 uncultured Singulisphaera sp.
CCCCCGGCCCCTCTCCCGGAGGGAGAGGGGAGAAAGTAGCGCTGTAGTATTAATACATCGAGAAAAACGGTCGAGCCGGCGGCGTGTAGAATGGTCGAGCCGGTGGCGTGTAGAACGGCTGTGTCGGCGGTGAATAAAACGGCGTGCTTGGAACCGAATAATAGGTGGCGCCGATGGGAGTATAAAAGGGCGCGCTCGGCGGCGTGTAGAACGGCTGATCAGGCGGCGTATAATAGGTCACGCTCGGCGGGGTGAAGTAGGCGGCGGGCGGAGGCGTGAAAAAGTTTCCATCACCGCACTGCGCGGAAGCCGCCGTTCCGAAAAGAACCATTGCAACAGAAATCGTGAATAGACGAACCATCGCTTCTCCTGACCAGAGACCTTCGCGCTGGAAAATCGGGTACATTTGATTCAACTCTCAAAGATACCCTATTTTCCGGTACCAGGATTTGCAAAGAAATAGGCCCCGCAATTTGAGATGGCGGCAAGCTATCCCCGGCATTTTCGGATTAGCCGGCATTATCGATACTTCCGTGCCCGCAAACGACGGTTCCGTGGCCATGAACCCGTTCGCCAAGTCGTCTCTACGAGCCGCGGACATCTCGGTGTATGCGCCGGCGTATGAGGTATTCCTCTTCGTCAAGGCGTTTGCGGGCTTGCGGGTCAAGCGTCATGTCTTCATTCACCAGCGCGAGAATCGTCGCCTCCACCGTCATCAGACGGCTCAACGAGAAGTGCGTCTGCGTGGTCCACATGTCGTAGACCCCCTCGGCCTTGCGGAAGAATTCCATCACTCTCGACACGGCGAATTCGATCGGAGCGTGCCCAAGCGAGGCAAGGTAGCCGCATGCGAGTTCGTTCTGGTGGACGCAGTAAAGCTCATTGCGAAAGAGCTGATCGCGCGCGTTGTCGATCATTTTGCGCGCAATCGATTCCTCGCCGAAGTAATTCCAGGCGCTGGCCAATTCGAGCAGCAGGCAATGCCGTTGCGCGACGACTCGGCCTGCCTGCGATGCCGTGCCGCGCAGCGCGGGGTCGGCGGCGATGGCAGATTCGACGCGCCGGAGCAGATTCAATACTTCCTCGCGCAGGCCGAACTTCCGCAACCCGCGAAAGCTGCCGGCGACGACGTTGATGAGCTTCTCGTAGGGAAGCCGGAGCGGTCCCTCGAGCAACTCCTGAAAGCGAGCCACCAACCGCTGCAGGTCCTCGCGGCGATCGTATTGCCCGGCCAGGAACAGGCTCTTTTCGACGAGTTCCGCGACCCGTTCGGGGTTGTTCTCCTTGGCCATGAGGACGGCGGTGCGGTCGAGCACTTCCTCGCCAAACGCTTGACCCAGACGCGGCGCGAGGCGCAACGCCATCAAGAGGATCTGCGACTCGGCATCGGAGGATCGCTTTTGTTTTGGCTTGCCCGTCATCAGTTTTTGCAATCGCTGAATGACGACCGCGCGATCGGGTTCGTCGGAGAGCTCGGCAAGCGTGCGTGTAAGTTCGTCCGTGTGCGAGCCGTACCAACGCTGGTAAGCGGCAATGCGTTCGACCGGTTCGAGGATGCGCGATTTCTCGCGCATTCGGTCGATTTTCAGGCGGAGGTTGCGCTGCGTTTGCTTGGTTTCCTCGCGTGCCTTGCCATCAGCGATGTGCTGAAGGAAGTCAGGCGTTTCGATCGCGCGCAACTGGTCGAGCAGTTCATCGGGCAGGCGTTGCCCGGCGGATTTCCGGTCGATCGCTTGCTGAATGCGAAAGGCAAAGGCGGCGTATAGCCAGCTATGCACTTCGTCGGCATATTCCAGTTCGCCGGCGGCCTCTTGCATCAGGCGACGCGCCTCGGCGACTTCACCAAGCCGGGCCAGGCCGAATGCGAACATCAAATCGACATAGGCGGAAGTATGCGAGACGGGATTGGTCCCCGTCTTGGCCCAATCGCGCACGAGGCCATGAAGCCGAACCACGCGATCACGAACCTGCGTGAAACGCTGGTTGGCGCTCATGCCCTGAAACCGGAGGAACGCCGGCAAGTCGAGGTCGGCGGAAAGGCCGTGCGCGAACAGCCGATCGAGGATACGATCGCGAGCGCGAGCCAGGAGCAGAACGTCATTTCCGGCAAGCTTGTAGAGCGCATGCCAGGCAAGCCAAAGCGGCCGAGCGCCGAGGTGGGTTTCGTGCTTCTCCAGAAATCGCTGAGCGCGATCGAGAACCGAGGCGGCGTCGCCAGGCACGGCCGGTAGAGCCGCAAGGTGGATCACGCTGGCGGCAAGCCGCTGCAGATCGGCGTGCATCGGCGTCGGGATCTTGCAAAGACGAACGACGGCGGCGACGAGGCCAGTCCCGTCTGACTGGCTCCAGTCGCCGAGCCAATCGAGGTGGGGCGTGCGGTCTTCCCACAGCGCGTTCGCCCAGCAGATGGCTTCGTCGCTGGTTCGCTTCAGCATTCCCGTGAGTTGCGCCATCTCGACCCAGAGCGGCTGTCGGCCCGGATCCTCAAGCGGCGACGTGAGTTGATTGTAGTCGCCCTCCACCTCGTGAAGACGTTGCTCCAGTTCGCTGGGCGTCGCCTTGGGGGCATCGCTTGCGGTTTCTTCCGCGCGTGCCTGACGCTTCGGTGTCGGTGAGGATTCCGGCTTCTTGCCAGCGGCGGGTTCGCGTTCCTTGGCTGGGCCGTCGCCAGGTTTCTTGGGTGCTGGCGGGTCTTTGAGTTTTTTTACTTTCTCGGCGTCGTCCTTGCAGATAAAACTCTCGAAGTCGAACTGTGTGGAGCCGATCCACGTCGTCATCGCTTGGTGGTCATGCTCCAGGACATAATCGACCCATTCCGACAGCGGGCGAAACGCATCTTCGGGAACGCTTCTGGGCGTGAAGCCGCCGTCCGTCTCCGGAGCCAGCCAGGTGAGGCGCGTGCGGTCCTCGGCCAGCAGCGTGATTAGTGCATCACGCCGCAAGGGCGGGCGCAGCGCCGAGCCAACGGGTAGGTAAAGATTCGGAATGCGCAGATAGGGCCGATAGCCAATCGCGTCGAGTACGACGGCGGGAGGCGCCGCCTTCGACGGACGAACGCGCAGGACGACGACGCGCTGCCCGTCATGTTCGGCCACGGCGAAGGCGAAGCGCGCGACGAAATCGTTGTCGGCAGTGCGGACGAGATCCTCGATCTGACCGACGCCGGGATCGCAAAGAACCCAGAGTTCGGCGACGTCGTTGCCGCCGGCACGTGTCAAACTTAGCGGTACGGTAATGCGTTCCGGCAGAGGAGAGTCGGTGTGCACAAACGGGGCCACGGGCGTGGTGAAATCGAGCACCTCGTAAATATCTCGCCAGGTCGCCTCGGGGATCGTTTGCCAAACACGCGGTTCGCTCAGCAACAGAATCTGCCCGACAGCCGGTTTGATCTGCTCGCCGAGCGGGTGTGTGAAACCCATTCGCATCCACACTCTCGGCGCCGTTTCACGATACGCGATCGGCGCCGTCGGCGAATCCGTATTCTCCAGGGCAAGCAGCAGCGAATAGTAGGGCGGCCCGATTACGCGCAAGAGCGTTATCGGCGGGTTGGTGTCGCTAGTGATATGGCGGAACGACTGGCGATCGTTGCCTAGCCGGAGAATCTCTGTCGCAAGGTCGGCGAGCGCTGATTCCGCGGGAAGCGCGAACAGCACGGGCATTTTGCCGTCGATCTCGACCGGGCGGTGGTCACGCGTCAATGGAAATAGCTGCAGCCAGTGCTCAGCACGATTCGCATTCGTCATGGGCGGGCGATTCGGGAACAATACGCCGAGACGGCGCAGATCCTTGAGCGATTTCTCGGCAATCGGCAGACTTGTTTCGACGAACAGTGAACCGTCCGGGCCGTCGGCGAACTGGGCTGAAGCCAGGCGCACGTCCTCGGGCACGGCGCCGGTAGTCAGCGCGAGGCGAAGAATGTCGAATGTGGGGAAGTGGAGGATCATCGGTCTAGGTCATTTCCCACGGGCGGCGGACGCTGGGTTACGAACCGCTCCGGGTTGATCTGTTTTCTCGCAGGCGGCTGGCGCGGGCGTCTCTTCTTCGCGCTCCACGACGATCTTGCCCAACTCGGACGCCTGGAGCATACCGCCCTCGATCAACTTTTCTACGAGTTTGCGATGCTGTTCCTCATGTTCGTGCGGCAGCAGATCGGCATCGGAGTCGAGGCTAATGACAATATCTTTCTTCCCCGTGTTCGGATCGATGCGGAGTTGAATGGTCATCTCGGCCATGGGAGGATTCCTCGTGGATCGTGTGACTGAAGCATTGAACATGCCGGCCCGTGTGAATCATTCCTGTCCTAGCAATGATACTTCGGCGAAACGCCGCGACCAAGGCTGCAGACTCATATGATTACCATAAAAAGGACGAACACGATGACAGCGAAACTGACAGGCCTGATTGCCGCTACCCATACGCCGTTTCACGAAGACGGCGGATTGAATCTCAACGCGATCGAAAAACAAGCGGCACACCTCCTGCGATCGGGAGTGTCGTCCGTATTCGTGTGCGGCAGCACGGGCGAGAGCCATTCACTCACGGTCGAAGAACGCCTGGCCGTCGCTCGGCGCTGGAGCGAGGTGGTCCGCGGCACGCCGATGCGGTTGGTCGTGCATGTGGGATCCAACTGCATCTCCGACGCTCGCACACTGGCGGCGGACGCACAGGCGGTCGGCGCCGCCGCGGTTTCGGCATTGTCGCCCAGTTACTTCAAGCCGAGGACGCTCGATCTTCTGATCGATTGCTGTGCCGAAATCGCACGAGCGGCGCCGGGATTGCCCTTCTACTTCTACGACATCCCGATCATGACAAATGTTCATTTTTCGATGCCGGATTTCCTGGAGGTCGGTTCGAAACGCATCCCAACACTGGCAGGCCTCAAGTTCACGAATCCCGACCTGATGGCGTATCAGCGATTGTTGCATGCCGATGGCGGACGATTCGATATTCCCTGGGGCACGGACGAGTATCTGCTGGCGGCGCTTTCGCTTGGCGCCACCGGAGCGGTGGGGAGCACGTACAACTTCGCGGGACCCATCTACAATCGGCTGATTGCCGCGTTCGCCAGGGGCGACCTTATCGCTGCCAGAGTCGAGCAATATCGATCGGTGCAGTTGATCGAGATGTTGGCGGGTTTCGGTTTCATGGGAGCGGCAAAGGCGGTCATGCACATGCTCGGCGTGCCCGTCGGCCCGCCGCGTCTGCCGCACGCGCGATTAACGTCCGAGCAGCATTCGAGGCTGGAAGCCGGCTTGCGTTCGCTAGGGTTCTTTGACTGGGTGAGCGGCAACTCCTGAGCCGAAGTTCAATCTTCATGCGGCCAAGGCTCGAACAACCGTGAAACAAAACACCTCCAACCCAGCATAGGCGGCAAACATGATCACGCGCTGGCGCTATCTTTGGACGCTCTTTTTTATCAGCATTTGTTTCATTGCGTTATGTACACTTGCGTCGATTTCGCTCTTTCACAATCAGGTCAGCGTCGCGAAATCGATGAAGAAGAACGTGGAACGCTGGCGTGTGTCCACGGAGCTTGACGAGTGCTTTCGCGACATCCTCACGCTGCTGCGCGACAAGATCGAATCAGTCGCGCCGCTACACGATCGCGCTCGCAAGCATCTAAAAACCATTCGTGCGCTCGCGGTCCAGGCCGAGGAAAAAGATCTGGCGAACCGGCTGGATTCGGCATTCGCGACTTACATTCAAGTGTGGCAGACCATGCCTCCGCCTGGTGAGGATGGGCACGAGATTTCCGTCATGGAGGTGTCGCGAATCCTTGACAGCGATCTGCTCCGACTCTGCGGGGAATTCGATCAATACAACCTGCGCGAGGTGCAAGACCTCACGCTCGACCATCAGCGATTGCTGAGGCAACTGTCGTGGGGTATCGCTTCCATCAGTGGACTTGGCGGTATCGCCGGGCTGGTGCTCGGATTCGGCATTGCACGCGGAATGAGGCTCTCCATACAGCGCCTGCAAATACAAATCCGCGATGTCGCAGGCCACCTGGACCCTGACCTTCCGGAGATTGTGCTGACGGGCGAGGGCGATCTCGCCAGTGTCCACGAGAATCTCGCGATGCTTCAGCAGCGGATCGAAGCCGTCGTAAAGGAACTGCGGCAGCGCGAGGTTGAAGTGCTTCGCGCGGAGCAACTGGCCGCGGTGGGCCAGCTCGCGGCCGGCGTGGCGCATGAAATTCGCAATCCGCTTACTTCCATCAAAATGCTGGTGCAGGCTGAGCTAGAAGATCACGTCCGAACCGGCCTGCCAACCGAGGATTTGCGAATCATCGAGAAAGAGATTCGGCGAATGGAGACTTCGCTAAGAACGTTCATTGATTTCGCTCGCCCTGCGAAGACGGAGCGGCGTCCAGCGGATGTGGTGCCATTGATCCAGACTGTTGTGGGGCTGATACGAGGACGCGCTCTCAAGCAGGACGTTCGTGTTGTTTTCAATGCTCCGCCTGATCCAGTCGTCGTTACTGTCGACGCGGAACAGATTCAGCAGGTGCTCGTGAATTTGACGTTGAACGCACTTGATGCCATGCCTGGCGGCGGCGCCTTGACCGTTGAAGTCGAACGTCGTGAAGACAGGGGCGTCGAGATCCGCGTCGCCGATACGGGGCCTGGGCTTTCCGCCGAGGCCATGCGCAGGCTCTTCGAGCCGTTTGCAAGCACCAAAGATACTGGTCTCGGTCTCGGCCTGGTGATTTCACGCCGGATAATGGAAAACCACGGCGGTACGATCTCGGCAGCGAACAAACCCGGTTCCGGAGCCGTCTTTTCGATCCGCTTGCCGGCCGACATGCGATAGAATGAAATCATCCTAGTACTACAGGCCTAAGTTATATGGTGATCGATCCATAAATTAAGCAATCGCCGGCATTTACTCCCC
>CAZAFH010000200.1:0-6689 GCA_964484265.1 uncultured Singulisphaera sp.
AAGGCCGAAAAAGTGCGAAAGCGCTTGGCCATCGGCTGTTGGCCAAGCGCCCCCCCTCCCGGTGGCCAACCCCACCAATCGCTGCGCTCATGGTGGGGCTTGCGTGATGTTATTGCAGTGGCCGCATCGCTTCCGTCACGTGCGGCGGTGCTTTGCCGAACAGGCGTTCGTATTCCGCTCGCGTCGGTTCCAGGCGGACGCGGACTTTGTCGGCGTGGCCCTTGGCGATGTCGGTGATCTTGTGGTTCGTGAATGGGTTGCGGAAGCGGTCGTATGTCTCATCCGCGAACGCAGCCACCAGGTCCAGACGGTAGGCCAGCGTCGGCACGATCTCGCCGAACAGCAGGTCGCGGATCCACCGGGCAGCGGCTTTGTCGGCGAGCAGGTTCTGCACCGTGTCGAACTTTCCGTGAAACTTCCCGACCATTGCCGTGTGCGTGCCGTTGAGCATGCGCACCTTGCGTAAAAAGTACGGCGCGATATCGTCGGCCAAACGAATCGCGGGATGGTCGAATAGATTCACGGCCTTGTTTTTGGGCTTTTCAAGCGCCCAGAGATAGTACGGTTCCGCGCAAATCAGCAGAGGTTCCTTCTCGGCGAGCGCCGGTTCTGGCATCGTCACAATGCAGTCAACGAGGCTATTGAGCCAGATGCAATCGTTGCGCACCCAGCTGCGAAATTCGCCCGGCAGGCCCCAGTTTTCGCTTTGCTGACAGATCAGTTCAGTCAGTTTGTCCGCATTGCGTTCGATCAATTCGCAGGGCAACATCGTCGGGGCGGCGGCCTTCGCCTGGTAGCGGGTCCACAGCACCTGCGTCAGCTTCGCGGACAGCGTCTCCGGCGGAGCCGTGAGTTTGTCCTCGGGCGCGATCACGTAGCCCGATTCGGTCGCATTCGTGACGATGAATCGCAGGTCGGCCGATTTCGCGAAGTCGAGCACCTCGGCCCATTGTTTGTCGGCGGAGACGACCCGGCTGATGCTTTTTACAGGCTCATTGCGTTCGACAAGTTCGCCGTCCTGGTAGCCGCGAACGAGCACGCGATAGCCTGCGGGATTGTTGTGCAAGCCCGCGGAGCGATGGTCGGCCGAGCGCTGCACGACGACGATGCGTCCGACAGCTTGGCCGGCGTTGTTGGCCTGATGCACGAAGCGATCGACAAACGCGCGCAGAAATCGGCCCGTGCCGAACTGGAGGATGGTTTCAGGTAGCGTGGCCATTGAGAGAATCCCCGTGAGTTTGTGTGGTATCGAGTACATTATCCGAAATTGAGAATTTGTTTAGCCGCTCGCCTTTGGCGCGCGCGAGCGTTGCGTTATTGATCGATTGAAAATCGCCATGCCCGCGCTCGCCAAAGGCGAGCGGCTAAACAAAGATATGGTTTTCTCACCGATGGAAAATGGTAGGATAACTGTTCGATAAATCGTACCGAGGCGGGAGCCATCCTCCATGTCAATCTTTGCCAACCGTTGCGAACGCTTGCAACAGAGTCTTCGCGCAGACGGCCTCGATCTCGCGCTGATTACCAATCCGATAAATGTCACCTACCTCACGGGCTTCAGCGGCGAAGCCAGCAACCTCATCGTCACGCCGACGAGGACGTTGCTAGTCAGCGACGGACGATTCAAGGCTCAGATCGAAGAGGAATGCCCTGGCCTGGCGACGTTTATCCGCACCGCAGCTCAGCTGACCGTGGAGGCGACGATCGATCAGGTGCGGGCGTTCTCGCCGAGGAGCATCGGATTCGAGAGCGGCCATCTGACGGTGGGGGATTTCGAGACGTACCGGGATGCCATCAAGACTGCGGATTGGAAGCCGGCGAGCAACCGAGTCGAGAAATTGCGGATAGTCAAGGACGACACAGAAATCGCGCAGATTCGTGCAGCTATTCGCATCGCCGAGCGGGCGTTCGCGATGTTTCGTGCATGTCTTACGCCGAACGATACGGAAGTGGACATGGTAAACGCGATGGAGTCATTCATCCGCCAGGCCGGCGGCCATGAGTCGGCGTTTCCCGTCATCGCCGCCATTGGTCCGCGAGCTGCGTTGCCGCACGCGCCGCCGAGTTTGCATGCGATGGAAGAGCATCCGTTGCTGCTAGTGGATTGGGGAGCGAGCGGGCCGTTTTACAAAAGCGACTTGACACGTATTCTGTGGACGTATAACAATTTACAGTTCCCTAACAATCGCGTGATTCCGGACAAGGTCCGAAAAGTGCATGCCGTCGTGAAAGAAGCCCAGCGACGCGCAATCCAAGCGATGAGGCCAGGCGCGTCGAGCAAGGATGTAGATACGATCGCGCGGGGCTATATTGCGGATCAGGGCTTCGGCGAGTTTTTCAACCACGGTCTGGGGCATGGCTTCGGTTTGCAGATTCATGAGCCGCCGTTCTTTCGCCCTAGCGTTGCCGTGGAATTGGAAGCCGGGATGGTGGTGACGTGCGAGCCTGGGATTTATCTGCCTGGTGAATTTGGTGTAAGGATCGAGGATGACATCTTGATCACGCCGGACGGTCCGGAGATACTGACACACTATTCGCGAGAACTAGACGACAGTATCGTTGAGTTCTGATATCTTGATTTTCGCCGTTTGCGGCAGTGCAAACAAAAGCTAGTTCGCGCCTTGGCGCGGAAATACATAAACGAGGTGAACATTGTCCAGCAACCAAAAGAAACCGTCGCCATTCGACGTGAAGACGGTGGAGTCGCTGATCGCCTTGATGTCGGCCAATGACATGAGCGAGATCTATCTGCGCGACGGGACACAGCACGTGCGTCTTCGCCGTGGGATGCAGGCAGGGGCGGCAGTGGTCGCCGCGCCTGTGCAGATGGCGCCGGCATCAGCGCCCGTCGCGGCGGCGCCGACGACACCGGTTGCGAGTTCGAGTGCGCCGGCCCCGCGATCGAGTCTGCTGGAGATTAAGAGCGAAACGGTTGGCACGTTCTACGCCCAGCCTAAACCAGGCGATCCTCCCTATGTCAAAGTCGGCGATCGTGTCACGCCGAACACGCCTGTCGGCATCATCGTCGTCATGAAGACCAACAACGAAGTGCTGGCGAATTGCACGGGCGTCATTGCCGAGGTGTTGGTGAAGAACGATCAGTTTGTCGATTTCGGTCAGGTGTTGTTCCGGGTGGAACCGACCTAGTCCGTAGTCCGTAGTCCGTGGTCCGTAGTCGAAAGATCAGCGGCCATTACCTCCATGCCACGGACTACAGACTGCGGACTACGGACCTTGGGCTCCTCGCGAATCAATTATGTTCCAACGCATCCTTGTAGCAAATCGTGGCGAGATCGCACTGCGTGTGATTCGCGCCTGTCGAGATCTTGGCATCGAAGTCGTTGCCGTCTTCAGCGAGGCCGATCGCGGCGCGCCGTACCTCGACCTCGCCGATCAGGCGATTTGCATAGGCCCGGCGAACTCAGCGGAGAGCTATCTGAAGATCCCACGCATCATGAGCGCAGCGGAAGTCGCCAATGTCCAGGCCATCCACCCCGGGTTTGGATTTCTGTCGGAGAACGCGCATTTCGCGGAGGTTTGCCGGGCCTGCAAGATCGAGTTTATCGGACCGTCTGAAGACGCCATGCGCCGTCTGGGCAACAAAAATGAAGCACGTAAACTCGCCGTCAAGGCGAACGTGCCCGTCGTCCCCGGAAGCGATGGTCTCATCACCAGCGAAAGCCAGGCTCTGAGCGTGGCTCGGGAAATGGGCTATCCGGTGCTCGTCAAGGCGGCGGCGGGTGGCGGCGGACGCGGTATGCGCGTTGCTCGCAATGAAATCAGCCTCAAGTCCGGGTGGGTCGCCGCGCAGCAAGAAGCCGAGGCCGCGTTCAAAGACGGCAGCGTCTACATCGAAAAATACATCGACCAGCCGCGCCACATCGAAGTGCAACTATTGGGCGACAAGCACGGCAACTTCGTACATCTCTTCGAGAGAGACTGTTCCCTCCAACGCCGCCATCAGAAACTCGTCGAGGAATCAGCCGCGCCGCATCTGCCCGCAGACGTCCGTCAGCGCATCTGCGAGTCCGCCGTGCGATTGGCGAAAGAAGCAGGCTACTACAACGCGGGCACGTGTGAATTCCTGCTAGACAAGGACAACAATTTTTACTTCATCGAAGTCAACGCTCGCATTCAGGTCGAGCATCCAGTGACGGAACTGGTCACGGGCGTCGATCTGATCCGGCAACAAATCATGATCGCTGGCGGCGAGAAATTGCCATTCAAGCAGAAAGACCTGCACCATCGCGGCCATGCCATCGAATGCCGAATCAACGCCGAGGATCCCGCCAACAATTTCCGCGCGGCTCCGGGCCTCATCACCCGCTGGCAGGCGCCGGGCGGGCCAGGCGTTCGGCTTGATACCCACGCGTGCCAGGGTTATCGCGTGCCGCCGAATTACGATTCGATGGTTGCGAAACTGCTCGTGCATCAACCGACGCGTCTAGAAGCGATTGCATGCATGAAGCGTGCCCTCGGTGAATTCGTCATTGAAGGCATCAAGACCACCATTCCGATTCATCAGGCAATCATGTCCCACGCTGCTTTCATCGAAGGCCGGGTCGATACCACGTTCATCGAGCGCACCTGGATGCAGCCGAAGGAATGAATCTCGCGAGCATCATCACTCCGTCATTTCCACATGCGAATAGCCCAGCGGGTTCGGTTGCCCGAACCAGTGAGTCAGCTCGCGATACTCCATGTACTCGATGATCACGCCATTCTCGTGCGTGAATGCGACTTCGACAAACGGCCCAGGAAAGAACGGGCCGAGCACGACCTCCTTGCCAGCGATCGCGGCACGCAAGTTCTCGACGCGATAGGCGACGTGCGGCCAATGCCATAGCCGCCATAGCCCGAGTTGATCGGCGGGAACGTCCGGCATCGTCTTGGGCCGAATGTACTCGATCCGACCCGGATGCAGGCGAGGATTGGTGACCCAAACCTGGCTATCCGCGACCCAGCTTTCGCCGGGCTGCGGTTCGCTGGTAATGATGCCGATATGGTCGAAGGCTTTGTTCATGGTGTTGTATAATACCCTAATCTGGAATTGAGTAAACCTTTGCCTCATTCGGTCTGAAAAGAGCAATGGAATATCAAGACGATTTTGACGATCTCCCGCCGCGGCCTATGCCGGAAAAACCATCCACTGTCGGGGTTATCGGCTTCATTTCTGCCATGGTCTGGATCGGCTTATTCCTCGTGATGCTGGGTTTGAAGCTGCTGTTGGACCAAGAGAACCTTCAGGTCCAGGTCCCCGATCGAACGCGATGGATGCTCTACTGGTTCTTGGCTCTCGACTTCATGAGCTTCATCGCCGCACTGACAGCTCTCATCCTTGGCGCTCGCGGTCTGTCCTCGGTACACACCCATTACCGCGCCTGGGCCGTGGCGGCGCTGATACTCGGCATCATCGAAATATTGGGCACGGTCCTCTTCGGTTGCTTCATGGGCTGTACCGTGATGTGGTTCGAAGCGCTCAATCGCGGCGGCTGAATCAACCCTCCGCCCACGTCAGGACCACCTTGCCGCACTCGCCCGAAACCATCGCGTCGAACCCTTTCTGGAATTCGTGCCAGGCAAAGCGGTGCGTGACGATCGGCGAGATATCGAGCCCGGACTGCAGCATCACGGTCATGTAGTACCACGTCTCGTACATCTCGCGGCCATAAATTCCCTTAAGCGTGAGCATATTGAAAATGACGACGTTCCAGTCGATGGCGATCTCGCGATCCGGAATGCCGAGGATGGCGATCTTCCCGCCATGCGCCATGTTGGCGAGCATGTCGCGGAAGGCGTTGCCATTGCCGGACATTTCCAGGCCAACGTCGAAGCCTTCTTTCATGTCGAGTTCCGCTTGCACCTCCTTGAGTTTCTCGGTACGCACATCGACGACGCGCGTCGCTCCGAGTTTCTTGGCAAGATTCAGGCGATAGGGATTCATGTCGGTCACGACGACGTGCCTGGCGCCAGCGTGCTTGACGACCGCCGCCGCCATGCACCCGATCGGGCCGGCGCCGGTGATCAACACGTCTTCGCCCAGGATGTCGAACGTGAGCGCGGTGTGCACCGCATTGCCATACGGATCGAAGATCGACTGGATATCGCGCGGGATTTTTGGATCGTGCACCCACACGTTGCTATAGGGCAGCACGACGTATTCCGCGAACGCGCCAGGCCGATTCACGCCGACGCCCTGCGTCGCCTTGCAAAGATGCCGGCGCCCGGCGAGACAGTTTCGGCAGCGGCCGCACACCACATGGCCTTCGCCGGAGACGATTTCGCCGACCTCGAAATCGGTGACGTTCGACCCGACTTCGACAATCTCGCCGACGAATTCATGCCCGATAACGAGCGGCACGGGAATTGTTTTCTGTGCCCAGGCATCCCACTTGTAGATGTGCAGGTCGGTTCCGCAGATGCCGGTGCGCAACACTTTAATCAGCACGTCGTTGATGCCGACGGTCGGGATCGGCACGTCTTCGAGCCAGATGCCGACCTCGGATTTTCGTTTGACGAGCGCTTTCATCGTTTGCATCGGAATGCTTCCATTGTGAATCCGTCGGAAGTGGAAAGAGCCTTTTATACGAAGAAGCCCAACGGCGAGCGCCGCGAACCGTTGGGATGTCCAACAAGGGCGCTTGGCCAACAGCAAATGGCCAAGCGCTTTCGCACTTTTTCGGCCTTTT
>CAZAFH010000201.1:0-2954 GCA_964484265.1 uncultured Singulisphaera sp.
GAGAAAATGCGCAATACTTTTCGGATGAACACAACGTTTGGTTTTCATCAGCTCACCCCCACGGTCCCTTATGCCAACATCGAGCAATCCTGTCCAGCCAATTTGTCCCGCATTGTAAGATGAACATTTTCGGCAAGTGTGTTGGCAAACACGGTAGAACTGGGAATCGAGATTTCTAATCGTTTATTCATGGAACTTGGCATAAACCAAAGATACCGTAAGCAAATCGTTTCATTGGATCTGTCAATTCGTTGGGAGCCGTCAACATGCGTGGATTCTCTGTCAGGCGTTTGGCGTTGGCATTGGCGTTCGTGTTCGCTGTCGGATCAAGCCCGACACTGTTTGCTCAGGCGCCGCCAAAACTGGCTGGTTACAAGACCGTAAACGAAGCCATCACGACGACGTTGAAAAAGTCGGCGTCGAGTGCCGTGACTTCGCCGGGCTACCTCGGCATTTCGATGGCGATCGACGCAGGCAAACTCGTCGTCGCCGATGTCGAAGAGAATTCGCCTGCCAGCAGAGCCGGCTTGAAGGCTGGCGATCTCGTCGTCAATATGGACGGCAAAGCCGTCGCCGATGCGGAAACGTTCCGGAGCATTCTGCAAGGCCGAGGCGCGGGAGAAACCTTGACGCTGACCATCGAGCGCGGCAAAGAGACGCTCAAACTCGAGCCGACACTCACCCTGACGAGCAAGATCATGCAGGTCGGCGCTCAGCGCATCGTGCTCGGCGTGCAGATCGAACCCGGTCCGGATGGAAAGGGCATCGTCCTCAAATCGGTAACGCCCAAATCCTCCGCCGACCGCGCCGGCCTGAAAGCAGGCGATCAGATTCTGCAGATCGAAGGCAAACCCGTCGCCGGGAGCAACGGCATCGCCGACGCACTGATCGGACGCAGGCCGGGCGAGGTGCTGACGCTGCTCGTGAAATCCGCAGGCGCCGACAAGGCCAGGGACATGAAGATCACGCTCGCCGCTGGCACGCCGACGATTCCGGGCAAAGGCGGGAAGGGCACGAAAGGCGGCAAGATCGTCGGCGGGGCGACTGAAAGCTGGAATACGCGCAACCTGACAACCTTCAAGCGTGATTCGTACAAGCTCGCCATCGTCTGCATCGAATATTCCGACGTCAAGGGCAACGCGAAGATCACGCCCAAGCACTGGGAGGAATCGCTCTTCAGCACGAAGACCTATCTGACCACCAGCTCCACGGGCCAAAAGGTTCATGGCAGCATGAACGATTATTACCGCGAGCAGTCCTTTGGGAAACTCAGGGTCGAGGGCAAGTGCTTCCCGTTCGTCGCCGTCGCGAAGAAACGCAGCGAATACGCCGCCGCCAATACCGGCGCCGCCAAGACCGCGCTGCTCGGCGAGGCACTCGACAAGCTCTTTGCACGCGACGGCAAGGACTGCCTCGACGGCTTCGACGGCGTCTTCTTTCTTTACGCCGGCGGCCGGGTGCAAACCAATCGCGGCGGCATCTATTGGCCCCACCGCTCCCGCTTCATTCACAAAGGCAAAACCTGGAACTACTTCATCGTCCAGGAGGGCGGCGACAAGATGTGCGACATCAGCGTCATCTGCCACGAGTTCGGCCATCTGCTCGGCCTGCCCGATCTTTACGCCCGTCCAGAGAACCCCGGCTCCGAGGGCGTCGGCGTCTGGTGCGCCATGTCCAACCAGGCGCCCGCCGGCAAACCGCAGCATTTCTCCGCATGGTCCAAGGAGCAACTCGGCTGGATTCAGCCAGCGCTCATAGACCCGACCGTGAAACAGAAACTGATCCTCGCGCCGATCGAGGATTCGCCGAAAGAATGCTTCAAGGTCCTCGTCAGGCCCGATGGCAGCGAGTATTTTCTGCTCGAAAATCGCCGCAAGAAGGGATTCGACCAAAGCCTGCCCGCGGAAGGCCTGCTCATCTGGCGCGTCATTGCGAATCGCCCGATTCTCGAAGAATCGCACGGCGTCGAGGGACCAACCGGTCCGCGCGTGTTCCTCGACTCCGTGCCGTTCCCGAGTCCGTCGAATCGCGCGTTCACGCCGTTCACGACACCCACGAGTCGATCGCAGCTCGGCGGCGGGCTGCCCGTGCACATCACCAACATCCGCAGCCATTCCGATGGCCGCATCACCTTCATGATCGGGTACGAATATTATTGACGCTGCGCCTGGCGTGGAACACCAATCCGCGCCAGGACATTTCTCGCTGCCTCGAAATCTTCGGATTCTCGCTATCATAACTTGCAGGGATGAAGGGTGCGGTGCGCGAGGAAAGCCTATGTATCGAGTATTCGCATGTTGTCTGGTCTGCGTGTGCTTTGCCGCCGTTGGCGGTGATGACCCCAAAGATCCGAAAAACTGGAAGCCTGTCCAAATTCCGGGCCGACAGTTGGCTCCGGAATTCGAGGACATCTCCGAGTGGATTCAAAGCCCAGCGCTGACCATGGAGAAGCTCAAGGGTAAAGTCGTCGTCGTCCACTTCATGGCGTTCGGCTGAATCAATTGCATTCGCAATTACCCTTGGTACAAGGGTGTATGGAAGGACTTCAAGGACAAAGGCGTCGTCGTCCTCGGCATTCACACGCCAGAGACGCAGGGTGAAAAGAATACCAAGACGCTCGCCAAAAAGCTGAAGGACGCCGGTCTGGAGTTTCCCGTCGCTGTTGATAACGACAAAACCATGTGGAAGCGCTACTACAACAGCTATTGGCCTTCGGTTTATCTCATCGACAAACAGGGCATTGCGCGCTGGGGCTGGCAGGGCGAGCTTGGCTGGAAAGGCGCTCAAGGCGAAAAGCACATGCGTGCCAAGATCGTCGAGCTGCTGAAGGAATAAGTCGAATCTTCCGCTCGCTTCCTGGGGCCACCGTAGGCATCACGCTCCGCGTGATGCATTTATTCGTCACGAATCCATCTCGCGTCACCGTAGGCATCACGCTCCGCGTGATGCATTTA
>CAZAFH010000201.1:3054-6375 GCA_964484265.1 uncultured Singulisphaera sp.
ACCGTAGGCATCACGCTCCGCGTGATGCATTTATCCGTCACGAATCCATCTCGCGGAGCGAGATGGCTACGGTGGTGAGACCTGCACTAATTCTTCAGCTTCCAGCGAAGATCGTATTTGCAGCAACTGCATCGCTCACAAATCAACTCTTTTCCCGAACTTTGGCTAAAGTTCCTGGCTCCCAGTGCGTTTATGTGAAATTGTAAATTGTGCAACTGCACGACGTTCTCTATGGGGGAGGACGAAGGCAACAGGAATCGCAAAGAGAGGGGTATCATGAAGAAAATTCTCGCATTGGGATTGTTGGCGATCGCCATCTCGGCGGTCTCCCACCAGCAGGCTTCGGCCTGGGTCAATAGCCGATTCGGCATTGGCATGAACATCGACTGGAGCAGCGGCGGTAATTCCTTGCTGTGGGGCGCGTGGCGCAACGCTCAGCCCGGCGGCGGCGATCCTCCGTTGCACCCGTGGTCGCACAAATATATGTATCAGCAGAATCCGTACTTCTACGCACCGCAACCGGTTCCCGTGGCGCCGCGCAGCTTCGACGGCTCCTTCGACCCGAGCTTCAGCTTCCAGCCGCAACCCTTCGGCGTTCAAGGCTACCAGCCGATGCCGAACATGGCGCCTGGCCAATTCGCCAACTACCCAATCCAACCGGGCTACTATTATCTGCCGACTGGCCGCTAAATCGCACCGCGGCAAATGCCGTGGGGTTCGGGGATACTGGTTTACCCGTGACCTGTTTGCCAGAGCATCCGCGGCATGTCTGCCGAGGTCGCATTGAGCGAGTTGTCAGGGCCGAATCGAAAGATTCGGCCTTTTCATTTCTGCGCGTTGGTTGTGTTCTGTCGGAAGCGCGGCATCAAATTCTTACAAAGCGCGGTTCGAACGTTCGCACTGCCGACCATGGCGTGAAACATGGGCAATGCTTGGATGCCTTCCGCAAGGAAGGGGTCCAGCATCAATGCCTCGCAACTCGGAAAGGATTCGCATGGAAGGAGTTTCCCGCCGCTTCTGGTGGCTTGGGGTAATCGGGCTGATGTGCTTCGGCACGCCCGGCGAACTGTTTGCGTGGGAACGGCCCCCGGTGAAAGTCAACACGGTGTTTCAGTTCCGTGTGGAAGTGAAATTCGGACCAGAGATTCAACGACCAACGGCACCGTGGTACGCCTACTTTCCAGCCGATCCGCGCATGCAAATGTCGCCGCAGACAAGCCCCTACCCGCCTTGGCCTACACCATTCCCGCCACAAGGCCAGCCGCCGGGCCCAACGAAAGACGCGCCGAAGCAAGGGCGCGACATGCAAACCCAGCCGAACGCCATGCTCACGCAGCACTGGGTCGGCTACTCGACCTACGGGACGCCCATCCAACCCGTCGGTTATGTCCCAGCTCAGGTACCGAGCTACTGGTACCATAATCGATAGATGCACCTGAATCGGGGGACGACGAACCCCGCGAGCTAACCCTCGCGGGGTTTGTTTTTGCGCCTGGCCAACAACCCGAGGGACGCCTCGTTTAGCGTTCACGTCGACCGTGCAATCGAAAAAAGTATCGCAATTGACTTTTCCAGTTGATTCAGGAGCTCAACATTTCGTCCACCAAGAGCGGTGAACTCGAATCGCCGGGATGATTCGCCGAGGATGCTGATCCGAATCTCCAATCGTTCCGCGGGCAGGCATGCGGGCACCTTGTCGGCCCATTCCACCAGGCACACGCCGGCGCCCTCGAAGTACTCGTGCACGCCAAGATCCGCGAATTCGCTTTCTTGCTGCAGCCGATACGCGTCGAAATGATAGATCGGCAAACGGGCCTCATATTCCTGGATCAGCACGAACGTGGGACTATTGACGACGGCGGCGTTCTCGATGCCAAGCCCCTCGGCGATGGCCCGGCAAAGGTGCGTCTTACCCGCGCCGAGCGCGCCCGCCAGCGCGACGACGGCGCCGGGGAACATCGCTGCGCCCAGTCGATGACCGATCGCGTCGGTCTCGGCCAGGCTGTGCGCTCCCAGCGTGAGGGATGCAGTCGGTGTCATCTTTGAAGGATACATCTTTCGATCGTGGTTTCCGACGCACCGTAGCCATCTCGCTCCGCGAGATGGTCTCATGACCGATATACTGCTCGCGGTCAGGATTGATGGGTGTGCTTTTTCACAAGCCCGACGCGTCAGCGAGGGTGATGCCTGCGCGGCGTAGGTCCTCGCTTGCGCGGCGTAGGTCCTCGCTTCCGCTTCGGGTTTGTATCAAATGAGGCCGCCTACAGATTAAATGCATCACGCGGAGCGTGATGCCTACGGTATTCATTGGCTCTCGGCCAGGCGCAGTTCACGGATGCGCTGGTTGATGCGCTGCATCGCTTCGTTGGCCTGGGCGGAATCCTTTTTGCGGGCGGCCTCGGCGAGCTTGGTTGCGTCCTGGCGCAGTAGTTCGCATTCCTCGGCGAGCTTGGGCTTGACCTTTTCGGGAATCATCGTCGATTTTGGCAACAGTCGGGCTGATTGTTCAAGTCGGCCGGCGGCTTGTTCGAGATCGAACCAGGCGTCGATATAAAACGCATCCAGCGCGCTTGCCGACTGGCCGCGAGCCCGGCTCAGCATGTCATGATAAGGGAGGGGAAGCCCGTTCTCGGGCAGCGGCATCTGGCCGTCACGCTCTAGTGATCGGCAGCCAGAAAAGCCTAAAGTGAGCACGAATGCGAGCAGGAAAAATTGGCGGCGCATCGGATCGATTCTCCCAGATTCGCCGCGATCCGCCTTGAATCGTCAACGCGGGATTTCGCCCTGCGTTCCCGGCACCGCCCGCTTCGATTCGTCAGGCAAGGCCCAGCGGGAACGTCCTCGGCTCTCCTGTTCCGCGATCGACAGGTTCGGATTGTCCACCCGCTCAGGGGATCTTGGCTGAAAAGGCCCAATTACGCTTTGGCATCCTGCCAGGCATATCATGCCCAAAATCAATATATGGCGCATTTTACCAGTTCCCGTGGGATTATTTAATCCGGTCGCTGACGCTCTCGGCTCGCTGGCCTGGAACCACCTACATTCTATCGTCGTTAGCCGGACGCTAATCCCTCGTCTTGTGCGGATTTTGCAATGATTTCGATTCGGGCTGGAAAAACCTTTCCATCCGGAAACTTGAGAACGGCACACACGGTTGGTAGAATAGTGAAGCGACACACTGGGCTGATGAGAGTTATTGAAAATCCGAGCTTATGCGACATTATCCGACGTACGAAATCGTTGCGCGAAGTACTCCCTCTCCCTCCGGGTGGGCTGATGAAAACCAAACGCTGCGTTCATCCGAAAAGTATTGCGCATTTT
>CAZAFH010000202.1:0-6243 GCA_964484265.1 uncultured Singulisphaera sp.
TTGTTGTGCCGAGGCCTTGAGCGTCGCGAAGTCGGTGAACCTGGCCTTGCTGTCGTCGGCGGGCGGTCCGGTCGGATCGCCACCCGCGCCGCCGGCCATGATCTCCCAGAACATCGAATGGTTGGCATGCCCGCCGCCGTTGTTGATGACGGCCTGGCGAATCGCCTCGGGAACCTGGCTGATTTCGCGAAGCAGCTGGCAGATCGGCTTCGCCAGCAGCGCCGCCTGGCCTTCGAGCGCCTTGTTGAGGTTATCGACATACGCCTTGTGATGCCGGCCGTGATGGATCTCCATCGTCATCGTATCAATGGCCGGTTCAAGGGCGTTCGTGGCGTAGGGCAGACTTGGCAAGGTAAACGACATGCTATTCTCCTTTAAGGAAATGTCTTTCAAACCATGGTTGGCGAAAAGCGTACTCGATTGGTAATGTATCTCTGTTTCCGTTCAAGGCAACCGAACGTCTGCCGCTTGCGGCTTAGCGCTCAACATGGCGCCGTGCTGCGAGGCAAATGCAAATCGGGCACCTACTCGCAACTACCTCTGAGGAATCATCGTGCCTTACTCCCTACTCCTTTGTCTGGCGTCTTTTTCCATCGGCGGAGACGCCGTCGCGGCCATTCGCAAGGACAAGGCCGCGCTGCAAGGTATTTGGCAGGTCACCGCGTCCGTGAGCAAGGGCGAAAAAAGCAGCGCGGACGAGATCAAGGACCTCGCCCTCATCTTTCGCGACGACGGCATTGCCGTGCGTGAAGGAGGAAAGACGCACGACAATTTTTCTTACCTGATCGATCCGACCCGAAAAATCAAGGAGATCGATCTAATCCTTAAAGCAGGACCGCAGAAGGGCCGCATCGACCGCGGGATTTACCGTATCGATGGCGACATGTTGACAATCTGTATCCAATCCAACAAAGATGCACCCCGGCCTACCGAATTTCAAAGTCCGACGGGAAGCCAGTTGTGGCTTGTCGTGCTGCAGCGGACGAAACAATAATAGGCCCACTTCGCCACCCTCGAACCCGATGCACAAGCCATGAAGAAACTCACTGCAACAATGACGCTTTTTTTCGCTGTTCTCGTCGCCGCGCTCGCGGGAGAGGGCGCTGATGACTTGAAGAAATTCCAGGGCAGCTGGACAGTGCTGTCGCTGGTGGAAAAGACCAAGGCCGTGCCTGCGGAGGAACTCGCGATACTCGAAATCAACGTCGAGAAGGACGTACTCACCGTCAAGGAAAAGGGCAAGGCCGTCGTGCAGTACCAGATCAAACTCGACCCGACGAAGACGCCCAAGGCGATCGACTTCACGCATCTTATCGGCGAAAACAAGGGCAAGACGGAACCCGGGATCTACTCATTCGACGGCAAACAACTCAAGATGGTGCTGGACGAGGAACGCAAAGGCCGTCCCACTGCCTTTGACGGCAAGGAGACGGCCAATTATAGCGTCGTCACGCTGCAACCGAAATAAGTAAATCACGCCTCGGGTTTCGGCTCTTCCGCTGGCGGAGCCGCCGTCGGGTCGGTCATCTCGCCGTGAACGGCCTGCGTGTCGACGTTCGCCACGCCGCCATCGCGATCCATGGCGACATCTTCGTATTCCGCCGTTTCCAGAATCCGGTTCAACGCCTTGCGTTCGATGAGCTGGGCGGCGAGCGTTTCAAGCTGACCGTCGCGTTCCAGCTGAGCCCGAATCCGACGCGGCGATTCGTTGTACACGCCGGCGATACGGTCAATTTCCTCGTCGATATCTCCCTGATCGATTTCCAGTTTTTCTTGCTCGGCGATTTTCTGTAGGACGAAGTGCTCCTTGAGCGACTGGGCCGTGCTGGCGAGCACGTCGCGCTCGAGCATGCGGAGACGGCCCTTGATTTCCTCTTCCGAGATTCCCGATTCGCGCATCTCCATCACACGCCGCGAGAGCGCGTTGCGAGCCTGTCGCCGAAGCAGGTCGGTTGGCAATTCCCAGGTCGCGGAAGACGTGATCAGCGAAAGAACCTGCTCGCGGATCGACTGGCGTTGAGCGTATTCCAGCCGGCGCTCGAGAACGACGCGAATCTTTTCACGGAATTGATCGACGGTTTTGCATTCGTAGCGCTCGAGGAAAAGCTCATCCATCTCGGGCAGGCGCAGCCGTTTCACATCCTTGACGTCGAGCGTGGCGATGACGGTTTGCCCTTTGAGACGCGGCGTGGAAACCGACTCGGCCATCGCGATATCGAAATCGCGTTTCTCGCCGGCCTTGGCGCCGGTGACTTGTTCCGCGAACTTGGTCGCCACGCCGTCTTTGAAGGACAGGGTGTCGTCGATGCGCAGAGTGATTTCCTTGGCCTCGCCGACTTTCGCGCCTTCGAAGTTCGTGACGAGATCGCCGATGAGGTAATCGCCGCGCTCCGCCGCACCGTCCTTGGGAACGAGTTGGCCGTCTTGCGACAGAATCTTCTTCTGCTCCTCGTCCACATCCGCTTCGGAGTAGACGCGAACGGGGCGACGAAGTTTCAAGTTCTTGTATTCAGGCAGATCGAAGTGAGGCCGAACTTCGACTTCGAATTCGTAAATAAAATCGCCTTCGTCGGGAATGACCAAGCTCGCCGGATCAAGGTTCGGCGGACTCAGCGGGGCGACGTCGAAATCCTCGGCAAGCTGCTCAAGGCTCGACAGAAGGATCTCGCCTTTGACCTTCTCGAAGACATCCTTGCGGAATCGCTGGGTGACGATCTTACGCGGCGCCCGGCCCGGTCGAAATCCCGGAATCCACGATTCGCCCACGAGTTCCTTGAACTTTTCCTGGATGTTCTTTTCGATGTCGTCGCGCAGGACGGTGACCTTGATATGTTTCTTACACGGACCGATGTCTTTAATATCGACCGTTTGCTGGATCTTTTTCTTTGCGTCGGAAGCTTCGGCGCCCTCTTCTACTGTGGGGGCATCCGGTGTAATGGTGGCCGATTCGTCGGTCATGATGCGAAACCTTTTCGAGGGTGAAAAAAGATGTCAGGAACCTTCTTTCGGGGAGAAAAAAGGAACCTGACATCCGTTTTCGATCGGGAAATATGCTCGCTCACGAGACGTGAGCATCAACTATAGGCACTTTTTTCAAGTAAGAGCGGGTGATGGGGCTCGAACCCACGACATTCACGTTGGCAACGTGACGCTCTACCACTGAGCTACACCCGCGTTTACAACCCAAAAATGGGCCGATGTGTGGATTATAAATGGACACCAAAACGATT
Source organism: uncultured Singulisphaera sp. (assembly GCA_964484265.1). Lineage (GTDB taxonomy): Bacteria > Planctomycetota > Planctomycetia > Gemmatales > Gemmataceae > SIAQ01. Next base: position 3,231 of record CAZAFH010000202.1, read on the forward strand.
TCAAGGGTTCAGGCATTTTTCCAGCGCGAAAATTCCGTCGCAACTTCGTATCGACTCGTTTCGGCAGATTCGTTAGACTGGGCGAAACATGGATGCCCGGGCACGCCGGCCTGGGTGGTTCCGTCTCATGTAACATTTGACGAGACGAGGAGTTATGATAATGACGCGACCTTTCCGATTGGCTGGCCTGGTGTTGATCTTGATAGCAGGCTTGGCGTGGTCTCAAGTGCCCGCCCCGACGCCGCAAGTCGATCCACCGCCTACACGCGACAAAATCGCCGCCCTTGTCAATGGCCAGGCGATCAGCGAATTGGCGGTCTATCGAGGCTTGATGCGCGTGTCGCCCGCCAAGCGCGAGGAAGCACGCAAGGAAATCCTCAATTTCCTCATCGAAAACGCCATCATCGATCAATACTTGCTGCAGCTCAAGATCCAGGTCGAGACCAAGGTGATCGAGGAGCATATCAACAAGATCAAGCAGGAAGCAAAGAACACCAAGCAAGAATTCAAGGAGATGCTCAAGAAACTCCACATAGAAGAGGACGAACTGCGCACGGAACTCACAGGCGCCTTGCGCTGGGACAAGTTCGTGCTGCAACAAGGCACCGACAAGGTGCTTCAGGACATGTTCACCCGAAATGTCGAGATGTTCAATGGCGCCGAAGTCAAGGCTCGCCATATCCTCGTAAGTGCTGCCGATGGCAAGAACGATGCTGCCTACGCGAAGATCGTCGGCATCAAGAAAAAGATCGACGACCAGGTCGGCCAGGTAATCGCCAAGATTCCGCCCACGGCCGATGCGATCACGCGTGAAAAGGCCCGCGCCGCTGCCATCGACAAGGCCTTCGCCGACCAGGCGGCTAGCGAATCGACCTGCCCTTCCAAAAAGAACGGCGGCGATCTGGGCTTCTTCCCTCGCGTCGGCGCCATGGTCGAGCCATTCGCCCGCGCCGCCTTTGCGTTGAAGCCATTTCAATTGAGCGATCCTGTCTCCACGGAGTTCGGGTGGCATCTGATTCTGCCCGTTGACGCCAAGCCAGGCAAAGAAGTGAAGTTCGAAGCCGTCAAACCTTTTGTTCAGGAAGTCTACGGCGAGAAGCTCCGAGAAGCCGTCTTGGCAGCCTACCGCCCGAAATCGACCATCGAAATCGTTGGCAAGAAAAAGTGATTGAAACATAGCCCAGGCCTGGGCTGATGAAAAGCCTGGGGAGTCTTCATCCCGGATCTGTTGAACTTTGGGCGACGATCCAGTCCGGAATGTCGATGACCAGGCCGAACGTTTCGCGCTTTTTCGGCCTATTTTTACACTTCTGTGCGGTGTTGGCCAACAGCAAATGGCCAAGCGCCTTCGTGGCCAGGGAGTAGATGTCCGGTTCGCCTCGCCGGACCTACGTTTGTGTAGCGGATCAGATATCCAGCGAGTCGAGCGCGTCGATCAGGCCGTCGAGATCGTCCTTGGGCTTTCCCGCTTGCTGCGTCTGGCGCTTCGGCAGTCCCACGGCGGTGCCCACGGCGTCGCGGCCGACGGCGACGAGTTCGCGATCGCGCTCTTCGACGGCTTGCGTCAGCGCGTCTTTTTCGCTGCCGCCAAATAATTTCGATAGGTCGATCTTGAGGTTCGCAATCGCTCCGATCGGCGCGCCGGCGATCGCAGCCGTTTTGTAATCCGGGAAAATAATCGCCTGCTCGGGGCACACCCGGCTGCACGCCGGACAGCCTTTTTTGCAGTTGTCCTGGTTCTCGACGAGGATCCGCTCAGTGGTATCGACGCCATACACCCCGAACAGGCAGAAATCGATGCACTCCATGCAATTCGTGCAGCGGCTGTAATCGATGACGGGATACCAGCGACGCCCCGCCGGCGCCTGCAGCAATTGCTCCGGCTGAAACACGGGAGCCGGCGCCGGCGCTTCATCGTGCGTCACCAGGCCAAGCTGCACGAGCGCAGGCCGAGCGGCGGAAGCGGCTTTTTTCTCGTTTCGTTCCCGGCACTCAGCGGCGATTCGGCGGATCTCCTCGACGTAGATCTCGTGATTGTTGTAATCCCGCAGGTCGAGCGCATAGATATGCCGATTCGGCACATCGAGAGCGCCGATGCCCTTGCTCGGTTCCGGCTCCTTCGCTTCATCGTCATCCGGATCGGCATGCGGCGACTTGAGCTGCGATTCGCCCCAATGACCCTTGATGCCATCGCGATCGAGGATCCAGAAAGCCGCCCGCGGGAACAGCCAACTCAGGAGCACGATGTCGCCACGGATCGATTCGAGGAACATTCGCCCGGTATGGTCTGGCCCGAGATCGTACAGGTACGGCACGACGGAAACCTCGACGCCAGGCTCCATGAGCAGAGCCGCGACGACCGATTCTTCCAGTGCCCGCTTGGCAGGATGCTTGCCCTGGGCCTGAGATAGTACAACGGTGATGCGATTTTTGGCCATAGAAATAAATCCGAAAGAGCGAAAATCGAAATTCCAAATTAAATCCGAAAATGCAGGAATCGAAATTCGAAAGAAAATCCGAAATTCGACATGCGATACGATTTCTAAACTTTTGGGCGACTGACTTTTTTCAGTATAGTAGCGAATATCTTCATCAGTTCCGTGCTTTCGTCAATGAGCCGTTCGCGCTGTTTGTCGAGATTGGCATCACCGCCAGTATCCAAAAGCCGAAGCCAGTAGCGTGATTCCTTTGCTTCCTTGCGTGAAATCTTGACATGCATGGCAAGATCTTTTCTTCCCAGCGATTCATTGACCTCGATATAATTCGCTCCCACTGAACCGGAGGAGCGGACAAGCTGTTTTACGTCCTCCATATTGCAAACAGTTCGGGGCAGTAGTTTGACAAATCGGCGTACATCGCGGGCAAATTCAAAAGTCCGCTCCTCAAGGTCATATGTCTTTTGGGCGGGATCCATCAAGTTACTTTCGGATTTCGATATTACTTGAGATTTCGATTTTCGGTCGTCCTACACGATGTTGGCAAAAAAACACGAGGAATTTATGCTATTGGGGCG
>CAZAFH010000203.1:0-6185 GCA_964484265.1 uncultured Singulisphaera sp.
GGACAGCTGGGGTAGAACTTGCAAGCGTTGATCCCAGGGGTTCGATGCGCTCACCCCTGGGCTTCAGGATATTTCTCCAAGGAGACTTTACATGAAGCTGCGATTGCTCGCTACCGTGGCTGTGTTGGCTGTTTTTCTGCCCGCGTCGGCGCGTGCCGCCTGTTGTTACTTCTCGGCGAAGAACGCCGATATTTTGCAGCCGGCCCAGAAGGTGTTCATCACCTGGGATCCGGAAAAGAAACAGGAGACGTTCACCGTCCAGCCGAAGTTCGAAGGCAACGCACTCGATTTCGGCATGGTGATTCCAACGCCGTCGCAGCCGAAGCTGCACGAAATGCCGCGGGACTTCTTCAAGCACCTCGCGGTATACACGATCATGCGCAAGCGCGAGTTTGCCACGTCGAAGCTGCTGCCGTTGATCGAGCCGCAGTTTCTGCAGGCGTTTGGCGCCGTCCCTGGCGCGGCGCCGGTGGCGAACATGGCGGCGGAAAAAGCCCAGGGCGCCGGTCCTGCACAGCGCCAACCGGCGATCAAGATTCTCGAAGCGGGCACGGTCGGCTCGCTCGACTACAAGATCATCGAAGCAGGCCGCGCAGACGACCTGTTCAAATGGCTCAAGGACAACAAGTACAGCTACTCCGGCGATGAAGCGACGCTGAATTTCTACATCCAGAAGAAATGGATCTTCACCGTCATGAAGATCGACACCGCCCAGATGAAACGCAACAAGGACGGCTCATTCATCGGCGAAGTGACGCCGACACGCTTCGCGTTCACCAGCGAAAAGCTCGTCTATCCGCTCAAGATCACGCAGATTTCCGTGCGTGAAAAGACCGAAGCGCTCTTCTACGTGCAGGCGCCGTTCAAATGCGACCTCGAAGGCGACATGTCCTACCAGTACACCTGGGTTCCAATGCTGCAAGCCGCCACCGGTTGCACGCCAGGCGGCATCAAGGGCGGCGGTGAAAATTGGCTCAAGATGTTCGCGGGCCAAATTCCGCCGCTCATGCAACGCGCTCAAGCCCTTAACTTCCGCTTCGTTGCCGGTCAGCGCCCGCTGCCCAACGCCAAGGGCCATATTCCGACCACGATGGAATATGCCCGCAAACTCGATGCTCGCGATGTCGGCATTCTCACCGGCAAAGCGCCCTACAGCGAGCACGTGCCCGACCCCGACGAAGGCTTTACTCTCGCCGACGCCAAAGACAAGGAACGCGCCAAGGCGATCGCCAAGGTCATCCGCGCTCGGCTCGCGAAAGCCCAGAAGGAGCGGCCCTTCGGCTACCTCGTGCGTGAAGCGCCAGCCTCCGACGTCCGCGACCTGCAACAGCTGACGGGCCACCTTCTCGAGAGCTGGTTCATCACCAAGTTCCGCAAGATCTTCGCCCGTGACGAAATGAACGACGACCTCGCCATCGTCCCGGCTCGCTACAACGGCCAGGAGGATTCCTCTGAATACGAGGAACTGCTGCCCGTGTCGCCGCCGTGATTATCAGCCTCAAGCCCAGGGGTGAGCGTAGCGAACCCCTGGGATGGAACCTTGCAAGCGTTGATCCCATCTCATCTCAAGACTTTACACCATGCGATATATAATCAGCCTCGTCATTGTTGCGCTCGTCGGTTCGTCAGCCCTGGCTCAGAGCACTGATGCCAACGCTCTGCCGGCCCGATTCGCTCCGCTGCTCAAAAACGAGCACCTTCGGCTCTTACGCGTTCTCGGCACGCCGGAGATGCAGGTATCGTTCGCATCGACATCATCTTTCTCCGCCGACGGCAAACAGGCGGTGTACTACGAAGACTTGAGCACAGGCGATGAGAACCATCCGATCTTGCGCGGCCGACTGCACGTCTGGGACGTCGCCGGGAAGAAGTGGCCGCGTGAAATCGAACTGGCGGGCAAATCGGTGTACGCCATCGCGCTGAGTGCCGACGGCCGATTGGCGGCGATGTCAGGCCTGGCGAATGTCGAGAAGCAAGCCAAGCCGCGTGCGTTTGTTGGTGTCTTCGATATCGCAATCGGCCAGTTTCGCCATTCGATGACGACGGAAACTCCGGCATCCTCCCTGATCCTCGAAGCCGATGGCGCGACCGTGATCGGCGGGGCCTTGAGTGATCTCAAGCGCTGGAACCTGAAATCGGGAAAAGAGACCGCGGCTTACAAAACAGACGCCCCGGCGAATGTGCTCGCACTTGCACCTTCGACGAAGCCGGGCCAATTCATCGCGGGATACGAGACGGGCGTCGTTCGCCTATGGGACGCCAACGCCGCCAGGGTGGTGCGCGAATACGCAGCCGTCAAGGGCCTGGGTCTGCCTGCTCACGTCGCGGTATCGCAGGACGGGACTCGCCTTGTTGTTGGCGATTTCCAGGGCGTCATTCGCGTTCTTGAACTCGCCACGGGTAAAGAGGTTGCCAGATTCTCGCCGGACCCGAGCGACGGCGAGCGCTTCACGACTGCGCTCGCGCTTTCTGGGGAGACGCTGACCGTCAACTGGCTGAAATCATCACCCGTGCCGGACGATGCGTCGGCTTCCATATTGGTCGCCTTCGACTTGAAGACGAAGAAACAGCGCTGGTCGCTCCCGGTTCCGTACCGAGGTCGGCCAGCGGTGAGGTTGACCAACGATTCGCTCCAAATCGGCGGCGGCCCCAATCGGTACGACGAATACGACACCGCCACCGGAAAGCACCTGGCCAGCTTTGGCGCGCATCGCAGTCCCGTGAGTTCACTCCTCGTCGGACCGCGCGGATTCATCCACTCGGCCGGGGCGGAACCCAAAGTCAATATCTGGAGCAATATTGGACTTACAAAAACGATCGCCGGTCTGCCTGCGGCGGTGACGGCATTGGCGGCGTCCCGCGACGGCAAGTCGTGGTCGCTCGCTTGTGCCAATGGCGATATTCGCCTTATTCCGACCGACGACTCCAAGCCTCTCGCCATCGCCACCAAGCAAAAGAGCACGATCACATCGCTCGTTTATAATGTGAACGGCAAATGGGTTTACTCGGCTTGCGAAGATCGCACGATCAAGACGTGGAGCACGACTGACGGCGCCCACCTATCGACGCTCGAAGGGCATTCCGAAGGCGTCACCGCCATCGCTGTCTCGCCGGACGATCGCTGGCTTGCCTCCGGCAGCAATGATGCGACGATTCGGCTTTGGCCAATCAGGGCAGGAAAGCTCGACACTGACCGCGACGTCATCGTCCTCGAAGGACATTCGAAAGGCGTCACCTGCCTCGCGTTCTCGGCCGATGGAAAAACACTGCTCACGGGCAGTCTCGATCGCAGCGTCAAGGTCTGGGATTGGGCCAACGCGAAATGCGTGCGCACCATCGTCGGCCACAAGAATTGGATCACTGCCGTGCTCGTACTCGATCCCGCAACGGTGCTAACGACGAGCGACGACCTGACGGCATGTATCTGGAATCTCGAAACCGGCAAAGAGATCGGCCAGGTTGATTTCGGACTCGTCGGCGATTGCCCGCGCAGTGTCACACGCTCCGCCGACGGCCGAGTGCTTTTCGGCACTGCGAACTGGCTGATTTACGAAATGGAACTGCGCTTGCCGCAATCCAAATGAACGGGAGCTTCGTCGGAAGGATGAATTACTTCGCGGCGGCGGCCTGTTCCCACCACGGGCTGATGCGGTGGATTTTCTTGAGAATCGTGTCCTTCTCGCCCGGCGTCTTGGCCGCGGCCAATTTGGCCTTGAGCTTGGTCATCTTCGCGGTACGGGATCGGCGTCGGCGAAGTTCGGTCTGGCGTTCGACCATGGCGGAATATCCTAAAGAATCGGTGGAAGGTCGTAAATTAGCGAACGGGTATTATAATAACGTTTCTTGAATCGGGAAGGTGTCGTTTTTGTTTAGGGAGGCTTGAAAAATAACTTCCGTGTCTGCCGCTTGCGGCTTAGCGCTCAGCATGGTGCCCTGTTGAGCGCTAAGCCGCAAGCGGCAAACGCCTATCGGGAAGTTATTCTTCGCACGATACTTAGCGCCCGCATCATCCCAGGCGATCGCCTGAAATGGAAGCGGGCGCGAAACAAAATTCCGAGGTCCCACATCATGCGAAAAAACATCGGTTGGATCATTGCCGGCTTCATGCTGGGCATTTTCGCCAGCGTCTTTGCCACGCATCAATGGCTCGCGCGCGCCCAGCAAACGGAAAGGCCGGGCAATTCGCTTGACAATCCGATCGACATGCCGCGCGATCTATCGGGGCTTTCCATCAAGATCCCACGCATTCGTGTCGTCCACACCACCGACCCTTCGCAACCGGGCGGCTCGATGTACCTGCAAGAAGTCGATCCCTGGCTTGGCTACATGTGGGGCAAGGCTCTGTCACAGCGCAACTTCCGCGAACGCGACGGCGTCTACGGCGATAACGGCAAGATCGAAGGCGTCCTCCTGCCCGACGGCGCCACCAAAATGATGGACCGCTCGCACACCAACTCGTGCGGCTCCTGCCACAATGTGCCCTATCGCGATGCCGGCGCCGGCATGACCATCGCCAAAAACGGCGCCACCGGACGCAACACGCCGCACATGTTCGGCGGCGGACTCGTCGAAATGATCGGCCTGCAAATCCGCTTGCAGGCCTACGCCATCGCCGACACCAATCGCGACGGCTGGATTTCCAAGGAAGAGGCCAAGGGCAAACGGCTCATCATCTACAACCTGCCCGAAGGCGATCCCAATCGTGTCGCCATCGATCTCGGCTCGTTTGAAGCAAACGAAAAGGGCATGCCCGGCCTGAACCCGATTATCTACCCGATCTATGTCGATAGGAACGGCCTTCGCGTCGCCTACGCGCCGAACATGAAGCATCCCGAAGTCGCGGGATATCAGATCGAAGTCCAGGCGTTCGGCTGGGGCAATCTCTACATGCCGTTCCGCCCGCCCGTTTCGACGACGCTGCGTTCCTTCACGACAGCGCCGTTCGAAATTCACTCCGGCTTGCAGGCCCATGATCCGACGACCTACACAAGCCCCAAACGCGACGCCCATGCGCTCGTTTCCAATCCCGGCGCACAGCAATTCATCACGGCGGCGGCGAAAGACCGCGGCGGCGTTCGCGCTCCGACCAAAACCGGGCTTCCCGGCATCAGCCTCGACGACCCAGACCGCGATGGCTATTGCGAGGAAATCTCCGAAGGCGATCTCGACGTGACCGAATGGCATTTCCTCAACCATCCCGCGCCCGCGCGTGGCCGAATCACCGCCGACGTGAAGGCCGGCGAAAAACTCTTCCACCAGATCGGCTGCGCCGCCTGCCACGTGCCCGATTGGCAACTCCTGCCAGGCAATCCAACCGCGAAAGACTACACGCAACGCTTCGACGGCGACCGCCGATTCTTCGACCTGGCCGTCGCTTTCAACGAAAAGACCGAACGGCTCGAAGGCAAGATCATCCCGCTGACCAACACCGTGAAAGGTAAAAACGGCGATCGCATCGTTCCCAAACGCGGCGCCCACACCGTTCGCGGCATCTACAGCGATTTCAAGTATCACGATGTCGGCGAGGATTTCTACCAAATGCAATACGACGGCAGCATCGTCAAGAAGTGGCGCACCGCGCCGCTCTGGGGCGTCGCTCACACGGCGCCGTACGCCCACGATGGCGCCAACCTCGATCTCGACAGCGTCACGAGGCGCCACGGCGGCGAGGCGCTGGAGTCTCGCCTGAAATACGCCAAGCTCACCGATGCCGAGCGCAATCAGGTTCTCAGTTTTCTCAATAGCCTGGTGCTTTACCAGACCGACCAACTCCCCTGCGACATCAACGGCGATGGCAAGATCGAGGACAACTTCAAAGTCCAGGGCGTGAACACCGGCGTCGAACGGTTCAACGTCGAATGGCTGTTCCGCGCGCCTGTCAAAATCGAAGGCCCGATCCGCAATATCCGCGGCGAGCGCATCGTCTCGTTCGCAGGAGTCAATATCCGCCAGGCCTACGGGCTGAATCTCGAATTCCTGCGCGACACCGACGGCGACGGCTTCCCCGACGTCATCGACCCCGAACCGCTCATCCGCGGCTACCGCGACGGCGTCCGCTAGTGGCTTGACCAGACTCAATATTCAGGTTCAGTAAGGCACAGCCAGCAATTCGCCTTGTGCCGCGCTTTCAGGCAACGCCGAGAAGGATTTTTCGGCCTGAAAGGCCGCTTCTGTCAGCCCAGGCC
>CAZAFH010000204.1:0-6164 GCA_964484265.1 uncultured Singulisphaera sp.
AGGGGAGAAAGACGCCCTCACCCCCAACCCCTCTCCCGGAGGGCGAGGGGAGAAATTGACGTCCATCGGCCCTGGCACTTTTACGATGATCGCGGGCCCTTGCTCGGTGGAGACCGAAGAGCTGACGCTGCGCACGGCCGAGTTCATGATGGCGAACGGCGTGAAGCTATTGCGAGCCGGCGCGTTCAAGCCGCGGACCAGTCCGTACTCGTACCAGGGCGCCGGGCTGGAAGGATTGCGAATCCTGGAAAAAGCTCGCGCCAAGACCGGCATCGGCATCGTCACCGAACTGATGGACACCGACAACGCCGACGCCGTCGAGGAGGCCACCGACATTATCCAGATCGGCACGCGCAATATGCAGAACTTCAGTCTGCTCAAACGCGTGGGCAAGATGAAAAAGCCCGTGCTGCTCAAACGCGGCATGTCGGCCACGCTCGAAGAATGGCTGATGGCAGCCGAATACATCATGGCGGGAGGCAACTACAACGTCATCCTCTGCGAGCGCGGCATACGATCTTTTTCGGATCATAGCCGAAACACGCTCGACCTCTCCGTCATCCCGCCCGCGAAAAAACTGACCCACTTGCCGATCATGGTCGATCCAAGCCACGGCACGGGCAAACGCGACTACGTCCCGCCCATGGCGCTCGCATCGCTCGCCGCCGGCGCCGACGGCCTGCTTATCGAGGTTCACCCTGACCCGGATCACGCGGCGTCCGATGGTGCGCAGACGCTGTCGTTCGAGGCGTTCAAGAAATTGCTGGATTCGTTGAAACGCCTCGCCGAGCCGCTAGGGCGAAAGCTGAATTGACGTCACGGCTTGGGTGTGCTGGAGATGCGCGCCCGAATCCACTCGCGGAATTGGCGGATGATTTCGTTCGTACCGATGGTGCCGAACATTTTTAAAAACGGCATCAGTTCCGAAGGTGAAATGAGGTCTCCAAAAGTAGGCGAAGTAGTCGCTGGATCGTAGAGATTCTCTGAATTCAGGCGAAAGAATGCGAGGCCGTTTTCGTCGTACAGCCAAACCTCGGGCACGCCGAGCGCCGCGTAGATTCGCATTCGATTCATGGAGCTATTTGAAATGTCGATCTCAAGCGACAGATCCGGCGGCGGATCAACGCTCAGGTCTATCGCTTTTTTTCCCCGGACCTTGTCCGCATTTGCGATCCAGTAACAATTATCAGGCTCAAGTCCTTTTTTTCGCCGTTTCTGGCGGAATGTAGTAGAGCCGCCTTCTTCGACATCCAGGGCAGATTCTTCAGTTAGCACAATCACCAGTCGTCCAAGAAACTGGCTCAGACTCTCGTGCTCAAACGACAGCGTCATGATTTCTAGCCTGCCACGATCGTAGGTCAGACGAAGATGTCGGTCGGAGAAAATGTGTAAGAGTTGGGAGTACCGCTTCCAGGAAACGTCATCAAGAACCAACTGCTGTCTGCGATGAATGCGTGTCTTTATCATGGAACCCTCCATTACTAATTTACCGCACAGTGAATCTTTGGACAAGCGGCTTATGTTCTGATCGCGTTGTCGCTCCAACGCCAATTTTGCAGCGTCCAGACCGTGAAAAGTATCGCCTCGATCAACTGCACAGTGCTGATACGCAGGTACCATCGATGCATCTGTCGGAAATGGGCACGTTCGATCAAACGGCCAGTTTCGGTGTCGATGTGCAGTTCCATGCTGGCCCGCAGCCACCAAAGCACGCCGATACTTATCGCCATCAGCACCCAGATCGCCCACCGTCGCCGGATTTGAAATTTCGACTCACAGAGCAGATCCCAAAGCCAGGCGAGCAGCGTGACGATTCCCGTGATGTTGATCGCCAGCGTGACATGGCGAGTAATCATGCCCTGAGCGAAATCCGATCCCAATTCCCGGCTGCCAATCGTCACCACGATCGTTCCGTAGAAAAGAAATCCGCCCTGCCAAAACATCCACAGGTAAATCAGAAGCGTTCGGCGAAAAATCGTCATTCATCGATTCCATCAAGCCTGGCTGTCATTGGTCGTTATTTTATGTGAATCGACGAGCATCCGGTTTCGATTTCGAACGATAGAATACTTCAAACATCAAACGAGGTGAGGGATTCTGAGGACCCAATCTCGATCTTTTCTTTTTCGGGGACCACCATGCAACCGCTTGCAAATCTTCACGGCAAGATCATGCCGCTCGACGAAGTCACGATCTCGCCGCTGGATCGCGGTTTTCTGTTTGGCGATGCAGTCTACGAAGTGCTGCGAATCTATAACGGCAAACCATGGCTGGAAGCGGAACATTTCGATCGATTCGAGCGCAGCCTGCGCGAGATTCGGATCGCCGGCGTGAACATGGCACGAATGCGGGATCGGATGCACGAGACGATTCGCGCCGGCGGTTTCGGCGAGGCGACGGTGTACCTGCAAGTCACGCGCGGCGCCGCTCCGCGTAAACATGCCTTTCCAAAGGACGCCATCCCGCTGGAACTGCTCTGGGTGCAGGAATACCTTGGCAACTACGCGGAATTGTGTCGAACCGGATGCAGCGTCATCACCTTTCCCGATCTTCGTTGGCATCGGTGCGATATCAAATCGACGAATTTGCTGGGCAATGTCCTCGCCAATCAGGCGGCAGCCGAGGCGGATTGCCCCGAGGGGCTGCTTTACCTGCCTGACGGCACGATGACCGAGGCGTCGCACAGCAGTTTCTTCGCAGTTCAAGGCGGGCAATTGCACACGACCCCGCTCAAAGCCAACGTCCTGCCCAGCATTACTCGCGGCTTTGCGTTGAAGCTGGCGGCCGAGGCAGGTGTCACGGTCGTGGAGCGTAGCATGACGAAGGCCGAGCTAGGCCAGGTCGATGAGTTGTTTCTGGTAGGTACGACTTGCGAAATCCTTCCCATCGTAAAAGTGGACAATTGTGCCGTGGCAAACGGAAATCCGGGCCCCGTGACTCGCCGACTGCAAACGATCTATTCGGAGCATGTTCGCCGGTTTATTTCGTGAGCCTTCGAAGTTCCAGGAAAAGTAGCAATTCGGAAGACCGATCTTACCGATACCAGAAGGAGGAAATTCCGCCCCTGCCCAAAATGCCCAGGCTCTCATCACGGAGGATAGAATGCTCAGTTCCATCGGCATTTGGTGGTATGCGCGAACCCGGTGGGAGCAAACCGCGATTGTAGTGTGGAGCATTGTCCTTGCCGTCGTCTGCACACGCGCTTTCCTGGCGCCGAATTCGCGTACGGTTTACCCCATCTTCAGCGCTTCGACGGACCTGTGGTGGAGCAGCGACGATCTTTACGAACCCTACCGACCCGACCATGTTCAGGGCGGCTATCGCTACAGTCCGACCTTTGCGATCGCGTTTACGCCTTTCGCGATTTTCCCGGATGCCGTCGGCGGCGTTATTTGGCGCGTATTCAGCGTGGCGGCCTTCATCGGCGCCCTGGCGTGGATCGCAAGCACCGTTTTGCCGGGAAAATTGTCTCGGGATCAATTCGCCCTGTTGACGCTTTTCTGTCTCCCTCTTTCCGTGCAGAGCATCAACAACGGGCAGGCGAATGTCATCGTTATTGCGTCGATGATGGCGACGATAGCTGCAATCCGCGCGGAACGCTGGAACTTCGCGGCGTTCCTGCTTACGGTTGCCTTCGTTTGTAAGGTATACCCGATCGCTTTCGCCATGCTGCTGATCGTGCTGTATCCGAGGCAGTTGCTTTGGCGTGTTGCCATTGCGACGATCGTGAGTTTGGTGGCGCCATTCCTGGCGCAACACTGGGACTACGTCATCGATCAGAATCAAAAATGGATCCAGCTTTTGTTGGCTGACGATCGCACGAACGCGGAGGATCGCAATAAACATCGCGATCTTTGGCTGTTGATCGACCTCTATCACCTTCCCGTGAGCCGATTCGCTTATCGCGTGATACAGATGGCTGGCGGCGCCGGGATAGCGCTGTTGCTGTGGATGCGTCAACGGCAAGGTTGGGAGGAAAAGCAACTCCTGACCTCCGCGCTGGGACTCGGTATCGCCTGGATTCTCGTGCTCGGACCTGTCGTCGAGTCGAGCACCTTTCAACTTCTCGCGCCATCGCTGGCCTGGTCGTTGATCGCGTCGCGGCACGAATCGTTTCTGTCGGGGAGACGACTCTTGCTCACGGCAAGTGCAACGCTCTTCGTGCTGGCGGCGGTGCTTGGCAGCATTCGCAACACGGCGGAATTGAACATCATGGGCATCCACCCCATGGCGAGCGTACTCTTTTTTGCGTATCTGCTCGCGGAATCGCGACCGGCAGAACATTCCTCAAAACCGGCAATAACGGAGCATCGCGCAGCCGCGTAGTAATTCGGTGCGCCTTTGCACAAATTATAATCCGGCATAATCGTAACGCTCCCACTGGCCTGCACAAATTCTCGGAAAGTTGTTCTGTTTTGAGAAACAAAGCAAAGCACGCAAAAAAGGCGGTACGATACATTCTCTACTGTGCCGGAGATTGCCCAATGTGAACGGTTCCGATGCGCGATCGAAATGGAAGACGCATCTTCAGAATCCCCACCTCCGATGCGGGAAGGAATCACGTGAACGGACTCCCGTTAGGCCTAACGTCGCTCGGAAGCGAAGTGCTGCGTCGATACGCTGGCGTGGGATTCGTCTCGCGCCTATTCCTCAGCGCTCGTTGGCGCTGGACACCTTACCAACAAATCGCCGACTACCTTCCCGTCGATGGGACCATTCTTGATTTGGGTTGCGGGCACGGCTTACTCTCCTTGGCGATGGGATTGAGTGCGCCGCGACGCATGATCCACGCAATTGATCATGAGCCGTCTCGAGTGGCAATTGCAAGGGCGGCAGCGTCCGGACTCGACAACATCGCCGTTCAGGCTGCCAGCTTGTTCGACTTCGTGGCCAGCGAGCATTGGCAAGGCGCGGTCGATGGGATCGTAATTATTGACGCGATCCACTACCTTTCAAGGAGCGAGCAGGAATCGCTCCTAATCCATGCCCGTAATGCATTACGACCTGGCGGCGTGATGCTCATACGCGACGTGGACGCGGCTGCGGGCAATACGTTCTTCATCAACAGGCTCTACGAAAAGACGATGACCGGCCTGGGCTTCACGGTTGGCAAGGACCTCAATTTTCGAAGCCAGGCCGAATGGCTGGATCTCTTGCGGAAAACCGGATTCGATTGCACGTCCGAACCCTGTAGCCGCTTTCCTTTCGCTGACCGCCTCTTCGTCTGCCGACAGCGAGTCGCCCAGGCGGTACTCGCGGCGTAGCCAGAATTCACTTCCGGCGTTTGCACTGGTTTGCTGCCATTCCGACAGACCCGCTGCGTCTCCAACACGTTTTTGGCAGTAGCTTCTTTCAACCGTTCGCACATTCATTCCATAAACTCCTTAATTACAAGACACTTATGGCAAATGCCCTGTTCGGGCATCGAACTTGCTGGAGAAATGGCGTCGGACACTATTTACCTCGCAGGAGAATTGCAACATGAAGGTGAAACCGCTCGGTGATCGAATCGTTGTTCGTCGTCAGGATGCCGCCGAGAAGACCGCTGGAGGCATTTTGCTTCCCGATTCCGCCAAGGACAAGCCGCAAAAGGGCAAGGTGCTCGCCATCGGGGCTGGCCGATTGTCCAAAGACGGCACACGCCAGGCTCTTCAAGTCAAAGTCGGCGACAACATCCTTTTCACCGCCTGGGCTGGTGATGAATACAAAGACGGCCAGGGTGGCAACATCCTCATCATGCGTGAAGAAGACGTGCTTGCCGTCATTGATGAGTAAGAAAAAAGCTCTCAGCCGTCAGCTAACAGCTTTCAGTCGAAGAAAGCTGAATTGCTGTGGCTGCTTCACCAACTAATGAAATTACCATCTACAACCTGTCCTTGCGGTCCGTTTGTTATCTCGCCGAGTTCGGCTGATAGCTGACCGCTGATAGCTTTAGGAGTTTTGAAATATGGCCGCAAAGCAGATTGCATTCGATCAAGAAGCTCGCGACGCAATGCGTCGCGGCGTGGGCAAACTCGCTCGCGCCGTCAAGGTGACGCTCGGCCCGAAGGGCCGCAATGTCATTCTTCAGAAGAGCTTTGGCTCGCCGACCGTCACGAAAGACGGCGTCACGGTTGCCAAGGAGATCGAGCTCGAAGATCACTACGAGAACATGGGCGCTCAGA
>CAZAFH010000205.1:0-6016 GCA_964484265.1 uncultured Singulisphaera sp.
TGCAAACCAAGACCAGTCCGCCGCGCAGCGGTTTAGTTCAACTAGAATTAGAGCGTGCCTGCGCGCTCTAGCAATGTGCCGCGCGTCATGGTTCTCGTGCGCGCTATAGCAAGGGCGGATTTCATCACATCAGACTTCGAATGTCAAGATTTTGTTTTCTAATGAATCTCCGCCGCGGGACGTCGATCAGTCCTTCACGGGCACGGTCACGGCTTGCAGCACTTCCGCGGTGGCGTCGTCCTGCACGAAGGCGACGACGCTCAGGTCGCGCAGCCGCATGGGACGCGGGCCTTGCGGGTAATCTTCGTCGAGGTATTTATTGAGCGATTTACGCAAGTCGCCCAGGTCGATGGTGACTTTGTGATCGAGATCCTTTTGCTTGAGCACGACGCCCTTGGCGCCGCCAGGCAAGGCACGGACGACGTGGTGATGGTACTGCAAACCGTTGGAACCCTTGTAGCGGACCCAGTTTTCGGTCAGCGCAATACGTAATTTGATCTTGTCGCCTGGCTTCTCGACGCCTTTGACGTCGGCCTGGATGTCGATCTTGTCACCCTTGCGGACTGCCTTGGCCGTGATTTTGATCGTCGTCGGAGTTTCGAGAAGGCCGGCCAGGGCTTTTTCGTATTCTTGGAATTTTTCCGGTGCATCGTCGCGTGATCCGCCGCCGGAGGCCGTCGGTTTGCCATTGAAAAGCGTGGCAGGGGTGCCGCGGATTTGCTTGGCGAACGATTCGACGTAGTATTCGAAGCGGGCGTCGGTGTCGGGGCCGCTCATCGGTTCCGGGCGTGGGATGTGCATGTGGTACTGGAGCAGCACGACATCCGCCGGGCTGTAGGCTTTGGAAACGCCGTCGAAGGCGACGTCGGCCGCGACGCAGGGCGGGCACTGTGCGCCGGTGAAGAGTTCGATAAGGACGGCGCGGGTGCTCTTGCCTTTGCGTCCCGCGAATTTCGGCGTCTTGAATCCGAGACCTTCTTTGACATACTCGGCGTAGGCATCGCCTTCGATCTTTTCGAGCCGAGTGCTCAGCGCGGCGGATTCATCCTTCGCGCCGCCTTTTTGCAGCACGTCGGCCACGCTCGTCAGGATTTGCAGTTGCGTGTCGATCGGCGTTCGCGGGTCAACGGCTTTGCTGATCTTCCTCGCGGTTTCGAGCGCAACGGAGAGGTAGGTTTTCTCGGCAGCCAGGGCATCCAGCAATCTGCCCTGATGACGCAGCCCAAATCGCGGACCGTACAACGCGGACGCCTTCAGCGACGTGTCAACGATCTCTTGCAGGTCGGCGGCGGCAACCTTGTTCTCCTTGGCCTCCTCGATGAAATCTAAAATCGCGGCAAAGGAACGCGCGTCCGCCGGGTTGCGCTGTAGCGTCTCGCGGCTCAGCTCAAAAGGGGTCTTCGCGTTGGTTGCTTCCATCAAGATCGGAGTGGAATTGGTGGAACCCGACTGAGCAATGGAACCGTAGATTTTCTTCGCGCCCGGCTTGGGCAATGGGGCTTCCAGATTGAATACGATGGTCTGTTGACCACCCATGCCGACACTGGCGAGAATCTTCATCGTGATGTTATCGCCCACTAACGTGGGAGTGTCGATTTTGACGCGCGGCGAGCCTCGGAGTGCATCGGCCTTGACCGCGAGTTTTCCGTCTTTGGCCTCGATATGTAGGAGCCAGAGCGGCAGCTGTTGCGGGCCTTCGTAGATACTGAATTTCCACGACCCCGCCAGCCCCGCCTGAGCGTGGGAAATCGAGGGAGTCAACGCCGCTACCAGGAGAGCGGCCGTCACAAGAATGCGCATGAATTCATATCCTAAAAAAGGAGATCCGGATGGAGCAACCTGATTCAAACGAAGCAGGGAAGCGTCATGGTTTGTGAACGTAGGCTAAACTACAGACGAACCCAACAAACACAATAAATCATTTTGAAATTGCGAAACTTTTCTGTTTTCTCTGTGTTAAATTAAAATAAGCAAAATCCTGGAGCTTAGCTCCAAATTGCCAACTTGATTCAACCTCAATGGGAGATTGGGTTTATGACACAAAAGCATGCGAGGGCTGGTCGGTCCTGGGTGAAAGCATGGCCGGTCGTCACTTTCGCTTTCGGCGCTCTTGTTATCGGGGCGTTGGGGTTGGATAGCGACGACGCACGAGCACAGGCGAAGGCCAAGGCGGCTGACAAGAAAAGCGAGTATGCCCCGAAATCGAAGGGTTTGCCCCAGGCCAAGAGCTTGACGGCTGGCAAGAAAGTGGACGCCGCCTCGCTGGCTCGCTTGATCGATCAAGAGGTCAACAAACGCCTGCAGGTTGAAGGCGCGAAATCGAGCGGTTTGTGCGATGATGCGGAGTTCATCCGCCGGGCGCACCTCGACATAGTCGGCGTGATCCCGCCTGCTGCCAAGGTGACTGCGTTCCTCGACAGCAAGGACAAAGACAAGCGAATCAAGCTGATCGACGAACTGCTCGCCGATCCTCGCTATGGCAACTACCATGCGGAACAGTGGGTCAACATGATGATCCCACGCGAATCGAACAACAAGAAGCTGAACTCCGAACCGCTCGAGAAGTGGTTCGCCTCGAAGTTCAACTCGAACACGCCGCTCGACAAGACGGTTTATGAGCTGATCACGGCGACCGGCGACATCACCGAGAATCCGCCGGCTTCTTACTTCGTTGGCAATCCGACGGTTGACAAGATCACCGACAACGTGACTCGCACCTTCCTGGGTGTGCAACTTCAGTGCGCTCAGTGCCACAACCATCCGTTCACGGATTGGAAGCAGACGGAATACTGGGCGATGGCAGCCTTCTTCATGAAGACTCGCGCCAGCGGCACGCCGCAACAGGCCGCCAAGAAGGGCAAGAGCATCACCATCACCGAGAACAACAAGGCGCCGAACAAGAAGTCGCTCCCTGAATCTGCCAAGATGGTTCCGGCGAAATTCCTCCAGGGCATCGAACCGAAGCTGAACCCTGCCGATCCTTATCGTCCTACCTTGGCCAAGTGGATGGTTTCCACCGACAACCGCTTCTTCGCACGCGCGATGGCGAATCGCTTGTGGTTCAACATGTTCGGACGCGGCCTGGTGAATCCGGTTGACGACATGCACGAAGACAACGCAGCGACTCACCCGGAACTGCTCGCGACGTTGACGGAACAGATGAAGCTCAACGGGTTCGATGCGAAGTACATGATTCGCGCGATCTGCCTGAGTGATACCTATCAACGCAGCAGTGTTTCGACCGCCGACGCCGGCAGCGTGGATATCGACATCTACAGCCGACGCGAAATCCGCGTGATGAATCCCGAGCAGATGTACGATTCGTTGACCACGATTCTGGGTACCAGCAATGGCAAGCCCAAGGCAGCCGAGAAGAAAGTCAAGACGCCGAAGGGTGGATTGACCGGCCGAGCGGCGTTCATCGCCTTCTTCCACGTCGATGAAGCGAATCCGCTGGAATATCAGAACGGCATCCCGCAAGCCCTCCGCATGATGAACTCGGCTTTCACCAGCCGATCCGATGTCATCGCCAACCAGATCGCCGGCGACGCAAAGACGCCTGCCGAAGCGATCGAGCGCATCTTTGTTACCGCTCTGTCCCGCCGTCCGACCGCTGCGGAAACGCAACGCCTGACGACCTATGTGAACCGGCCCGGTGCCACCACGCGTGCTGCGTATGGTGACATTCTCTGGGCATTGCTAAACTCCAGCGAATTCGTGCTGAACCACTAAGAAACCCTCCGGCCCGCAGTCTTTAGGACTGCGGGTGCTTTACGAAAAACACTACCCTTATCCTCAGGAGTATCCAATGTTCGAACAAGGTCTGAATCGCCGCGACGCTTTGAAGCTTTCCGCGGCTGGCGTTCTCTCGTACTCGATGTCCAACTGGTTCAACATCCTGGCAGCCCATGCCGCGAATACCCGTCAGCAGACCAAGAACTGCATCCTGTTGTGGATGGACGGCGGCCCGACGCACAAGGACACCTTCGACATGCGTCCCGGCACCGCCAACGGCGGTTCCTTCCGTCAGATTCAGACGGCGACCAACGGTATCCAGATCAGCGAACACTTCCCGCAGTTCGCTCGCTTGATGAATCATGCCGCGATCATCCGCAGCATGAGCACGCCGGAAGGCGCTCACGCTCGCGCGAAGTACAACCTGCACACCGGTTACCGCGAAGGCCAGGGTGGCATCGTTTACCCGAGCATCGGCTCGATCGTCTCCAAGGAACTCGGCAGCGAAACCAATCCGATGCCGAACTTCGTCTCGATCGGCAACCGTGCTTACGGTTCCGGCTTCCTCGGCGCTCGCCACCAGCCGTTGATCGTCGCCGATGCCGCTCGCGGCGTCGAAAACCTTCGCACGGGTCTCAGCGCTGGCCAGTTCGATAGCCGCGTTGACCTTCTCAACGAACTCGAATCGGGATTCCAACGCCAGCACAACGCCAACACGGCTCAGGCCCACAGCACGACGATTCAGCGTGCGGTCACCCTGATGCGCGACACCGGCACCCGCGCTTTCGACATCTCGCTCGAACCCGCCGCCAGCCGCGCCGCCTACGGCAGCAGCAAGTTCGGCGAAGGCTGCTTGATGGCTCGCCGCCTGATCGAAACCGGCGTCAAGTTCGTCGAAGTCACGCTCGGCGGCTGGGACACCCACCAGAACAACTGGGAACGCGTCCGTCAGCTCTCCGCACAGGTTGACCCGGCCATGAGCGCTCTGACCCGCGACCTCCGCGACCGCGGTCTTCTCGACAACACCCTCATCATCTGGATGGGTGAATTCGGCCGTACGCCGCGCATCAATCAACGCGGTGCTCAACCAGGCCGCGATCACTACCCGCGTGCATGGTCGAGCGTCATGATCGGCGGCGGCATCCGCGGCGGTCAGGTCATCGGCCGCACCGACGCCGAAGCCGCGACGGTCACCGATCGTCCGGTCGGCACGTTTGACTTCATGGCGACCGTTTGCCGTGCGTTGGGCATCGACTACAACAAGCAGAACCACGCTCCGAACGGCCGACCGATCCGCATCGTTGACCGTCCGGCCACCCCGATCGCGCAACTGTTCTAGGAACTAGCGCAATCTGAAAACTCGTGCAACCCGCGTCATTCACTTGCCGCGGGTTGTTTCTTTTCGGGTAACCGTTCACACCCATCCACCAGCAGTCCGACTCGTCACGGGACTTGCGATTGAGCATCCTGTCGAAAGACGATCTCAGGAGCACAAACGTGCGCACGATGCGCCACTCTGGAATAAAGGCGCGAGCAACTCGAAGCCCAGATTGCCCAACTGCAAGCAGGACTCGCGGCTGCCAAGAAATACTCGGCCAATTCTTCCAAGCCGCCTTTCAGCGACATCGTCAACAAAACAAAACCTAAACACACTCGTAAGCGAAAATCCGGCGGCGAACCGGGGCATCCCAAGCATGATCGGCCCGATGTCTTCCCCGACGCCTTTTCCTGGACCGTCAACTGTCAAATCGACGCTTCGCAAGTATATTACCTGAATTGAAAACCACCACTATTTACCGGTAGTAACGTTCAGGAGCCAGTATGCCGTACAAGTTGAGCCAAGTTCCCGCGGGAGAAAAGATTTCGATTTCCGGAGGCAAGTTGCAGGTGCCGAACCAGCCGATCGTGCCCTACATCGAAGGCGATGGCACGGGCGTCGATATTTGGCGTGCGTCCGTGCGCGTCATGGATGCCGCGGTCAGCAAGGCCTACGGCGGCAAACGCAAGATCGCGTGGATGGAAGTCTACGCCGGCGAAAAAGCGTTTACGCAGCACAACTCCTGGCTGCCGGATGAAACCGTCGATGCGTTTCGCGAATTCCTCGTCGGCATCAAAGGCCCGCTGACCACGCCAATCGGCGGCGGCATGCGCTCGCTCAACGTCGCGCTTCGCCAGCTGCTCGACCTCTACGTCTGCCTGCGGCCCGTGCGCTGGTTCAAGGGCGTGCCTTCGCCGGTCAAATCACCCGACAAGGTGGACATGGTCATCTTCCGCGAGAACA
>CAZAFH010000206.1:0-5964 GCA_964484265.1 uncultured Singulisphaera sp.
TGCCGGCGATTGCTTAATTTATGGATCGATCACCATATAACTTAGCGCTGTAGTATTAGTAGAGACTTTTGACGCGCCCATTAAGATTCGGAATTTACCGTAGCCATCACGCTCCGCGTGATGGATTAGCGTTGAGCGCCCGAAAGTAACAGCAAATTTCGAATAATTTTCGATAAACTCAAGTCACATCACGCGGAGAGCGTGATGTCTACGGTGGTCGCCGATGACTTTTGATTGTGACGCCAACTTGAGATTTGTTTCGGATTTGTGATTTCGATTTTGTGATTTGGAGCTTTGATGTTGCACCACGACACCCCGCAGACGCGTTGCACCGTCGGCGTCGCGCGCATCGACATAACGCCGCCGGTCGGCATCTATCATCGCATGTGGGGGGCGGCGTCGCACGATCGCGCGACGGGCGTTCACAAGCCGCTCCTGGCGACGGCGGCCTGGCTGCAACCGTCTTCCGGCGATGTTTCGCAGGCTCAGGTGCTCATCGGCATGGACCATTGCGTCGTCGATTCCGCCGACATGGCCCGTCTACGCGATGCCGTGGCCAAGGCTCTGTCGATCGATCGGGCCGCCGTCGTCATTACGCTCTCCCACACCCACGGATCGGGTTGGATGTCGCGCTCGCGCGCCCACTTCCCCGGCGGCGATCTCATCGCTCCGTATCTCGACGAAGTCGAACGCAAGCTTGGTCAACTCGCACAGCAAGCCCGCAAGTCCGCCGTGCCGGCGAGCATCGTTTATGGGCATGGCCGATGCGATCTGGCCGCCCATCGCGATCTGTGGGACGAGACGAACAAGCAGTTCGTGTGCGGCTTCAATCCCGCCGGCGACGCCGACGACACGGTCATGGTCGCGCGGATCGCCGCCGACGATGGCCGAACGCTCGGCACGCTCGTCAACTACGCCTGCCATCCGACGACGCTGGCGTGGGACAATACTGCGATCAGCCCAGACTTCGTTGGCGCCATGCGCGAGACGATCGAAGGCGTCACGCAGGCGCCGTGCCTGTTCTTACAGGGCGCGTCGGGTGATCTCGGACCGCGCGAGGGTTTCGTCGGTGATTGGGCCGTGGCCGACCGCAATGGCCGACAGCTCGGCTACGCCGCGCTGTCGGCGCTGGAGGCGCTGCCCAGGCCAGGCACGCGCTTTGTCTATGCGGGCCCCGTGGTCTCGGGCACGACGATCGGCACGTGGAAGCACGTCGCGCTGGACGAGGCTGAACTGCGCGCGAAAACAGCGTGGTCCGCGAAACGCCTGACCGTCGAACTGCCCTATCGGCACGACCTGGCGACTCTGGAAGAAACCAAGGCCGCTCATCAGGAATGGATGAAAGCCGAGGAAGCCGCGCGAGCTGCGGGTGATATGCAAAAAGCACGCGATTGCCGAGCGATGGTCGAGCAGAAGAACCGCCAGATCACTCGGCTCACGTCGCTGCCGGCCGGGCGCTTTTTGCCGTACCCCGTGGCACATTGGCAGCTGGGCGATGCGCTCTGGATTGCCGTGCCTGGCGAGTTGTATCAGGTGTTTCAGCGCACGCTGAGGAGCCGATTCGCGGATCGGCCGGTGGTCGTCATCACGCTCGCCAACGATTGGCAGCCAGGTTACCTTCCGATGGCGTCAACGTATGGCTATGGCATTTATCAAGAGACGATCGCCGCCGTCGGAGCGGGTTCATTGGAGTTGTTGATGGAAGCGATTGTGCGCGAAGTGAAAAAAGTTTAGCCGTTCGAAACTGGCGAGCGAGGACTTGACTTCCCGCGCTCGCCGACGGCGAACGGCTAAACGAATGGTTAGCGTGTCGTCACCTGGACGCCGTCGCGGTCGAATTCGATCAGGACGAATTGGCGGAGGCCATAGACGAACTCGATCGAATCCCGGCGAACCAGCACGCGGCGCGGTTCGCCCGCAGGCAACGAGAAGCGTACCGGCGTCGGCTGTTTCGTCACCGGGTTCACAATCACCACTTCATAGGAACCCGCCTTGGCCTTGAACGTCTTCGAGAACTGCTCCAGCGTCGGCGCCTGTTCCTGCTGAATCGGCACCGGCGGACGATTCGTTTCCTTGATCGTCGGCAGGCCAGGATTGAATGGCGTCGGCGGGGGCGGCGTGAATATCTTTTCCGCCGGCGGAAACGGATTCGCCGGTCCCGGAACCACCGTCGGCGGCTGCGGAATGATCACGGGCGGCGGCACCGATTCCACC
This sequence comes from uncultured Singulisphaera sp., assembly GCA_964484265.1. GTDB lineage: Bacteria > Planctomycetota > Planctomycetia > Gemmatales > Gemmataceae > SIAQ01. The sequence continues at coordinate 2,215 of CAZAFH010000206.1, forward strand.
ACCGTGGGAGGCGGCGGAAGGAACGGACCATACACCGGTCCGCTCGGCGGCACGAACACGTTCACAAACGGAGCACGCACGCTCACACCATCGCCTATTCCTATACGCACAAACGGGGCGCGAATATACACCTGGGCATCGGAGTTCGACACGCCGATCAGTGCCGTCAGCACGGCACCACCGGCAAGTATCCAGAATCGTCGCATGGGTGACCCTCCGAAAAAGAAATGTTTTCCAACCCCTCCATTTTACCCTGTTAAATCCCGAAGAGAAGGGCAACCACTCCAAGTAGCCCAACAATTTTACTCAAAATTAATTAAACGTTTCAAAACTATCTGGGGCGCGGAAATAGTTGATTTTCTGGAATAATCCTTGCCATTCGAGCCTTCCTTTGATGAAATAGCGTAAACATTTGGGTCAAGGTTCACCCGATCCACACATTTTTCAGGGAGGGACGACATGTCCAAGAGTTCGAGCGCGACCGCCAAGGCCGCCAGCCAATCCGCAACCAAGTCCGCCGCACCCGCCAGCACCACTGCCGCGACCGTAACGGCGCCGGTCGTTCCGTGCGAGAAAATCGCTCAGCGCGCGTACGAGAAATGGGTCAGCCGCGGCTGCACGCACGGCAACGACATGCAGGACTGGCACGAAGCCGAATTGGAATTGAAAGCCGAGATGATGGCCAAGCCCGCTTCCAAGCCGCAAGTACGCCGCTAGTGCCGAAGCGATCCTGTGCGTCTCTCCTCCGCTGAATGGACCGTGGAATCGGCGCTTTATTGCAAAGCGCGATTCCACGGTCTTTCTTTTTCACATCTATTCGAAAATGACAAGTATTCTGCTGGGAATTACTTCTTCGTTCAATTAAGATAACCTTCGATAGTTCTATTTCATTATATTCTCATTGAATGAAGGAAATCGTTTTATGCTGCCTCATTTGCGAAGAGGTTTCACATTGATCGAACTGTTGGTCGTCATCGCAATCATTGCTATCTTGATTGCCCTCCTCGTGCCTGCCGTTCAGAAAGTTCGCGAAGCAGCGGCGCGAACGCAATGCACGAACAACATGAAGCAACTCGGCATCGCCATGCACGCCCATGCGGATGCGTTCAAGGGTTTCTCGACCAGTATCACGTCTTCTTCCACCACTCAGCGATTGCGCAGCAGCCTCGTGCCGTTGTTGCCTTTCCTCGATCAGGGTCCAATCGCGGCTAAATGGGACAAGACCTCGGACTGGGCCGCGGCTGGGAACGCAGCTTTCATTGACAATTTGCTCGTGGTTTTCGTCTGCCCATCGACGCCGAATTCCGCGCTGCCCATCCCCGCCGGGACAGCCAATCAACAGTCGGCAGGTCAACATTACCGCACCGATTATTCGCCGATCGGGAATATCGATAGCACGCGGGTTCCGACCTACTTCAGCGCGGCTAACGATTATTCGGGGCTGCTCAAGGTAAACAACCTAACTGGCCTGGCCAAGATCGCCCACTGCACGGATGGCATCTCCAACACGATCGCCTACGTCGAAGTCGCTGGGCGGCCTGTACGGTATGATCAAGGTAAACTCGTGGCCGGTACCCCAACCGGCGCCGGCTGGGCGAACAACGAGCAGGACTTTACGGTGGGCAACAACGGCACCTACGGACCGACGGGATGCTTTGTCAACTGCACCAACGACAACGAAATTTATGGCTTTCATTCCTCCGGCGCCAACATACTCCTCGGCGATGGTACCGTTCGACACATTACGCAGGGGATCAGCACCTTTACACTCGGCGCGCTGATAACTGCACGAGGCAGCGAATCCGTGACCTTGCCGGATTGATTCGGCATTCTCCGCCTGCGGCTAGACGCTGCAAGCCGATACGCCGAAAAACTGGGTTTGGTTTTTTTTCGATTACCTGTTTGCAATCTGTCATGAACGCGGATATCATCCTCATCATCAATCATTCCACTTCCAATGATGATGGGGAGGCCTCATGACCGACACCACGCGACGCGATTTCATCAAGACTACCGGTGCGACGGCCGTCGGCACGGCGGCGCTCACCGCAGCATCGTATGCAGCCGTGCAAGGCGCCAACGAGCGCGTGCTTGTCGGCATCATTGGCCCGGGCGGGATGGGCACGCACCACATCCGCACGCTGGTGACGCAGAAGGACGTCCGCATCACGCACGTCTGCGACGTCGACCGCACCCGTCTCGCCGCCGCCGCCAAGAACGCCGCCGTCGAAGGCCGCGAGCCGGCAGCGCTGACCGACATGCGCCGCCTGCTCGAAGTTCGCGAGATCAACGCCGTCTTCATCGCCACGCCCGACCACTGGCATGCACCGGCCAGCATCCTCGCGCTGGACGCTGGCAAGCATGTTTACGTCGAAAAACCCTGCTCCCACAATATCCGCGAAGGCAGGCTCATGATCGAGGCCGCTCGCCGGGCGCGAAAGATCTGCCAGGTCGGCACGCAGAGCCGATCGACCGAACACGTCATGACCGCCATGCAGATGATTCGCGAAGGCGCCATCGGCGAGGTACTCTCCGTCCGCGTCTGGAATAGCCAGCTGCGGCGCAACATCGGTCGGCAACGCCCCGTCGATCCGCCTGCCACGCTCGACTACGACACCTGGGTCGGCCCCGCCCCGCTCGTGCCCTATCAACCCAACCGCCTCCACGGCGTTTGGCGCTGGTGGTACAACTTCGGCACAGGCGACATGGGCAACGACGGCGTCCACGACCTCGACATCGGCCGCTGGGGCCTCGGCGTCGATACCCACCCCAGCACCATCACCGCGCTGGGCGGCAAATATTTCTTCGACGACGATCAAGAATTCCCCGATACCCAGACTGTAATCTTCGAATGGCCCAGCGTCGGCAAGCAAGGACGCAAAAAACAACTCATCTTCGAGCAACGCATCTGGACCCCCTACAAAATGGAAGGCTACGAAAACGGCGACGCCTACTACGGCACGCGCGGCATGATCATCCTCGGCAAAGAAGCCGGCTGGCGCCTCTACGGCGAACGTAACAAAGAACTGAAAACGATGGCAGGCCGACCGAACCTGCTGGCCCATCACCGCAACTTCTTCGAGTGCATCCGCACCGGCAATCGCCCCACCGCCGACATCGAGATCGGCCACCTCAGCTCATCGCTCTGCCACCTGGGCAACATCGCCACGAGAGTGCGGCGCGTCATCAATTTCGATCCGAAAACCGAAGAAGTCCACAACGACAAGGAAGCCGGCCCGATGGTCCGCCGAACCTACCGCGACCACTGGGGCCGCCCCCGCGGCGTGTGATCCGCCCGATCGGGCGCTTGGCCACCGGGCCAGGGCGCTTGGCCAACAGCCGATGGCCAAGCGCTTTTGCACTTTTTCCCAGTTATTTTGCACTTTTGGGGGGTGTTGGCCAAATTCCCGAGGGGGAGAGGGATATAGGGACTGGTTTCACGTTTAGCGCTCGCGCCAACCGCTCAATCGAAAAAAAATCTCGCAACCGACTTTGACGACGGCAACCCCGGCGCGTTACGATCAGACATAGTATGCGGGCAAGCCCCAGGACGAGCACTGCGATTCCTGGGGATTACGCACGCCAATCACTAACAGAAAGTGCTTGACAAACAAACCAACGTCTGATGAAATCAACCCTTGTTATAGCGCGCACGAGAACTATAGCGCGCCGCACGTTGCTAGAGCGCGCAGGCGCGCTCTAATTCTAGTTGAACTAAACCGCTGCGCGGCGGACTGGTCTTGGTTTGCA
>CAZAFH010000207.1:0-5826 GCA_964484265.1 uncultured Singulisphaera sp.
CACATAGCGAAACGCCTGCTTGATGTTGATTCGGTCCAGAGCGCCGAGCTGAAACAACGTCCAGCAACCCGTGAAAGTAGACAGCGCATCCGCCAGGGGCACGCGATCGTTGGCGCGCAGGCCGCCTTCCATCGATGGCATCTCCGCAAGGTATTCCACGCTCGGCGCCGCCTCGGCCTTCGTCAGCGCGTCGCCGCGAAGTAGTTGCAGCAGTCCCACGCCGGCGGCGGTCGGGTTCGTGCCGCTCCGCCGCATCGCGGAAACCTCGACGAACCCGCCGTCCTCGCGCCGGCGCGCCTGGACAAACGCCAAGACTTCGGCCGGGTTCGGCAAGGACCGTCCGAGCAGTTCGAAGCACAACCCTACCAGGAAGGTATGATAGGTGCTGCCCGAGGTCGCCCCCGGCGACTTGTTGTAGCCATTGTCAGGCGTGCGGAACGTGTCGAGCATCGACGCGACGCGCTCAGGCCAATCGCTGGCGGCGCCGGCCAACACATCGGTCCCGGTGCTCGCCTGCACCAGCACGCAAGCGTAGAGGAAAGAGAAAAAATCGACGACGCTCGTCTGCTTCGCCAGGCAGCCGCGCAGATAACCCGCAGATCGCTCCGCTATCTCCGGGGTCAGCGCGTCGAGAACCGAAAGCCCGCGCAGGGCGAAGCCCGTGTAGTAAAGATCGGATTCGCCTTCGCGTCCGGGAAAACCGCCATCAGGGTTCTGCTTGCTCGCGATGTACGCCGAATGCCGGCGGCGCAGTGCCTCGGGCAGGCGCGCGATGCCGTCGGCTAGTCGAGCGTTCAAGTTCTGGAGGTATTGGCTCATGATGATTTTGTATCGGACAAGAGCCTGGCGCGATAACTTTCGGGGATCGAGATACTCGTTATCTTGTCATTCGCCTCGACCTGGCAACAAACCGAGGCAACTTTGCCGCGTGCGATCAAGATGCCGCTGCGCGTGAACTCGAATGTATACGTCACCGATTTCGTGCCGATTCGCTCGATGCCGACGGCAATTTCGAGCAGGTCCTCGAATCTCGCGGGGCTTACGTAATCGCACGTCGCCGACACACGGGGGAAGCCGATGGTGCGGCCTTCCCAGTCGAGCTTGACGGACAGACCGCGCGAGCGAAGAAACGCACATTCCGCGGATTCCATGAACCGAAAGAAATTGGAAAAATGGACGATTCCCGCCATGTCGGTATCGCCAAATTCGATTCGCCGGGTTGTGTGAAAGACAGACATTCGGATCGGTGTGCCCTGGTTTGCCGTGTTTGGAAGGCAGGAAACTGGGCTGGTATTTCCCGTTCAAAACAGGCAAAATACCTATTGTACAACAAAATTAAAGAACCTGCCCGCCACCACGGAGGAAAACATGGTCCGCTCCCTTCTGTTCAGCCTTGCCGCGCTCGCCTTGCTTCCGCAATTTGCGTCCGCTGTCGATATCAAGAATGCTCGCCCTAGCTACATGGCTCTCGGGGCCACGCGATACGACGCGAAATATCTTCCCGGCGATGTCGTCTTCGTCACCTTCGATATCGAAGGTCTTGGCATTGACCCCAAGACGAAGCTCACGGGTTATGTGACAATCCTGGAACTCGTCGATCCGCTCGGAAAAGTCATCTTCAAGAATGAATCCAAAGTCACCGAAGTCATGCCTCAGCTCGGCGGCACGCGCATGCCGGGCGATCTGCACGTCATCTTGGGGCCTAAACAAAGCCCGGGCAATTATCACATCAAACTGACCGTGCACGACAAAGTCGGCAAGGACGCCAAGGCGATCCGCTTCGATTTCACCGTCCTCCCCGAAGAATTCGGTCTGGTCGGCGTCTCGGCTCCCGCGATCGGCTTTCCCGGCCAGCGTTACGTGCTTGGCCTCGCCTTGATCAACATGGGCCTGGACGCGAAAAAGCTGCCGAACGTCGCCGTCACGCTGCGTGTTCTCGATCGAAAGGGGACTAGCGTCGCTCCAGCCGTGCAATCGTTCCTGCCTCGCGACTTGCCCGAAGATACCGATCTCACGAAGGCGAACTTCGTCGAGATGCCTCAGCTCATCTACCTGAATCAGACCGGCCAATACACCATTGAGGTAATCGCCGAAGACCGAATCAGCAAAAAAACCGCCAAGCTACAATATCCGCTGACGGTGCTGGACATCGCTCAATTCTTGGGACGATAATTTGGCTTTGAAATGATTGGCGGGCCTAGCCGCGTAAGCGGCAGGTTGAATCTACGTTTGCAAATTCAACCTGCCGCTTACGCGGATAGGCTCGCCAAAACAACGGGGACGCCGTGCCATCTACGCTCCCGCATGGCCAACGCCATTTTCCTCTCGCTGAAGCAACTCGCTGAAGAGGCGCCGGGTCTGGGTCGTGTGCCATTCCAGTTTTTGCAGAAAAACCTGGCCGGCGGAAAGCTCGTTCGTCGGCTCGCATCCAAGGCGTTTCGCTAGCTTCTCCAGGTCTTCCGCGGTGTCGGGCAATTCGTCGAGCGAGCGGTTGTGGAAAATCCGCAAGCGGCCCTCGACGGTGCGCATGAAGTCATAGCACGAACGCAACGTGGCGTACGCATCGTCGGCGAGCAATTTATCCGCGTGCAGGGCGTCGAGCGTTGCCCAGGTGTTCGGCTCACGCACCTTCGGGTGGCGCAGGCCGTACTTGATGCGGAACATCTGCGTCAAGAATTCGATGTCGATGATTCCGCCATAGCCGCGTTTCAGATCGCGCTTGCTGCCCGAGGCTTCAACCCGGCAGCGCATCGCCTTGATCTCCTTGGCGATCGCCGGGGTCCATTCCAGTTCGTAAATCTGGCGCTGAATGCTGGCCATCACACGTTCGCCGAATTCGGCATCGCCGAACACGACGCGCGCACGTGTCAGAGCCTGGCGCTCCCAAATCTGGGCCTGGCCTTCGTTGTAATAACGCTCGAATTCCGTGAGCGGTATAACGAGGCTGCCCGATTTCCCCGTCGGACGAAGCCGCATATCGACCTGATAAAGCCGGCCTCGCGGCCCCATGTAGCTTGCGGCGCGAATGATCTGGCGAGCAAGCTCCGAGAAGAAGTGGAAATTATCCGTCAGTTCAAAGCGATCCCACCGTGTTGAGCCGGGCGGCGGAATCGTTCGGCCGTCGCCCTCGTAGATCAGGATCAAATCGAGATCGCTATGGTACGCCATCTCCCGGCTGCCTAGCTTGCCCAGGCCAAGCAGAACATATCGACTCACCTTGTCCGCGTTCGGCTCCTCCGTCAGGCACGGCAATCCAAGCCTCCTAACCAGCGGCTTGTATTGCTGTGACGCCAGCTGCACGAGGATCGTCTCCGCCAGGTCGCTCAGCGAGCGCGTCGTTTCGATGATGGTGTCCTTACCAAGAATATCGCGCACGCCGATGCGTAGAAGTTCGTTATCCTGGAAGCTATGCAAAATCGGATCGGGATCATCCGCATTGCGGCATAGTTCGGTGAGTTCGGCACGCAATTCGTCGGCGCTGCGAGGCAGATTCAGCACGAGGCTATCGAGCAACTCGTCGATCATTCCTGGATTGTTGATCAAAATCTCCGAGAGAAACTGGCTCCACGCACACAGATCCACGTAGAGCTTCAGGCTCGGTGTGTTGAAGCTGAACAATTCCCACAGGACCGCCTTGCCTCCCAGGGATGCTGAAACCTTTTCAAGATTCACCAGAGCCATATCGGGGTCGGGGGTCTCGGCAATCACTTTGAGCAGCTGGGGGGCAATACTGGCGAGAAATTGCCGACATCGGCGTGATGAAAGGAAGGGAATCGTCTCGGTTGCGAGTAGATTGAGGTTGTTGTAGGCCGCCTGCGGGTCGCGGAACGGATATTTACCAAGCACCTGCTGTATGCGTTCGGGATCGGGTTGCGGATCGAGAAGCAGATCGGACTCCGGATCTTCCACGCTGCTTGAAAAGGACTGATGCAACAAATGATTCAGAATCGAACGATTCAGCGAAGTCTTTTCGCGATAGTCCGTCAAAAACGCTTCGAGCGCGTCCTGAACCGGTTGGGTCTCCGGCGCGTCTATCGGCAAATCGCGCAGCGTGTAGCCCATTCGAAGCGCGAGCTTGCGGACCTCCTCGGGTTTGTCCGGCAACCGATGGGTTTGCAGATCGAACATCACCTGAAGCCGATGTTCGACCTTACGGAGGAAGCGGTAGGTGTCATCAAGCCTGCGGTATTCGAGATCGGTGAGGCAACCCACCTTCGCAAGCGCGAGCATCGCCTTCAGCGTATTTGCGTGGCGGACTTCGGCCAAGTCGCCGCCGTTGAGAAGTTGCAGAAACTGGATAGTGAACTCGACATCGCGAATGCCGCCGTGGCCCGTCTTGACCTCGGTGTCGCTTTCGCCGAATTGACCCGATTTGTGTTCGATCTTCCGCTTGAGGGCTTTGATCTCGTTAATCTCCGCCACGCTGAGATAGCGCCGATAAACGAACGGCTCGATGGCGCGCATGAATTCTTCGCCAAGCCGAGCATCGCCGGCGACGGGCCGGACTTTGATCAACGCCTGCCGTTCCCAGGTTCGGCCCATCGTGTCATAGTAGGACAACGCACTAGCGAGAGACCGGGCCAACGGCCCGCGCTGCCCCTCAGGACGCAGGCGAAGATCGACGCGGTACGCCTGGCCACGGTCGGTGTGAGCGCTGAGCAAACGCACGACTTCCGAGCAAACCCTGGCGAAGTAATCGTCGTTGGAGAGCACGGTGACGCCCTTGCCTCGCGATTGGCCCTCTTCGTCGTACAGGAACATCAGATCGATATCGCTTGAGTAGTTAAGCTCCTTGCCTCCGAGTTTGCCGAACGCCAGGATCACGCAACGTGCCGGTTCATCCGCCAGGGTGTAGGGCTGGCCGAAGCGTTTGGCGATGGTGCTCAGCGCGACTTCGAGGGCGACTTCGAGAGACGTGTCGGCCACGCGGGAGATGTCGCGAGTGATCTCTTCGAGAGGCCGGTCGCGGATGATATCGTTAGCGCCGATGCGCAGCATTTGCATCTGGCGGAATCTGCGGAAGGCTCGCAACAGCGAGGAATCCTCGTACGCGGTCTGCACCTCCTGCCGAAGCTGGTCGAGCATCTCGGCCCGGCTCGGGCTATTGCGGAGCGGGATGCGCAACATCTCCAGGTAATCGGGATTCGTGATCAGCAAGTCGCTGAAAAATTGACTCGTGGAAAAAAGCTGAAGCAGCGTTTCGAGCGTGCGTGCCCTGCCCTCCATCATCGTTGGCATGATGGCCGCGCCGGCGGAGGCGATGAATCGTTCCAAGTTGTTCAGGGCCATATCGGGATCGGCGCAGCGCGGGAACAATCGGCTCATCGGATGGCAGAGGTCCAGCAATCCTTCCACGCCAAGCACGTTTGCGAGGCCGATGAGGTTGCTGCGCCCGCGCTCGAAATCGTTTACGTCCCAGTCGAGGAGAAGTGCCTTGGCAGCCGCCGAAGACTCCAGGCAAAGGCGCAGTTCATCCGTTTGCATGATGTCGCTTTCCAGGCGCCCAGATTTTCACGCGGAGAGGAGCATGCCGGGCCAAGCCGATTAGGAGATATTATACGACGGATGTGAAAAATGACACTTCAGAGAGGAGTATTGAATGCAAACGAATTAGGGGGCTTACGCTGGGCTGATCAAAACCAATCGATGCGTTCATCCGAAAAGTGTTGCGCATTTTCTCCCCCTCCGGGAGAGGGGGCGGGGGTGAGGGCAACCTGACGCACGGGCAAGTGATTTTTCGCTTGCAAAAGGCCGAGTAGCCCTCACCCCAACCCTCTCCCGGTGGGCTGCGAGTTCCCCACAACTTTGTGGGCGTGGCGAAGGAGC
>CAZAFH010000208.1:0-5767 GCA_964484265.1 uncultured Singulisphaera sp.
CATTCGGGTTCCAGCCATCGACGGCATATTTGGTGATGGTGGTGCCGTTATCTCGCAGGATCAGGCTGCCGACGTTTTTTCATCTCTTCGCCTTCCAAAGAGCCAGCAAGCCTTCACCGGATACCGAAAAAGCATCAGCACCATTGGGACAGAATCCGACACACGTGACTATTCCACGATGATTAGTAAAACGAGCAAGTTCTTTTTTTTTCTCGAGATCAATAATACATGCCATGTTCTTGGTGCCGACGATACATGTCCTGCCGTCTGGCGAAATCTCGCCGCACCAAGTATTGAGTGAGATCGCGAATTCTTGGGTTTTTGTGTCGAGGTTCCAAAGGCGTATTGTTCCATCAGCTGAGCCTGTCAATAGGCGATTCGCTTTTTTGTCGATACTCACCCATTTCACCGTGTCTGTGTGCCCCAAAAGTTCGTAGGCGAGACGCCCTGTTTCGATATTCCATACTCTCACACCACATTCAGTTGGCTTTTCGCCCACCTCTCCGCCGACCGTGACGAGCTGTTTGGTATTTGGAATGATCAACATGTCATGAACAAAAGTTGCAAACGGTCGAAATTCACGTTTCAGTTTGTTGCTCGCAAGGTCCCATAGCTTTACCGAGCAAACAACGCGATCAAATGGGCGACTGTCGCCTCCACTCACAATCACAAACGATCCCGATGGGTCGAGAACGGCGGGGCCTCCCTGTACCGAATGCGCTCGGATTCTCCTTGTCGGGCCAGAGGTTGACATCAAGATACAGCTTCCTTTTTGGTCTGAAACGACGAAATCCTTCCCGTTTGAGCCCGTTGAGAGGCACCGAAAGCTTGCTCCCTTCAACAAGAGGTCGAGCTTGCCATTGCGGGACAGATCCAGGCAATGAACATTGCCGTCCACGCACACAAGAATTGCTCTTTCATGGTCAATAAACTTCAACCGAAAGCAGGCAGGCGGCACAGCTATCGTTCGCGACACCTCTGGGGCGTCACGTTGGGGTTGCGCTTCGGCGTCCTGCAAGTTAGCGTGTGCGAGAAAAAGACAAAACGCCAGCACAGTGTAGTTTGACAGCCTGCCGATGTCCATGCATTCCTCCGTGATTGAAAGCGATTCGTTTGATAAAATACTAAATTATTTCAGAAGTCCCACCACATTAGGCGGCCCCTCACGGCCGAAGTTTTATGAGAGGAATATCTGGGATAAACTTAAATGCTGGCGGCGCAAACGAGTCGCCTCCCGTCGAGACCAGAGACACTAGGTAGGCTTGGCGGTACTGTCGCCAGCTGTCTTTATTCAATCCTACGAATGCAACTTCGGGGAGATTCGTGTTCGCCATAAGGGCGTTTCTTGGATTCTTTAGGTTGGTGAACTTAATTCCAAGGCCGCCTGCCATCAAAACCCTTCCGGCGAACATGCTGCAGTTAACAAAAATCGCATTCGTGTCTTTCTTCAATGGCATTATCCAATATGGAGGTGGTTGCTTTCGAGCCATTTCTGCAAAGTCAAACATCGCCTTCGTCTGCGCGTTTGACGTCCTGAAATACAAAAACTTCTGATATCGATTTAGGGTCTCACTGAATAGGGCTTCTTGAAAGCTGTTAAATGTTTTTCTTTGGACATTGTCTTCTCGAGTCAGTGGATTCTTAGCGTCAAAATTATAATGATACCACTTTCCGTCGACGGGCCCAATTAGGACGGACCCATGTCCGTTCTCCGTGAAAGCTGCCGGTGCCCATGGCGAGGCAATTGGAGACCATAGGTAAAATGCATCCATCCCACTCGGATCCACCGCCATCGTCGGCCGATTGTTCACGTACCGGCTAAGATTGCTGTCCCCCGCATCAAACCCCAGCGGATCGTTGCCGATCCAGCGGCCCATTTTTGGGTCGTACCAGCGGGCGTTGTTGTATTGCAGGTCGATCTCGATGTCGTGCTGCCTGCCGGTGAACGCGTACCAGCCGCGGTAGGCGGCGTCGAGTTCGCCCGGTTGAATCTGCCCGAAGCCGTCGTAGGCTACCGAGTCCTTGACATCGCCGGTGCTGTCGAGCACTTCGCGCACCGAGCCGAGCCGATCGCCGAGCACATAGTAGCTCCCGGCAGGGTTGCTGGCGCCGGTTTGGTCCACTCGGCCCAAGACCTCGCTGGGGTTGTTGCCGAAGATCGTGCGGGTTTGCAGCGTGTTATCGCTGTTGAGGATCGCCCAGTGGTTGAAGTTTTCGTTGCCGATGCTGCCGGTGGCGTTCGGGTTCCAGCCATCGACGGCATACTTGGTGATGGTGGTGCCGTTATCTCGGAGGATCAGGCTGCCGAATGCATCATACTTGTAATCGACGGTGAGATCAAGCGAATTCGAGCTATCGTAGTGTTGAACGCGGGTCAGGTTGTTGTTCGCGGTGTAGGCGTAGGTCCAGTGTTCGCTGCTGCCGCCGGCGGTGGTGTACTTCGATTTGAGGTTGCCTTCTTTGTCGTACTGGTAGGTCCAGCTCGCGTCGGCGCTCATGAGGTTGCCGGTGGCGACGCCATAGCTGCCGGCGATGCGGTTGCCGTTGTCGTCGTAGACGGCAACTGGTGCCCCTCAAGTTGCCGCGATGCTGATCGATGCCAATTACCGAATCACGATTTCGTAAGTGCTTTGGCCTTCGGGAATGCGTTCGACGTGTTGAGGTTGCTGGTTCGCCTGCCAGCTAAATTGCCGTTCGAGGTCGATGGTGAAGGCGCGGTCCTTGGCGATTTGCACGGTGCGGTTGTCGATCGTCAAGGTCACGTCTTTGCCGGAGAGATTCCAGAATCCGACTCGGCAGCGGTCCTTGGGTATCGGCGTCGAACCGGGAACGAATGCGCCAACGGAGCGCGTCGTGATGATGATCGGCGACTGCAAATTGCCTGGCGCCTTCAATGCCCTGGGCTCGTCGATCGGCGGTTCGCTTGTCTGACGCGGCGGAGCAGGAATCGCGGGAGCGCTCGGCACGGGAATAACCTGCGGCGATGCTGGCGGACAGTAGTATGGGATCGGGTCCCAGTAGTAATAATACGAGTACGGCACATAGTACGAGACGCTTGGCGTCCACGCACCGTGCACGGTTCGGCCGCCAAATCCCGACGCCATAGGCACAATCAACAGGAAGATCGTCAGGCACCCGAAACCGACGCGCAACATTCCAACCATGGATGCGACCTCCTTAGCGAACCGAGACAGGTTGTTAAAAATCCATGTCGCTATGGTAGTGATTTTGACGTAGAAGGAGAACCGTCATCCCAGGGCGATTCGATCCGATGTCGTCACGCTGCCTGGTGAGAGCAATTCGCGAATGCGCTGCTGGCGGTAGGTGAAAATGGCGAGTAAGTCGGGCGCGACCAAAAGGCGATTCACGATTGGTTCAAGAATCCATCCGCGCGAGCGGTAGTCCACATGGTCGCGCACCCACGTTCCGCCGTCGCGCTCCTCGAAATCATGGCGATGTCTCCACAGATGATATGGACCGCTTAGTTGCTCATCGACGAATTGAACGGGCGGATTCCAGGCGGTAATTTCCGTGCGCCACCGTATTGGAACATGGTGCAGGTACAGCTTGTAGTCGATCAAGGTTCCCGCCGCCATCGAGATCGGTTGGGGCGTGAGGATGTTGAACTTCAGCCAGGGCGGCGTCAACGCTTCGAGGTTGCCTGCGTCGCTGAAGAACGCAAATACGGTACGAACATCGAGAGGCAGCCACATCTCGGCTTCCAGCGTACGTTTTTTCATAAACAAATTTACACTTGAACTATTGAACACTAGTCAGATTTTGTTTATACTTCCTACCGACGTCGCGTGGACGTCAACCCCGGGGCCGTCTGGCTGGGACAATGTGACGGCGCCCGGGCGTTTTTTTATTCGTAGTCACGGTGATGGCGAAAGCGTGAAAAAAACCAGTGAAAAATAGAGAATACGAAACATAAAATGCAAAATTGATGCGCCCGACAAATGTCGCATTGTTTTACCGTAGCCATCACGCTCCGCGTGATGGATTTCCTGAAACCGGTGAAATTGGCCGAATTTTTCGCCTGTACTCGATAAATCCATCACGCGGAGCGTGATGGCTACGATAATTCGGACTTTTGTCGGGCGCGTGAAAATTCGTTGTGTATCTCATTCTGCGGTTTGCATTCCCGGTTCTCTATTTTGCAGTCTGAATTTGATTCTCCATCAACGGGCGCAATTCACCAGCGAGAAAGACGGAGCCGGTCGCGCAGATGAGATCCTCCGGATTGGCAGCCGAAAACGCCGCCTGCCAGGCTTCGGCGGAATCGTTGCATACGATTACTTTATCTCGGGCGTCGGGCGGCAGCAGGCTCATCAATTCTTGCGGTGTCGCTCGGCGAGCCGTCGTGTGGACGCTGGTAAGGTAAATCCGGTCGAAGATCGGCATCAATTCCGCGAGCATCCCCGCCAGATCTTTGTCGCGATTGCCGGCGAATATGAGCAAGCGACGCGCACCCAGGCGGCGCAGTGGGAATGAAGTGAGAATCGCTTTCACGAGCATTCGCGCGGATTCCACATTGTGGGCGCAGTCGAGCAGTGCCAGCGGTTTTTGCCGCATGATTTCGAGACGTGCAGGCCAGTGGACATTCGCCAGGCCTGCCGCGATCGCTTCGCGGGTGAGGGGAATGCCGAGTTCGCGCAGTTTCTCCGCAGCAATGATTGTCAGGGCGGCATTGTGGCTTTGATGTTCGCCGATCAAATTCAACGCGAATCGGGGCCAGGTCTGACTTGGAGTGTGAATTGCTACCGTGGCCGAGGATTGGTCCATTGCCGAGAACTGCGCAGGAGTATGGGTGAAATCAAAATCGCGCCCAAGCTGAATCAACGGCGAATGCCGTTCCGCGCAGACTGCTCGGATCACATCGCTCGCCTCGCCGTCGCGCACGCCGCTAATCGTCGGCGTATTTGCTTTGGCGATGCCAGCCTTTTCAAAAGCAATCTTCCCGAGCGTATCGCCAAGGATTTGCGTGTGATCGTAGCTGATGCTGGTGATGATCGCCAATAACGGGTGGCAGACATTCGTCGAGTCGAAGCGGCCGCCGAGACCGACTTCGATGATCCCGAAATCGGCTCGACGGCGCACGAAGTGCAAGAATCCCAGGGCGGTTCCGATCTCGAAGAACGTCAGATCGCGGCAAAAACCCTCGCCGGCTTCGGAGCGAATTTCCGTGAGGAGAGACGCGATCTCCAGTCGAGAAATAGGGCAGCCATCGACTTGAATCCGCTCTTCGACAGCGACGAGGTGAGGCGAAGTGAATAGTCCGACGCAATAGCCCTGGGCGCGGAGGATTGCCGCCAGCATCGCGCTGGTGGAGCCTTTGCCTTTACTGCCGGCGATATGCACGAGTCGCAAGCGTCGATGCGGGTCGCCCAGGATGTGGAGCAGGCGGCGCATGCGATCGAGTTTGAAGTCGCCGGCGTGGGGGATTTTCTGTTCGTAGTTGATGCGTTCGAACCAGAATCGCAACGCTTCTTCGTAGGACATGCCAAGCGATCCGTGAGCGGTGAACGAGATCAAAACTACCTGATCGATATTCTAGCACCAAGCGTGCACAAAGCGGCAAACTCGTGTTATTCTACACGCGGATCCGATTTACACAATTCAGCGTTTAGCCGCTCGCCTTTGGCGAGCGTGGGCGCGGCGCTTTGGTTGCGTTGAGAACTACCCAGCGTCCACGCTCGCCAAAGGCGAGCGGCTAATACTACAGCGCTAACTCAAACAGCGATCGATCCATAACAGCAGCAATGGC
>CAZAFH010000209.1:0-5736 GCA_964484265.1 uncultured Singulisphaera sp.
CTCCTTCGCCACGCCCACAAAGTTGTGGGGAACTCGCAGCCCTCCGGGAGAGGGAGCACTTCGCGCAACGATTTCGGACGTTGGATACTGTCTCGTCAGTGCGAGTTTTCAATGGTTTTCATCAGACCGACCCCGGCCACGGTCCCGAAAAAATTCTCCACATCGCGGACTTAACCCAGCACTTCGTGGATGACTTCGCCGTGGACGTCGGTGAGGCGCATGTCGCGGCCGCCGAAGCGGAAGGTTTGGCGGGTGTGGTCCACGCCGAGAAGGTGGAGCATGGTGGCGTGGAGGTCGTGGATTTCGCGGACATTGGCGACGGCTTTGTAGCCGAACTCGTCGGTGCTGCCGTAGGAGACGCCGCCGCGGATCCCGCCGCCGGCGAACCACATGGTGAAGCCCCACGGGTTATGATCCCGGCCGTCGCCGCCCTGGGCGAATGGGGTGCGGCCGAATTCGCCGGTCCAGACGACGAGGGTGTCGTTCCACAGGCCGCGCGTTTTCAGGTCGCGCAGCAGTGCGGCGATCGGTTGATCGACGGCGCGGGCGTTGTCCTCATGGCCGCGTCGCAGGTTGCCATGCTGGTCCCAGCGGTCATGGCCGACGCTGGGGCAGGTCAGTTCGATGAAGCGCACGCCGCGTTCGACGAGGCGCCGGGCGACGAGGCATTGCGTGCCGAAGATGCGCGTGCCGTTGTAGGTGGAGGTGATGCCGTAGAGCGCCTTGGTGGCGTTGGATTCGCTGGCGAGATCCATGAGTTCGGGCACGGCGGATTGCATGCGAAAGGCGGTCTCGGCATTGACGATGGCGGATTCGATTTCGTCCACGCGGCCGGTGCGCGCCTGGGCGGCGCGGTCGAGTTGCCTGAGCAGGTCGAGCTTTTGTCGTTGGTGATCGGGATTGGTCTCGAGCGGCCGAATGTTGGCGACGGCGGGATCGCTGGGGCGGAAAACGGAACCCTGATAGGCGGCAGGAAGGAAGCCGCTGTTGAAGTTGTCGAGTCCGCCGGGCGGGATGAGGCCGCCGTTGAGGACGATGAAGCCGGGCAGGTTACGGTTTTCGCTGCCGAGACCGTAGCTGCACCACGCGCCCATGCTCGGCCGGCCTTGCAGTCCGCTGCCGGTGTGCAGGAAATAGTTGGCGCTGGTGTGTTCGGAAAAACGCGACGTCATCGAGTGCACGGTCGCCAAATCATCGGCGTGCTGGGCGATATGCGGGAATAGCTCGCTGATCCAGCGTCCGCATTGCCCGTACTGGCGGAAACGCCAGGGCGATTTCATCACGCGGCCGATGTTGTTGAATTGTGTCGGTTCGACGTGAAAAACGCTGTGCGGATCGCGTCCGTGGTATTCTTCGAGAGCCGGTTTGTAGTCGAACGAATCGACCTGGCTGACGCCGCCATCCATGTAGAGAAAAATGACGTTCTTCGCCCGCGCGGGGTGATGCGTGCCTTGCACCTGCGGCTGCGCCTGTTCGGCCAAAAGCGCCGCCAGCGCGACGGCGCCAAACCCGCCGGCGCACGACCGTAGCATCTCGCGGCGAGTGATCGGAGCAGGAGCGAATCGATGGCAGTGCGGCATGGAAATATCTCCAGGAGGGTCGGCAAATCGGCTGGAGATATTGTATGACAAGCCCAGGGGTGAGGTACTCCGAACCCCTGGGATCGGCGAAATCATCCCAGGGGTTCGGAGTACCTCACCCCTGGGCTTGGACGCTATTTCTTCTCTTCGAACTCGGCGTCGATGACGTCGTCCTTCGGCGCTGCAGGGGCGGCGGTCGTGCCCGCGTCGGCGGACGCGCCGCCTTCGGCGAATTTCGCCAGGGCCTGGGCGGCGGCTTGCAGGTTGCTCATCGCTTGACGGATCGCCTGGGGATCGGTGCCGTTTGACGCTTCCTTGACCTTGTCGATCGCGGCGGTGATTGGCGCCTTGTCGCTGTCGCTTAGTTTGCTGCCAGCTGTGGCGAGCAACCGTTCGACTTCGCGGATGGACCGGTCGCCTTGATCCTTGGCCTGGGCGAGTTCCAGTTTTTGCTTGTCAGCGTCGGCGTTGATCTCGGCCTCTTTCCGCATGCGTTCGACGTCCTCCTTGCTAAGGTCGCTCGACCGCTCGATGCGGATGTCGGCTTCTTTGCCGCTTTCCTTGTCCTGGGCGGAAACCTTGAGGATGCCGTTGACATCAATATCGAACGTGACGACGATCTGGCCAGGTTGACGGCTTCGGCTTGGCGGCAGGTTTTGCAGATTGAACTCGCCAAGCAAGCGATTGTCGGCCGCCATCGGACGTTCACCCTGGAAGACCGGGATGACAGCCGTGGTCTGG
Organism: uncultured Singulisphaera sp.; assembly: GCA_964484265.1. Taxonomy (GTDB): domain Bacteria; phylum Planctomycetota; class Planctomycetia; order Gemmatales; family Gemmataceae; genus SIAQ01. The sequence goes on from CAZAFH010000209.1 coordinate 2,322, forward strand.
TCGGGTTGGCGGACGAAGTCCTCGCGGGTTTTTCGCACGGGGATCGTGGTGTTCTTTTCGATGATCTTGACCATCTCGCCGCTCGCCACGCCGATGCCAAGCGAGAGCGGGGTTACGTCGAGCAGGATGACCTTCGACGCACTGCCGAGCAGCAGTTGCGCACCCTGGATGGCCGCCCCGATGGCGACAACTTCGTCGGGGTTCACGCCTTTGTGGCCTTCCTTGCCGAAGATTTCCTTCACGAGTTGTTGCACGCGCGGCATGCGGGTCATGCCGCCGACGAGGACGACCTCATCGACCTCCGAGCTTTTGTATCCCGCGTCTTTCAAGGCCGTCAAAACCGGCCCGCGGCAGCGGTCGATCAGCGGTTCGACGAGCCGCTCGAACTGCGAGCGCGTGATCGTCATTTGTAAGTGTTTCGCGCCCGTGGCGTCGGCGGTGATGAACGGCAGGTTGATATCGGTCTGCGTCTGCTGAGAGAGATCCTTTTTGGCCTGTTCGCAGGCTTCTTTGAGCCGTTGCAGCGCCATTGGATCTTTACGTAGATCGATGCCATGGCTCTTTTGGAACTCGCCGGCGACGTGATCGATCAGGTATTGGTCGAAGTCGTCGCCGCCGAGGTGGGTGTCGCCGTTGGTCGATTTGACTTCGAAGAGTCCGTCGCTGACGTCGAGAACGGAGACGTCGAACGTGCCGCCGCCGAGATCGAATACGACGATTTTTTCGTTTTTCTTCTTTTCGAGGCCATACGCCAGCGAAGCCGCGGTCGGCTCGTTGATAATGCGCATGCGCTGCTTGGATTTTTTGCCGGTCTGCGGATCTTCGATTTCCCAGTCGGTGTCGAAGCCGGCGATCTTGGCGGCGTCCATGGTCGCCTGGCGCTGAGCGTCGTTGAAGTAGGCAGGCACGGTGATGACGGCTTTGCGAACCGTATGCCCGAGGTAAGCCTCGGCGGCTTCCTTGAGTTTGCGCAGCACCATCGCCGAGATTTCCGGCGGCGTGTAGTCCTTGCCGTCGATGTCCACCTTGACGAGTTCCTGGGCGCCACCGACGACCTTGTAAGGAACGAGTTTCTCTTCCGATTGGACCTCGCTGTGGCGTCGGCCCATGAAGCGCTTGATGGAATAGATGGTGCGCCGCGAGTTCGTGACGGCCTGGCGTTTTGCCGGGTCGCCGACGAGACGTTCGCCCTTGTCGGTGAACGCGACGACGCTGGGAGTAAGGCGATGTCCTTCCTGATTGGCAATGACCTTGGCTTCGCCGCCTTCCATGACCGCGACGACGGAGTTGGTGGTTCCGAGATCGATGCCGATGATTTTTTCTTCAGCCATGATGGGCCCCTTTCGACCGTTACTTCTCTGTTTCGTTCGCCAAAAATCACAAGGTCGTAATGGTTCGGGAGGACTTGGGTTGGGCGCACCTTTGCCGCGCCAGCCTTGCGATCGATGGATCGTGAAGGGCAAACCCCGTGCCGTTGCTTGAACTCTGCAACTGTTATTGGTAACAGCATGTAGAAATTGAAGTTATAAAAAAGCTATCATTAACTAACATATTGACGGCCTGATCGAGGTGGGCGTATTTCGCTGTCAAATTGGCATCCAGCGGAAAAAATGACGTTCAACATGGCCGATTACGGAAAAACTTGTAAGAATGAACCACGAAATGGCGGGAAACTACCGATTTCATGATTGACTGATGGTGTTCGCCCGTCTAACATGGACCGAAACTGCCCCACTATATATCCAACCCTGGTTGAGAAACGCCATGGCGCGCAAAAACGAAAACGAGCCAGCCATTTCCGCGAAAACACTTGCCCAAATGAAGTCTCTGCGAACCACCATCGATAAACTCGACCTGCAGATTCTCAAGCTCATCAACGAACGCGCGTCGGCGGCAGGCGAAATCGGAAGATTAAAGAGCGAGAGCAGTTCCGAGGTCTTCGCGCCCGTTCGGGAAGAAGAGGTTCTGAAAAACGTCCTCGACGCCAACAAGGGACCGCTCGAAGAGGTGACGATACGGGCCGTCTTTCGCGAGATCATCAGCGGTTCGCGTGCCTTGCAGAAGGTTATCAAAGTCGCATACCTTGGTCCGGAATACAGTTACAGCCATTTGGCTTCCGTGGAACGATTTGGCCACGCTGTCGAATACATGCGGGTCGGCAGCATTACATCGGTGTTCGAGGAAGTCAATCGCGGGCATGTCGATTACGGCGTCGTGCCGCTCGAAAACTCCACCGACGGCGGAGTTTCCGACACACTTGACATGTTCATGCGTTTACCGCAGCTGAAGATTTGTGCCGAGGTGCGTCTTCGCATTCACCATAACCTGTTGGCGAACTGCGACCAGGAGCAAATTCGCCGCGTGTACAGCAAACCGCAGGCGCTGGCGCAGTGCCGAAATTGGCTGAGCAAGAACCTGCCGCACGCGGATCTGAAAGATGTGTCGAGCACTGCCGTCGCCGCCCAGCTGGCCCAGCAGGAACCCGGCGCCGCTGCCGTCGCCAGTCGGCAAGCAGGCGTCAAATATGGTCTGCGAATTCTATACAGCGATATCGAAGACTATCCGCACAACGAAACGCGTTTCGCCATCATCGGCCATCACGAAGCCGCCCGGTCCGGCACGGACAAAACGGCGCTGATGTTCAAGGTTCCTCACAACCCGGGCTCGCTGGTCGAGGCGTTGGACGTGTTCAAATCCAACAAGCTGAACCTTACCTGGATCGAATCGTTCCCGGCTCGCACCAGCGAATCGGGGAAGAACGAATACATGTTCTTCGTCGATTTCGAGGGCCACATCGAAGACCCGAAAGTCAAACGAGCACTCGCTGGCCTGCAAGGCCACTGCGACCAGCTCGTGATTCTCGGATCGTTCCCGATCGCCACCGTCAGCTGACTGCAATAGCCAGCCGAGAAGAGCCGCGCGAACCGGGTTGGCATCGCAGGTGTCCACCTTATCGTTGCTAGCCGGTTGGCGTTGACAAAACGCACGCAGTCCCTATGTTGTGGTAAAGACGGGGTGTAGCTCAGCTTGGATTAGAGCGCTTGGTTCGGGACCAAGAGGTCGGAGGTTCAAATCCTCTCACCCCGACTCCGCCGAGGAGTCGAAACCGACGCGGACACGCCGGGCTTGCACGCGGATTTTGCTACGCGTTGCAAGGCCCGGCATTTTTTTTGCCTTGACTCCGCCAAGAGGTCAGCCTACACTCTTCATCGTCCGAGTGTGGATGATGGGTTCAGCCGCGGCGGAGAATTTCGACACTCCGCCGCGGGGCTTCTCACCGGGGCCGCCCAGATCGACCGAACCGACGCCGTATCAAACGCGGGCGTTCCGCGTGGCAAGGGGAAGCGACTCCGCAACGGACGCATGGGGCAATCCCGTGGACATCAATTCTTTGCCGATCAAATTCGGCGAAATC
>CAZAFH010000210.1:0-5575 GCA_964484265.1 uncultured Singulisphaera sp.
CCCGCCTTTGGATTAGCGGCCTGGAATCGGTGAACCGCAAGCTCGGCCTGGCCCGCGTGATTGACCTCTCGGCGACCCCGTTCTTTCTGCGGGGCTCGGGCTATGCCGAAGGCACCCTGTTCCCGTGGACGATGAGCGATTTCTCGTTGATGGATGCCATCGAGTGCGGCATCGTCAAGCTTCCGCGCGTGCCTGTTGCCCAGAATATCCCAGGCGATGAAATGCCGATGTTCCGCAACCTATGGGAAAATATTCGCACCGACATGCCGAAGAAAGGCCGCGCCAAGGGCGGCGACCTCGATCCCCTCAAGCTCCCGACCCGGCTGCAAACCGCGCTCCAGGCGCTGTACGGACATTACGAGAAGACGTTCAAGCTCTGGGAAGAAAGCGGGATCAAGGTCCCGCCTTGCTTCATCATCGTCTGCCAGAACACGGCCGTCTCCAAACTGGTGTACGATTTCGTCTCCGGCTTCCACAGGGAGAATGAGGACGGCACCACGACCCTTGAGAATGGGCGCCTCGCCTTGTTCCGCAACTTCGACGAGACCACAGGCAATCCCTTGCCTCGCCCGAATACGCTGCTCATTGATAGTGAACAACTCGAAGCTGGCGATGCCCTCGACGGCGGTTTCCGCGATATGGCCGCCGATGAGATTGAACGCTTTCGTCGCGAGATCGTCGAGCGCACCGGCGACCAGCGCCAGGCCGATAACATCACTGACCAAGAACTGCTGCGCGAGGTCATGAACACCGTCGGCAAGCCCGGCCAGCTCGGTGGCTCGATTCGCTGCGTTGTGTCCGTGTCGATGCTCACCGAAGGCTGGGACGCCAACACCGTCACGCACGTCCTCGGCATCCGGGCGTTCGGCACCCAGCTCCTTTGCGAACAGGTCATCGGCCGCGCCCTGCGTCGCCAATCCTACGATCTGAATGAAGATGGCCTCTTCAACGTTGAGTACGCCGACGTATTCGGTATCCCATTCGATTTCACGGCGAAGCCGGTCGTCGCCCCGCCGCAGCCGCCGCGTGAAACCATTCAGGTCAAGGCGGTGCGGCCCGAGCGTGACCACCTCGAAATCGCATTCCCGCGCGTTGAAGGCTATCGCGTCGAGCTTCCCGAGGAGCGCCTCGATGCCGATTTCAATGACGATTCGGTGTTGGTCCTGACCCCCGACCTCGTAGGACCGTCCGTCACGCGCAACTCGGGCATCATCGGCGAAGGCGTCGATCTCGACCTGAAGCACCTGGACGACATGCGCTCTTCGACTCTTCTCTTCCACCTGACGCAGCGGCTACTCTACACGAAGTTCCGCGATCCCGGTGAGGACCCCAAGCTGCACTTATTCGGCCAGCTCAAGAGAGTGACCAAGCAATGGCTCGACAAGCCATGCCTGATTTGCAAGGGCGGCACATACCCGGCGCTCCTGATGTACCAGGATCTCGCGGACATGGCGTGCAACCGCATCACTGCGGGCATCACGCGAAAGTTCATTGGCACGAACCCGATCAAGGCGCTTCTCGACCCGTACAACCCGGCCGGCTCGACCAAGCATGTCCGCTTCAACACGTCCCGGACCGATCGCTGGCAGACCAGTCCGGATCGCTGCCATCTTAACTGGATCATTCTTGAGAGCGATTGGGAGGCCGAATTCTGCCGCGTCGCCGAATCGCACCCAAGCGTCAAGGCATACGTCAAGAACTACAACCTCGGTCTCGAGGTGCCCTATCGCTACGGCTCCGAGATGCGCATGTACCGACCCGACTTCATTGTGCTCGTTGACGATGGCCACGGCACAGACGACCTACTGCGTCTCATTGTCGAGATCAAGGGCTACCGGCGCGAGGACGCCAAGGAAAAGAAAGCGACGATGGAAACGTACTGGGTGCCTGGCGTCAATAACCTGAAGACCTTCGGGCGTTGGGCGTTCGCCGAGTTCACGGAAATCTACCAGATCGAGGCCGACTTCAAGGCCAAGGTCGAAATCGCGTTCGGTAGCATGATCGAAAAGGTGATTCACGTTTCCTAGTCAAACTCCCTCGGAGCGATAGATGAAAACCGACCTGGTACAGACGCTGACGACGACATTTGAAGGCCATTCCCAGCAAACGGACGGCGGCATCGAATACTGGCTTGCCAGAGACCTGCAGCATCTTCTGGGCTATGCTGAATGGCGCAATTTCACTTCCGTGATCAGCAAGGCGAAAACAGCTTGCGAAGTCGCCGGCCATGTCGTCGTCAACCATTTTGTTGACGTCACCAAAATGGTCGACCTCGGCTCCGGCAGTCAACGCGAAATCGACGACCTGATGCTGACCCGTTTCGCGTGTTACCTCATCGCCCAGAATGGCGATCCCGGCAAACCGGAAATTGCCTTCGCACAGACCTATTTCGCCATTCAGACTCGGCGAGCCGAGTTAATCGAGCAGCGACTTCTCGAAGCCGAGCGAATCATCGCCAGGAAGAAACTAACCGCAACCGAGAAAGAACTTTCCCAGGTAATCTACGAGCAAACCGGTGGCAACCAGGATTTTGCATTGATCCGAAGCAAGGGCGATCAAGCACTTTTCGGCAAGACCACCCAGGCCATGAAAGCCCAATGGAAGATTCCCGATAATCGCCCACTTGCCGATTTCGCACCGACGATCATCCTGAAAGCAAAAGACTTCGCAGCCGAAATCACCATTTTCAATGCCCGCGAACATGACATGACGACCGAGGCCGTCATTTCGCGGGAACACGTAACGAACAACGAAGCGGTTCGACGCACGCTTCTTGAACGAGGCATCCGTCCGGAATCGCTACCGCCCGCCGAGGATGTCAAGAAAGTCGAACGCCGTCTTGCATCGGAAGACAAAAAGGTTCTCAAGAATCCCGACGCGCTCGACTCCAAATAGATGAAACATCTTGTCTGATCAATCAGACAAAGATTCGCGCCAGAAAACCGTTGCCTCCTTCAGGATATTCTCATGGCCAAGAAGCCCGCCGCGAAAAAGACGGTTGCGACCCTCACGCACTCCACGGACAAACGGAAGAACATTCCCACGGCGGAGTTTCAGCCCGTCGTGACGGAACAGCAGCAGACGCCGATTCGCGTTGCCTATGATCGCCGCAATCGCGATCTCGATCCGCAACTCGTCTGGCGCGGCAAGGATGAGCAGGACTGGAGCGATCTCGTCGTCCATGCGCCGCCGCTTTACATCCAGGACAAAGTCCACCCCAAAGTGCTGCTGGACGATCTACTGAAGCAGACGCAAGAGCAGGAGCAGCAGGGCAAGTTCGTATCGTTCGATCTATTCGCCGATTTCAACGGCATTCCGCTCGGCGTGGACAAGACCGATTTCTATCAGCACGACCAAAACTGGTCGAACCGTATGATCCTCGGCGATTCGCTCCAGGTCATGGCCAGCCTGGCCGAGCGTGAGGGCTTGCGCGGCAAAGTGCAGTGTATCTACTTTGACCCGCCCTACGGCATCAAGTTCAACTCGAACTTCCAGTGGAGCACCACCAGCCGCGACGTGAAGGACGGCAAGACCGACCACATCACGCGCGAGCCGGAGCAGGTCAAGGCGTTTCGCGACACCTGGCGCGACGGCATCCACAGTTACCTGACGTACCTTCGTGATCGGCTCACGGTTGCGCGGGATTTGCTGACGGAGTCAGGATCAATTTTCGTGCAGATTGGCGATGAGAATGTGCATCGCGTTCGGGCATTGATGGAGGAGGTTTTTGGGGACGATAACTTCGTAGCGGAGATCATATTCAAGAAAACGGGCGGCCAACGGACATTGCTTATCGCGGGCGTTTGCGATTACGTCCTGTGGTTCGCACGCTCCAAGCCGGCAGTGAAATTCAGGTTCCTACTCTCATCAAAGGTAAGCGAAGACCAAGACGACGAAACATTCCAGGGCTATGATCGGGTCGATTACCAAGACGGAACGGAGGGCCGCATTACAGATGACCGGTTCAGGAATGGTAGGGAGGGCAAGCCATTTCAGGCGACGAGCATGACCTCCCAGAATCCGGGCTCGCGTTTCCCTGTCGAATTCCAGGGGCAGATTTGGAATCCGGGAGGCGCACAATGGTGGAAGACCGATCCGGAGCGATTCAAGCGATTGATCCTGGCAAATCGAATTCTCCCAAGTGGGGCGACGCTGCGATATAAGCGATACTTGCACGACTATGCCGCCTTTCCGCTGACCTCCTTCTGGCCGGACACTGCTGGGGGAGTTGGTGGTGACAAGCTTTATGTAGTTCAGACAAGTACAAAAATAGTTGAACGGTGCCTTCTCATGGCCACCGACCCAGGCGACCTCGTCCTCGATCCGACCTGCGGTTCCGGCACCACCGCGTATGTCGCCGAGCAATGGGGCCGGCGCTGGATCACCATCGACACCTCGCGCGTGGCGCTCGCGCTGGCGCGGGCACGGATCATGGGCGCACGCTATCCGTATTACCTGCTCGCCGATTCGCGCGATGGGCAGCAGAAGGAAGCCGAGATCACCGGGCGAACCCCGTCCCTCAACGCAACCGTTGGCAATATCCGCCACGGCTTCGTCTACGAACGGGTGCCGCACATCACGCTCAAGTCGATTGCCAACAACGCCGAGATCGACGTCATCTGGGACAAGTGGCAGGGGAAGCTGGAGCCGGTGCGTGAGGCGCTGAACAAGGCACTCAAACGCACCCTCACCCCCGACCCCTCTCCCAAAGGGAGAGGGGAGAAGGCCTGGGAAGAATGGGAGGTCCCGCGTGAGGCGGATGCCAAATGGAGCGATGAGGTCAAGGAACTGCACGCGGAGTGGTGGAAGCTGCGCATCGCCCGGCAAAAAGAGATCGACGCCAGCATCGCGGCCAAGGCCGAGTTCGAATACCTGTACGATAAGCCGTACGAGGACAAGAAGAAGGTCCGCGTGGCCGGGCCATTCACCGTCGAGAGCCTGTCGCCGCACCGCACGCTGGGCGTGGATGAAAACGACGAGTTGATCGATCCGTTAGCCCGAAGCGCCAGCGAGGGAAAATCATTCCCAGAGATGATCCTGGAGAATCTGAAGACGGCCGGTGTGCAGCAGGCCCACAAAGAGGACAAGATCACCTTCACCGCGCTGGCGCCGTGGCCGGGGACGTACATCTGCGCCGAAGGGCGCTACCTGGAGGGCGAGAAGGAAAAGCGCGCCGCCATTCTTATCGGCCCCGAGTTTGGCACCGTGCAGCGCCAGGATCTGGTGCTGGCCGCCCGCGAGGCCGGCGACGCCAGTTTCGATGTGCTGATCGCGTGCGCGTTCAACTATGAAGCCCACACCACGGAGTTCACGAAGCTCGGCCGCGTTCCCGTCCTGAAAGCCCGCATGAACGCCGACTTGCATATGTCCGAGAACCTCAAGAACACGGGCAAGGGCAACCTCTTCGTCATCTTCGGCGAGCCGGACATCGCCATCCTGCCGGAGAAGGACGGCCAGGTCCGCGTGAAAGTGAACGGCGTCGATGTCTTCCACCCGAACACCGGCGAAGTCCGCTCGGACGGCGCCGACGGCATCGCCTGCTGGTTCATCGACACCGACTACAACGAGGAAAGCT
>CAZAFH010000211.1:0-5284 GCA_964484265.1 uncultured Singulisphaera sp.
GGCAGGAGCCTGGAGCGTAGTGCGTTCCCAGGCAGGAGCCTGGGAACGAGGGCAATGCAACCGCAGAAAATAGCTCAGCAACGATTAGCAGTTCTGACCTCCCAGGTATGGGAGCCCCATCGGTTTTCCAGCAGGCGACGCCGGCCCAAATTGTAGCGTCGGTGAACAATAACACTTACAATGATATCTACCAAGGTCTCACGAACTTGAGTCTAATCTGGAACTTCACTCTGGACGTGGCCGCGAGTACAACCGACATTTCAAATGGCGCCAACAACAGTGTTTGGGGTGAATATCGAGCAAACTGGAGCTTCAACGGGACCGGAGCAGTCGAAGGCCCGAATACCGTCTGGCGCTGGACCGGCGACGGGGCGTACACCAATGGCGACGCTTCTTGGGCGGCTCTGGCCGCTCCTACTCAGGAAGATTACGGCGGTCAAGTATTCAACGATGCCGGCTTCAACAACCAGTCTTTTGCACCGCCTGGTTAAGTGAAGGACGAATGCGGCTCGCAATACAGTGTCATCGGTTTCTCTTTGATAGGGGCCAGGTAATGCTGAACAATTTATTCGTAGTACTCGGACTTGTGCTCGCGCAGCCCGCCAACACATCGAATGTGCAGGCGAACAAGACCGCCTATTTCCCGCCGAACCTATTCCTGGTCCGCGCACGTACGGTGGCAGTGAAAACGGCCCCGCGACAATATCCAATCGGCACGTTCGTCATCACGCACGTTTTCGCGGGCAGCCCTTCGCTCAAGGAAAAAAGCTTTGAGTGTGCGGTGAGTTCGCCGGCCATGTTCTCTGGTATATCTATTGAAGCCGCAAATATTAAATATCGACATGTCACAATATTGGAAGAAAATGTCGAAGGCCTCTGGTGGGTTCACATCGATAAAGCGAAAGAGCTTCGCCCCGAGCTGCGAGGCGAGGTAGTAGACGCATATCGAATCCGTCGCTTTCCGATCACCAATGGGAAGCTAGGCACGATTGTGGACTTGCGCCAGCATGATCGGGCAGCGGAATGGAAGGAAGGCCTGGCCTGGGCGGAATCGATCGAAACCGTGTATCGGGCAAGATCGGATATTGAACGCGAGGCAATCTTGAAACGCTTGGCGATGGGCGAGCGGTCGGCGTCTTCGCCGTGGGCCATCAATTTGCTCGGAAGAGTCAATCCCAAAGGAACCGTTGATTTTCTGCGAAAACTTGCTGCCAACGACAAGCTCTCGTCTGAAAGCCATGTCGTCATGGACACGATATTGTCGCGATTGGACCCCAAGTGGGACTCCTCCGGCCACTGGGAGCGAATGTTAAGTCGGTGGCTGGAATCCCCCGATTTGGTCTATTACAATTCTGGCATGGAACGCCTCTGGGAAGCCGGGAGGAACAACGAGATTGATTTCGCGCATTACGCGAAAATTCTGGGTACGGTTTTGGCGAGAGCAGATAAGCTCAACGATGGGCAAGAGCGGTGGCTTGGGATTGTTTTGGAATCGCCGGCTACATTCTCCGGTAGGAACCGCGAACTAGCGTTTGACTGGTTTGCCGGTTATGTGCGCAACGGGAAAACGGCATTTGTTCGCTCTCGCGCTGCGGCGGGACTTCGCATCTTTGGCCGGCTAAATCCCGCCCAGTTGAATTTAGTGAAGACCCTGCGCAGTCAATCGAATGAAACCCAAGTTCAGCAGGCTCTTGATGTCGTTCTGAGATCTCATTAGGGGAATAAAAGGGGTCGGGAGTGAATGGCATCAACTTAAGGAATTCGAATCCCGATATTGTTAAGGCTGGCAAGTTAGGGGCCTGCCCAATCTCGTCAGTTTGACATGAATCGGGCTATTCTGGCTTAAGTTAACGCCATTCGGGTCGGGAGTCGTTGTTTTTCTGTCGATTTTGCTTGCCTTTCGATAGGTACAGCTTCACGAACAAATCAAGGAAAAACAACGACTCCCGACTCCGTTCTGCCCCAGTCCCTTTCTGCCCCAGTAGTATCACTTTGGGATTGTCACTGCGCAAACGACCTGCTTACCTTCCAGTTCGACATCGAAGCAACGTATACGACCGTCAGCTTTGTTTTGAAACAACATCGAAACACGATTTGGATTTAGTGAGTTTCTGGCCGTGTATTTGTCAGTGCGGCCATCGGGATCGATGGTTCTCCCATCCTCACTAACCTCCCATGCAGCTACATCGAAACCGTCCTCTGTGAGTGCTTTGCGGCCAAATGCTATCGCTGTTTCTTCCGTAAGGAAGCGTGGCACTTCATTGACTTCAAAGGTATGCAAGGTCGTGCGTTTCTTGACCATGTTATCAACGAATAACACCACGCCTGTAGCGGCTCCGATTAAGACAAGAACTACACCACAAAGTATCACGAGTTTGAGACGCACTTCAAGCTCCGAACAGGAAGCCAACCGCTACTCGTTGTGAACAACGATACCTTGCTCGGTGACGCAGTAAGGTTGCCTTTCACGGTAAAGTTAAACACGTCTACTTCTTCATCAGACGTAATCTTGGTGACGAACTTGATTGGGAGACGTCGGCCTTTAGCTCGCCACCCCTCGCCACCCAGTCCGCGTAGACCATTAATAGGTGAAGATTTTCGAATTAATACATTAATGAATCAACGAATTAACGCGGCCCCCCGGCCGGCGATTCCATCCCCGTCACAAGATTCATGCCTTCCGTGAGGTCGCCTGCCACGATCTCCGCATATTGGTGTTCGATCAAGCCGAGGGTCACGGGCCGAGCACGCAGCCAGTCTTCTTCTCGCACCCACACGACACGCTGGCGGCGTTTTTGCGCTTGCTCGACTTTCTCACTGGCGCGGCGTTGGCTTCCGCTCGGAGCGGCGGTCATGTTTTCGAGGTAGTGGCGATCATCTTCGTGAACCTGCGAGGCGACCGGTACGAACCGCAGCGCCGCCATCGGCACGCGAAGCACCTTTTCCTTGGCTTCGATGTGAAACGTGATGTTCGCGGTCATGCCAGGCATCAGTTTCAAGTCGGGGTTCGGCGTCGAGATGACGACGGGGTAGGTGACGACGTTCTGGTTCGTCGTCGAATTCATCCGGATCTGGTGAATCTCGCCCTTGAAGAGGTCATTGGGGTAAGCGTCGATGGTGAACGTGACTTTTTGTTTCCGCTCGCGCGCGTCGCGGATCATGCCGATGTCGGCCTCGTCCACCGTGGCGAAAATGTGCATTTCCTTCTCCATATCCGGCGCAACGATGAACAACTCTGGAGTCTGGAATGACGATGCCACGGTCTGGCCGGGATCGACCTTGCGTTCAATGACGACGCCATTTACCGGCGAAATGATCTTCGTGTAACCGAGGTTCGCCTCGGAGTTTTTCAAGGTGGCCGCGGCTTGTTTGATCGAGGCCTCGGCGAGTTTCAATTGCGCTTCCAGCCCGGCTCGCGTGAAGCGGTACTGATCCATTTCCAGTCCGGAAATATAGTCGGTGCTGACGTTGTAAAGATCGATCGCGCGTTTCTCGTTATTGCGCGCCTGTTGCAAGAGTGCAGCCACGCGATCACGCTCGGCAGTCTGCGTCTCCAGAAAGGCTCGGTCTCGTTCAACGGAAGCGGTCAGTAGCTTCGGATCGATGAGCGCAAGTGTTTGGCCTTCCGTCACCCGGCTATTGAAATCGACTTTGACCTCCTTCAACGGGCCGGAGGTAAACGCGCCAATTGAAACGGTGCGTACGGCTTTGACCGTGCCCGTCGAGTTGACGACGGTTTCGACGCGGCCGATGGTCAGAGAGGTCGTGATGTAAGTCGGCATGCGGCGTTTTTGCAGCCACTCCATGCCTGGCGCCGCCGCCAGCGCGATGCCGCCGACGATGACGAGAAGAACAAACGTCCAGAAAGTGAGGCGGCGCATGGTGTAGCTCATTCGAGTGAAGCGATTGGCGCTGTCGAGTCATTATATCTCCCAAACCGTCATTTTTTCGGTTCTCCGCCAACTTGGCGGATTTATTGGTTCGTAGTGCGGGCTTTAGCCCGTCCATTCCAAGGAGCGGGCTAAAGCCCGCACTACGAATCCACAAACTTGGCGGAGAGTCATTTTTTCATTAGAAGTGAATGCTTCGATCCACGAGCCAAATCGGCGGGCTGGCACTATACCATCCTCAGTGGTCTTTACCTTCGATTTCACCGATGTGAGTTCAGATTCATGGAACTGCAAAGCATTCACGCCCGCGAGATTTTGGATAGCCGAGGCAACCCGACACTCGAAGTGGAAGTCGCCCTGGCGGACGGCGCTTTTGGCCGTGCCGCGGTCCCCTCAGGCGCCAGCACCGGCGCTTACGAAGCGTGCGAACTGCGCGACGGCGACAAGAAGCGTTACCTCGGCAAGGGGACGCTCAAGGCGGTCGATAATGTCAACAACGTCCTCGCGCCGAAAATGATCGGCATGGACGCGACGGAACAGGTCGAGATCGACCAGGCGATGATCGCCATCGACGGCACGCCGAACAAGGCAAAGCTCGGCGCGAACGCCATTCTTGGCGTGTCGCTCGCCGTCGCGCACGCCGCGGCGCAATCCGTTGGCCTGCCGCTCTACCGCTATCTGGGCGGGACGAATGCGAAAGTTCTGCCCGTGCCGATGATGAACGTGCTCAACGGCGGCAAGCACGCTGACAGCACCGTCGATTTCCAGGAATTCATGATCATGCCGATCGGCGCGACATCATTTCGTGAATCGCTGCGCATGGGCGCGGAGGTGTTCCACAACCTGAAGAAAGTGCTGCACGATCGCCATCTCAATACCGCCGTCGGCGATGAAGGCGGATTCGCCCCCGATTTGAAGTCGGCGGACGAAGCCCTCGAGATCATCGCCAGCGCCATCGAGAAGGCCGGCTATAAGCTCGGCGATGAAGTCGCCTTCGCTCTCGATCCAGCATGCACCGAACTTTTCGAGGAAGCCAAGCACAAAGGCAAAACCGGCTACTGCTTCTTCAAAAGCGCGCCCGATAAAATCGTGTCGAGCGACGAGATGATCGATCTCTGGAAAAAGCTCTGCGCAAAATGGCCGATCCGCTCGATCGAGGACGGCCTGGCCGAGGATGACTGGGCGGGCTGGCAGAAACTGACAAAGGAACTCGGCGACAAGGTGCAACTCGTCGGCGATGATCTCTTCGTCACCAACACAAAGCGATTGCAAGAAGGCATCGACAAGAAAGCCGGCAACGCGATTCTCATCAAGGTCAACCAGATCGGCACGCTGACTGAGACGCTCGACGCCATCGAGCTAGGCCGACGCAACGGCATCAACTCGATCATCAG
>CAZAFH010000212.1:0-3477 GCA_964484265.1 uncultured Singulisphaera sp.
GGGGTGGGTAATCGAGAGCGGTGAAGCCGAGGTTCGGGAAGTTGGTCGCGGAGGACGCCGACGCTGACGACGGCGAGGGCGACTGTGCCTGCGTGTCAAATCCGACGGCATTGATAGATGGCGGATTGATTGCTGTCGATGCCGTCGCCGCCATCGTCAATCCTTCGATGGCGTCGCTGATGGGATTGAACACTTCGAGGTTAGCCAGGCAATGGGCTTCCAGCTCGGCCCCGGCTGCCGCCATTTCTGCCTTGGTGAGTCCTTGCTTGCCGACGCCCAGTTTGGAATGAATTATGCAACGAGCGTCTTTGATGTCGGCTGGCGGCATCGCGACGTAAATGGGGCGACGCAGGCGGTTGGAGAGTCCCTGCGCCACCTTTTCTGCTCCGTAGCGACCAGGCCACTCACCGTCAGGCTTTTGGTCGTTTTCACCGAGGATGATGATTGTCCGCTTCGGGTTCATGGGACGGAATAAATCCGCCAAGAACTCTTCGCCGCCGGTATTGTTCGGACGACCGACTGCGTCGTGGCCCATCGCGGCCAGGGCAAGCGTGTCAGTCGCACCTTCGCACACGTAAAGCGGCCTGTCGTTGTGCGATGGATCGGAGATTTTCGCCCAGTTCGTTGGAATGTACAATCCGCGGCGTCCGCAGTTCTTTTTCGAGCCGTCCGCGTAACGGGACGAGTAGCCGATGACGCTGCCTGGTGCGTCGCATTCCGGGGTGACATACGCGGGGCTGGTGTGATCGTCGCACTCGATGTACTGCATATTGAGCAGATTGCAGATTCCGACTGGCAGGGTGGTTGACTTGGCATACCCCAGGTGCTGTTCGTCCATCAGCGGCCTCCGATCGGCGTTGACGCGGGTAAAGGTGGTGGACTTTTCGCTGGTCGTCGATGTCGTCGCTGGATCTGTCGGCGTCAGCGTTGACGGCGTCGGTGACGGCGACGTCGGATTGGATCGGTTCCGTTTTGCTTCCTTTTCAGCCTGGCGCTTACGCCTGTTCTCTTCAAACTGAGCTTTCAGCGCTGGGTCGTTGTAGTGCGTCTCGTGACCGTAGTCAGGCACAAACCTGTCAGCGTTCGACGTATCACTAAAGCCAACGTATCGCCATCCGTATGGAGGCGAATCTTTGCGGCCACCGCGACAAAACTTCATGCCCCAAGGCGCGGTCGAGCAGTTTTTATCGTGGCGTCCACAGATGAGGCACGGATTTAACCGGTTGCATGGTGTAAACAATCCCATATGTCGATTTCCTTGCGTATTAGGTAAAGATAGAGGTTGGCGAACGTTTCGGTTGCGGTCGTACCGCAGGTTTAATGATCGCTCGATCAAGTCCGCTGTCGCCAAAAACGTGTAAGATTCGCCGGTCACCGAGCGAAGCCCCACGCTTTCCCGCTTGGGCGAGCGTTGCAGCATGCGCATTCCAGGACGCCGCAGTCGTACCCGAAGGTGTTTCTGTTCTGGCGCTTGTCGGTGGGTGCGTCGCCAGGATTGTCCGGCGAGCCGGGATTTGGTTTAATATCCATGTTGAACTCCAACTTCTTTTGGTGCCAGGGCGGTTTTCTTTGCGCGATTCGCGCGAGCCTAGATTCCGTAATCAGATTGAAGCCGCTGTCTCGCGCGGGCGGAGTCTCGCTCGCGTTGAGTTGGCGTGCGGGCGGGCGTGACGGGCGCCGGCGCAGATTTCGGAAGGGCTGCGAAGAATCGAGTCAAGGCAGGTCTAGTCGTGATCCATTTTCGACCTCGCTTGATTGCTTCAAGCTTGACTCGCTCCCCTGAGCCACGCGGCAGGCCGCGTATCACCCAACGAAAAATCGTGGATATGTTGGTTTTCTGGAGACGCGCCACCTCGACAAGCGCGACGCCATCGCCCGCCGCGATCTCGGAAGCAATGTCTATTTTAGCGTCCATAAAACTCCCCCTAGAATGCGACTGAGTGCATAACACCCGAATTCTAGGGGGAGTTTTTTTTCAAAATTGCGTGCACTCAGTGGTGGCGTGAGAACCGTGTCGTTTAGTGTTCAGGTGTGCATAAAAATCACGAAAAAGCATAGGAAGCTATAGGAAGCTAACGCAAAACAAAAAAATGGTATTTTATTTCTTGCCAACCTCTTGACGCTTTTTGCGGCGCTACCCAATTCGCTTCGCAACTTCCGCCGCGGCCTTCAAGTCGATGCCGCTGTAATGCGTCGTCTGCGAGATGGATTTGTGTCCCAGGTAGGCGCGAGCGCCTTCGATGCTGATTTCGTGCTCGGCAAGCTGGGCCGCCAGGTGACGTAGCTGATGGCTGGACCAATGCGGTACTTTTGCCTTTGCGCAGGCGCGGCCGATCGCTTTATCGAAGTCGGTGACGCTGTAGTTTTGCCGATGCTCCATTTTCCCGCCGGGGCGGATCGTGCCAGGCCGAAACAGGCACGCCTCGGGCGCATCGGGTTGCTGGTACTTGCGGAGCACCAGTTGAGCACGCGGACCAAAGACAATTTTCCGCTTGTGTCCCCGCCAGGCGTTCTTGTGCGTCTGGGGCGTGAATGTCCAGATGTCCTTTGCCTTGTCGATGTCGCAGGTCCGCATCTTGAGCACTTCGCCGGCTCGGGCGCCGGAATACAACTGCACCTTCACGATGTCACCGTAGACTTCCGGCAGATGGGCCAGCGTTGCTTCGACGTGCTCCAGGGGAACGGGTTGAACGTCCTCGGATTCCCGCGCTGTGCCTCGGCCGGCTTGCAAACCAGCGACGGTTTGAAGGCCATGCCAGACGGACGTAGGAACCAGCATCTCGGAACCCGCCCACTTGAACAGCATCCGGATTCGCCCAACGCGTTTGTTGGTTTCCATACGGCAGCATGTGCCATCCCCGCCGCGAATCTTGCGGGCCTTTTCTTTCTCTTCATCGTTCATCCAGGATCCCGAAACGAACGCATCCCGAACGACGCGCAGGTCCAGGGGTGAGAACTCACAGGCGGGCTTGCTGCCGAACATCCGCACGAGGGGACGAACGGTCATCACCCAGTTTGCCTTCTCACCTGTGGGCGTGCCGTCGGGCCGCCGGTAGTGGCTTTCAACATGATCGACCATGAACCGGTGGACAAGCTCGGCAATGGTCAGGTCGTTCGATGTCCTCGAAGGGGGAAGTTTGCCGTTGCTGGCGCGGAGCTGGGCAAGGATGCGTTCGTACTCGTGCTTCGATTCGTCGCTGCCGAATTCCCCGGGCAGGACGATCTCAACGCGCTTGCCGGTGGAATCGTAGGTGCGGATTCGAGCACGC
This sequence comes from uncultured Singulisphaera sp., assembly GCA_964484265.1. GTDB lineage: Bacteria > Planctomycetota > Planctomycetia > Gemmatales > Gemmataceae > SIAQ01. The sequence continues at coordinate 3,270 of CAZAFH010000212.1, forward strand.
CCACTGGAATGACGTTGGTACGAAGGAATGGAATTGCGGGATCTGGCCATGAGGTGCGGTCTCCATTTGAACCGGGGAAAGATTCCCCAGAATCGCCTGGCTTCAACCGCACTTTCGACTATCGAAAGGTAAGCGTAACTTGCTTCGGTTCTTGGCTTTACTTCAAACTACCCCGCCTGGATTCGAACCAGGACAAAGAGAGCCAAAA
>CAZAFH010000212.1:3487-4707 GCA_964484265.1 uncultured Singulisphaera sp.
GATGAACGTCAGAAGACTTGCCGCAAACCCTTGAAATGAAAGGGACCGGTGCTTCTCAGCACCGGCCCGCATCGTCTCGCACTGAATTACCCGGCCTGGATTCGAACCAGGACAAAGAGAACCAAAATCTCTTGTGCTACCGTTACACTACGGGGTAAAGACGGCGACGGTCGATCGACATCGGCCTTTTTCTGATGGTAATGTTACTCAGTATTAGCGTCGCTGACAAGACGAACCTCCCACGCTGGCGAGCGGCGAGCGGCTAACGACCGGGTGTGGAATAGTGGAGGCGGGAATTTGGCACGCCCGCGATTCGCGCGGAGAAGCCCAGTCGATAGAATTTCAGGGTGGCGAAGAACGAATTTCCTGAGAATGAGAGTAACAATGACCACGGGAACTGAAACTACAGCAAAGGCGCCAGTTGGATCGTCGCCGGCTGAAATTAGTCCCGCTTCGGATGCCATCTTATTGCTAAGGCGATTTACCGAGGCCGCTGGGTTGACTTTCGATCCCGTCGCTGCCGACCGCTCGCTGCGTCTGGCGGAGCGTGATATTCCGCCGACGGTGGCCCGGGCAGCTCGCAAGCGGCTAGCCCAGGCGGCGGAGGCCGTGGGAATCCAATTGCAGTCTCTGTATTTGTCGATTCGCGAGGCCTATCAAGCCGTGGCCCCCGAGTTGCCATTGGCGCTCCTTTCGGTGACGACTGCTGGCACGGCGCGGTGGTTTCTTCTCGTTGACGCGGCAGGCGGGAAAGGCCGGTTCCATCGGCTCTCGACCGGTGACGAGGATGTCTCCTTGAGCGAGGAGGAGTTTGCCCGGGTTATCGGAGTCTCCGACGCCGATGCCGTTGTTGAATGGCAGATCGCGCAGCCAATAGTGCACCACGCCACTCCGGAAAGTGCTCATTCCGAAGGTGGGCATGATCACGCCGGCCATCACGGTCCATCTCCCACAAAGCGTCTTTGGCAGTTGATTGAAATGGAAAGGCGTGACATCGCCTTGGTGGTGCTGTATTCCATTGGTGTCGGAGTCCTGAGCCTGGCGATTCCTGTAACGGCCATGGCGGTCGTCAACACGGCCGCGCTTGCCACATTGGTGCAGCAGCTAATCGTATTGTGCCTGGCGCTTTTCTTGAGCCTGACATTTGCGGCCTTATTACGCTGTCTTCCTCACGTTCCGCAGCTCAATTTTGAGGTTGAGGCGGACAAGATAGAAGGTTC
>CAZAFH010000213.1:0-4433 GCA_964484265.1 uncultured Singulisphaera sp.
GATAGGCGGCATGGACGATGCGAACGACGTTGAGATACCACTCGTAGGGCAGTTGATGATGCAACCCGCCGACGATGTGCAGCTCCGTCGCGCCGCGCTTTTCGGCTTCCTCCGCGCGATGGATGATCTGCGCGTCGGACATGACGTAGCCCTTCTCGCTTTTCAGGTCGGCCCGAAACGCGCAGAAGACGCAGCGATAGACGCACACGTTGGTCGCATTAAGATGGGTGTTGACGTTGTAATAGGCGACGTTGCCGTTCTTGCGTTCACGCACGCGGTCGGCAAGCTGGCCGAGCGTAAAGAGGTCGGCGTGTTCTTCGAGAAAGATGCCATCGTCGAACGTGAGCCTTTGCCCGGCTTCGACTTTGGCGCGGATGTCGTTGATGGTCATGAAAAGCCTCGCGGTTTTGGTTGTGCTATTGTAGCAACCGCCAAAACCGCGTGGAGATAACAATGTTTGACAAGCCCAGGAGTAAGCGGAGCGAACCCTTGGGATAAGGGCCACGTTATCCCAGGGGTTCGCTCCGCTCACCCCTGGGCTTGGTGGTGTTACTTCTTAACCGGCGCGACGAATAGGCGATCGATGTCGGCATCAGGAAGCGTCTCGGCGCCGTGGTTCTGGTCGATGATGAGCGCCTTGCCGCTCGGCGTCACCCAGATGACGTAGTTGCCGAGTTGGTACACGTCCTTGACTTCGGGGTGACGTTCGAGAATGCGGAAGTAGGCTTGCGATTGAGCCTTGATCGTCACGCTTTCGAGTTTGGCGTTGAAGGCGTCATCGATCCAGACGCCGCCGATCTCGACGACGTTGCGGTTCTGAATGTTGCGCGACGCCGTCCTGGTGAGCTGATTCTGGAAGCGCAATGCGTTGTTGTGCACCGCGAAATCGACGCCGAGCTTGCCTTGCTGGACGCCAGCGAGTTGCTTGTTCGTAAACGCGGCCTGGGCTTTTTGCAGGGCCGACTGCTGATCGAGTGCGTCCCTGGCGGCTTCCTGAGTCTTGGCGTCGCCTTTTTTCGATTCGCGGTTTAGGCGATCGGTTTCCTGTTCGATGCGGCCAGCGGCGATGCCCTTGTCGAGGTTCTTGGCGAATTCATCGAGTCGCACGGCAGGCGCGCCGATTCCACCACCACCTGGCGCGAGCGCGTCGGGCAACGCCTTCTTCTTGGCAAACGGTTGTGGACGCGGTCCGCCAGCGACCGGCGTCGGGGCGTCGGGCACGAGCAGGTAGCTCGTGTAGGGCGTCGTGATACCGTATTTCTTGGCAAGCGCGACGACTTCGTCAACCACTTCTTTCGTCTCGCCCTGCACGCGGATCTGGTCGAGCAGATAGCCGACCTTGCGGCGAGCCCAAAGGTCTTCGACGAACGCCTGTTTGCCATCGGTCTTGTCGGCGAAGTTCAGCTCATACCCGAACTCCTTGGTTTCGGTTCCGACGGTGCCAGTCAACTTGATGGCCGCATGGCCTTTGCCCGTATAGCGGCCGAAGACGACGATCTGCGTGCCGTGAAAGAGGTCGGGCAGTTGCGGCGGGTAGACTTCGCTGATGGTCACGCCTTCGCCGACGGTGAGCTTGAGGTTCGCCAGCACGGGATTGCTGATCTTGGCGTACAGACTGGAAACTTTGGCCTCAATATCCTCGGCCTCGCGCACATAGGTGCTGACGCCTTTGGTCGTGTCGGCGAGTGAATCGAGCAGCAGCGTATTGACGTCATCGCCCACGCCGAAGCTGAACACGCGAGTGTTGCCCGTGTTCTTCTTCGCGAAGTTTTCGATGATCTTGGCGGCGTTGCGTTCGCCCCAGGTCGGTTGGCCGTCGGTGAAGAAGACCATCGTGAAGGTTCGGCTCTTGTCGTCGGTGCGCATGGCGAGAGCGTCTTGCAACGCGCCGTCGATGAACGTGCCGCCGGTGGCTTCGAGGTTGTCCACCCAGCGGCGCGCGACTTGCAAATTGTCGGGTGTCGCCGGCTGGAGGTTGGTGTTGAATCGCTGAACCGTGGAAGCGAAGTTGATCATCGCGAAGCGGTCTTTGTCGGTGAGATTGTTGAGGCAGAATTTCATCGCCGCCTTGGCCTGGATCAGGCGTTTGCCTCGCATGCTGCCCGAAGTGTCGATGACGTAGACAAAGTCGCGCGGCTGCTGCTGAACCTTGGAAAGTTCAGCTCGCGGCGAAAGCAGCATCATGAAGTAGCCTGGTTGATCGGCGCTGGGCCGATGCGCGACGGCCGTCAGGCCGACGTCTTTCGTTCCGGGCTGATAGAAGAGCTGGAAATCGCGGTCGAGAATCGCCTGGTTCTTTTCGAAGCCGACGATCGCTTCTTTATCGCTGGGACGTTGGATGGTGATAGCATGGCTCGGCGAATAGATGTTGGTCAGCGAATGTTGCGATTTCAGGTTGACGGTGATGGTGAATTTCTCGAGCGTCTCGGCGGCTTTGCCTTCGGTCTTCATGGGGTACATGTATTCGACGAGACCATTATCCGCGACGGCGACGCTTGTGTAGCTCAGGGCGATACGCTGGTCGCCCTTGGCCGGCACGGGGAATACACGAACCTTGATGAGCTGATGATTCATGTATTCGAGCAGGCCGGGATCTTTGGTGCGTGCGACGATTTCGGTGTAGATCTTGCGGGCCTGGGCGGCCTCCATGATCTCGCCGGGGACTTCGGCTCCGTTGACCCACATGCTGAATTTGCGGACGCTGGCGCCCTTGGGCACGGGGAAGAGGTAGGTCGCTTCGAGTTCGCGGCCTGTGTGATTGCGGAACGATTGCTCGATTCGCGTCACTGCCGCCTGGTCTTCGATGTTGATGGTGACTTTTTGATCGACCAGTGCCAGAGGTGGTAGCTTCTTCTCGACCGGAATCAACATGCCCGTGGCCTGTGCGGAGCCTACCGCCCAGACCACGATGGCGAAGGAAAACAAAACGCGTCGCATGACTCGCCCCTTTCGTGATGGAGATGCATTCACGAAATAAAGACGATTCGCAAGGCGAAAAGGTTTGCCTGTTCACGGCGAGTGCGACACGCCGATGTCACTTCGGCAGATTCTTCTTGTTCACGGTTTTGACGCCGTCCTTGCTGACGACGCCCAGCACGTAGCGGAAGCCCGGCCCGAAATCCGCCGTGCTGATGGCGAGCACTTCGAGATTGCCGGCATCGTCCAACTTCGCGCCCGTGATGCTCAACCGACTGCCGGAAGTGTAGACGGCGACGATGATGTTCTTGGCGAAGTCAACTTTCGGCACGTCGCCTTTGACCTTCCACGCCTTCCAGATAGTCTCCAATCCCTTGGAGTTCGTAATAAATTCGGGCTTGGGCAGTTTGTCGTCCTCGACCGAGCCGTTCCACTTTTGCGTGATCTCCACGTTCTTTTTCTGGGCCGACGCAACCAGCGGATTCGCGGCGAAGACGCCCGCGGCCAACATCGCGCAAACGAGAAATCGTAACACGGTAATGCTCCTGGAAAAAAGGCACAGACAAACCCGTTGCCACGGCGGAATTCACAGAATTCCAAGTGCTACTTTAAGGCACGCGTCGGCCTTTTGCATCGATTCACCTGATAATCTGCCAATGATATCTTCCAGGCGATCTTCACTCATTAGCGAAATCAGATACCCGGAAAAGAGGCAATCGCGATCAACGCAGGCCGCAAGGCCCTCGGGTGTTGTCGCCGAGATCAAGAAACAGGCCGGATCGTCTTTGTCGGCTAGGTTAGTTGTCAGTTGAGCCACGACGGCATGCTTCAGACGGGAATTGTAACCATCAGCCTGAATGACGACGACGGGCCGTTTCTTGCCTCGCGCGCCTGACGCATGAGGAAAACGGGCATTGATTACCTGCCCACGCTCAATGTTCATGGACTTCGCCTCGCGAAATGATCTCGTCGGCCTCATCCGCGAGCAGGTTCATTTCGTTGATCGTCCACGAATCGGCATCGTAGGCCGGATCGAGGCGGAGGTAAATATCTCGGCGAACGAGAATGCACTCGGTGCCGGCGAGGTTCAACGCCACCGATTCGCCGTTTTCGACGGCTTGTAATTGCTGCGTGCTCAAAATCATGGCAACTCCCTATCAGGTAATGTTACCTGATGATGTGACTTCAAGCCAGAGCCTCGCAGGCAGTGGGCCGTTAGAATCTTCGATCGCGGAAGATTCCGACCGCTTACTGCGTACGCGGCTCCGATCCAATCGTGGGCGATTACAGCGTCCCCGCCTTGGCCTTGGCGTAGCGTTCGCCTACGGCTTTCCAGTTGACAACGCTCCACCAGGCGTCGAGGTAGTCGGGGCGTTTGTTTTGATACTTCAGGTAGTAAGCGTGCTCCCACACATCGACACCCATGATCGGCGCCTGGCCGGCCATGTACGGACTGTCTTGGTTGGCGCTGCTGAGGATTTTGAGTTTGCCGTCAGCGAGAACCAGCCAAGCCCAAC
>CAZAFH010000214.1:0-4268 GCA_964484265.1 uncultured Singulisphaera sp.
CGGCAACCTCGGCAACCTCTTCGCGTAAACCAGCAAACGGGCGCTAAACAGACACCGAAAAATGCGAGGCACAGTCGCCGCTACTAATTTGAACAAGAACCAAGTAAAACTCAATGTATTGCTGAGAGGTTATGACAATACAATTGTAACATCGGGAAGCATTCAAACTGTTTTGCGAAGCAATGCGATTCTGGCGGACTTTCTTTTGCTTGGCATGACGTTATATTGTCCAAACTTAAAGCAAATGGTGAGAAACGAGGTCGTTAGCGTTACCAATAATCTCGATAGATACTTCGGGACCGCGAGCAGACTTCTAGTCAAGGAGCAAGAATTCCTCAGGAGTATTGCACAACAGAACTCCAATACTGCCTCAGCCGTAGCAACACAAATAAACCAACTGGAAATCTGTAGATATATCAACAACATCACAAGGAGGAATTTGCCCCAAAATCCTTGGGGGATTATGAGGGATTTTTTGGGCCCGATTGTTGCGTAGATTGCGATCGGCGTGACATGCGGCCCGTCTTGCAATGGAATCCATTCAGGGGTGTCAGAAATTGTTACGAGAGGTGTTTTTTTTGACCACAAATGCTTAGAATTTGTTTTCGCATTTTCAGACCTTGGAACGGCCTCTAAGAATACGAATCTGCGAGTTTGTAGTAATATTCGATTTCCCAGGAGAGTACTCAAATGATGTGTGTCCCACTGTTCCTTTTTTTTTCGCTGAGTGGCGAAATTGAAGCGTCGAATCGAGGCGAATCGATAGCGATAAAAAAGCAATTCGGTGAATCAGCTTTCGCCGGCGCAGCAGTCGGTCAGAATGTTTGTTTGTCGCACGACGGATCGCGAGTCGCTACGGCTTCGTTCTATCGAATAGCAGTTTGGGATGTGGATCAGAAGAAAATGCTCAGTGAATTTAATTTGGGAAAAAGCAATTACTCATCGGCCCTCAATGAGTCAGGGAACATACTAAGAATCTTCTTTTGCGATAACGCGGATTGTTTGATAATACTGACGAGTCAAGGCTACTTTCGTGTTGATTACCTGCAAAAGAAAATACTCGACCAGTTTCGAACGAAGTCTGTTTTTTCGGCTCATGTTGCCAGTTTCTCAAGAGATGGACGTTGGGTTGTGTTCGTCCATCCAGACAGTATATTAGTATACGATCGCGAACGAAAAAAGTCGACGGAGATAAAGACGGTCCCAGGTGATGAGAAACAATTCGAGGGAGTCTCGATCTCCGAAACCGGGAAGTATGTTGTTACGAATACGCAGGAAGGTTGCTTGGATGTATGGGATGTGAGCAAACGAATGAGAATCGCGACGAAGCACACAAAGGCAGACGTGAAAGCACATATCTTTCTAAATGAATCTCCGACAATTCTTTATTATACGTATGATTTTCTAGCCAAACCGCAGGGCAAATTATTGAGATGGGAGCCAGTAGAAAACAAGGACACTACTTTTCGTGATTTGCCAAATGATGAATGGTATTCATTCGCCATGTCCCAAGACGGCGCGCTCTTGGCGGGAGGCTCATTTTCGGGATTGGTCTCGGTAGTAGATCTTTCAAATAAAAAGAAAATTCTGGGTCGCACTGATCACGTAAACGTCGTGAAAGAGGTCGCATTTTCGAGAGATAAGAAGCGAATCGCAACTACCAGCAGGGACGGAACTGCGAATGTGTGGAGCCTGAAGGACGGTCGCTTGTTGACACCTCGAATGGGGCACCGGGGAGTCATCGAGGAAGTTGTTTTCTCTGCCGGCGCCGACCTCATGCTGACGAAGGCCACCGACGACAGGATGGTCGTATGGCGATCGGACGGTTCGATAATCGGCGATCTCAACGTTAAGGGAAAAAAAATAATTGCACATTGGATCACATATTCCAAATCGTTTCTTTTAGTCGTGGATAAATCAGCGTCACAACTGGAAACGAGCTTTCATTTTTTTGATAGACGTGATTTCTCCTACATGTTTTCGCGAACCTATCGCGAGCTAATTCTCTATTCTGTAGCCTTGAGCCCAGATGGAGAAACGCTGGCATTTGGCGTAGCCAGTAAATGGAAAGAATCTGATCCAGTCGAATTCACGCTTTATTTCGAAGCAACGATTACTGGAAAAGAAAAGTACCCTAGCAAGAAGGCGGCAATTCGACCTTATTTCCTCCAATTCAGCAATGATTCAAAAACTCTCGTCATTCGGTCGGATCAAGAAAACGCAATCATGAACGTAACCAGCAGAACCTGGCATTTGTATAGACACGGTGAATATTTCTCTCAGTCGAAATTCCTGGGATTTGTTTCTGACAATAGTTTAATCATCGCAAAAGTAGCTGCGGATACGCTGAGTATTCGTGATGTTACCGGAAAATTAGCTGAAACTAGCATCAAGGCTTCGGGACAACTTTTTGACTCGATTACTGCCATGTCTTTATCTCCAACACGGAATATTGTAGCGTTGGGCTTAGAAAATCCTGGTTTCGCACGCGCAGTTGAAATTCGTCGCACGGAGAACGGAAAGTTAGTCAAGAAATTGAATATTGGGATTAAGGGTGAGATCACGGTGCTTAATTTCTCCGACGATGGGAATACACTCGCAATAGGCGGACGCGATTCGATAGTAGTGACTGTAGATATTGGCTGCCTTTTGGCGAAAGAGCGGTAATTGGCGCTGCGGCAACAATGCATCTTGGTTTTTTCTTCTTTTTTCACTCAGGATTTGGTGTTTTACTAAGCAATTTCTCAAGTCGATACGAGGCCTTGGAGAAGCAAGAGAACGCATGGAAGTCCTTGATTTCTGGAAAGGGCGGCTACAACAAAGAAATTAGCTTAGTTAACTCAGGCAGACTGTAACTAGCACAGTCACAAGTATTGCTAAAACAAATTTTGTGACGTGATGGCATTCCGAATCTTTACATTCGTCACTGACGAACAAGTTGGTTGGACAGGAGTACAATAATGCAATATGCCTCCGCGTTCCTGTTGTTTTTGTTCTTGCTTTCTTTTGGTCAGCAGGATAACGGTCCGTTCCAGAAAGCTCAGAATCTGATTCGCGAAGCCGGCGGAGAGCTGCAAGCAGTCACTTTTGGTGGAAAGACACGATTCAGTTTGTTCGCTCGTCACAGTGGAAGAGCCGATGAGATGATGGGTGCATTGGGGTCGTGTAAGGATTTTCGCATGATAGCGTTGGAAAATAGCGGATTGACCGACGCGGGCATGGCACACATGAAGAACCTTAAGACCGTTGAATACTTGAATATTAGCGAAACAAAAATAACAGACAGGGGACTCGCTTCGCTAGAAAGCATAAAACGCCTCGAGTTCTTTTACGCTGGAAAAACTTCACTATCGAGCAAAGGCATTGGGATTCTTCGTTCCATTCCAGAGCTTCACACGGTGGACGTTGAGTACACACCGATAGATGACGACGCCATACCGCTATTAGCGGCTATTCCCAAGCTTGCAAAGCTGAATCTTTCTAATACCGCCGTTACCGATAACGGAGTTAAGCACTTGACTCATGCAATTCGCTTATTTGATTTGAACCTGTGTGAAACAAGAATATCCGATCTATCGATGAAGTCACTTCGAGGGATCGAGGATCTTGGTTACCTAAACCTCGCGAAGACAAAAGTAAGCAATTCCGGCATCAAGGAACTTGCCAAGTATAAACGTCTGCAAAAACTCGATATTAGTTACACAGGGATTACAGATGCTGGAATCGCTTCATTGATCGAATTGAAAACGCTTGGGGCTATTATTTTGACCGATACGAAAGTAAAGGGAACATGCTTTGTCGGATTTCGATCGCTCGATTCAGTCGATGTGTCGCGAACCGAGCTCTCGGCGGAGGGAATAAAGGCAATTGCCGCATTGCCTGAGCTTCGGTATCTTACTGCAGATGATTTGAAGCTTTCCGATGCACAACTGGGAGTTTTTTGTAAAGCCAAGGGGATCGAGCTCTTGAGCATCCAGGGTTCGTCCGTTTCCAATCATTCTTTGAAGGAAATTCGTAAGCTCAAGATGCTTAAGATCCTTGATCTTTCAAATTGTAAGGTTGACGACCAATCCATTGGAGACATCGTCGCCATCAAAGATCTTGAGCAGCTTTATATTGGGGGTACAGCAATTTCTGACGGAGGATTTCGTTCATTGCAAAATCAGCGCCCGGATGTGATTATCTCTCGTTAACCTGAACGTTGCTAACGCGGGCGAACACTGGACCTACGCCTACACCGCGAACAACAACCTCACACAAGTTCTACA
>CAZAFH010000215.1:0-4235 GCA_964484265.1 uncultured Singulisphaera sp.
CGCCCCAATAGCATAAATTCCTCGTGTTTTTTTGCCAACATCGTGTAGGACGACCAAAAACCAAAGAAGAACCGAAATAGAGTCGCGGAAAAAGTTCTTTGGGAGGGCATATGTATTGCAATGTTACTTACATTGTGATTGCAAGCACACTATTGCAATCACCTGTTATTACTTATTTTTCGACATCGCATGAGGTTGGGGACAAGATTGAAAGCAAGGCAAACGCAATAATTATATTTGAACTCAAAGAGAAGGGTCCCCTACAGCGGGTTACCTTCAGTCCAGACGGGAATCTCGTCGCCGTCGGAAATGGAAGCGGAGGGATTTCGATTTGGGATATTCGCTCAAAAAAAGAACGGAGGAGTTTTCAATTTGCGAGTAGAGCGCCAGGGGGCATATTCGCGCCGAGCGGGAACTATTTGGTAACGACGATTGCTAACCCTGGCAGCTTCACGAATACCGTCAAGGCTTGGAACCTTGAATCGGGGAAAGAATTATTCTCTGATCAGGGCGAGTACACGATCGCCAGAGTCTTGAGCGATGATCGTTTCGTCGTGGTGACTCGGTCCTCCGTGCAGTTTCGCAATCTCAAAACCGGGTTGCTCCTCAAAGAATTTCCCCAGAAAATCGCGCGTTTTACCTCAATGCATGTCAGCGCCGATGGGAAATTCTTCGCAAATCGCAATACTGACAACTCGATCGCCATTCGCAATGTAGAGAATGGCGACTTAGTTACCACGCTCAAGGGCCATGATTCAATCGCCCGGCATAACCAGTTTTTTCCCGACGGGAAATCCATCCTCACCGCCGGGATGAACGAAATTCGCTTATGGAATTCAAAAACCGGCGCCATGATTTACGAGATCAAAACGAGTTTACCAACGATGCGTTTGGCAATTAGCGGCGATGGCAAGATTTTGGCGGTGGGTACAGGCTCAGTAACCCCCAAAATCCATTTGCACCATGCGTCTAACGGTGAGTATATTTGCACGGTCGATAACTCAAAGCTTCCCATCACCAGCATCGATCTGAACCATAACGGAACCAAGCTAGCAGTCTGCCGATATAACTACGTCAAGGTTTTTGAACTAAAGATCGATATCCCCAAGGCAAGGTAGCGAATCGTATTGACGTTCGATTGCCCGGCGCTCCTCGCTAGCCCGCCAGCTTTTCCGCGTCGGCGACCAATTCGGTTAGAAGGCGTCGGCCGAGTTCCCAGAAACTGGGGTCGGTTACGCCTACGTCGAGTTTTTTCAACAGAACGTCCGGAGCGTCGGAGCAGGGGGAAAAGGAGTCACGATTCATCATAGGAAAACGGCGAACGCCAGCGGCATTGTTTGCATGGATTTTTGATGTGGCATGGTCGCCCGACCATGCCGGATACCCGTTACAGCAGGCGGCTATTTCTTCAGCGCCTGTTTGGCGTCGATGATTTCTCGGATGCGCACGGCGAAGCGATCGTCGATGACGACGACCTCGCCGCGCGCGAAGGGCACGCCTTGCACGAGCAGATCGACTGGTTCGGATGCGGACCGATCCAGGCCGACGACGGCGCCGGGGCCGAGCTTCAGGATCTCGCCGATCGACACGGTGATTCGGCCCAGTTCCGCAGTGACGCGGACGGAGACGTCGAGGAGATGGTCAAGCGATCCGAGCGCCTTGGCCGAGGCCGCCGGGGCAAGCTCGGGAAAATCGGCGAGGGCGGCGACGACGCGCTCGGGCACGCCGCTGGCTGCATTTGCAACCTCGGCTGCCGGGTTTTTCGGGCGCGGTTCGGTCAGGCTTGCCATGGTTTACGTCTCCTTCTTGGATTCGATGCGCAGCGCGATTCGCGAGCCGATTCGTCCGGGTCGGCCGCGAAAGAGGGTGTGCCCGCCGGTGCGAATGACGACCTGCTCCTCGACGCGCTGATCGAGCAGGATGACATCGCCCACGCGGAGATTCGATAATTCCGACAGGCGCACCTGAGCAGTCCCGAGTTCCACTTCCAGGGAGACAGGCAGCGCATGCACCAATCCCTCGCGCCGCGCGGCCAGAATTTCGGGTGAGATTGCGTCTCCCGCGAACTCGGCCGCGCCGCCTAGCAGGACGCAGAGTTGCTTCCTCGGCCAAAGCCAAATCGCGTCCGTCGTTCCCCACGTGCCTTTGACGTGCCAGGTGGTGCGAATCAGATTCTCGTCGGCGGAGAAGATTCGGCTGCAGCCCGGATTGCTTTCGCTTTCGGCCAGCGACCAGGTTACGATCTCGGTTCCGGGCCAGGTTTCGCGAAAATACTTGAGCCACATTTGGCTGAGGAAATATTCGGCGAGTTTCTCCTCCACCATCGTGAATTCGCGGTCCTTCACCTCGCCCTCGGACTCGCCGAGCAGCAATCCCACGATTTTGATGAGCGACGCACGGGGAAACACCAGAAACGTCGGCAGACGCGGCCCCGCGATTTGGACGTGGTAGCCGATCATCGTATCGGTGAGCACTGCCAAACCTGCGGAGGCCCAGCAGGTTTCGATGTTGCCGAGAGAGGCTTCGATCGGCGTGGGCAGTTCCTTGGCCCAGGCCTTGCTCGCCAGGCCGATCGCGAGGCGCAGCCAGCTGGAGATTCGGGCATGCCAGTCCGGCGCGAGCGGGGCGGGCTTCGTGAAATCATGCGGCTCGGGGATCATTGCACCATGTACTCATCGATAAGGATGTCCACGATTTTCTCGTCGCCGTCGGGATAGAGCATCAGGTTGAAGCGATCGCGAACTTCGCGTCGGATGCGGTTTATCGCTGATTTACCGATCAAATCGGTGTAATGCTGTTCCTGCATATACCCGATGAGCCAATTCTTGAGGAACGGCTTTTGTTTGTTGAGCAGATCGGTGATCTCGCGAACATCGGTGACTTCGACGGCGACCAGGAGCTTCATGCGCATGTACCGTTTTTGATCGCCGCTGACGTTGACCGCGATGTCGCTGAAGGGAATCGCGTCGAGCTTGCTGGCTTTTTTGGGGTCGGCTTTTTTCTGCGCCGCCTTGCCGTGACTGCTTTGCCCGCCGATCAGCCAGGGAACACTCGCCCCGCCGCCGATGGCGAAGACGCCGAGCAATATCAGAATGAGCAAGCCCTTGCCTTTCTTCTTGGCGGGTTCTGCACCAGGTTCGTTCGCCATGTTGGTTTCTCTCGATCAGGGAGTATGCGGACCTCCTTGGCCTGGGTTCAGTGGATCTATTCTAGGATGCTAAAATCCGCCGGGCTTCTTACTGGGAGACGTCAGCCCCTGAAAGAAATTCGGAGGCAGCGCCTGCTGCTGCCGTTCGTGCTGGAGCAACATCTCGATTCTCATCAGCGATTCCATCATCTTGGCGCGAGTCTCCTCCAGCCGTTCGATGCGCTTTGTCAACGATTCGATCTCGGCGGCGGCTTTTTTGTTCTCCTTCGAGGTTTCCGTAATAATCTGCGATGCTTGCAGAATTTCGTACTTGGCTTTCTGGATTTGGCCGTCTTTGTTGGTCAAATCGTCGAAGGCCTGCTGCAAGCGTTTCTCGGCGATCTTTCGCTCCGCCTCCTCCTGAGCGAGCCTGCGCTGGAGTTCGATGTACGCCGCGGACATACTGGTAGGCATTCCGCCGGCGAGGGGCAGGCCGCCGCTCATGCCGGGCAAGGGATATTCGGGCACGGAGTTCGGTGGGTAGGCCGGCGCCTTGGTCCACGGCTGCACGGATACGGTGCATCCCGTCGCAAACGCGGCGAGCAGCGCAGCCAATCCAATGATCCCCAGGCCTGGCGTTCGAACCGGCATGGCCGACTCCTTCGGTGTTCACATCGCCGAGCCGAGAGCGAGCGGATTGCGAGCGTGCTCAATCCTGTCAGCGGCGCACGCCAATCATCCTGTTGGCGCAAGCGCTCCGACCGGCGCGGAGTGTGAATGAATGTTATCTTGGAACGCGGACCATAGCCGGTATCGGAATCTCGCCAAGAGGTTCTCGCGGGTTTTGACGCAAAAGCTGCCCGGCAGTTCTTGTCCCCCGATAGTTTTTTCATGGCACATCGTGAATGCGTTATCGAAGCTGCGACCCGAATCTTGCGTGAATTCCGCATTCAGCGCAAAGCCCGCTCGTTCGCCTATCGCCAGGATGCCGACATTCATCACAATCGGGTCAAGCCGCATTATCGTTACCTTTCCCGCGGTTTTTCTGAATTACGCAAGCCGATTTCCTTCAGTTTTTGCAAGCACCTTCGATAACTGCGGGGCGAGG
>CAZAFH010000216.1:0-4225 GCA_964484265.1 uncultured Singulisphaera sp.
ATGTCCTCGGGTTTGAGGAATCCCTTCGACACCATCGTCGGCGTGCAGAGGATTTCCTTGTCGTTGAGCCTATAGGTAATATTACCGTCATTGGCGGCGGCGAAGCCCTTGGCGTAGAGCCGTCGGCCGATGTCGCAGATTTGTTCTTTGATCTTGAATTCGCTGACGTTCATGGCATTTTTCCAAGCCCAGGGGTGAGGTACTCCGAACCTCTGGGATAGTTTGTTGGCAGTTCCGTATCCCAGGGGTTCGGAGTACCTCACCCCTGGGCTTGATTTCATCTCACTTCAATCGTGTCCAAAATGCACGCGTTGTACGCATCGAGCGGCTTCTTCACCGGGAAGAACGGCACCGCGGCTTCCACGCCCTCGCTCACGCCGATGCGCTGGCCGAGGCCGGCGCCAAGCTCATCGAGAATGACGAGGTCCTCGCCATCGGGCGGCAAACCTTCACGCAGCGCCTTCAAGCTGAACGGCATGCCGACGATCCAGCGATAGCCCGCGATCAACGGATGGCAGCGCGACAGCGTCACCGTGCCAATGACTTCAGCGATGCGCATGGCCGTCAAGCTCCTGTAATGCCGTCGCGATGTTTTCCGGACATTTCGGCAACTCGCTGGCGATCTCTTGCACAATCTGCCGCAGCTCGAAGAACGTCCGGCCCTGCGACGCGATGGCGAACAAATTCGGGCCAAGCGATTTCTTCACGGCTTTGACGCCGGCCACGCTGTTCACCGCGGCTGCTCGAATGCCCGAGACTTTGTTCGCGAAACAGCAGATGATGCCTGGCTCCGCAACGTTGGCGATGCCGCTCGCCTTGCGCTCAAGAAGCATCTCGGCAAAGGCGATGATCCACGGCTGCTGCTTGATTTCGTACGCTGTCAGCGTCGCGCCGTCCCGCGTCAGAGCAGCGATGGCTGCTGAAAACATCGTATCGGATTTTTCCTGTGCGTAAAACCACGTAGTGGCGGCATCCCAGGGGTTCGCGTTGCTCACCCCTGGGCTTAGTTGGGTGCTGATGCGCACGCCCTTCGCCTTCAGTTCATCCATCGCCAATGGCGTGATGATCGTCCTCGGCAATAGCGACACCTCACGCTGCCCCGTCAGATGGCGGCGCAGATCGTCCGCACTCAGCACCTTCTTCGGCCAGCATAATACCCCACCAGATTCCGTCGGCATCTTGCTCATCAGTCGCAAATTCCCATCACAAACCAGCGCACGGGCGAGTTCTTCTGCCCCATCAAACTGCGCGTCCCGGCTCCGTCATTACAGATCAACACGCGATCGTTCAGCCCAGCCCCAAGATTATCGATCACCAACTGCGGCTCGCCATCCGGCTCATCGTTCACCGCCAACGGCTGCGCAATCAACAGCTTCCAGCCAACCATGCTGGGATGCTTCACCGTCGCCGTCGCGTGGCCTACGATTGTTGCTAGTTGCATGGGAAAGCTCCCAAGCTGTCAGCTATCAGCTATCAGCTTTCAGCCAATGCAGCAATTGCATGGCTAAAAGCTGATAGCTGATAGCTGACAGCTTTTTTCCTAAATCACCCTCATCGCCCCAAACGTGCACGACCGCCGAACCCGCGTGAACGTCAGCGGCGTCGTTACGCCTTCGCCGGTCGGCGTGGCGATGGAGAAGCTGAGGTACGCTTCGCCCAGGCCGGCGGTGCAGGGGCCGTTCTGGACGAAGATCGTCACGTCCATCAGCCGGCCCATCTTCGTGATTGTGTCCACGTTGCGCGAATGGATGATCGCGGTGTGCTTGTAGCCGTGCTCGTATTTCTGGGCCATCGCGATGGCGGTATCGACATCCTTGCAGCGGACGAACGGAACGAACGGCATCATCTGTTCGTGATCGACGAACGGGTTCGACTCGTCGGTTTCGCCGAACACCAACTCGGTATCTGCGGGCACGCTCACTCCCGCATGTTTGGCGAGAACGGCGGCGTCTTGGCCGATGAGGTCCTTGTTGACGATTTGCTTGCCGCCTTCGCCAGCGACGAATGCGACTTTCGTCAATGCTTCGATCTGCTTGGCATCGAGCTTCACGGCTTTGTGCCGCGTCATCGCTTCCATCATCTCGTCGAATACCGACGCGACGACGAAAACTTCCTTCTCGGCAATGCACAGCAGGTTGTTGTCATAGGCAGCGCCGAAGATGATCGATTTGGCGGCGTTGTCGAGGTCGGCGGTCTCATCGACGACGACCGGCGGATTGCCTGGGCCGGCGACGATCGCACGCTTCGGGCTACGCAAAGCCGCCCGGCCAACAGCGGGGCCGCCCGTGACGCAGAGCAGGCGAACGTCGCGGTGGTCGAAGATCGCTTGCGCGCTTTCGAGCGTCGGTTTGCCGATGATGGTGATGAGGTTGTCGATGCCGATCGCCTTGTGAATCGCCTGGTTGAAAAGCTGCACGCCGTGACAGGCAACGCGCACGCCGGACGGATGCGGATTGCACACGATGGCGTTGCCCGCGGCGATCATGCTGATGGCGTTGTTGGCGAGCGTCGGCAGCGAATGCGTGACCGGGGTGATCGTGCCGACGATGCCAAACGGTGCGTACTCTTCAAGCGTGACGCTGCCGCCATTGCCCGAACTGCCGAACGCGGCGGTGCGGAGATACTCAACCCCGGGCGAGCGTTCACCCGCGGTGACGAGCTTTTCGACTTTGTGCTTGAGCCGACCGATCTTGGTCTCTTCCATCTCTTCGAGGCCAAGAGCGTCGGCCTTCTCGATGCAGATTTTGCGAATGCAATCGGTCGCCTTCTTACGGCCATCGATACCGAGCGCTTCAAGCTGCTTCTGCGCTTTGCCCGCGGCGGCGACGGCGTCGTTGACGTTGTCGAACACGCCGGACGCGGCGGGTGAAGAAGCCGCGGCGACGGGCTTGCCCTTCATGCCGTTGAGGACTTCGAAGACAACGCTGCGAACGAGTTCGTCGGTGACTTGGAGCATCGGTTATTCCTTAATAAGCCCAGGGGTGAGGTACTCCGAACCCCTGGGATCAGCAGTTGCAGTATTCCAACCAAGCCCAGGGGTGAGGTACTCCGAACCCCTGGGATCAGCAGTTGCAGTATTCCAACCAAGCCCAGGGGTGAGGTACTCCGAACCCCTGGGATAACGCTTTTGTGCGGTTCGATCCCAAGGGTTCGGAGTACCTTACCCCTGGGCTTAATCCTGTTTTTCTTCCTTTTGAAAGTCCCATATCCACGCATCCTCCTGATCGAGAATATAGCGGTATGCTTTCACTTGGTGGTCGCGCGTCTCGACTGAGATAAAACTTCCGCGAAACGCCCAAACTCGGCCCGGCAATACCTTACGGATCGCATGCGACGATTTCGTCTTGCACTGGCCGACGATCAGGCGAACCTGTTTGAGATCGTCAGGTAGTTCCACCAACCAATGCGAATGCGTAGCGGAAACCGAGACAACTAGCACGCGATATTCCAATTTTTTCAGCTTCGCCAAGATAGCCTGCCCGGCCGTTTCGCGGCTATCCTTCGGAATGACGACCGCATCTCCCGAATTTTGCTCGTGGTATTTTCTCAACCCCTCATGTTCGTCTGGCGGCGGCGGATTCTTGTAATCTCCTGACGAATGAATCTTGTGGTCCCGTGAACGAAAACCTCGCCCATCTCCCGGCAGCCAACTATTGTGCGTGGAGATGATGACATGCCACCATTGCATTCCATCGGCTGGCATCGCATGGTTCCCGCAAGCCCAGAGGTGAGGTACGAACCCCTGGGATGCATTTATTGCACACTCCTATCCCAGGGGTTCGGAGTACCTCACCCCTGGGCTTGGGCACTGAATATCACCTTGTTCTCGACATTCACCGTATCCACGATGCCGATGATCGTCGCGTCCACGGGCAGTTTCTCGACCTCGGGCGTCATACGGGCGCTGGAACCTTGCACGATCATCACCGTTTCACCCAGGCCGGCGCCGACCGTATCGACGCACACGAACGTGCGACCCGTGCCGACGAGCTTGTCGCGATTCGCGGGATCGACGCGCAGCGGTTCGACGGTGAGCAGCTTGCTGCCTTTCATCGAAGCGACTTTCTGCGTAGCAATGACGCTGCCGGTGACTTTTGCTAGGAACATGTCTGGGAGCTTTCAGCTATCAGCTATCAGCTATCAGCCAAACGAATGACCGAAACCAATTGCTGGGTCGTCCTACACGATGTTGGCAAAAAAACACGAGGAATTTATGCTATTGGGG
>CAZAFH010000217.1:0-4202 GCA_964484265.1 uncultured Singulisphaera sp.
GGGATATGCCCCTTGATCCCAGGGATTCGCTGCGCTCATCCCTGGGCTTGTTTGATATTACTATGGAAAACCGCGCATACAATGACGCCACTATGATTACCGTCGAAATTCGGCAATTGCATCACCATGCCAACCACTGGTTCGTGCGTGGCCTGGAGGCCCGCTTGCGCGGCGCTCGCCTCGTGCAGCACGATGGCGACGCGGTTGTGTTCCCGTGGCCGGGCGAGAACCTCGATCCGGTCGTTTCCGCATTGCGCGATGGGAAGCATGTGCTTGTCAACGCGAACTGGGTCGGCCGGTCCACTCCACTGCACCGCCTCATCGACGCGGTTGCTCCGTCTCGAATCTTTGCCCTGATTAACTCGGATCGCTACTTGCCCTCGCGTCAACTCTTACGCCAGCAGCTTGACGCTGGCAAATTTGGTAGGCCTGGATTGATTCGCGTGTTTCTTCCGCGGAGCGGAGATGATAGCACGCGAATGCTCTCGGCACTGGATCAAATTCTGTGGTATTTCGCCGAGTTACCGACAGTGGCGTTCGCTCATCGGATCGGCAACGAACATGATCAGGTACACCTTGGTTTCAAGGGCGGCGGCATGGCACTGGCGACGTTTGCTCACTTCCATATGCCGCACTCGTCACTTTCGCTGATTGGATCGAGCGGCGCCGCTTATGCCGACGAGCAGTTGAATAAGCAGATCCTCAATCAACGCGACTTCTCTCGGCTTGTGCAAATGGGCGACACGGGACTGCAATGGCCTGGCGTTGTTCAGCATTTTGTGGACGCGATTGCAGAAAAGCGAGACCTGTCCACAAGCATCGATTCCTGGCGACAGGTGGTGACGCTATCCGAAGCGATCGAGCGCTCCATCGCTCTGGGCCAGGCCGTTGAATTGACAGGAGGCCCGTTCCATGGCTGAGCCTCGTGTGTTCCGCTGTGCCGCCCTCAGTGCCGTCAAGCATGACTATGTCGCGCGCGGGTTGACATCGCATCGTCGATTCGCACTGGTCGTCGTCGCGGATGACGCCAGCGTGCCCGATTGGGCGCACGAGCGCAATCAACAACTTGCGGATGCGTTCAAGGTGCCGTACATTCGCGATGTGGAAAAGGCGTTGCGCGATTTCAATGTCGATGTCGCCATCGTCAGTTCGGAAGCCGAACGCCACTGCGATTTGAGCATCCGTGCCGCCAACCTCGGCAAACATGTCGTGCAGGACAAGCCGATGACGACTCAGCGAACCGAGGCCGAGCGCCTGGTTCAAGCAGTGGAAGCGAGCGGCGTGCGCTTCATGATGTGGAACCGCAACTTCGTTCCCGCCGTCGTTCATGCGAAGGAGCAGATCGACGCCGGCGCGGTGGGCAAGGTGCGTGCGGTTCACATCGACTTCTACTTCGCGAAGGATGCGGGGCCGCCGATTGGCTCTCGGCTGCCGGGCTATCCGCCGCTCGATTGGCATGCTCACCAGATCGCGGCACACATCGACGGTTCCGACGGCGGGCTGGGCAGAACGCCGATGGGCGAAATCACCAACGAAGGCATCTATCCGCTCGGTTACCTGCAAACACTCACCGGACTGGCGGTTCGCAAAGTGTTCGCGCGAGCCACGGCGCACTTCCATCAACTCTACGCTGACAACGGCATCGAAGACCTCGGCAGCATGACGCTCGAACTCGATGGCGGCGCGGTCGCCACGATCGCCCTCGGTCGAATCGGCGCGGCAAGTCATCCGAGCGGCGGGGAAATGAAGATTCGCATCATCGGCGACGCCGGCGCGTTACTCATCAATGAAGCGAGTCCGACCGTCGAGATATACTACCGTAACCAACCGCCGAAGGAACATCGCCAACGCCGGGTGGCAAGCGAAAACGACCTGCGCCTCGCCGACCATTTCGCGAATGCCATCGACACGGCAGGCCCGACGATCATGGACGCCCGCGCGAGCCTCGCGGTGTTCAACGTGTGTGCGGCAGCGATCGAATCGGCGCGGGTGGGGCAGGCGATCGCGTTCGGATAATCGCACCAATGCTACGCCACTACAGATTCGCGTTTTCGTTTGGGCTTTACCTTTGACGAAGTAACTTCGGGCAAAAACTTGACGCAGAGGCGTTGCTTCAAAGCAACGGCGATCTTCTTGAGCAACGTCAGCGAATGCCCGCTATAATCGGCGTCTTCGATGCGTGAGATGACCGATTGCCTGGTGCCGATGAGATCGGCAAGTTGCCGTTGTGTGAAACCTGCTTCCGTGCGAAGGTCGTACACCTGTTGTGCGATGTTCGCGTTGAAGGCCGCTTCTTCAACCGCAGCCGCCAAATCTGGATTCGCTGCGAGTTTGGCGCGAAGGACGTCGCCGAAATTGCGTGTTGTTTTTTTTGCCATGCTACACCTCCCATTCCATTGTAAATCGAACGCGGTCGTTATCGACGAGTTGCTTCGCTTTGATAGCAAACTCTATTTCCGATTTTGGAACAGCGCCTTCCTTGGTGAATCCATGCGTCAAACAGGCGACGTTGCGATCACTTTCGCAGAAAAAGTAGAGAATTCGATAATGAACTCGCCCTCGCTTGGTTCTTAGCTCGTGAATATTGTCGCGCAGAATGTCGGCTGCGGGCCGGCGCAATTCATGTCCGAATCGTTCCAACTGCAAAATTCGTTCAATGCATTTCACAAACGCCTTCGCATCAGTTTCTTGGAGTTCCGCTAGCCAAGCGAGCAACGGAGATTCCCCCGATTTGTCTCGGAACACGAGCAAAGTCGTTTGAGGCATCTCTTCACCTCTGATATTACCGCGAGAAACGAACGCATGCAATACACAAAATCACAAATTTGTGATATTTACTTGGCCGATCTTTTTCTAATTGTTTGATCTCGCGCTCCGCTGGCGCGTCGCGGCCAAACAAAACCTCACTCCACCACCAACGCCTTCGCCGCTCCCGCTTTCGCATACGCGGCCCGGCAACGCGTGTACGTCGCCTCCGCCGCAGCTTTCGTCAACGGCGTCTGCGTAGCATCCAC
The DNA here is from genome assembly GCA_964484265.1 of uncultured Singulisphaera sp. Lineage (GTDB taxonomy): Bacteria > Planctomycetota > Planctomycetia > Gemmatales > Gemmataceae > SIAQ01. Next base: position 3,015 of record CAZAFH010000217.1, read on the forward strand.
GGCGGCGCGAATCGTCAACGAGCGTGGGGCCAGCGATTCGGCCAGGTCCGGTAGGTCATACGCTGTCAGCACACCGGGCACGACGTTGGCGAGCTGTGCCGTGCTGATCGGTGTGCGCACAACGCTCTCCCACGATGCGAGCGATTTCTCCAGCGTCACAGCTTTCACGCGCGGATCGAGGGCGGCGACGTGCAGCGCCATCGGGCCTGTCGCACCCTGGCCGACGAGGTGAATCTCGTCGCCGGGGATGGACTTGAGCATCGATAACACATCAAGCACACGCTGGCCGAGCAGCGGGCGGCCGATGTGCAGCGCGAGGAATGCTTGCTTCTCGTCCGAGCCGAAGTAAGCGCTTTTGCCGAGTGGTTGCGTCTCGCCCATGCCGCGTACGTCGAAGGTCCAGACTTCCTGATGGTTTTTCTGATAGGCGTCGTCCAGCCAGCCAGTCAATTTGCCAGCGGTGGGCAAACCCTGATCCGGCAGCACGACGATAGTCGCGCCTTTCGGCGCAAGATGCTTGAAGCGAAGCGCCGGCACGCGGATGCCGGGTACCGTTTCGTAGGTCAACTTGTGCGTGCTCAGGCGATCTTCGAGGTAATGAATCTTCGTGCTAAGTAATTTTGCTTTCGGAGTTTCTTCGGATAGCACCAATCGTCGCCGAATCTCCGCTTGCCGTTCTTTCGCGCCGAGCGATGCGAACTTGGCACGGTCAGCTTCGTGCTTCTTGGCGACCTGCACATTCAGACCGAACGCCGAGATACCCTTGAAGTCGGCCAGCACCTGACCGGAGCGCGTGCATTGCAGTTGCTCGTCGGTGAAAGATTTGAAGTCGCCCTCGCTTGGCGCATCGTCAGCATTCAACAGCCACCGGCGCATCCAGCGCATTGCGGCCTCGCGGCGTGGTTTCGAGAAGCCGTGTTTGTCGTCGTACTCGAAAAGGTTCACGCGTTCGCCATGTCCGAGTTTCGCGTAGATCTGCGTGGCTTCACGGAAGGTCGTCCAGGAGCCGACCTGGTCGAAGTAATCCTGCGAGGCGATGCAGATGAGCGTCGGCCGAGGGGCACGCATCGTCACGAAATCGGTGTGCTCCATGCCGAACGCCACCTGGCCGGTGATGTTCTGCTCGGCGTCTTGCGGGCCGATGGTTGCGAATAGCCGTTCGAGCGTGGTGATGTAGCACGATGGAGC
>CAZAFH010000218.1:0-4094 GCA_964484265.1 uncultured Singulisphaera sp.
CGGTGGGTGCTCTGGCGGGCGAGGCCGCTCGCGGCGCGGATCAGGTTGTCCTCGGCGACGAGGACGAGGACTCGGCCGCGAACGACACGGAGCGTGATATCGATGAAGTTGGTGTGCGATGTGTCCTTGGTTGCGGGTACGCGATCGGTGATGCGGACAAATGGCGCGTTCGCATAATAGGTGCGGTAGAGATCGAGCAACTGAGCCTCGGTGAGCGGACGGTGCGGCGTCGCATAGATCGTCGAGAAGATGCCGCGGTCCATCGGCATCAGTTGCGGAGTGAAGATGACTTCGACGGGTTCGCCGGCGATATCGCTCAGCGTCTGTTCGATCTCTGGCGTGTGGCGATGTTGGCCGACGCTGTACGCCGTCACGCTCTCGTTGCATTCGGGAAAGTGCGTGTTGAGCTTCGGCGTGCGGCCCGCGCCGGAGACGCCGGACTTCGAGTCGATGATAATGTCGCTCAGCTTGATGTACTTGCCCGCGACGAGCGGCGCGAGACCCAGAATGCCCGTCTGCGGATAACACCCGGGATTGGCGACGAGCCCGGCCGACTTGATGTCGTCGGCATAGATTTCAGGCAGTCCATACACCGCCTTGGCGAGGTTCGGCAAATCGTGATGACTCTCGCCATACCATTGCGCATAAACATTCGGATCGCGCAGCCGATAGTCCGCACTGAGGTCGATGACGCGAATCTTACTCCCGTCTCCCTCCGGGGGGGGTGGGGGTGAGGGAGAGGCCGCTGTGAATTCCGCCTCACCCCCAACCCCTCTCCCGGAGGGAGAGGGGAGCAAAAGCGCCTGCACCGCATCCATGCTCGCACCGTGCGGCAGGCAACCGAAAACGCATTGCACGCCTTTTGCGGCGAGTTTCTCCGCGTCAAACGGCTCCATTCGCAGCTTGATCCGCCCGGCGAGGCTCGGATGGGATTCGGCTACTGAAGGCATCTTCTCATCGCGTGAAGTGACGGCCACGATCTCCGCATGCGGATGCCGAAGCAGAATCTTGATCAGTTCGCACGCCGTGTAACCCGTGCCGCCGAGGATTGCGATTTTGGTCATTGGTCACTTGTCATTGGTCATTAGTCAATGGTCAGAACATTACGTGTAATGTACAGTGAAAGTAAATAAACGTGAATCGATCGTCGGAGGACTTCCACCGGCGTGCGAATGACTAATGACCAAGGACTAATGACCAATGACCATCCACGAGGCCGCCGAGGCAATTAAGGGCAAACGCGTCACGCCGGTCGATCTTGTCGAGCAATGTTTTGCCGCGATCGATCGCTGGGAACCACACGTCAAGGCGTGGGTTTTCGTCGATCGCGAAGGCGCGCTGGCCGAGGCTCGGCGGTTGACGGCGGAGCTTGAAGCGGGCCAGTCGCGCGGGCCGTTGCATGGCATTCCGCTCGGCATCAAGGACATCTTCGACGTCTTCGATTGGCCGACGGCGTGCGGCTCGAAACTCTGGGCCAACAGCATCGCGCGCCAGGACGCGCCCGTCATCGCCTCGCTGCGAACCGCAGGCGCGATCTTTCTCGGCAAGACCGTGACGACGCAGTACGCCAGCTTCGATCCGCCCGTGACGCGCAATCCCTGGAACCTCGCCCATACGCCGGGCGGGTCGTCGAGCGGATCGGCGGCAGCGGTCGCGACCGGCATGTGCCTCGGCGCGATCGGCTCGCAGACGGGTGGATCGCTTACGCGCCCCGCCTCCTACTGCGGCGTGGCGACGATCAAACCGACCTACGGCCTGCTCGATCTCGACGGCATCCTCACGCTCGCGCACTCGATGGATCACCCCGGCCCGATGGCGCACAATGTCACCGATCTCGCATTCCTACTTCGCGGCATGGGCGATATGGACATGTTGCCCAACTACGCCGAGCACGCCAGTGTCGCCGTCAGTCGGCCGCGTTTTGGGCGGCTGAGGCAGTTGTTCGAAGAACGTGCCGATGAGAATGTGCGCGCGATGATGGACGAAATCGCCCACCGCTTCGAGAACGACGGCGCGGCCGTGGAAGAGGTTGCCCTGCCTGCGGGTTTCAGCGATATCATCGCCCGGCATCGCATTGTCATGGCAGTGGAAGCGGCGCAGTATCACGAATCACGCTTCAAACGCCGGCCCGACGACTACTCGCCGCGAATCTCGTCGCTCCTCAACGAAGGCCTGGCATGCACGGCGCCGGAGTACGCACGCACGAAGGAGCACCAATTGCAATTGATCTATGCGATGGACGCCGCCATGCGCGACGGCAAGGTGCTGTTGTGCCCCGCAACGACTGGCCCTGCCCCGCTGGCGGACACGACGGGCGACCCCGCGTTCAACTCGCCGTGGAGCTATACGGGCCTGCCGACGATCTCGATCCAGACGGGTTACAACGTGGACGGCCTGCCGTTGGCGATCCAACTCGTCGGCGCCCGCAACCACGAAGCCGAGCTATTCAGCACGGCAGCCTGGTGCGAGAAACGCCTCTCAACCTGGCCGCTCGTGCCGAAACTGCCGGGATAAAAACCAAGTCTCACGCAAAGGCGCAAAGGCGCCAAGAGAAATGGGAGCACCGAAGGTGCGCAAACATACCAGCCCAGAGTAGAGCGAAGCGGCGAAGCCGCGCAGCGTCGCCCTGGGTAGAAAATCGGCCGATTAATAAGCTCTGAAAGAGCGTAACACCGCGGAAATCAACGATGTCGCAATCGCTGGCGAAGAACTTGATTCACCTCGTCTATAGCACGAAACAGCGCAAGCCAACCATCGTTTCAGAGATCCGCGATAGTCTATTTGCTTACCAAGCGGGCATCTTTCAACAATGGGAAAGCCCAGCCATAGCTATCGGTGGAACCGAGGATCACGTCCATGTGTTGTTCCTCTTGTCGAAGAATCATGCCTAAAAAAAGATCGTGGAAGAAGTAAAGAAAAGTAGTTCCAAATGGATGAAGCATGAAGGTGCAATCGCTGACTTCTTTTGGCAACACGGCTATGCCGCGTTTTCGGTGAGCGTGTCGAATGCGGACCCCGTAGAGTCGTATATTCGCAACCAGGAGTCGCATCATCATAGGATGTCGTTCCAGGATGAATTGCGGGTGTTGTTGAATCGCCATCAGGTTGAATTTGATGAAAAGTACGTTTGGGATTAACGGAGGAGCGAGAACTTGTTTTCGCATGGGTACGATGTTTCGCTCTTTCAGAGCTATCGTTTCTCGCCACTGTAACCCAGGGCGTTGCTTCGCGGCTTCGCCGCTGCGCTTGGCCCTGGGCTAATTTGTTTGCGCACCTTCGGTGCTCCGCAATCGCGCAGTGAATATGGAGATCGCAGATGATTGCATCAATGATTCTCGTCAGTTCCCTCACCCTCGCCCAACCCGCTTGCCCGCTCGAACTCGTCGAGAGCAAGCCGTTGCCGGCTCTCACCAAAAAGTTCCAGCACACCGAAGGTTGGACCGGCGGCGATGGGGCGCAGACGATTCGGCTCTCCGCGGATCGCACGCTTTGGCTGTTCGCCGACACCTGGATCGGCAGCATCAAGGACGGCAAGCGCGTCAAGCCGCGCATGGTCAACAACACGTTCGCCTGGCAATCGTTGAAGAACGCGGACGATCCGTTTCGCTTCTACTGGGCGAAGAATTCCAGCGGACCCGATTCGATCCTCAAGCCGCTCGACAAGGGCACGTGGTATTGGCCAGGCGACGGCGGCATCGTCGATGGCAAGCTCTACCTCTTCTGCAAAGTCATCCGCCGGCGCGAGAAGGGCGAGCCTGGCTTTCAGTTCGATTGGTTCCAGAACGAACTATTGCAAATCGCCAATCCGCTCGACGAACCGACCGCATGGAAGATCGAACGCTACCGCTTTGCCGACGATCCCAATCAGCCGCGGCTGGGCGTGGCGTGCATGATGGACGACGGATTCCTCTACGCCTTTGGCCTGTTTCCGGAGAAGCAGTGCAAACCATTCAACACGCCGTTGTGCGTGGCGCGGATCCAGAAAAAGCTGCTGCCTCGCATGAAACGCGAGGACTGGGAATATTACGCCGAGATTGGCGGTTCACCTGGGCATTCGCCCGTGCCGAAAAACCTCATCACGCTATTTCGCGATG
>CAZAFH010000219.1:0-4047 GCA_964484265.1 uncultured Singulisphaera sp.
GGTGGTCACGCCGCGGGGTGTGCTGTACCCGCTGCGCTGCGAACCGGTGGTCAACACGCGGAGCATGATGCCTACGATCGCACATCGGTAAGTATAGGGATTTGCGTGCGAGAGAGGAACGGAATCACGCCGACGGCGGCATCGACGCGCCCAGGCCGGGCATCTGCGATTGCTCGGCGACTTTGCGATAGCCGAGAGCACGCATCACCTCGAGCACCTCGCTCCACGTCGGGAACGGCCGGCGGTTGTCGCGTTTGTACTGGTCCATCGCCTTCATGAACTCGATTTCGTCGTTCGTGTAGTCGCGTTCGCACGTCGTCGGATCGATCTGGCGGCGGCGCTCGCCCTTTTCATCGCGCCGATCCTTGCCTGAACGCCGGTCGATGGCGACGGGGATCTGCTTCTTGCGGCGATCATTGCCGCGACGGTCGGTGACGCACAATTCAGGGGCAAACGAGGCGGCAGGTGCTTCAGTCATGGGGAACCTCATTGAAGTAAGACAACGTAGTGAATTGCGAGCGGGGCAAATGGAGACCTAATGATCCCCATACGAATATAACTCATAATTCGGATTTGACAAATTTCCGCGTGAATTCTTTTTGGCAAGCCGCGCGGGTTGAATCGATTTCGGCGGAATATGCAGGTTTTGCCGATTGTGCGGACGAGATAAATCTTCGATCAATGCCCCGCCTCGACCATCATCGACCCTGGTTTCACGCTGATCGATTTGAGGTGCAAATGGGCCAGCACCGCATATTTCGAGCAGCCGAGTTCGACATCCGCCATGAAGCGATCGCCAACGATGCGCACCCAGCTTTCCTGCCTCGCCAGGTCTTCAACGATCTTTACCACCGCGCTCTTGAAAATATTGCCAGGCACGCCCATCGCCTTGAACGAAGTGAGCTTCGCGGTAGCGTGGCCGTTCTCGACGCCGACTTCCCAGATCGTTTCGAATTTAACCGGGAAAAACAGCGGATAAACGCCCGTGATGTGTACGGCCTTGTCCGCAAGTTTGATGCGAAGGTCTTCAACGTCGATATTTTTCGGCACATATTTGCGCAGCAATTCATTCAGGTCGTGTTCCGTCAGCGACAATCGCAGCGCATGCAATTCCATGTGAGACGCTTTCCATGGGCTCGACATAAATTCATCGCTTTTTTACGATTTTACTCATGCAATGTCGCACCCGAATGCCTATTATCTCCTTACCTCGAATATTGATCACTCCCCGCGGAGGCTGGACGATGAAGCGAATTGCAGCAGCGGCGTTGGTTGTTGGACTCATGGTCGGCGCGTTCGCAATTTCGGGCGGTCAAAAGGCAGCCGTCAGGCCGGACCTTCAGGTCGAAGTCGAAAATCGCAATCCCTGGACGAACCTTCGACTCAACGACGCAGCTGAGAAATTCCACTTCATCGTCGTCAGCGACCGCACCGGCGGGCATCGTGCACGCATCTTTTCCCAGGCCGTCGAGCAGATCAATCTCCTGCAACCCGCGTTTGTCCTGTCCGTCGGCGACCTGATCGAAGGTTACACGAAGGACAAGGCGAAAGTCGCCAGCGAGTGGAAGGAATTCCAGACCTACGCCAGCCGATTGCAGATGCCGTTCTTCTACGTGCCAGGCAATCACGATGTCACCAACGCCATGCAGACCGAGGAATGGAAATCGCGTTTCGGCCGGCGGTATTATCACTTCATCTACAAGGACGTTCTTTTCCTTGCGATGAACACCGATGACCCCTTTTCGGACAAGTCGGCTCGCATTAGCAAGGAGCAGATCGACTACTTCGCCGGCGTGCTGAAGGCGAACCCGAACGTGCGCTGGACCTTCGTCTGCGTGCACAAGCCGATCTGGACCGAAAACGGACTCGACAAAAACGGCTGGCTGGACATGGAAGCGCTGCTCAAAGGACGCAACTACACCGTGTTCGCGGGCCACCTTCACCGCTACCAGAAATATGTACGCCAGGGCATGAACTATTACCAACTCGCCACCACCGGCGGCGGCAGCCGGCTTCGCGGCGTTCGCTACGGCGAATTCGATCAGGTCGCATGGGTCACCGTGAAAAAGACCGAAGCGCCGATCGTCGCCAATCTCGAGCTCAAAGGCATCTACGACGAAGCCCTCAAGCAGCCGATCAGCGACGAGGAAGGCGTGATCGTCTACAACCGCAAACCCGTCTTCCCCGTCGCGGGCAAGGTGATGATCGACGGCTCTCCCGCCGCCGAGGCTCAGATCATATTCTGGCGGCCCGATCCGGACGACAAGGAAGGCAAAAAGGCCACGCGCGTGTCCGACGCCTGGATCGAAGCGGACGGCGGCTATGCCATGTCCACCTACACCGCCAACGACGGTCTGCAGGCAGGCGAATACCGCGTCACCATCACGCTGCGTACGCCGCCGCTCAATCCCGGCGGCACGCCGGGCAAGAACCTGCTCCCGGCTCGCTACTCCGATCAACTCACGAGCGAACTGCGCGTGACCGTCAAATCGGAAACGAACCAGTTCAATTTCAATCTGTCGTCGAAATAACGCTCCCGTCGAGCCGCTCGCTTTTGGCGAGCGCGGACAGTTTTCATCGTGAAATCCGCGCTCGCCAAAAGCGAGCGGCTAAACGGGGCGATCCATACAACACCACGATGTTGCGCCATCGCTTGCCTTTGCTCATCACCGGTCTCGCCGGCGTTGCAGGCTACAATGCCTTTCATTACTTCCACCGCAAGTATCCCGGCCAGGTCATCGGTATCCGTCCGCACCAAACGTTCCGTCTCGTCGGCGACGGTATTCTCAGTCTCGACGCGGAGGACGCCCCCGGAATGCGGCGAATCTTCGATCAGTACGGTTTCCGCTCCGTCCTCAACACGATTGGCAACTGCGCCCTCAAAGCCTGCGAACTCGACCCGCGCATGGCCCGGGCCATCAACGTCCTGAGTGCCGACGTCATCTCCGCGAATGCTCGGCGTGTCGAGGCCCGAGTCGTGCACCTCTCCAGCGATCTCGTATTTTCAGGCACGGCCGCCGGCGGACATGTCGAAAGCGACCCGACCGACCCGGTCACCATCTACGGAAAGACGATGGTCGAAGCCGAAGCGATATTCGCCACGCGCATGCCCGCCGCGGCGATCCTGCGCATCTCGCTGCCGATGGGGCCGAGTTTCAACGGCCACGCCGGCGCGATCGACTGGATCCAGTCGCGTTTTCGTGCCAATCGCCCGGCGACGCTCTACTTCGACGAGGTTCGCTGCTGCACCTATTGCGATGATCTCAATGACGTTTTCGAGCGGTTCCTGGCCAGCAACTCCGCTGGTCTATACCATTGCGGCGGCCCGAGGCGGATGACGCTTTACCAGATCGCCCAGGTAATCAATCGCGTCGGCGATTACGGCCCTGAGCTGCTGAAGGGATGCATGCGCATCGACGCCGGTCCGATGCCGCCGCGCGCCGGCGATGTCAGCATGTCGAGCGCGAAACTGATCGCCGAGCTAGGCCACGAGCCCTTCCGCCCCTGGCCCTTGGGCGAGGACATTGTGCCGACGGACAGCCGGTGGCATTTCGAGCGTCCCAAGGACGAACCGCGATCTCTGCAAGAAATCGCACGGCGGCTGTATCGGTATCCGGAATAGGCCGAACTGCGAGACCGTGGCCGGAGTTGTACTCACCTCCAGTGGTCCTATCCTGACACCTCTTTCCCTTTTTCCTTCTTCAAGGTTGATCCAGTTTAGGCAAATTCCAGATGTGAATCGTTCCGCGATCGTTGCTGCACGCGATCCATCTTCCATTCGGGGATACTGCCATATGGCGATTTCCCATGATAATGGGTGAATGTTTCAGAGTTACGACTTTCTTTTGTTCTTTAACATTCCATATTTCTAAATTCGGCGCATAGAGACCGGTATCGCCGTCGGGGAATTTTTTTTCAAAACATGCCACGTGTTTGCCGTCCGGCAGGAAAACCATTGGGTCGCTAGTGCCTGTTATGACCGGTCCGAGCTTGTTGAGAATTTTCCCCATCGGCAGGCCGGTGTCAACGTCGCCGCCAGGCGGCCAG
>CAZAFH010000220.1:0-3925 GCA_964484265.1 uncultured Singulisphaera sp.
TTCGCGGCCCGCACCGGCGCCACCCAGATGGCCCGCAAGTTCATCGCCGGCTCGAACGTGCAGGAGGCCTTGCAGGCGATCCAGCAACTGCGGTCGCGCCGCCTCGCATTCACCATCGATCTGTTGGGCGAAGCCACCATTACGGAGGCGGAAGCCGATCACGTTCAGAAGCAGTACTTCGACTTGCTCCGCGGGTTGGAAGCGGATGTGAACCGTTGGCCCGAGGAGCCGCGCATCGACCGCGACGACCGCGGCCCGCTCCCGCGTGTGAACGTCTCGGTGAAACTCTCGGCACTCTACTCGCAGTTCGACCCGATCGATCCGGAGGGCACGAGCCGGGCCGTGTGCCGCCGCCTGCGGCCGATCCTGCAACTGGCGAAGGCCACCGGCGCGTTCGTGAACTTCGACATGGAGCAGTACAGCTTCAAGGACACGACACTCCGCATCTTCAAGGAGATTCTCACCGAGCCCGAGTTCCGCGACTGGCCGCACGTCGGCATCGCGATCCAGGCGTACCTCCGCGACACCGAAGCCGATTTGGTTTCGCTCCGGGATTGGGCGAAGAATGAACGGGGCACGCCGGTGTGGGTACGGCTCGTGAAGGGGGCGTACTGGGACTTCGAGACCGTGATTGCGGCGCAGAACGACTGGCCCGTGCCGGTGTTCACGTTCAAGCCCGATTCGGACGCCAATTTCGAGAAGCTGAGCCTGTTTCTGCTCGCAAACTCGGAGTGGCTGGTGCCGGCGTTCGGCAGCCACAACCTGCGGAGCATCGCCCACGCGATGGCGGCCGCGGAGCAACTCGGCGTGCCCCGCAACCGCTTCGAGTTCCAGATGCTCTACGGCATGGCCGACCCGATCAAGGACGCGATTCTCTCGCTCGGGTACCGGCTGCGGATCTACACCCCGTACGGCCAGCTTCTGCCCGGCATGGCGTACCTCGTACGGCGGCTGCTCGAGAACTCGTCCAACGATTCGTTCTTGCGACAAGGCTTCGCGGAAGGCGTGTCCGAAGAGGTGCTGCTGATGAATCCCGCAACGATCGGGCGCGTTGAGCAACCGCCCAAAGCCCACCGACAGCCGTCGGTGGGCTTGAGGAGTCCTCAAGAATTTCGGAACGAACCGCCGACCGATTTCTCCAAAGAAGCCAACCGCGCGGCGATGACTGCTGCATTGGGTCAGGTCCGGTCCGAGATGGCCGAAGCGTTCCAACGCAGCATCAAGCCGGTCATCGGCAACCGGCCGGTCGATTCGGTGAAGGGACAGATCCGGATGAACCCGTCGAACTGGCGGGAAACCGTGTGCGAGTTCGCGCTCTCCACGGTGGAAGACGCGAATGCGGCGGTGGCGGCGGCTCTTGCCGCATTCGATTCGTGGCGCGACACGCCCGTCGAAGAACGCGCCGCGTTCCTTCGTCGAACCGCGGAGCAGTTCCGCAAACGGCGTTTCGAACTGTGCGCGTGGATCATCCTGGAGACGGGCAAGCCGTGGCGCGAAGCCGACGCCGACGTCGCCGAGGCCATCGACTTCTGCGAGTACTATGCGGTCGAAGCTGTGAAGTTGCAAGGCTCTGAATCCGCACGCGACGTGCCGGGCGAAGACAACCGCTACTTTCACGATCCGCGCGGCGTCGCGGTCGTGATCGCACCGTGGAACTTCCCGCTCGCCATTCTCACTGGCATGACCGCTGCCGCGCTCGCCACCGGGAACACGGCGATCATGAAGCCCGCCGAGCAATCGACCGCGGTCGCGGGGAAGCTCATGGAGTGCTTCCTCGCTGCGGGCGCACCGCCGGGAGTCGTCAACCTTCTCCCCGGCATCGGCGAAGAGATCGGCCCGACGATCGTGCAGCATCCCGATGTCGCGATCATCGCATTCACCGGGTCGCTGAAGGTCGGGCTCCTGATCAACGAGCAGGCGAGCCGCACGCCCGGCGGGCAGAACCTCGTGAAGCGCGTGATCGCCGAGATGGGCGGCAAGAACACCGTGATCGTGGACACCGACGCGGACCTGGACGAGGCCGTGAAGGGCGTCGTCGATTCGGCGTTCGGCTACGCCGGGCAGAAGTGTTCGGCCGGTTCCCGCGCCATCGTGCTGGACGGCATCTACGACCAGTTCCTTCACCGCCTCGTGGAAGCAACCCGCAGCCTGACGGTCGCGCCCGCTGATTCACCAGGTACATCGCTCGGGCCGGTGATCGATCACGAATCGCGCGAACGCATCCTCAAGTTCATCGAGACGGGCAAGCGCGAAGCGCGGCTCGCTTACCAAGCCGATCTCGGCTCGCTTGCGGAGCAAGGGTACTTCGTGGGGCCGACCATCTTCGCGGACGTGCCGGAAAATGCGACCATCGCCCAAGAAGAGATCTTCGGCCCGGTCCTGTCCGTGATCCGCGCGAAGGACTTGGACGACGCGATCCGCATCGCGAACGGCACGAAGTACGCCCTCACCGGCGGCGTGTTCAGCCGCAGCCCCGAACACATCGCCGCGGTGAAGAAGCGGTTTCGCGTGGGAAACCTGTACGTGAACCGGAAGTGCACGGGTGCGCTCGTGGATCGCCAGCCGTTCGGCGGGTTCAAGCTGAGCGGCATCGGCTCGAAGGCCGGAGGCCCGGATTACTTGCTGCAATTCGTGCTGCCGCGGTGCATCACCGAGAACCAGATGCGCCGCGGATTTGCCGGCGAGAGTTGAGGATCAACCGTCTGGTGTGTCGAGGACGTGCTTCAACCGCTTGGCCAGTTCGGGAGGCAGCCGGTCGAGCCATGATTCGTTAATCAGTTGCATGGCGACCAAGTCACGCACATGGGTTCGGTCCTTGTCGCGGTTCGACGTCAGTTTCATCACGAGCAGCGATTCCAATTCGATCACCTGGAAGTTCGCGGGATCTTCGACGGTCGGGATTTCGGGCGCCGGCAGGATGTGATCGGCCCGAGTTTTCTCCCCCGCGAACAACAGGTGAATCGCTTCACTCGGTTTGCCGTCCACGCCATCACGGAACATCACGTCGTCCATCAGTTCGCCGTAAACGAACCCGGCCGCCTCAAGTGCAGCCTTGACCGCGGGCAGATCGCGGCGGCGGACCAGCAAATCCACATCGCGGGTGTTTCGGACGGCGCCTTCATCGACCGTGGCGACCCACGATGCGACCGCATTCCCGCCCACGACCGCGTAAGGGATTCCGGCGGCGTTCAGAGCCGAAGTGGCGCGCAGGAGCCGTTCACGCACTTTGGCCACGGCCCGCTCCATGCGATCCAGGATGTGGACACCCATGCTCACGGTCGACATGCGGGCCATGCTACACGAGCCACAAATGAGCGAAACCGCAAGCGGCACAACTGCCGCTTGCGGTTTCGTCGATGCGCGAGGCGGTCTGCGATCAGTGCTTCGCCACCTCGGGCGATTCCTTGATCCGCATGCCGTAGAAGCTGCGGTATACGAAGAACATCGAGATCACGAGGAACGCGACGGTCAGGCCCATTCGCAGATCCTTGTCCGCCATCATCACGGCCACTTCCACGGCGAGCAGGCCGAAGAGCGTGGTGAACTTGATGATCGGGTTCAGGGCCACGCTGGAGGTGTCCTTGAACGGGTCGCCGACGGTGTCGCCGACCACGGTGGCGTCGTGCAGCGGGGTGCCCTTCGCCTTCAGTTCGGTTTCGACGATCTTCTTCGCATTGTCCCACGCGCCGCCGGCGTTCGCCATGAAGATGGCTTGGTACAGGCCGAACAGCGCGATCGAGATCAGGTAACCGATGAAGAAGAACTCGTCGAGGAACGCGAAGCCGAGCGTGCTGAAGAACACCACGAGGAAGATGTTGAACATCCCCTGCTGGGCGTACTGGGTGCAGATTCCCACCACCTTCTTCGAGTCCTCGGTGCTGGCCTTGGTCACGCTGTCGTCCAGCTTGATGTTCGCCTTGATGAA
>CAZAFH010000221.1:0-3907 GCA_964484265.1 uncultured Singulisphaera sp.
GCTTTTTACAACATTCACTGAAGCTCCTGGCCAACAGCCGATGGCCAAGCGCTTTTGCACTTTTTCGGCCTTTTTTTGCACTTTTAGGGGGTGTTGGCCAAGTTCCCGAGGGAGGGGTATAGAGAACTGCATGCAGATAATTTTGCAAAAAACGAAAAAACACCTCGCAACCGAGTTTGCAATCCCCGCCGCCAGCGCGTTACGACAGAGGAAAAACACCCGTTTCGAGCGTGCAACAGCGGGTCGAAATCCCCATTCCGCTGGCAGAGTTTCTTTGCGAGGCTCGACTTACCGAACCATTTTTGTCGCATTCGTCGCAGTTTTTGCTTGGCCCGCGCCGTTCCATCGTTCTTGTGCAGGACGCGGGGTACTCGCTACCAAAAATGCTATTTCCCTTTTCGACTTCGTATAGCCTCGTAGAATTGTCGAATTCCTTCTTTTGAAGCGTTCGTATTACCCAAACCGACCTCTCTCAGCATTGGCAATGTCGCTAGTAAATCAAGGCAAGCATCATCTATCGGCATTCCTGAAATATCGAGTTCAATTAGGTTTTTCGCCTTAACGATTTCGTTTACTGCATTCGCCGACAGCCTACAGCCTAAAACATTTAAATATTTCAATGATTCGATCTTGGCAAGATCCCGCATGCCTGTGTCATTAACGCCGGTGAATTCCAGTGAAAGTGCTTCTAAATCCTTGCAAATCCTAAGCCGATCAAAACCAACTCCGGTTACCTTCTTTGAACTAGACAAACAAATATACCTTAACTTCGGTAATCTAACAAGAACGTCGACTATATTATCCGAAACGTTAGACAAGCTGAGATCAACAAATTCGAGATTACGGTGCGTTGCAAGCGAATAGAATCCGGCACCCGTAACGGAAGTATCATGAATCGAGATCTTCTTAAGTTTTTTTAGCGGCGACAATGCAAGTAATCCAAGGTCGGTAACTGACCGGCCATCTATGCTAATTGACTCCAAATTTGGAAAGGACGAAGCCACTTCCTTCACTCCATGATCCGTGGTTTCACTTGATAGCATTAACGTAGACAAGCTTCTCAAGAGTTTAAGCTTAGAAAAATTTTTTCCAGTCACGCGAGTCGAAGAAACATCCAGTAGTCTTAGCTTTTCTAGGTGATTTAACGCCTCAATCTCTCGATCTGTAATTCCCGTGTGCCGCATCCACAATGCTTCTAATTTTCCGAACGACGAAAAAAAAGCACGATTACCACTTGAAAAGCGACCGTTTTGGCTCAAATCCAGAAACTTTAGGTTTTTAATATGCGTCAAATCACGACACGTAAAGTCCGAAACGACGTTAGAATTAATTGCCAAATACGTTAACCTGTCGCCACTTGGAAGCTTTTTAATGAATGGGTCTGCCTGGTTTCTGAAAACCAAGCCGTAATTTACTCTCACCAATGGAAGCTCACCCTTGGGAGTCGTGTTATATATAAACGTGGGCAATCCGGAAGCCCCCTCAACAATTTGTCCGTCCTCAAGACGTAAAAAGGTGACAATTGCCCCCAGATTTCTATGACTGCGGATCGCGTACTCTAATTGAATACACTCGTTCAAAAAACACACGTTCGCGGACAACAACAATGGGAAAGCAAAAGCCACTACTGAACTCCTCTATTTTTTCACCCTGAATGAGATGATGATAGTTTCTCCCGAAAACGGCCCAGAAGCGTCAGGAAAAGTCTTTTTCATCGGCTTGGAATACAGAACTTCAACTCCTTGATTCTTGAATAGGTCTTTTAAATACCCACCTCTTACCATCTCCCACTCCTGCAGGGTTGCATTGGAAATCTCAATTACCCCTGAAGGAATTTTGATTATACTGGCCGCGCTCTCCAAGAACTTTCGATCACTTTCTAAGTTTGTTCGTTCCGTAATAATCCGATCAACCGACCTAGCCTTGAATGCTTTATTAAGAAATTGGCCATTAACAAAAAGCCAAACTTGCTGCTCGTTATTCGCCTTCGTCGTAGTCACGGATTCTTCTATGTTGACACTGATAATTCCTTGTTTGTTGTATCTACCCTCCCCGCCGACATCTATAGTTAGGTTTTGTATATGAGGTCCCAATATTTTTTTTCGCTCCTCGTCGATCTTCTCCTTTTCTTTCGCTACCAAAGTAATTGCTTTGAATCCATTTAAATCTAGATAACTGGCCTGTCCAAGTTCGTTTCCCATCGTTCCAGATGAATAGAAGAACTGATTCCTTCTTGCGTCTACAAATTTGTATTTCATCTGTAATTCCTCGAACCGAAACAAAGCAATTCGGTCCCGATCGTCAAGGTGAAAATAATACAGATTGTTGTTTATTTTTGTTGGTAATCGGTTCCTTTTCGTTATCTTACTAAATAGTGCGGCAAAGTTATTTGCGATCTGAGCATCTCTTGTTACAAAAAAGCGGCCACTAGGATCACTCGCCACCGTCGCCCGGTTATTCACATACCGATACAGGTTGCTATCCCCAGCATCAAACCCCAGCGGATCCTGCGAGATCCAGCGCCCAGTCGTCGCGTCGTAGTAGCGAGCGCGGTTGTATTGCAGGTCGATCTCGACGTCGTACTCGCGCCCGGTCCACGCATAGCGGCCGCGCTCGGCGTCGTCGGTTTCGGCGATGATGTTGCCGAAGCCGTCATATTGTATGCTGTCTTGCAGCGATCCCGACTGGTCGATAACGTCGCGCGTGCTGCCGAGGTGGTCGGTCAGGTTCCAGCGCGAATTCGTGCCGTCGGTGCGGGCGATGATTTGATCGACGATGTCGCCGCGTAGGTAATGCGTTATCAAAGAACTGCTGCCGTCCAGGTCGGCCCAGACGTCGTTGTTTTCGTTGCCGACGGGCGTGGGTTTCGAAGGGTTCCAGCCGTAGATTGCGAATTTGCTGGTGACGGCTGAGCCTTCACCGTCGCCATCGGCATCCACGATTTTCTCCACCCGATTTCCAAATACATCGTACTTAAAGTCAACCGCGAGGTCAACGGCATCCATGTCATCGCGGTGTTCGACGTGGATCAAGTGCCGCTCGTGATCGTAGCCATAGTGCCACGATTCGGATTCATTCGACTTCACGGTGAGGTTGCCATCGAGATCATACGTGTAGTCCCATACGCCGTCATTGGCGATCCAGTTGGTTTCGTGTTCTTCATCGGGATTGGCTACATAGGTATAACCGGTCGCGCGATTTCCGCCTTCGTCATAGTCATAAGTATTCACATCATCATCGATGAGTTGGTCTTGCTCGTCATAACCATAGTCAGTCGTCCCTGGGGTGCCGCTGAAACCGGTCTGTAGCGTGGTTATTGACTCGATTCGCCCAGCGAGGTCATACACATAGTCAAACTGAGTAATCGGATCATTCTCGGAATCGGCATGCACGATACTTGTAACGTTGCCGCGAGCACTGTACGCAAACGTCGTCGTCGCCACGAGCGTCGTGCCGCCAACATCACTATAACGAGTCTGCTTCACCACGCGGCCAAACTGGTCATAGGTGAAGTCGATGCGCAGTTCTTCCGTGCCTTGCGTCAGCGTGCGGCGAATGAGTTGGTTGCCGTTGTAGAGCGACGTCTCGACGCCGCCGAGCGAGTCCTTGACGAGGATGCGGTTGCCGCTGGCATCGTAAGCAAAATCGAGACTCACGCCGAACGGTTCATCGACGTGCGTGACCTGGCCATAAGCGTTGTACTGGAAGTCGTATTCGCCCGCGGCATTGCTGGCCGAGGCGAGTTGGCCGGCGGGCGTGTAGGTCCACTCGAAGGTATCGACGATATCGTCCTCGTCGGTCGCGCCGTCGTACCAGGTCTTGGTGATGAGTTGGCCGTCGGTGTTGTAGGCGAACGTCGTCAGCAAGCCGTTGCGATTGAGGATCGACGCGAGCCGCCCGGCCGAGT
>CAZAFH010000222.1:0-3898 GCA_964484265.1 uncultured Singulisphaera sp.
GCAAACAGCTGGCTATCATTCCCTGCGCCGCCAGGATTTTTCCATTGGGTGAAAAGGCAAGATGAATCCTTCCCGAATGGTACTTTGAGGGCGGAATGGCATGCATAAGTTTACCCGATGGATACTCCCAAATGTACAATTTGTCACTTATTGTTGCGATGCGCTTGTTGTTGGGCGAAATCCAAATCATCGGCCACTCAGAGCCGTTTTCAAGTTCCACGCTCTTAAGTGTAGTTAGATCGCGGACAAGAAGAGTTCTTCGATTGGCATAGCTCTTAACGATATTTCCGTCCGGGGAGAGGAATGCGGATGTCGAATCGCGGAGTAGTTTTTTTTCAAGCAATCCGCCTGTACTTATGTCATATTTGAATAGATACGAGTCATATTCAATATTTGTTTTGCGTTCCTGTGTGATAATAAGCAGGCTCGATCCGTCTGGACTGATGCGCATAGTAGGAACGGATAGGCCTGCATATCTTACGAGGTGCATTTCAGGCAGGTTTTTCATTTTGTAGACCTGCGCAGATTTTCCATAACAGTTCGCGACCAACTGAGTGCTATCTGCAGAAAAAGCCAACAAACTTGGAACTTTGGCATTAAGAACAAATGCCTCCTGCCCGACGCAGTTAGCTGCAATTGAGAACACAATCGCCGAAAAAATCGCCGACCACGGAATGCCTGGATTGCGAATGTTCATGAAGGCTCCATACAAATCTATTTGTCGCTGGTGAATCAATCGTACGTCATAGACCAGAAATTGGATTGGCGAGAATGCACAGACGCTTGCCAACGACATCATGAAAAAATAGGGCGATTGATTAAGTATGCTGTCGAACGATAACTACGACGCTGAAGTCGCGATAAATGATATCGAGATAGTAGCCATTGCCCAATTCGATTGCCGCATTATCGAATGTGCCACTGTAGGTGTCACAAAGAATCAATTCGAACTCGTCATCAACGATAGGCGTGTAGTCGAGTAGCTCGACTTCCAAGGTTCCAGCAAGGACGGCATGATTTACCACGGTCAGCTGATCGTGTCCAGCCAGGGCGAGTTGAAAGGTCACTGCAGACCCCATTTGCATTGTTAATCCGTCCGACAAGAGGAGCGAGCCAACTTGTGTATTGGGATCCGTGATCCGCAATCGCCGCCCGCCCGGCATAATCAGCCGGTTGTCGATCGTGCCCGGTCCTGTGACGTTGGAATTGATGTTTGTCTGAAATGCTCTCAATGTCCCGCCGCCCAAAAAGATCGCCTCGGTGGGGGCCAGGTTATTGTGGTTGTATATTCCTTGGGCAACATTCAGCGTGAAACCGTTGAGGCGTAGCATCACCTGCGAAAAATTGACTTGAGCTTGGTTATTTCCATCAAGTATGTCCAGATTTCCCGTCAATTCAAGGGAACTGCTGAGCGTTGTCTGAAACAACTGGCCGTGCATACTGCCGCGCATATCAAATCCCGTGTTGATGATCGGATTTGCTGCATCTGGAGGGTTAGTCACCGTAAGATCGCCCCCGCGCAATGAAACAGCGCCACCGGTCGACAAAAATTTGTCGATCAAATAGACAGCGTTGCCGAATTGAATTGACGCGTTATCACCGGATTGCGTGTAGGTATTGTTTACTGCAATTCGACCGTTGGCGATAATGTTGCTATCGGTGTTGGAAATTGGAATATCGAATGAGGTTGTTTCGATCGGATTGTTGTTCGGGGTGTACTCTTTTCGTAACAGAGCCCCATTTTGAAGAATGAAGGAGCTTGTGTTTCCCATCAAGCGCAACATCGTGCCAGCGGAATTCAGTACGTCGAATGTGCCGGCGTCATTATTGAAAAGTCCGTCCTCACCGAGATTGATAATGTCTGCCGTCTCCCACCACTCGATCCTGCCTGCGTTTATGATATTGCGACGCAGCGTTACCGTTGACATGATGCGCATGACATCGAGATTTTCGAGGAATACCGTGCCTTGTCCGATTCCTGGTTCGATGGGGAAATTCGAGGCATTTCGCATCTCGCCGCCGGACCACAGGAAAAGGTTCGCATTGAACTGACCGAACCCAAGAAGTTCACCGCCAGCCGCGAGATTAAGCGTGGTTGCTCGAGCGATATTGTTCTTGGTAACTACAAGTATTCCGAGATCGCTGACGGTGTAGACACCGTTGCCTCCTAGTTGTCGGTCATTCGGTCCCGCCGAGACGCCGTTGAATACGTAACGTCCATCCTGGAATGTGACCCACGCATTGTAATCTGTGGTGAACCGACCTTGGGCAGTATTTTCAAACTCCGCTCCGGCTCCGAAGGTCTTAAAAATCAACCTGCTTCCGCTTGCCACGGAGATTTCCGCTGCGTTGGTGAATCCGAGGAAATTCTCGAAGTAGACAGTGCCGTCACCTACGACGGTAACGAGACCTTTAGTGTTGCCTCGGTTTTGGTTAAGAAACGGGCTACTGTTGAGACCGCCGTTTTGAACATTGGTTCGCATTGTGCGACCAGCTGCCGTGATGACGCGAAATATTCCACCATCATTGACAAATTCACCGAGTTCCAGTGCTATATTCGCTGGAGCGCCAGTGTAGCTTCCCGTCCAAGCTACGAGATTACGGTTGACGAAGCGCCGATTCATGTCGGCAGCAGAGTTCTCAATTGTGAACGAGCCTTCGTTGAGCGTCAAACCAGCGCCAGTCATGCGGCCACCGCGAAAATAGGAATCGCCCCCCACCGTAAGTTCTCCGTCTCCATTTACGGTTCCACCCGTGACGAGGTTAACGTTGTTATGACGGACTGATATTCCTGCCGCGATAGTCAACGTAGCCGTATTGCCGCCGTCCCCAACAATGAAGCGCCCCTGACCCGTTCCTTGTGCACCTTGCAACGCCGTGAATAATCCTTCCGCCAATTTTACGTCGGAATCTGCCGAAATGTCGAAGGTCCCCGAATAGCTACCTCCGCCGGTCAACGTCAGTTCGGTGTCCTCTGCGAGTGATGCCGTCCCCGTCAACGTAAACGCTCCCGCGACACTCGACTCACCCGCTGTTAACGTCAGCGAACCGGCTACCGTCAAATCCGCGGCACTCTCGATGCTGCGCACCGTCACCGCATACGGCTCGGCGATGACCACCGTGATACCCGATGCGGCGATCACCACATCGTCGTCCGGCGTTGGCAGGATGTTGTCTTCCCAGTTGGCGGCGTCGTTCCAGCTGGTGCCGTCGCCTTGCCCGGTCCACGCAAGTTTGTTGACGTGAATCGTGATCGTCGCTGGATCGCTGTACTCCGCGCCGTCAAACACGCGGTACGTCAGCGTTTCGTCTCCCGCGAAGCCCGCGTTAGGCACGTAGATCAGATTGCCCAGGTAGTCGAAGTAGGCAACGCCATTGAGCGGAGAATCGATCAAAGTGGGTGCCAATACGTCGTTGTCTGCATCGCTATCGTTCGCCATCGGCGACACGGTGATAGGCCGGGCTTGATGCGTCGAATACACATCATTCACCGCGACCGAAGCCGTATTGGTGACGTTGATGCTGATCGTCACGGGATCGCTGTACTCGGCACCATCGAAGATGCGGTAGGTCAGCGAATCGCTGCCGACGTAACCGGGTGTTGGGACGTAGAGCAGATTGCCGTAGAAGTCGAAACTGGCAACGCCGTGCGTCGGGTCATCGACGATGCTCGGCGCTAGCACATCGCTGTCGGCGTCGCTGTCGTTCGTCATCGGCGATACGTACAGCGGCACGTCGTGGTGGGTCGAGTAGCTATCGGTGACGGCAACGGGAACGGTGTTGGTGACGCTGATGTTGATGGTCACCGGATCGCTATACTCCGCGCCGTCGAAGATGCGGTAAGTTAGCGAATCGCTGCCGACGTAGCCTGCTGTTGGCACATAGAGGAGATTGCCGT
>CAZAFH010000223.1:0-3745 GCA_964484265.1 uncultured Singulisphaera sp.
CGCCGCCCATCATGCCCGGCATTCCGCCCATCATCATGCCGCCGCCGCCCATCATTCCGGGCATGCCGCCCATCATCATGCCGCCGCCGCCCATCATGCCGGGCATGCCGCCCATCATACCGCCGCCCATCATGCCTGGGAATTGAGCATGCGATCTTCCGGTGCAAAGGAAGAAGCAACCCGTGGCCAGGAGCAGCGCCCAGCCGCGGACGTTCCAATGAATCTTCATGAAATTACCCCGTGTTTGGAAGAGCGAATCTTCCGTAAGAACCGTGAAGGCGAGAAAATGCACCGGACTTCCCTGGCGAGGCGACTCAAATTTCAAAAAATCGAATCGATCATGCTCACCAACTACTATTTTGGTGTAGGAACCCCCCACCTGTCAAGGTGATCTTTCCTCCTTTGCGGAAAAATCTGCCGAATCTAGCTTGACTGATTGTTCCGTTACGTTATTCTCCCACCCTCAAATAGCGATTCTATCGTAAAATACTGGCCGTCTCACCACTCTGGGGGAGAGGTGAAGCGGCACGTAGAACCGAGTACGGGCCGAGGCATCGGGGGATGTTGGATCGGCTTGTCGGGCACTCATCGCAAGAATGGGGGAAATATGTACGTCGCTTGTTCCACGCAGTGTTTCGCGAGGCTGACGCTTGAACAATCGCTGCGGCTCATTGCGGAATTGGGATTCAGTAAGGTCGATCTGCCGATATCCGAACATGGCACTCACCTGAAACCTTCGGAGATCGTGGCCGATGGCGCCCGCGAGGCGATTCGCGTCCGGATTGGGCCCAGTCTCACGCCGGCGGCCTACAGTGCTGAGTTGGATACTCCAGACGAAGGGGAGTACATGCAACAGTTGAAAGCGATCTGCCGGCTCGCGCGAGCCACGGCGGTATCGCTGATCACGATTCCAGCCAGTTCAAATACAACGCCCCTGGAAATCGAAATCAAAAGACTCGCCAAACTCGCCCAATTCGTCCAGGCGGAAGGTCTCGTCCTTTCCGTGGCGACCCGCATCGGCACGCTCACCGAATTTCCGAAAGCCACGCGCGAACTCTGCGAGCGCGTGCCCGGACTCGGCGTCACCCTCGACCCGAGCCATTATGTGAATGGGCCACACCAAGGCGGATCTTACGACGAGTTGTTTCCGTACGTCCGACACCTTCACCTACGCGACAGCGGCAGGGCGCCTGGAAAGTTCCAGGTTCGTATCGGGCAGGGCGAAATCGAGTACGGTCGAATCATTTCGCAGCTGTCGCGTTGCCGATATGACCGCCTGCTGACGGTTGCCCTTCAAGACGTGCCCGAAGCGCCGTTTGCAATGGAGTCCGAGGTGCGAAAGCTGAAGTATTTGCTGGAGAGTCTGGTGTAATTCCAAGCCAAAGGAATTCCATTTTAACCACGGATCACACGAAATGCCACGGATGGACTCCTGAATTTATCGGTGTCCATCGGTGTAATCAGTGGTCAAAATGGATTCTCGATTGAAGTGTATTGAGGGTGGCACGTCGATTCGTGCCACCCGTTTTTGAGTTTTGACCGCATTAGCTCAATTCACCGACTTTGTAGCGCACGAAACGTACGAATTTGAGCCCACTTCCTGACAGGAGTTGGCCGACAGTCTTGCTGTCATCCTTCACGAACGGCTGTTCGAGCAGAACATTTTCCGCAAGCCAGGTTTTCATTTTGCCTTCGATGATCTTCTCGACGATGTTGGCCGGCTTGTTCGCGTTCTTGGGGTCATTTTTGGTCTGATCGCGTGCGATTTCCGTTTCCTTGGCGAGTTTGTCGGCTGGGACGTCGTCCTTCGTGCCCGATACCGGATTGCGAGCAGCGATATGCATGCAGATGTCTCGCAGCAATTGCGGATCCGTCGCCGTCCCTTCGACCTGTAACAGCACGCCGACCGAGCCATCGTGATGCACGTACTCGCCAAGCGTGCCCGTGAGACGAACGAAGCGGTGCGGTTTGATGTTCTCACGAATCAGCTGAAAGACATCCATGATGCGGTCGGACACCAGTTTACCGGGGTGATCGACGCTCGTCTGCTTTTGCAGGTCTTCGATCGTTGCTGGATTCTGGACCGTGATCTGCTTGGCGATCTCGCCAGCCAGTTGGATGAACTGATCGGTCTTGGAAACCGGGGCGGTCTCGCAGCGCAACTCGACGATCGTGCCCGTCTTGGTTGCCGGATCGAGGTAGACGGCGACGCGGCCTTCGGCGGTTTCGCGGGCGGCGAACGTGCCGATCTTGCTGCCAGCCTTTTTGCGCAGCAGTTCGATTGCCTTGTTGATGTCTCCGCCGGCTTCGGAGAGGGCGGTTTTGCATTCCATGAGGGGGGCGTTCGTGCGTTCGCGCAGGGTTTTGACGTCGTTGGCGGATACGGCCATGGGAAACTCCTAAGTAGGAATATCCAAGCCCAGGGGTGAGTGAAATGAACCCCGGGGATACGAAAAATCCAGCCAAGGGTTCGCTTCACTCACCCCTGGGCTTGTGTATTTATTTTACAAGACCAGGGGGAAAATGGACTTAATTAAGAGACTGGCGCGGGGGCTTTCGGGTTCGCACCACCGCGGCCGCCGCGTGATTCCTTTTGTGCCTCGGGAGGCAGCGAAGCACGGCCTTCGGTAATGGCGTCGGACAACTTCGCCAGGATCAATTCGATCGAGCGGATGCTGTCGTCGTTGCCCGGGATCGGGAGATCGACCACGTCCGGGTCGCTGTCGGTGTCGATCAGCGAGACGGTGGTGACGCCCATGCGCTTCGCTTCCTTGACGGCGATGTCCTCGCGTTTGGGATCGACGATGACCATTGCATCGGGCAAGCGATTCATTTCGCGGATGCCCTGCAGGTTGCGGTTGATTTTCGTCCATTCGCGAATCAGCTGCGACACCATTTTCTTCGAGTAGGTGCGGATCAACGACGTGTCCGGCGCCTTGGCGAGATCGAGTCGGCCTGATTCGGCGAGCATCGTCTTCATGTAATTGACGAGATCGACTTTGTCGGCCTTCTCGCCGTGCGGAAGCCACATGCCTTCAAGCTCGGTGAGCCGTTTGAGGCGATCGCGAATCGTGCGGTAGTTGGTCAGCGTGCCGCCCAGCCAGCGTTCGTTGACGTAGGGCATCTTGCAGCGGGCCGCTTCGCGTTCGATCGCTTCCTTCGCCTGACGCTTCGTACCGACGAAAACCACGAGGCTGCCTCGGCTTGCGACCTTGGTGAGGAACTTGTAGGCCCGCAACAGGCCACGCACGGTTTCGCGCAGATCGATGATGTGAATCAGATTGCGCTTGCCGTAAATGTACGGACGCATCTTCGGGTTCCAGCGGCTGGCGCGATGCCCGAAATGGACGCCGGCTTCAACGAGTTCCTGAACTTGAACAATGGCCACGCAAGGCTCCTCCTGGAAACTGGACGTACAAGCGTCACAGGCAAGACGATTCGGGTTTTGTCGAGAACGGAAATTATAGGGAGTTCGTCAAGAATTGGGAAGGGCTGGATTTTTTTCTCGTCCAGTGTTAATGGACCCGAGCAATGTACAAACACGCAGCGCCCGCGACCTAATTCCAAGTGGCTATCCCGAAAGAAGGCCGTGTGAGAATTCCCGACGCAATAATTCACCGCGGCCAGCGAACTCGACAAAGGCACATCGACCGCGATGAACCTGCCAGCCGAACGCGCCCTGGCCAACAGGGGGGGCGCTTGGCCAACAGCAAATGGCCAAGCGCTTTCGCACTTTTTCGGCCTT
>CAZAFH010000224.1:0-2276 GCA_964484265.1 uncultured Singulisphaera sp.
GAGCCGGTATTCGCCGGTGCTGGTCGAAGTGCTGGCCCCGACGATGGTGGGATTACCGGTCAAGACATCGAGCAGGCCTGCGTTGACGAACGTCGCGGTGCCCACGTTGCTGGCGTCGAAATGGACGACGTTGCCGGCGCCGGGGTTGACGTGAATGGTGCCGAGGTTGGTGACGCCGGAGCCGGCGCCGCCGTTGGCATTGAGGCCGGTGCCGTTGCCGGTGATGGTCCAGTCGCCCGTTGCCTCATTGATTATCGTTCCGGACGCACTGAGGCCCGTTGTGCCAGCCTGGGTGATCGTGCCCGCATTGTTGAAATGGCCATTCACGCCCATACCGGTGGTGGGGACGGTGATAGTCATCGTCCCGGTATTCTGCACAGTACCGGCGCCGCCGACGGTGCCGCTCGTCCATGAGCTGCTGCCGGCCACCGTCGTTGTGGCCCCGACATTTAGCGTGCCACCTGAAAAACTAAGGCCGTTGTTGAGAGCCGACGGCGCGGTCAAGGTCAGCGTACCACCCGTGATCGCAAAGCTGGCGTCGGCCTGCAGGTTCGCTACCGTGGTCGTTCCGCTCGCGTAGGTAACAGTAACCCCACTTCCAATATACACGCTGTCACTAGAAGTTGGGAAGGCCCCCGTGCTCCAGTTGCTCGTCGAGGCACTCCAAGACGCGCTGCCGCCGATCCAGTACACGGTCGTGCCGCTGGGCAAGTTGCTGACCGAAAACGCCGTGGCGCCGTAACTGGCAATGAAGGAGTTGCCAGCTCCAGCACTCAATGTCCCGTTCGTCGCCCCGAACGTTCCCGATTTGGATCCGTACGTAAGCAACTGAAGGTTCGTCCCGGTCGGCGGGGAATAACTGTTGAAGGAATTAAGCGTGAGCGTGCCGGCCAGAGTCGCGAGGCCGCTGACCGCGAGCACGTCGTACTGCCCGGCTGACGCGCCGCCGACGTCAATGACGAGCGTGCCGCCGGAATTCTGAAGGTAGGTTCCCGTGATGGTGAGCGTACCGGCGCTGCCGACGGAGCCGGGATTTACGACGCCGCTGTTGATGACATTGCCGGTGATGCTGCCGCCGCCGCCAAGCGTGCCGGCGTTGATGTCCACGCCGGCGGCCGCAGTCAGTGTGCCGTTGACGATCGTGGTGCCGCCCGTCTGAGTGTAATGGCCGGCGATCGTGCCGACTTCGGCTGCGGTGAGCGTGCGATTCCAGACGGCGAGGTTATCGATGAGACCAGTCAGGCCGTAGCTGTTGGTGCCGCCGTTGTCGTTGCCGATGCGGGCGTCGAGAGCGTGGTGCAGGATATTGCCGGTCAGCGCCCCCGAGGCCGACTGGACGCCATTGATGTAGAGGCGGACCGTACTGCCGTCATAGGTCACCGCGACGTGAGCCAACGTGTTCAGGCCGATGACCGAGCTGCCGGTGGTCAGGCCGAAGTTAGCGTTGTTGCTTGTGGCGGTGTAAAAGCCCACGGCGCCGGTGGGTGTGATGGTCAGACCATAACCGTCGGGCGCAGTGTTGTAGAATTTGTCGAAGATCGCGGAGCCATTCGGGTTGTAAGACGAGACTTTGACCCACGCCGAGATGGAAAGTTGGGTCCCGGTGATGTCGAGGGGGCCGTTCGCCGAGCCAGTCAGTCCAACGCCGTTTGACCCGTCGAAGCTGAAAGCCTGCCCGAACTTGCCGGTGGCGTAGGTGGTGGTGCCCTGGAGGGTGCCGTTGATGTGGTTGGTCGTGCTGTCGTTCGCAGTGTTGTTCGCCTGCCAGAAACCGACGAGACCGCTATTCGGCACGGCGTCGGCCGCCGCCGCGGTTAAAGTGCTGCCGGTGCCCACCGTAACGTTGCCGGCGTTGGTGAACGTCAGAGCGGGGGTGAAGTTTCGCCCATTCTGGATGGTGAAACTTCCGGCGGCCGAATTGGTCGCAAAGGACGCCAGGGCGTCGGTCGTTCCGCTGCCCCCCGCGTAGATATTCGAAGCAGCGCCGTCGAGCACGATCGTGGCCGCGTTGGTCGTGATGGCGCTCGGCAAGCGCAGGGTGCCGCCGAAGACCTGCCACGCGCCGCCGGTCAACGTGCCCGCAGACAGGTTCGTAACGTTTCCGGTAACAGCATAAAGAGTCGCGCCGCTACTCGCTTTGATGATGCCGTTTGTCTGGTTGTTGATACTGTCGCCGGCGTTGTTGCCGAGGTATAAGGTGTTGCTGGTGGCGTTGATGGTGCCGTAGTTGAGGTACGTGCCGGTGTTGGTGTAAATCGTGTAGCCGATCGTGCCGT
>CAZAFH010000224.1:2376-3734 GCA_964484265.1 uncultured Singulisphaera sp.
CTCGTTGTAAAAATTGTCCCCGCTGTTGTTGCCGAGGTTGAACGTGTTGCTGGTGACGTTGATGGTCCCGTAGTTGAGGTAGCTGCCAGTGTTCGTGTAAATCGTGTAGCCGATCGTGCCATAGCCGCTCACCGTGATCGCATTTTGCGCATAGCCCGACAGGCCGAAACTGACCGTGTGGGCGCCGTTCGTCTGGCTGATCGTGCCGCCAGTCAGCGCGATGGTTCCCGTGCTGGACGTGGTCACCTGCTGCGTGCCCGTGCCGCCAAAGTACAGGGTGCCCGGTACGGTTAATGTGTTGTTGAGTGCCAGACTGCCTGTGATGTTCAAGGTATTATTATCACTCAGCGTGCCGTCCAGGTACAAGTTAACGACGGTAACGCTGCTGGATACCGTCACCGCTCCGGAGGCGCCGATGTATACGCTATCGCTTGTGGTGGGGAAGGCGCCGGTGCTCCAGTTGCTGGTGGAAGCATTCCAGGCTGCGGTGCCGCCGGTCCAAAAGACGGTAGTGCCGGTCGGGAGGCTGTTGAGCTGTAACGTATGAGTAGTGTTGTTGATGTAACGCATCAGCGCGGCGCCGCTGGCCAGGCCGCTGGGCTGATTGAACGTCGAGAAGGAGCCGCTAACGCTACCGAAGGTCAGGATGTTGAGGACCGTGCTGATCGGTGCCGTGAAGCTGTTGAACAGCCCCACAAGAAGTGTGCCGGCGAGTGACGCGAGACCACCGACGGAGAGCTTGTCGTACTGCGATCCGACGGTGGCGCCGCCGACGTCGGCACTGAGCGTGCCGCCGGAGTTTTGCGTGTAGTTGCCGGTGATGGTCAGAATGCCCGCGCCGCCGACACTCCCTGGATTTACGATGCCGCTGTTGGTGACATTGCCGGTGATGCTGCCGGAGCCGGTAAGGGTGGCGCCGCTGGCGACAGTGACCGTACTGGTGACCGAGCCATTGACGGCAAGAGTGCCGCCATTGATGGCCGTGGCCCCGGTGTAGGTATCGGGCCCGGACAAAGTCACTGTGCCGGCAGTGGACTTGTTCAGGCCGGATGTGCCCGCGAGTTTGGCGCTGATCGTGCCGGATTGCACGTCGAAGTCATTGGTGCTCGTGATGTACCCCGGCGTGCCGTTCGTATCGATGATGCTGCCGCCGGTCAAGGTCAGGGTATTGACGGAGACGATGCGGCCATTGATGTCCAGGATGCCGGCGGAATTGGTGAGCGTGCCGTTCACGGTCAGGTTGCTGGTGACGAGTTGCAGCGTGGACGCACCATTGTGGCTGAGGTTATTGAAGGCGGTCCCGCCCGAGTTCAGTGTCTGAGTGCCGCTCGCGCCGTCGAAGGTGACCGTGCCGCTGC
>CAZAFH010000225.1:0-3693 GCA_964484265.1 uncultured Singulisphaera sp.
GGGATGACGGAAAAATCACCCCAACGGTTCGCTGCGCTCACCATTGGGCTTGAGTGTTTTACTGGTTCTCGAAATCGATGGGCCAAACCAGGCCCGCGCCGAAGCCGCCGTCCACGTAGAGCACCTGGCCGGTCATCCACGATGACGCATCCGACGCCAGGAACACGGAAGCGCCAACCATGTCTTCGGGCTGGCCCAGGCGTTTGAGCGGCGTGTTGGTCTCGCCCCACGCTTGCATTTTGGGCTGCGACCAGAGCTTCTTTGTCAGATCGGTCAGCACGAAGCCCGGCGCGATGGCGTTGACCCGTATGCCGCGCGGGCCCCATTCCATCGCCAACGAGCGCGTCATGTGGCCAAGGGCGGCCTTGCTAAATGCATAAGGCATGACGCCCTTGAGCGGTCGATCGTTGTTGAGCGACACGATGTTGATCTGATTGCCCCGCCCGCGCGCCAGCATCGCCTTGCCGACGGCAATCGAGAGCAGAAACGGCCCCTTGAGGTTAATGTCGAGGATGAAGTCGTAATCGTCTTCGGTCAATTTCTCCGCGAGCATTCGGCGATTGACACCCGCGACGTTGAGAAGCGTGTCGATATGCCCGAACTGCTTCAGTGACACTTCGACGAGTTTGTCGATGGCATCCTTGTTGGCGACATCGCACACAATCGGCGTGGCGTTGATCTCGCGGGCTGTCGCTTCCAACGTCGCAGCGTCGCGTCCGGTGATGATGACGCGTGCGCCGCGCTCGGCGAATCCTCGAGCGATCGCTTTCCCGATGCCCCGGCTACCGCCGGACACGAGCACGACTTGATCTTTGACGGAGAAGAGAGTGTCGTTCATGGGAGTATCCGTTGCTAAGGTTTATTGCGCGAGCATTCGTTCGATTTTCTCGACGATCTCTCGCACCGCGATGATGGACTTACCCAGCTGCAGGGTGATGTTGTCACGCAGCCATTGCTGGACTTTTTTCTCGGCGGCGACGACGGTGCTGTGGTTGCGTCCGCCGAAGTGTTTGCCGACTTCGCTAAATGTGGCTTGTGTGTGCTTGCGTGCCAGGTACATGGCGAGCATGCGCGGGTAGCTCGCTATCCAGTGCCGCTTCTTCGAAAGCAGAAAATCGCGGGTCACGCCCATCGCCTCGCAGCAGGCTTGTTCGACCTCGCCGAGGTGGACCAGGCGAATGGAGTGTCGCAGGACGTCGCCGAGCGCTTCCCGCGCCAGTTCGACATCGACGCGGCGATGGGTCGCCTTGGCGAGATGGGCGACCGAATGGACCGCGCCTTCAAGCTCGCGAATGTTGCCTCGCAGGTTGTCGGCGAGGAAGTCGAGAACCTCGCGAGGCCAATCGCCGGCGCGGGCGCTTTTGCCTCGCAGGATTTCGAATCGCGTCGCGCGGTCCGGGAGATTCAGCGCCCAGGCCGACCCGCCGACGAGCCGGTCAACCAACTCCGGTAAAAGGTTATCCGCCAGGCGCGGATGGCAGTCGGTCGTCAGCGCGATCGGGCGATGCTCGGCCTGGAGGGCGTCGAGCGTGTGGAGCAGTTCCTCCTGCGTCGCGTTTTTCTTGGCCAGGAAGCCGACATCGTCGATCAACAACGCATCGCAGCCGCGGAACTGCTTGCGAAATGCCGGCAGTTTGTGCTGGTGCATCGCTTGCACGAAGCGGTTGGTGAATTCTTCCGCCGTGACGAGCAGGACGCGCCAATCGGGGTGATGACGTTCGAGGCCGAGGACGATGCCTTCAAGCAGGTGCGTCTTGCCCGTGCCGACCGAGCCGTGGATCAGCAACGGATTTGGCGCGTCGAGCGGAGCCTCGACGAAGTTGAGCGCTGCAGCGTGAGCGACTCGATTGCACGCGCCGACGACGAAATCCTCTAGCGAGCGTTGCCGGCGCACGCGCGGCGGACGGACACGCGCCGCCGAAGGAACGGCTGCGGGCGCGCTGTAAACCGTCGCCTGCTCGGCGCGTGCGGACCGAAACAACTGCGCATCGACGGCGAAACGCACGCTTACCGCGGAGCCGTGCGTCTCTGATGCAGCGGCGAGGATGTCATCACCGAAGGTCTTTTCGAGCCAATCGTGCAGGAACAGATTGGGCACGCCGATGATGATTCCACCATCGCGCCAGGCGATTTTTGTTTTGTCGGCGAACCAAAGTTTGTAGCGCGATTCCCCAATCCGTTGGCTGAGGCATAGTTCCATCCTCGCCACCAAATCACTTGTGGTTGTCAAGCTGGCACTCCTGTTGCGCGCGGATTCCCCGCGTTTATCCATCATGGGATTCAGGATGCAAGATTCATTGGTGCGCTCGCAAGTTGGGAGACTCGCGCTCGCTCGCTCGGAGAATTGGGAAGGGTTCCTCCCCGTTGGGATACCCCAATTGTAGAACCGAGGCCAATGTCGGCGCGGCAATATTTCGCGCGATGCCGTTTCGCGTGATGCCGAACGAGCGAATCGCACCTGGTTTTTTTTTCCGTCTGCCAGCTGACAGCACCGACACGAATTTTTCATCGATTTTATACGCTCGGATCAAACAGGAAGCACATGTTTCTGAATAGATGGCGGAATAATAAATCCGAAAAAGCGCCAATTCCATACTCTATCGGCCCCAGAAGAAACGCGGCGTTTTCCTGGGAAAGACGCACGGAGTTTTCGATGATGCGCTATCTCCTTTTCGTTCTCTTGATCCCCGCTTTCTCATTTGCTCAGGAAGCTGCGATCTTTGAACCCGGGGCCAAGCTCAAGGTCGAGGCCGAGGGGGACGGCGCTGGCGAGGGCCCGGCATGGCACCCGAAACTCGGCGTCCTCACCAGCGGCCACAACGGACATATCAACCGCCTTGATCTTGCGGGCAAGGCGAGCATCTGGCGAAAAAACGCCGGCACGAACGGACTGCTCTTCGATAAAGCCGGCAACCTCGTCTCTTGTGAACACGTGGCTCGCCGCGTTACCCGCACTGACGTCAATGGCAAGATCACCGTCCTTACCGACAGCTACCTCGGCAAACGCTACAACAACCCCAATGACCTCACCATCGATTCCAAAGGCCGAATCTATTTCTCCGATCCGCGCTACGGCCCGCGCGATGGCATGGAAATACTGGACGAAAAGGGCCAAACCATCGAAGGCGTCTATCGTATCGACCCCGACGGAAAAACGACGCGCATCATCGGCCGCGAGCTTGATCGGCCCAACGGCGTACTCGTCTCCGCGGACGACAAGTTTCTTTTCGTCGCCGACAATAACAACAACAGCCTGAAGGGAGCACGCAAACTCTATCGTTTTGATCTGAAAGCCGACGGAACGGTCGATCTTGCGTCGAAGAAGATGCTCTACGATTGGGGCCTTGGCCGCGGTCCGGACGGCATCAAGCAGGATGCCAAAGGGCGCCTCTACGTCGCAGGCGGACTGAACAAGCCAAGTCCGCCATTCGAGCCAGCGAAGGACAAGAAGGGCGGGATCTATGTCTTCTCGCCCGACGGCAAGCTGCTCGCCTTCCTCAATGTCCCGCGCGATGAAGTCACGAACTGCGCGTTCGGCGGCGAAGACTTGCGCACCCTTTACATCACCGGCGGAGGCACACTGTACTCCGTCCGCACGACAACGCCGGGCCGCGTGCTGTTTCCGGCAAAATAATCGTCTAGTGCTTTGTCACAGCTAAGATTTCGGGTTGGTAAATTCGGGCGAATCAGCGA
>CAZAFH010000226.1:0-3646 GCA_964484265.1 uncultured Singulisphaera sp.
CGCGTCCCCAGATTACGGCCCCGGCACTGCCGCCTGAGTCTCTTCATGACGGTCCTTTTCCGCTACGCACTGCTTGTCAGCCTTTGCCACGTTACGGTCCCTACTACACTTGCCGCAGCACCGCCCGCCGACCCCACTCCGGAACAAATCGAGTTCTTCGAGGCAAAGGTTCGGCCGCTGCTCGTCGAACACTGCTTCGAGTGTCACAGTGCCAAAGCCAAGAAACTCAAAGGCGGCTTGCGACTGGACGACAGGGCTCACATGGTGAAGGGTGGCGACTCGGGCACCGCGGTCATACCCGGGAAGCCCGCGGAGAGCCCGTTGATCAAGGCGGTGCGTTGGCAGTCGTTCGAGATGCCGCCTCGGGGCAAGCTCAAAGACAGCGAGATCGCGGTCTTGGTGAAGTGGGTCGAGATGGGCGTGCCGTGGCCCGCTTCCAAAGCCGGCAACGAATCCGCGACGCAGGCCTACGACTGGGACAAGTGGCGGAACCACTGGTCGCTCCGCCCCGTAAGGAAGCCGACTCCGCCCGCGATTGTCGACGTACGCGGCGTGCAGAATGAAATCGACCGATTCGTGTTCGCCAAGCTCCGGAATGCCGGACTCCAGCCCGCTCCGCCGGCTGATCCCCGCGTGCTGATTCGCCGCCTCCATTTCGACCTCGTCGGACTTCCACCGAGTCCCGAGCAGGTCGCGAAGTTCCTCTCGGCGTTCAAGTCCGACCGGAACGAGGCTTTGCGCCGACTCGTCGACGAACTGCTCGACTCACCGCAGTATGGCGAACGCTGGGGCCGTCATTGGCTCGATGTCGCCCGTTACAGCGATGGCTTCGGCGGCTTCCTCGACAGCAACCAGTACCCCGACGCCTGGCGGTATCGCGATTGGGTGGTGAACGCGCTGAACGCCGACATGCCGTTCGACCAGTTCGTCCGGCTTCAGATCGCTGGCGACCTCACGGGCCGGCCGGAGGATGCTGTCGCGACCGGCCTCTTCGCCCTCGGTCCGACCTACCAGAGCGATGGCGGCGACCCGGAAAGCATCGCCCAAGCCGAAGCCGAGACACTCTCCGACCGGCTGGACACGCTGGGCCGCGGGCTTCTCGGCCTGACGCTCGCATGCGCCCGGTGTCACGACCACAAGTTCGACCCACTGCCGCAGAAGGACTACTATTCGCTCGCCGGCGTGTTCAAGAACACGGCCGTCCACCAGGCACCGCTCGCCGCACCGCAACTCGTCGAGGCGTATGACCGCGAACAGAAACAGATCGCGGAACTTACGAAGCGTGTGAACGACTTGAAAGGTCGCGTTGCGAAGGAGAAGCGCGAAGCGTCCCCGAACGAAAAGCAGCAACTCGGGACGTGGGATGCGGAGTTGGCCGAACGGAAGAAGAACGCGCCGGCGAAGCCTGCCACTGTCCATGCCATGCGTGAGAACGGCACCGCCGACATGAGGGTCGCGATCCGCGGTGACCTTCGGAAGCCGGGCGAGCCCGCCCCACGACGCTTCTTGCGGATACTCGCCGGTGAAAAGGCTGCCGCATTCGATCAGGGCAGCGGTCGCCGCCAGTTGGCGGACGCTGTTGCCGATCGCGCGAACCCGTTGACCGCACGCGTGTTCGTGAATCGAATCTGGCTTCACCATTTCGGCGAGGGACTGGTGCGGACCCCCAGCAACTTCGGTGCATTGGGGGAGAAGCCGACTCATCCCGAACTGCTCGACTGGCTCACCGCCACGTTCCTCGAATCAGGGCAATCCCTCAAGGCACTCCACCGTACCATCCTGCTGTCGGCGACCTACCAGATGAGCAGCGATTTCAATGACGCAGCCTTCCGCGCGGATGGGGACAACCGCTTGTTATGGCGAATGAACCCCCGGCGGCTCGACGTCGAAGCCTGGCGTGACGCACTGCTGAGCGTGACGGGCGAACTCGACACGACCCGCGGCGGACCGCCCAGCGATCGCATCGAAACGCCGCGGCGCACCTTGTACTTCAAGGTGAGCCGCAACGGCGATGTCTTCGCCACCGACGAGTTCCTGCGGCGATTCGACTTCCCCCTCATGCGTGCAACGGTCGATCAGCGGCCGACCAGTACCGCACCGCAGCAGTTCCTGTTTCTGATGAACAGTCCGTTCGTGATTGCGCGAGCCAAGGCATTTGCCAAGCGACTGGCGACCGATGCGAAGTCAGATCCGGGCCGCATCGAGCGTGCGTATCAACTGCTGAACCAGCGACCGCCGGACGCGAAGGAGCTCGCGATCGGTTTGGAGTTCTTGAAAGCGACAACCGCGGCACATGGACTGACCGCATGGGAGCAATACGCCCAGGTGTTGTTGGCCACCAACGAGTTCATGTCCGTGAAGTGAGCGGAACCATGTTGCACCAGAATACTCTGCCACCGCTCACTCGCCGTGAGATGCTCCACCGCATCGGCTCCGGGTTCGGCACGATCGGCCTCGCGGGCATGCTGTCTGGATCGAATGCGACCGCCGCCTCGCCACTTGCGGTGAAAGTGCCGCACTTCGCCCCGAAAGCCAAACGCGTGATCCAGTTGTTCATGCCGGGCGGACCGTCGCAGGTGGACACCTTCGACCACAAGCCCGAAATCGCCAAGCGGAAGGGCGAGCGCCCGGAACTCGTGGACCGAAAGTCGCTGCGGAACACGAAGAACGGGCTGATGCCGTCGCCGTTCGGGTTCAAGCAATACGGAAAGTGCGGGAAGTGGGTGAGCGACATCTTCCCGCAGGTGGGATCCTGTGTGGACGACATCTGCTTCATTCACTCGATGCACACCGACATCCCGGAGCACGCCGGGGCCATCATGATGATGAACCTCGGCCACCTTCAGCCGAGTCGACCGAGCATGGGTGCGTGGCTGGTGTACGGCCTCGGAACGGAGAACCAGAATCTTCCCGGCTTCGTCGCGATGAGCCCGCGCGCCCAGCCGCGCGGCAAACTCGCGAACTGGGGCAACGCGTTCCTGCCTGGCCCGTACGCCGGAACGTACGTGAACATCCACGACATGACGCCGGAGCGCGTGCTCGACGATCTCAAGAATCCGCACCTTCTTCCGGCCGAGCAGCGCCGGCAGGTCGATCTTCTCGACCGCCTGAACAGACTCGAACTCGAACGCCAGCCGCAGGACGCCCGGTTGGAAGGGAACATCCAGGCGATGGAGATGGCGTTCCGGATGCAGTTCTCCGCACCGGAGGCCTTCGATCTGCGGACGGAGTCCGTGAAGACCCTCGCCATGTACGGCGACAGCGAGTACGCGAAGGGCTGCCTCATCGCCCGCCGCCTGATCGAACGCGGCGTGCGATGCGTGCAACTATCTCACTCGATCGACGGGTACGACATCGCGTGGGACACCGGGCACGACGACATCGTGGGTGGCCACAAGCGACTGGCCGACGCGTGCGACCGCGGTATCGCGGCCCTGATCCGCGACTTGAGACAGCGCGGCCTGTTCGACGAGACGCTCGTGATCTGGGGCGGGGAGTTCGGCCGGGCTCCGACGTCCGAAGGGCAGAAAGGTCGCGATCACGATCACTATGGGTTCACGGTTTGGATGGCGGGCGGCGGAGTGAAGGGCGGGTTCAGCTACGGTGCCACCGACGAGTTCGGGCTCTCCGCGGTGGAGAACCGCGT
>CAZAFH010000227.1:0-3592 GCA_964484265.1 uncultured Singulisphaera sp.
CGCGCAACGAATATTGACTGGGCATGACGCCAAGAATCGACGAATTACCAATAGTATTCATCAGCCCAGCCCTGACTCCTCCCCCGAAGGGCGAGGGGAGAAAACTACGTGCAACTATTCCTCGTCGCGATGCACAGTCGCCGGGGAGAATGCCGGCGTGCAGATCGCGATGTATTCGGCGCCCTCGTCCGTTGGCGTGCTGTATTGGACCCACTCATAAGGATGCGCAATCACAGCCTGACCGGCGTGGACGTCGATCTGGCCGCCGCGAAAGGCGACGCGCAGCATCCCCTTCAGCACCACCGTGTACTCTTCGAAATCCGGAGTTTGGCCAGGCTCCACCCAGCCGGCTGGGCTACGCATGTGCGCAATGCTGATCGCCTCCGTTCGCGAATTGACGTTGCCGATATACTCGTCGATGATCTTCGGCTTGTTCCCGGCAGCTTCGATGCGCATCGGCGAAGTTACGTGCGTCGGCATATATTCACTTGCCCTGGTTGTCTTGTTTCAGCAGGTCATTCATCCATTTTCGATTTTCGTCGGAAAGTCGAGCCTGCGGAGTTTTCGCGTAGTCGATACGTCCGCTGAATCCGCCCTGTTCGTAGGCTCGTGCGACCGCAGCCTGAAGGTCGAACACCGTGTCGCGGTCATCCGACGCCAGCGGCAGCCGAAACCTCGGCAAGCGCTTTGCAAGCGTCGTTGAATATATTTCGCAACGGTCCGGCTGAGTCCAACGCGTCACAACCACGGCATAGTCCCAGGTCGGCACGGAATCCTGCGCGTATTCGATCAGCGGCGTGCCTTGCAGGATGAGATCGATCTCCACCAAATTCACGCTCATCCGCTTGGCCTCGTCTCGGCGCTCACAGTACACCTTGCGCCCCTCGGCCGTGGTTTTGTTGGCTGGGCTTACGGCTTCAATCAACGTGATGAGCCGGCCATCGCTTCGCTGGCGGACTTCGATAAACGATTCTTCGTGCTCTTCACGGGAAATGGACGTGAACAGAATCTGCTCGCTCGTGTACTGGCGTTCGCCGACGCGCGCGCGATACCGATCGAGCAAGCCCGGCTGGAGCAATTGGTGGACAGCATGAACGAGCAGCGGCTGAAAGGTCGACCAGTGATCTTCGTTCTCGAGATACGGGTCCATTCCCGGAAACGGGCTTGGCATCGGTCTAGCTCCTGTTAGTCTGGGCCAAGTATGCAGCGGTTTTCTGGAATATTGAACTCCGTTTCTCTCTACGATCATAACCGTTTCGCGCTGCCTCTTTCAAGTCTTTCGAGACGATATTTTTTTGTCGCCGCCTTACTTTCCCTTCAAAGCGAAAAACTTCATCATCATTCGCAAGATTTATGCTTGACGTGCGCACGGCTCCAACATACTGATGGATTATTCGGCGAACCTGTTTTTTTCAATCGAGTGAGCAAGATGGTATCGCCGACGCTGTCGAAAGAGTGAATTCGCAAGGCGGCATATCTCGTTCCACATTTATCGAGGCTCTCCTCTGATGGAAATGATCGATCCCTGGAAAGTACAAGACTCTCAAGACGTCTATGAAA
This sequence comes from uncultured Singulisphaera sp., assembly GCA_964484265.1. Classification (GTDB taxonomy): domain Bacteria; phylum Planctomycetota; class Planctomycetia; order Gemmatales; family Gemmataceae; genus SIAQ01. The sequence goes on from CAZAFH010000227.1 coordinate 1,561, forward strand.
TAGCGCAATGGGGCAAAGGCTATTTTAGCGTGAACTCCAAAGGCCATGTCGCGGTTCATCCGAACAAACGCCCGGAAGAAGCCATCGACTTAAAGCTGCTGATCGATCAATTGCAGGACCGCGGCATTCAGTTGCCCATTCTGCTGCGCTTTACCGATATTCTACGGCATCGCGTCGGCGAGATTCATGAAGCGTTCAAAACCGCGATTGCCGACTGCGCGTACAAAGGCGAATACGTCTGCGTTTACCCGATCAAGGTCAATCAGCAACGCCAGGTCGTGGAAGAGATTCTCGATTTCGGCAAGCCGTATGGCTTCGGCCTGGAAGCGGGGTCGAAGCCTGAATTGCTTGCCGTGCTCGCGCTGACCAACGGCGGTGAGACGCCGATCATCTGCAATGGTTTCAAAGACGATGAATTCATCAAGATGACGATCCTGGCCACCAAGATGGGCAAGCAGATCCTGCCCGTCGTCGAAAAATTTAGCGAGCTGGAATTGATCGCCCGCTACGCCGAGGACCTGAACGTGCGGCCATCGATCGGCGTGCGCATCAAGCTCGGCGCGCGCGGCGCGGGCCGCTGGCGCAACAGCGCCGGTTTTCGCTCGAAATTTGGCCTGACTCTCACGGAAGCTCTCGAGGCGTTTGAGTTTCTCAAGCAACGCGGCATGGAGGATTGCCTGCAGCTAGTGCATTTCCATCTCGGCAGCCAAATCACGAATATCCGCAGTATCAAAAGCGCGCTTACGGAAGCCGCTCGCGTCTATTGCGAATTGCATCGCGTCGGCGCTGGCGTGCAATTCATCGACGTCGGCGGCGGTCTTGGCATCGACTACGACGGCTCGCAGACCGATTTCGAGTCGTCAGTGAACTACACGCTTCAGGAATACGCAAACGACGTCGTTTTCCGCATCAAGAGCGTGTGCGACGAGTGCGACGTGCCGCACCCGACCATCATCTCCGAATCGGGACGCGCGGTCGTCGCCTATCACAGCATGCTCGTCTTCGACGTTCTGGGCGTATCCAATTTCGATCGTTACACCGTGCCGCCGGAAATCCCCGCGGACTCGCCGCAACAGGTCTCCGATCTGTTTGGCATCTATCGCGATCTGTCCAAGAAAAACATGCTCGAGGGCTATCACGATTCCGTTCAGGCGATGGACGACGCGCTGAACATGTTCAATCTGGGTTCCATCACCATCGAACAGCGTGCCATGATCGAACGCCTCTTCTGGGCGGTCAGCGGCAAAATCCTGCGCATGATGCAAGACCTGGACTACGCGCCCGAAGAGTTGCAAGGCCTCGGCTCGATGCTTTCGGACACCTACTTCTGCAACTTCTCGGTATTTCAATCGATGCCGGACAGCTGGGCGATCAAGCAACTCTTCCCGATCATGCCCATCCACCGCCTCGACGAACAACCGACTCGCCGAGCGGTTCTAGGCGACATCACCTGCGATTCGGACGGCAAGATCGACCAGTTCATCGACCTTCGCGATGTGCGCTCCACGCTGGAACTTCATACTTTCACCGGACAACCCTACTACCTCGGCGCCTTTCTCCTGGGTGCATATCAGGAAATTCTGGGCGATTTGCACAATCTTTTCGGCGACACGAATGCCGTTCATGTTCGGCTTGACGAGAACGGCGAGATCGTGCTCGACAGCGTCATCAAGGGCGACACGGTGCGCGAGGTGCTCGCGTTCGTTCAGTACAACGCGGACGAATTGCTCAACCAACTCCGCAAGGACGTCGAACGGGCCGTCCGAGCGAACCGAATCACCGTCCAGGAATCTCGGCAATTGCTGCATTTCTACGAATCAGGTCTCGGCGGCTACACCTACCTCGAAGAGCCGTGAGCGATGCTCCGATCTTCGCCCTCTTCCCACGGTACTCCGGGGGGAGAGGGAAGGGGTGGGCTGATGAAAACCAAACGCTGCGTTCATCCGAAAAGTGTTGCGCATTTTCTCCCCTCTCCCACCGGGAGAGGGGTCGGGGGTGAGGGCCGCAGGTTGTTTGCAATGCTGATATTTTC
>CAZAFH010000228.1:0-3458 GCA_964484265.1 uncultured Singulisphaera sp.
CCTGCAGGGCGAGCGCCTGACGCGGCCGCATCGCGGGCATCTGTACCAGATCGCGCAGCGGTCCGGCGTGCCGGGACTCCACGCCGGCTCGAAGCCATAACGCTCGCGGACATGTTGCGGTTCGGCATCGAGGTCGAACGCCGTGCGTGCCGCGGATGACGTGAGAATGTCCCACGCCTGGCGGTTGTAGCGGTCGAGCGCGCCCATCTGACCGGAGCTATCGATCTCGCGGCGAATGTTGTCGAACGACTGCAGCAGATTGCGACGATCGCCCACCTGCTCCACTGTCACGCCCGTCGGCAGGGCGAAGTTCGGCACGCGGAACGGCCCCGGATTGGCGGGATCCGCTTGCGTCTCGAACGCCTTGTACGCCATGCCCAAATAGCCCGGCCCTGTGCCGGGAACATTCCGCGGGATCATCACATACGGCGGCAGCTGCGGCGAGAGATGCCCGATCTGCCGAGAGACAATCGAGCCGATGCTCGGATAAATATTTTCATCCGGGTTCGGCCCGGAATTGTAGCCCGTGAAGCAAATCTGATCGCCCGAAGAATGGCCCGCGTCATGGTGATGCAAGCTGCGAACGATCGACCACTTGTCTTGCATGCGTGCCGTCATCGGCAACATGTCGGACAGCTGGATGCCCGGAACGTTCGTGTTCATCACGCCAAACTCGCCGCGGTATTCCACGGGAGCGTCCGGCTTCGGATCCCACATGTCCATGTGGCTCGGCCCGCCGCGCATCCAGAGGATGATGACCGAGGTCTGCCGAGTCGGCCGCCCCGCTTCGGTCGCCTGGGCTTCAGCCTGCAATAGCTGCGACAGCGACAGGCCCGCCGTCCCGAGAACGCCCGCTTTGACGAAGCTGCGGCGATCCAGGGTCAGAGTGGAACGGAAGTCGGCACATCCGGATTGAGACGACATGACGAATTTCTCGCATGGTTTGGGGTAGGAATCCCGCATTTCGGGACATTGGCAATTCTACTTGATAGATCGACCGCGGGAAAGCCGAAACTTCGCGTTTTTCGGGGATTGGCAAGCCATTAAGAATACTGCGCGAAATAAATTCCTGGTTCTGCCGCTTGCGGCTTAGCGCTCAGCATGGCGCCTTGTGGAGCGCTAAGCCGCACGCGGCAAAGGCAAATCGGGAAGTTACTTTTCGAGCGGCTTCTGCGCCGCTCGAAATTGCCGAAGTTCCGCTTCGGCAGCGTCGGCGCGTTGCTTTTCGAGTTCCGCACGTTCTTTCTCGGCATCAGCGCGTTCCTTCTCGATCTCGGCTCGCTGTTTCTGCGCCTCGCCTCGGCGGCGTTCGATGTCCGCCAACTCCAAAGCTGCGGGGATCAGGTTGCCGTCGTTATCAAAGAAGCGCAGGTAGACGTTCTCTTTACCCTGGTATTTTCCCGCCCAATGACCGAGCCAAAGGCCGAACTGTTCGGACCAGAGCCAACCTTGTTCGTTTGCTTCGATTACCTGGTAGTGTCCATTCTTCAGCCGCCAACCGAATAATTTTTGATCTGCGGGATCGTAGATGAAGTACTCTCTGGTGTGAAAGACCCGCTCGTAGGTGTCTTTCTTGATGCCGAAATCGAGCTGCGCGGTGGTCGGCGAAGTAAGCTCGATGATGACGTCAGGATATTTACCGCCTTCGTCCCAGATGGCCCAGTAAGGCCGCGGCGGGTTGAGCGCGGCCTCCGCAACGTAAAAGAAATCAGGCCCGCGAAAATTGCGGCCTCGTGCCTGTTGGGCGTCGAAATAAATAAACATGTTGCCGCCCACGAAATAGTCGTCGCGGCCTCGGTGCAGCAGGCCGACCAATTCGATGAGCAAAGTCATTTCGAGCCGATGCCAATCGGTTTCCAAGTTCGTGCCGTCCTCTGTCGGTAGGTTCGTGGGTGGAAAGGGGAAGTCAACCACGACTTGTTCGGCTATGGCTGTGGACATCGATTCTCCCATGCTCAGGTTGGCCGTCGAACGCCTTCCGTTGAATTTTACCAGCGATTTGGCGTCGATCAACCGAAATCAACCATCACCGCACCCGCGGCAGCACCTCTTTTGCGAGCAGTTCCATGCTCTTGCGCGCGAGGTGGTGCGGCAGCGTGCCGGTTTGGCAGCCGGTGAGGACGACGCCGGCGCCGAGTTCTTTTTGGTAGCGTGCAAGCTTCTGCCTGACCGTTTCTGGACTGCCCACGATGGCGAAGACGCCGTTTTCGATGTCGGCCCAGGTTTTTTGCTGATATAAGAAGAATTGCTGATTCTTCAAAATCGCCGCCGCCGACTTGGCGCTGGTGTAGCCCGGCGGCGTCGTGCCGATGCCTTTCATCAGGTTGCGCACGAAGTACCAAAAGGCCGGCTCGAACTCCTCTCTCGCTTGCTTATCGGTTTCGGCGACGTAAATCGGCACGCCCCAGCCCATCTGCTCGGGATGCGCTTCGTAGCCGGCTTTTTGGCATGCTTCGCGAAACTGGGCGAAGATTCGGCGAAACACGTCAATGTGAAAATACGGCACGCCCATATAGCAGTACTTTCTCTGAGCGATGAACTCGATCGTCTCGGCACTGCCGACGCCCGGGATCCAGATCGGCGGGTGCGGCTCTTGCAACGGCGTCGGCCAGGGATTGACGTAGCGGAAGTAGTAGTGCTTCGAATGCCATTCGAAGGGTCCTGGCGTCGTCCACGCCTTGAGGATGAGGTCGAGCGCCTCGCGAAACTTTTCGCGGGCGGTCGTCGGATCGATCTGATAGCTGAAGTATTCCGGCCCGCCGCCGATCACCATGCCGGCAATGAGACGCCCGTTCGACATTACGTCGAGCATGGCGAACTCCTCGGCGACACGCAACGGCGGGTTGTACATCGGCAGGGCGTTGCCAATGACGGCGATCTTGCAGCGCTGGGTGCGCTGCGTCAACGCCGCCGCGATGAGGTTTGGCGACGGCATGAGGCCGTAGGCGTTTTGGTGGTGCTCGTTGACGCAGATGCCGTCGAAGCCGAGTTCGTCGGCATAAGCGAGCGTGTTGATGTACTCGCGGTAGAGGTCGTGGCCCTTGGCTGGATCGTAAAGTTCGTTCGGAATCCAGATCCAGGCGGAGTCGTGCGTGTCGGCAAAATCCGCGGGCAGGTAGGGCCAAGACATGAGATGAAAAAAGAAATATTTCATGCAGTTCGATATATGATGCAACGCGCGCGGACGCAAGCGATGCCCGCCCACACCTTGATTGGCCGGTTTCTAGCGGGCCGCATTGCCGTCGTTGCACGGGAACATGTATAAGGCTGACCCTGGGCCGATGAATACTATTGAAAATTCGCACTGATGCGACAGTATCCGACGTACGAAATCGTTGCGCGAAGTGCTCCCTCTCCCACCGGGAGAGGGAAGGGGTGAGGGCCGCTTGACGATGGCAATGCGAGGAAAATATCTGCATTGCAGACAACCTGCGGCCCTCACCCCCGACCCCTCTCCC
>CAZAFH010000229.1:0-3448 GCA_964484265.1 uncultured Singulisphaera sp.
TGGCGCCTCGCCGACGCCCGTCATCATCGGCAGCGTGCCTGGCAGTTCGCCATGCCACGACTGAAACGGATGCTTGCCCGAGCGGCCATAGCAAAAGCGGAAGCCGTAGTCGCCGCCTTCGACGACGTGCAACATTCGGCACGGCGGCGATTGATCGGGATCGTTATCCACCGCGAAGGTGCGGCCAAAAATATCGCGGCAAATGCCGAACGGGTTCCAGAAGCCCGTCGCGACTTTGCGGAGATTCTTGCCATCGGCGCTGCAATGGAAGATATGTCCGCCATCGCCCTGGCCAGAGATCTTTCTGCCATCGGAACCGATTAGCGTGAAGAACGCGCCAAGGTTTTCGCCCATGCCAAACGTGAGATCTCCCTTCATATCGAAGCACAGGCCGGATAGGCCGTTGTGCGGGTAGTTGCCTTTCGTGTCGAGAAAGACGACGCGCGTGACCTTGTCGGCGACGCCTTTCTTCATGGTGTCTTGCAGTTTCAGGATTTCGTTGCGCGTCGCGATGTACACCGAGCCATCGATGGGATGCACGGCCAGGTCCATGGTGTGCCGTGTGCCTTCGTAAAACGTGGTGACTTTGGCAAAGCCGGGCTTGCCGTCGTTGTGCAACTCGAACGCGCGGATGCGGTCGAACTTCGGGCCTTTGTAGTCCTTCGGCGCGAAGTGCGTATGGCTCTCGATGACGAGCAGCCGACCCTGATGATCGAAGTCGCACGACACGGGATGCACGATATCCGGCGCCTGCGCGACCATCTCGACAACGAGGCGCGGATCGGCCGATTTCGGCGCGTCGAGTTGCGCGCGAATGGAATGCGTGAAAAGGAAGACGGCGGAGAGAGCCAGAATCAAACGCATGACGGGAACCTCGGGTGGAGCGGGCGTAGAGACAGAGATACCGCGAAACCGTGCCATCGGCGAGTACCCAGTTCACGTTTAGCGGTCGGGCATTCGAAGCCGTGGCACGCCGCCATTCAAAACGAAAAACGCCGGCGGGTTCCTCGCCGGCGTTCAGATTATTCGACTCGCCCAACAGTCGGAAAACAGGATCAGTCCTTCTTCACGCGCGGCACATTCGGGTTCGCCGGGTTGGCCGGGATGGCGGGGCGAGGCTGGATTCGGATGTTCGGCTGATTCGGTCGAACTGGCAGGGGGCGGACGGTGTTCTTCTTGAATGCCTCATATTGCTTGCGTTGCTCGTCGGTCAGCACCTTCAGGGCTTTCGCCTCGGCTTCTTTCTGGATCGCTTCGATTTGCTTTTTCTGTTCGTCGGTCAACTGCAAGCGAGCTTGCACGCCTGGCGGGATCAGCTGACCTTGGCCGCCGACGATCGGTTGAATAGGCCGAACGCCGATGGCCGGCCGGCGCGGCTGCTCGTCCTTCACTTGAACGAGCACTTTTTTCTGTTCCGCGGTGAGGATCGACTCGAACTTTGCCAATCCGTCTTCACGGGATTTTTTCGTGGCGGCCTCGAGCTTGTCGGTAGCTTCCTTGAATTTCTCCCGATCGCGGCCGGCGTCCTTGATGGCATTTCGCATGGTTTCCTGGGCCGATTTTGTCTGGTCCTTGAATTCGGTGTCGATCTTTGCGAACTTTTCTTTTTGGTCGGCAGTCAGTCTGAGTTTTTCGATTCCCTCGGGAGAAACGAGCGACGGTCCGCCGAGCAATCGCTCGCGGATCGGCTGAGCCTGACGCGGTTGCACCTGCACGCGCTGTGCATGCGACGCACCGACAATCGCCAGCGAGGCGACGACGGCGAAAAGGACGCGAGTCGAAATCATAAAACGCTCCAAGAAGGGTAATGTTCTACAATCGCCGGCCGCGAACACGAATGCGAAGACATTCTGCTCGCACGCGGCAACGGCGTTATCTGATTAGTGTATGCCCGAACTACGGCTGGGCGAGACATTTTCACCACGATGCCGCTGTTTCGGCGTTGACTCCCCGATTCCATTTGCTAGGATAAATTGGATGTGTTTATCCTGTTTTGCGCTGCCGAGGTGGATCATGGCCGCCATCCGTTATCTTCTCACTCTGCCGATGCTCGCCTTGGTATCTCCGTTGGCTCTCGCAGACGATTTCGAGCGGGCGCCGATCTTGTACAGCAAATCGCTGCCGAGCAATGCGATCAGCCGGTTGCAGGGTCGCATCGACACGGGCGACACCGCGCTTTCCTTCCACAAGGAATTCGGTTATCTCCCCTCGGTGCTGCAAGCATTGAAGATTCCGATTTCGTCGCAGACGCTGGTCTTCTCGAAGACGAGTCTGCAGCGCAGTCGAATCAGTCCGAAAACGCCGCGGGCGCTCTACTTCAGCGATGACTTATACATTGGCTACTGCCAGGCAGGCCAGGTGTTGGAGGTGAGCGCCGTCGATCCGATGCTGGGCACGGTTTTTTACACGCTCGATCAACAGGAGGCGAAGAAGCCGAAGTTCGAGCGCCAGGTCGATGCGTGCATTCTCTGTCATGGCTCGTCGCAGACGCGAGGCGTGCCGGGGCATATCTTGCGCTCGGTTTATCCCGATCGCGGCGGCGAGCCTGTGCTCACGCTGGGCAGCCAGCGCGTCGATCAGACTACGCTTCTCGATCGCCGCTGGGGCGGGTGGTACGTCACGGGCACGCATGGCAAGCAGCCGCATCTGGGCAACCTCATCGTCACCAATCGCAATGACCGCGAGACGATTGCCAACAATCCACACGGGCGAAACATCACCGATCTGAAGGAATTCTTCGACACCACCGCCTACCTCTCGCCGCATAGCGATATCGTCGCGTTGATGGTATTGGAACACCAGACCGAGATGCACAACTTGATCACCCGGCTCAATTTTCACACCAGGCTCGCGCTGCACGATCAACGCCAGCTAAATAAGGACCTTGGCCGAGCGCCGGACTACTGGTCCGAGACGACGCAGCGCCGAATCAAGGCCGCGGCCGAGCCGATGCTGCGATACATGTTCTTTTCCGGCGAAGCGAAGCTGACGGACAAGCTGCAAGGCACAAGCACGTTCGCCGCGGAGTTTGCCAAGGCCGGGCCGCGCGACGCCAAGGGCCGCGGCCTTCGCGATCTTGACCTGCAATCACGGCTATTCCGATACCCGTGTAGCTACCTGATCCACTCCGAGGCATTCGAGCAACTGCCAAAAGAGGCGAAGGATTTCGTCTATCAACGCATGCACGAAATCCTGATCGATCGGGACTACACCCGTGATTTCGATCACCTCACCAATGCCGAGCGCTCAGCAATTCTGGAGATCCTCCGCGCGACGAAGCGAGATTTGCCGAGCGATTTCGGTAAGAAGTCAGCGTGAGGAATTGCGCGAGCCCATGCGCGTTCTCGGAATCGGGAGTTTCGCATGCCGTTGTTTGGCGCGCATAAGGCGGGGTCGTAGCTCAGGGCGTAAGTGCCGGCAGCGTTGTAGGCGGTGAGCAATTGGCCGT
>CAZAFH010000230.1:0-3323 GCA_964484265.1 uncultured Singulisphaera sp.
CTCTACTGACTTTGCATGGCTCTCCACCTGCGCGTTACGATGGAGGAAAAAAACATCTCCGAGAACCTCCGCGGACGCCTGAAGCACCATGAGCGCACGGCTGCGTGAATGCCACTTCGACTGTCCTTTTTGCGTTACGACGTATTGATTTCACCATCCGCTGACGATGGTGCTCCGCGCCGTTCTGCGATTCTCGCCTCGAATCCCTGCGATGTGGACATTAGCTCACATCTCTCCTGCGATCACGTTGTCCTAATTTCGTTGCCTTCGCCGCGATTTTTCCTTGGTGAAACCGGTGTCAGAATATTTGCACAGGACGCTGTTAACGGCCAAAGCGTGTTAGAATAATTTGCGCATGGAGCGCAAGTCTGAGACGTTTGTTAAACAGGACGAATACAAGCTATAATCCTAAGAGCAAATCTATCACCCAACAACCTCGAAAATGAACATGGGATATCCCCCACGGAAAAATCTCACATCCCGACATCCGACAGTGAGCGAGAACTTCTGAATTTTCAAATCCGTCACTTTCTAGAATTTCAGCGAGTTCATTCATTCTCTGATATTCGCCTGATTCATAAATAGTGCGTGCCTGTTTGCCGGCATCCAAACGTGGTCCCATGGGGCACCTCCTTTGCCCCCCATGTTACCCGCCTACGCAAGGTGGGTTCGCCGGACGGATACACCTATTGATTCCACTGGAAAGCTATTTTATTTGCTCCCGGGCGAATGGTGGCCTTTTCGTGGAGACCGGAAATGACTAAATCTCCATATTCGCGACTCTGCAATTCACCCTCAAGCCGGCATTTGCCATTGGAGCAGGCGAGTTTTCCCACAAACTCAAAAACCCGGTACTCCTTTAGGTCATTGGTCCCATCCAACTCCCAAGCAGTGTTAGGAGGCAATGTCATCGCCGAGAAAGAAAAGTGAAATTCTCCGGCGTCGTTTCGATTAATCGTAATCGCACGCTCCACTCCAGGGCCTTCGTAACTAAATTGCGGTCGGGCATCAGGATGGATTTCCACAATAATGCGAAAACGATGATCATTAGGAGCATTGGGCTCGGATGGCCACTGAGTGCAGAATCCCCAGACGATAATTACTGGGCAAACCATAAGCATTATCAGAGTTACAGTCATGCCTATGGGATTACTTCTCCAATCCATGCGGTAGCCGCTTGACTCAAACTCACCATTTATCACGAGCCGAAAAGCAATGTAAAAGCACACAATGACAAGGATTGTTCCTACAACCAAGGGAATAACTGTGGAAGTCACTTGTGCCTCCATTACTACTTCGTAATTGGAATGACCAATTCGCCATATGCTCTGCCGTAGACTTGGATCCTCGCCCCACTTCCCATGCCAGTGGAAAGGCCGGCGGAAGCTTGGTCAATCACGAGCGAAATTCCGCGTTTCAACGAAATCTCTCCGATCGGCACGTCGAATTGTGCCCCGGCGCTAAATTTCCCGATTCCTGCTGAAGCAAAACCAGAAATCCCAACTCGTCCCACTAAATCACCATCGATTCCGGTAGGAAGATCCGGCAAGGAAAAAGCGGCGTCACCTGAGATCTTTCCCCTTGTTATTGCAAGCTTTTCATATTCCTTTGATCCAACCACGGGAGGATTGCTGCCGTACATCTTACCCGTTCCCTTTTCATAGTAGTATGTTCTACCGGCCGATGCATTCGGTTTTCCGTCATTGCGAGGCCTCCCCCAGTTTCTTTGACCGTGAACTATTCCACTATTGCCACCGATGCTGGTTCCCATTCCCCCTGATACTTCAACACCGATGCTGCCCTTGAAAAAGAGGCCAGTGCCACCGTCTTTCTTGCGTCCCTGAGATATGGTGCCCTCTATGAATAGGACCACTTCGATAGTTCCTGCGGGAGGGGCTAGTGGGATTACTGCTACTCTCGCATCCAAGTAGATTGGTTGTGCGGAAGTCGGAAGCCGCTGCATGATTGCTTTGAGCAGATCAAACTTGACCTTCTCAGGTGCAGCGGGACTTCGTGTCCCGATCCCGACCAATTTTAACGATTCGGCAAATGAACGGTTATAACGATTAGACGGATTGTATCGCGGGCCACCTGGCGACCTCATGCCTTGAAGTTTCATTTCCAATAAAGTTTTGTTCCAGTCGAACCCGTTAGGAACTGGAAGTGCAGGATCATCATCTAAGCCCGATGGATCTAGGCTCATAGTCGCCCGGTTACTCACATACCGATACAAATTCGAATCGCCCGCATCGAACCCCAGCGGGTCTTGCGTCAGCCAGCGGCCCGTCGTCGGGTTGTACCAGCGTGCTCGGTTGTATTGCAGCCCCGTCTCGACGTCGTACTCGCGGCCGGTCCAGGCGTAGTCGCCGCGTTTGGTGGCGTCGGTTTCGCCGGGGAGGATGTTGCCGAAGGCGTCGTAGGCGAGGCTGTCGATCACGCCGCCGGTGCTGTTCAGGATCGTGCGGACCGATTTCTGGAAGTCGGTCAGCGTCCAGCGGACTTCCGTCGTGCCGCCGACGTCGATGCGGCCAAGCCCGTCGTCGATGCGGTCGCTCCAGAGGTATCGAGTTGCCAAAGAGCTGCCATCGAACTTGGCCAGGACGTCGAAGCCTTCCTTGCCGACGACGCCGGGCTTCCGCGGGTTCCAGCCATCGAGGGAATAGGACCAATCCTGGTCGCCGACGTTATCGCCATCGGAATCGATTTCCTTGCAAATGAGCAAACCAAACGCATTATAGCTGTAGTCGGCGTCGTACTCAAGCACTCTTGATACTGTGTTATCCGATCAGCGCTGCACTTCGGTCAGATGATTGGCGGCATCGTAATGATATTCCCACACGACGCTGGTGGTGAGGTTCTCGGCCGAGGTGACGTTGCCGTTGTTGTCGTGGGTGTAGTTCCACGTGCCATCGGAGTAGATGCGATTGCCATAATCCGTCGAGTAGCCGGTATCGGTGCGGTTGCCGGTTTCGTCGTAGGTGTGGGTGATCGTGCCGTCGTCGGTGAGTTGGTTGGCGTTGTCGTAGCCGTAGGTGGTGACGGACGTGGAGCTATTTTGGATATCGGTCTTGCCGGCGAGGTTGCCGTCGGCGCCATAATCATAGGTGAACTGCGAGATAATCGTGCCCGTGCCGGAGGTGGCGAGGATGCGCGTGGTGCGGCCCGCGTTGTCGTACTCGAAGACGCTGGTGCCGACGCGCGTGGCGCGAGCGATGTCGGCGAAGCGCACCTGGTTGGTGTTCCAGCCTGCGAGGTTGGGCTGATGAAAACTATTGGTAATTCGTCGATTCTTGGCGTCATGCCCAGTCAATATTCGTTGCGCG
>CAZAFH010000231.1:0-3307 GCA_964484265.1 uncultured Singulisphaera sp.
CGATCAATGAAAAACGGCACACTTTCGCGTCATCGGTCGCCGCCGTTTGGCGCCTAGCGCAAAGATGCCGCGCTTCCATCATCGACCTGCGACACTACCATCGACTTCCAGTGGATTCTTTCCGGATAGCCTCTAAGTAATTGGCGGAACTTTTGTCGAATTGTGCCGTCTAATTAATTGAGGAATGATATATTTATCGTGGTGGGAAGTTGGATTCACGTTCTTGCGAGAGGATCGACATGTCACACTTGCTTCGCATCGGATGCTTCGGTCTGATGATCCTGGCGCTTGGCGCATGGGACACAGCCGAAGTCGCGGCCAAAAAGAAGAATCCGCCGAAGAAAGAAAAGGGCGGCGTCGGCGACGTTGCATCGGCCGATGACTACAAGACGATTCAGTTCAAGAAGGAACTCAGTGGAACCGTCGTCGGCGTATCAGGCAACACGCTAATGATTCGTGTGGACTATCCCCACTACGAACCCAATCCGAAGTACAAGGCGCCGAATCAGAATCCGAATCAAAAAGGCAATCCGAAGAACCCATACCCCAAGGGAACAAATCCACAGAATAACGCGCAAATGCAGATGATGAAGGTCTACGCCGACCTGATGCGCCAGCAGCAACTCGCGATGAGCGCACGTACTCCGCAGGAACGCCAAAAGGCGATGATGAAGTTCCAGCAGGACATGATGAAGTTTCAGCAGCAATACGCCAAAATGATGGTCCCGATGCAGAAAGGCGGCGTTGGCGGCAAAGACATCAAGGGCAAAGACGGCCAACCAATGAATAACGCGAACAGCCCGTTCATCGTCGTGAATACCTCCAAGAACTTCGAACTCGAAATCGAAGACAAGGCCGGTCTCCGCAAGATGTACCTCCCGTTTGAATACGACGATGTCGGCAACATCAAAAAATACTCCGACAAGGAAATCGCTGAACTGAAAGGCAAGGACAAATCGTTGCCCGGCTACACCGCGAGGATGGATGAGGTGTCGCCCGGCGCCCAAGTCAGGCTCACTCTGACTCCGGTCAAGGCGGCGAAGAAAGAGGCCAAGAAAAAGGATGATGAAGACCTGCTCGCCGGCGACGTGCAGCGGCCCACCATCAACAACATCCTTCTCACCAAGGAGAGTCCGACGAGCGGCCTTGATGCCGGAGCGCCGGCGAAGAAGGGCAAGAAGAAGTAACCAGGAGCGAACGTCGATCCTCCACACCCGCAAGCAAATCAAGCTTCGCGGGTGTTTTCGTTTTCCTTGAGGTATTCAGCATGGATCCAGCTATTCTCAAAAAAGCACGCACGACCCTCGCGCGGCGCGATGGTATTCTCAAGGAAATCATCCGCACGGTCGGTCCCTGCACGCTGAAGGCTGGCGGCGACGCTTTCGAGGTTCTCGTGCGTTCCATCATCGCCCAGCAGATTTCCACCAAGGCCGCCATCGCCATCAGCGGACGTGTTCTCGAAGCCGTCGGCAAGTTCCAGCCTCGCCGAATCCTCGATGCGTCCGACGACGCCCTGCGTACCGCTGGTCTTTCACGAGGCAAACTGAGTTCGCTCCGCGATCTCGCGGCGAAATGCACCGATGGCTCCGTACCGCTCAAGAAGCTCAACGCCATGCCGAACGAAGAAGTGACAGAATCCCTGATCCAGGTGCGCGGCATCGGTCCGTGGACGGCAGAGATGTTCCTCATTTTCTGCCTGGGTCGCCCTGACGTGCTTCCCGTCGGTGACTACGGTTTGCGTGCCGGCGTGCAGAAGCACTACGAACTCGGCGACCTGCCGAACAAAGCCGTACTCACCGAATTGGCCGAGTGCTGGAAGCCGTATCGATCGATCGGCACCTGGTACATCTGGCGCAGCCTCGGCGGCGTGCCACAGTCGGATTAGCCAGAATTTCTCACCACAGAGATCACCGAGAGCGCAGAGAGAGGAATACAACGGAAACACAAAGGATCGATGAAGAAACACTCCATCTTTGTCTCGAACAAAGGCTCAATGTCGTTAGTTGTCTCTCGTCAATTTCTTTGCATTGCTTTGTGTTCTCAGTGTTCTCTGTGGTGAGAAATGCAGATTATTTCACTCCGGCACCGCGTCGAAGATACGCCGCAGGAGCACTTCGTTGATCCGGCCGCGAAAACGCACGCGGCCGTTGATGGCGATGACGGGAACCCAGTTGCCATGTTCGCGAACGAGTTCGGCATCGCTGTCGATATCTATGACTTCCAGGGGAAAGAGGTAGATCCTCTGAAGCCGTTGGACGATTTCGAGAGCGTCATCGCAAAGGCAGCAACCGTTGCGGGTGAAGAAAACGAATCGTAGGTCAGGCCGTGGTCGGGGAGCGCGGCGCAGCCACTGGAGCAGGAGCGAAATCGGCATCGAGATTGACCTCGGCGTGTCACGTAGTCGGTATTCTCGCGAATTCGTATTTTATCCGAACCGGTTGAGGGCAGGAACTGGCCGCTGCTCGAACCTAACCTACAGGACGTGAGGAACCTCCATGCCCCCGCCGCGTGAACCGCAAAACCCCAATCGCAAAGGACGGCGCCAGGAAACCATGCCCGGCGGTCTGCTGTGGATTGTGGCAATGGTTCTGTTGCTGGTTGTTCTCTATATCACATTCGGCATCCAGAATTACGGCACGATTGAATACTCCGATTTTGAGAAACTCGTGCAAGAGGGCAAGGTCGCAAAGGTCACCCTACAGGACAACGCCAACTCGCTCGTTGCGGAATTCGATCCGAAGAAGGCCGAAACGCTTCCGCAAGAAATCAAGAAGCAAATCAAGAACAATCGCGTCGAGGTCGTGCTCTGGAAAGGCGACGTCACAAGCGGAATGATTAGCAAGCTGCTGCGCGATAATAACGTGCACCGCAAGACCGAGCGCGATATTTCGTCCTGGATTGGCACGATCGCGACATTCTTGTTCACGCTCGCAATTATCGCCGTCATCTTTTTTTTCTTGATCATGCCGCGATTCCGCGATCCGTTTGGCAACGGCTTCCTCAACAATTACATCCGCAGCCCGGCGAAGCGCTACGACAAGAACAAATCGCGAACGACGTTCGAAGATGTCGCCGACATGGCCAACGCCAAGCTGGAACTTCAGGAGATCGTGGACTTTCTCAAAACACCCGAGAAATACCAGCGGCTCGGAGCGCAGATTCCCAAGGGCGTGCTGCTGATAGGTCCGCCTGGCACGGGCAAGACGCTTCTGGCGCGCGCCGTGGCTGGCGAGGCAGGCGTGCCATTCTTTTCGATCAGTGGCTCGGAATTTATTCAGATGTTCGTCGGCGTCGGCGCCAGCCGGGT
>CAZAFH010000232.1:0-3277 GCA_964484265.1 uncultured Singulisphaera sp.
ATGCCTAATCCACGCCGCCAACGTTCGTTCTGAGCCAGGATCAAACCCTTCAAAAGTTTATTCGCATGACAGTCTTGCGACTGTTAGTAAACGAATTGGCTTTCGCAATCGTCTTTATCGATAGTGGCTAAACTACCGAGAAGATGGTGATTGCATCGGCTTGACATACATTCTGGTCATCTCAGGTCACGACTCAAATAGAATGACGAGTTTTGGAATTCTTGACAAATTCCACCACTTCGTCATTGCGAGTTGTGTCATGCCCTAAGACATAACACACCCTCGCATTGGCTTGTATAAAAAGGTGCTTCACCGAGTTGTCAAAGATCGACGAAAAAAGCCGCTCCGAAAAGCGACTTTCGCTTCGCGTCAGTATCACCAACGCAAAGATAGTATATGGATCGAATCGGCTTGAAGTCAACGGCAGGTGAGAAAAAAATAGGGAAAAAGTCCCCGCATCGCGTAAACCGCGATTTTCAAAGAGAGTTACGTCGGACGCGGATTTTGAAAAAATTTGGACACCCGCGCCAAAAATCCTACACCGATTATGAACTCGCCTATCGGTTTTCGCAAGAGTGTTTTGCCATAAATCCAGTGTTTTCGCGAGATTTTCACCATGTCCGCACCCCGTGTTCTCATCCTCCGCGCTCCCGGCGCCAACTGCGACCTCGAAGCCGAATTCGCATTCCAGCAAGCCGGTGCTCTTACCGATCGCCTCCATATCAATCGCCTGCGTGAAAACCCTAAACTCTTACTCCAATACCAGATACTGACAATCCCCGGCGGCTTCTCCTATGGCGACGACGTGGCTGCGGGCAAGATCTTGGCCGTCCAGCTGCAACATTTTTTGCAGGATTCGCTGCGTCAATTTCGCGATAAGGAGCGCCTTATCCTCGGCATCTGCAACGGCTTTCAAACCCTGCTCAAGGCCGGCCTGATCCTCCCGCCCGACGCCGACGAGGGCCCTGTCGCCACGCTCGCGCACAACACGTCGGGCAAATTCGAAGATCGCTGGATTCATCTCCAGGCTAATCCCGGGAAATGTCCTTTCTTACAAGGTGTTGACCAGATGAACCTGCCCATCGCGCATGGTGAAGGCCGATTTCTGTGCCGATATGACTGGATTCGCAAAGGCCTCGCCCAGACAGGCCAGGTTGTGCTGCGTTATGTCGACGCCGCCGGCAAACCTGGTGCGTATCCGACGAATCCGAATGGCTCGCAAGACGACATCGCCGGCGTCTGCGATCCGACAGGACGAGTGCTCGGCCTCATGCCGCACCCGGAACGCCACGTGCTGCCGACGCAGCATCCGCAATGGACGCGCAGAGGCCTAGCCCCGGAAGGCGACGGCATGAAACTCTTTCGCAACGCAGTGGCATTCTTTCGATGAAAGTCTCGCCTCGCTTCGCCCTCGATGATGCGGTATGATGACGGATAATTTCATAACCACGAATTGACGGAGAACGTGATGCCGGCAGAAACTTTGATAGACCAGGTGCTGAACTGGCCATCGACGAGCCTGCCGACCTTGCTCGACGGCTTTTGCTCAGCCTCAGATCGGAACCATTCGACGACGATGCGGATTCGCTTTGGCTCGACGAGCTTGCCAAACGCATCAAGCGAATGGATAGCGGCGAATCACACACCCTCGATTGGCGCGAAGCCCATGCCGAAATCCGCCAAATTGGGCGGATAGAGCGCAGCAACTCGTAACGGCCGCAGAAGGCGACGGCATGAGGCCGTTCCGGAACGCGGTGGCGTTCTTTCGTTAGATTCTCCGCTCGCCTCGTCCGCTTATGCTTCAAGCGGAATGACTATGCGGATTCGCTCACACCTCGATCAGTTCGTTCGGCTGCTCTTCGGTGTCCCAGTCGCCGAGCAATGGAACTGGGTCGCCCTGATAAACGCAGAGCAGAATCCCGAGTTCGTACAGCGCGCCCATCGGCAGCCACATCAGGATCATGCTAATGGCGTCAGGCGTCGGCAGAATCACCGCGGCGAACACCGCCATCACGAACCACGCAATCTTGCGATGCCCACGGAACATATTCACCGTCACCAGCCCGATCTTGTGCATGAACATCATCACGAGCGGAGTCTGGAACGACGCCCCGAACACGATCGGCATCAACAGCGCGAAACCTAGCCACTCGTTCAAGCGAAGATCCGCCGACATGCCCAGCCATTCGTTGAACCAAAGCATCGCCGCGATCGCCCTGGGCATGACGAAGAATTGGCAGGTCAGCACGCCCGCCAAGAACAGGAACAGGCTAAACGGCAGGTAGACATGCACCAGTTTCTTCTCGCTGGGATAAAGCCCAGCCGCGACGAACATCCATATCTGGTAAAACACCCACGGACTCGATAACACCAGGCCGGTCATCATCGCCACCTTCAACCAGACGACAAACGCTTCGGTGATGTGCATCGTCGAAAGCCGCGGCCGGCGAATCTTGACCATCGCCCGAGTCATTTGTTCGCTCAGGCTCTGCGGATCGGGAATCTTGGCGATGAGGCGGATTTGATTGCTCTGCTTTCGGTCTGCCTCGTCCAAGACGGGCATCGCGTCGAGATCGTCGAACAACTTCTCGAAACCGTGAATCATCGGCTGTAATATTTGCGGATTCTTGGGCGCCAAACCCAGTTCGGCCAGGAATTCGGCCTTGTTGATTTCGATTGTCGTGCGAATCGTCGGTAGGACGACGCGCTTCGTTTCACGCGCTTCCTTGATGTCTTTTTCGACCTTTCGCTCCTCGAAGGCAGCAAGCTGATTTTCCACGGGCTGAACGATGATGCGCATCACGTACTGCCCAAACAGCGCGACGCTCACGACCATTCCGATAACGAAGCCCTTGATCGCGCGGAAGAGGTGGACTCGAAGTTCCTCGATGTGGTCGCCGATGCTCATGCGCGTGTCGTTGAACATGTCTTCCGGATCGGGTGCTTCGATGTCGGTGTCGTTCTTGTTCATGATTCGTTCGGCTTGGTTTAGGTAGGTATCGGATCGTAGCACAATGCGCGACACTGCTGCCGGTGTGCACACGTGCACTGGCAGACCTTTGCGCATTTTCTCCCCTCTCCCACCGGGAGAGGGGTCTGGGGTGAGAGGGAGGTGTGGAGTATTGAGTTAGGCCACGCTATCGCAGGCGCCCCCTCACCCCTTCCCTCTCCCGGAGGGTGGGCTGATGAGAACCATAGAAAACTCGCACTGACGAGACAGTCTCCAACGTCCGAAATCGTTGCGCGAAGTGCTCCCTCTCCCTCCGGGAGAGGGTTG
>CAZAFH010000233.1:0-3122 GCA_964484265.1 uncultured Singulisphaera sp.
CGCTTTTGCACTTTTTCGGCCTTTTTTTGCACTTTTGGGGGGTGTTGGCCAAGTTGCACGGGGGGAGAGGGGGTCCATCTGCATGCAGTTTTTTTGCCAAAAACAAAAAAAAGCAGCTCTACTGACTTTGCACGGCTGCCTACCTACGCGTTACGATGGAGGAAAAAAACATCTCCGAGAACATACGCGGACGCCTGATGCACTACGAACGCAAGGCTGCGTGAATGCCACTTCGGCGGTCCTTTTTGCGGTTACGACGGATTGATTTCACCATCCGCTGACGATGGTGCTCCGCGCCGTTCTGCGATTTTCGCCCCGAATCCCTGCGATGTGGGCATTCACTCACATCTCTCCTGCGATCACGTTGACCTAATTTCGTTGCCCTTGCCGCAATTTTTCCTTGGTAAAGCCAGTGTCAGAATATTTGCACAGGACGCATTTACACAGGACGGGCATCAGCGTATTTGAACAGGACGGTTAGAGTTTTGGAACAGGAAGAGAAAAAGTCCCTATTGTTGGAATGCGCTCACAAACGGTGATGCGCATTAATGCTGGCGTGCGTCCCTTTTTGAATTCGATTTTCAGCTTTGTCGGCCTAAATATATCAAACTCATCCACATATCTTCCATTAATGGCTATTTCTTTACCTTGGTCATCGAATAGTGAAACATTCATTAAGTGTAGAAGTCGATATTTTTCTGAATTTGACTGAAGCCACCGCCACAATTTAACATCCTCAACTTCGTAGTTCTCTGGATTTTTTGCTCGATTTATCTCATCTACAATTACGCTGAGCTCCCTCCTGCCTTCGACTGTCAACCCAGATTCCCAATCTATGGAGAAAACCACAAATGGTTCAGAAGCGTCATGATTTCGTTCGATCGCTACAACTGACATTTTATTATAATCAGAAAAATCATTTTTTTCCTTTCCGTATTCGATGTCAAAATGCCTCGTGTTAGCAAATAGCTCACAAAATAACTCGCCGCTAATATCAAACGATTCATCACGAAAACCGGCTGGTACTATCCAACTTGGGAACGCAACATCTGCAGTTGAGTCTTTTCGTGCCAACTGCTGTTTTTTGTTTTTCTTCGAACTCAGCTCAACATTGTAAAAACACTGGCGACTATATGCGCCTTCATTAGGTAGACACGTCAAACGTAAGCCAACATAACGCTTTCCGCCTTCCCTTTCGTTGGTTCCACCGACAAGGAAAGGACCAACTAATTGCCATTTCTCGCACACAGGTCGCCCCAGATTCAACACGCCGCCGAATTCGACTTCACCTTTTCTATTCACGACGAAAGAGGTCTGAGAGCTAATTGAGAGCCTAGAAACGGCTTCCCAGAATGGCACATTATCGCATTTGACGGAAACGAACTCGCGATCTGACACGCCGACCACCCGTACATCGCTCCTCTTGCTGAGTTCGGCGAGAGCCTTGTCAAATGCAGTTTCTTGAAAGTTAACACTAACAAGATTAGAGTATTTCCATTCGCTGAGCCTGCGGCTTGTTACTTGCTTTTCCACCATACGTCGCTCGCAAGAAGCTATACTCATGAGAACTATTAGCAAACAGACGTTTCGCATCGCGTTAGCACCTATATTAAAGGTGATTGCTAGTACAAAATCAACAGCTAGAATTCCCAACATTAACCAGATAATTATTCTTGTCATTAATTAAGATTATGGCTTGATATTCAAGCGATGAACCTCTCTCCAACCAACAGTTCCTTCTCCGTAAAGTTCTAATGAACCGCCTACCCCTGCCCATCCCCATTCACTCGATAATTTGAGTTTTTTCATTACGTCTTTTATACTTCTTGGGAATTCGACGCCTCTCCCGAAATCCCACCTAAATATTTCCACCGAAGCAATTGCTTTGCCGGTCGCAAAATTTGCCGACGCCTTGCCACCAACGGAAACTGACCCAAACGCGCCGGGTTCTTTCGCATATTCAGTCCCAAGCCCTTTCAGGGGTGTTTTTTTTAGGTCGGCCATAATATTTGGAAAGAACTGGCCGTGGCCCTGCTGTTCGTCTCTTCGAGTCCATCTAAAATTTGGTACTATAGCTTTAGATCTTTCAAGTCGTCCCGATCCAGCTCCAAAAGAATAGTTAGCTGTTATCCTTATTTTTATTTGTAATTCTGACTGCATTGCCAACTCGCCACCTGGTAGTTTCACAACATTCATCTCAAATGTTGCTGCGATAGAGCCGTATATTATTATTCCTGGAACAGGACTGGGAATGTACCCAAGAATCATGTTTCCTTCAAAGAGGCGCACTTCGCTTCCAAGTTGCACTCCGTTCTTAAGTTTTTCCTTACCCATTTGGAACAGGGAATAAACGATGCCTTTAGAATCACCTGCCTGAAGTCCATTTGGCTGAAGACTTTGTTCGTATTTATATTGTTCTCTTTGTTCTAGCTGCTGCCGGCCGCTTTTTTGGTAATCCATATACGCGCCCCAGTCCTTACGGGAATCTGGGGCTGATGGGAAATATGGCGGATGAAGTCCACTCGGATCAGTCGCTCCCGTCGCCTGATTCTGCACATACCGATACAGATTCGTATCCCCCGCATCGAAGCCCAGCGGGTCCTGCGTCAGCCAGCGGCCCGTTGTCGGGTCGTACCAGCGCGCCCGGTTGTACTGCAGCCCCGTCTCGACGTCGTACTCGCGGCCGGTCCAGGCGTAGTCGCCGCGTTTGGTGGCGTCGGTTTCGCCGGGGAGGATGTTGCCGAAGGCGTCGTAGGCGAGGCTGTCGATCACGCCGCCGGTGCTGTTCAGGATCGTGCGGACCGATTTCTGGAAGTCGGTCAGCGTCCAGCGCACTTCCGTTGGCGAACCAACATCGATTCGCCCCAGGCCGTCGTCGATGCGGTCGCTCCACAGGTACTTCGTCACCACGGCGTTGCTGCCATCCAACTTCGCCGTGACGGCGAAATTCTCGCGGCCTACCAAGCCGTTGGCTTTCGCGGGATTCCAGCCATCGAGGGCATAGCGCGACGTCTCGTCCGTCACTGTGTCGCCATCGGAATCGATGACTTTCTGCACCAGCAAACCAAACGCATTATACTTGTAATCCGCGTCGTACTCAAGCACTTTTGACGGCGTGCTGT
>CAZAFH010000234.1:0-2788 GCA_964484265.1 uncultured Singulisphaera sp.
ATTTCGCTTGCGTCGAACGAAAGGTCGTCCTCGAACTTGACGGCGAGTCACATCTTGAACGCTCGCAGCAGGACCACCAGCGTACACAGTCTACCAGGCCTGGATGAAGCGACCGGAATGCGAGTAGGGCAACTAGGTCTCGCCTCAATGCCCCTCACCCCCGGCCCCTCTCCCCCGCCCATATTCGTCCGGCAAGGTTGCCCATTCAACAGGGGCGGGGGAGAGGGGGAGCAAGTGGGCTCGACCATTTCGGGAAGTGATTTTTGTAAAAACGCTAAGCCGCAAGTGGCAGACACGGAAGGTATTTCTCAAGCCTTCCTATGGATTCGCCGACACATCAAAGCAAACGAGTCGCTTTTGATCGCGGACGTAGAGCTTGCCATTGGCGACGACAGGGACCGACCAGCAGGCGCGGCCATTCTCGGAGAAGGTGAAGCGCGACTTCTCCGTGTACGCCTTCGGATTCGCCTCGGCGAGCGCGAGGATGCCGTTTTCGCCGTACACGATGAGCTGATCCTCGACGAGGAGCACGGAGCCTTTGTCGAAGCCGCGTTCCTTCCAGAGAACTTGGCCAGTGCGGAAGTTCATGCATGCCAGGTTGCTGTCGTCGAAGCCGAAGAGATAATCGCCGAGGCGAACACTCGACGAGAAATGGTTGCGCATCTTGCGATGGCTGTACACCAGCGCGGGCTGCCACATTTCCCCGGCTTTCTCGATCTTGAGAACCGCGCAGCCCTTGTTGTATCCCGAGGAGATGAAAACATAATCGCCCACAACGATTGGCGTGGCGATGTTGCAGTTATTCTCGACCCTCCACGAGTAGTCCCAGAGTTGCTCGCCCGATTCGGGCGTGACGGCAACAAGACGCGAACCGGTGAAAAAAAGGACCTGCCTGGCGCCGGAGAATTCCGCGGAGATCGGCGAAGCGTAACCTGCTTCGTCATCGTGTTTTTTCCAGAGGACCGTTCCGGTCGCCTTGTCGAGCGCCGCCAGGCCGTTGCCGTCGCGTCCGCCGGGCATGATGTAGATGCGATCGCCGTCCACCAATGGCGAATGGGCGAACCCCCACATCGGCGTGCGAGCGCCGAATACCTTCACCAGATCAACCGACCAGACCCGTTCCACCTGCATCTCGCCGGGCTTGGCCTTCAGGCAATGGAAGACGCCCGCTCCCCCGAGACTGAAGATGAAATCGCCGTCGATCGTCGGCGTCGATCGAGGGCCATCTCCGAAGTTATTCTTGTAGTAGGCCAGGTGTCGGAATCGCCAAAGTTCTTCGCCGGTTGCAGCGTCGTAGGCAACGACAGCTTCGGCATCGCCGTCTTGGAATGTCGTGACGACGCGATTGTCCGCGACGGCGAAGCTCGCGAAGCCGGCGCCGATGTTCTTCGTCCAGAGTTTCGTCGGCCCGCCCATTGGCCAGGCGCGGAGAATGCCGGTCTCGCTCGAAACCCCATCGCGGTTGGGGCCACGCCATTGCGGCCAATCGTTGCTCGCCTTTTTGGGCGCTGGCTCGTCCAATGTCGACTTGGCGAGTTCCTCGCTGAGTTCGGCATTGCGTTGCTGCTGGTCAAGCCGTCGATAGTGATAAAACGCCAATCCCACGAAAACAAAAGCCAAGGCAAATAAGACAACCCAATCGATAATTCGCCCCGGACGCAGACGGCGCGGATGCATCGGCATAAGAAAACTCCTGAGGACGATACCGATTTTGTCCGGGTTTCTCGGGCAATTGTCAAGCTGAGCCAGAACACGTTGCAAGGAACCACCATGACATTATCCCCCGGTCAACGTCTTCGCGATGCCTGGGCGAAGCAGCCGATCGCTATTCCCGGCGTGTTCAACGCCCTCGTCGCAAAAATGGCGGAACGACTCGGGCATGAGGCCGTCTACCTTTCGGGCGGCGCCCTGTCGGCGTCGTTTGGCGTGCCTGACGTGGGATTATTAACGCTTACCGAATTCGTCAACGAAGCACGAACGATCGCACGGGCGACGTCGCTACCGTTGCTCTGCGATGCCGATACCGGTTTCGGCGAAGCACTGAATGTCGAACGGACCGTGCAGATGTTCGAAGGCGCCGGCGCGGCCGGGATTCACCTGGAAGACCAGGAGTTGCCGAAACGTTGCGGCCATCTTTCGGGAAAGAGCGTGGTTAGCGCGGAGACGATGGTCGCCAAACTCCGCGCTGCGGTCTCAGCCCGGCGTGATCCAGCGTTTGTAATTATCGCGCGGACCGATGCACGGGGCGTTCACGGTTTCGACGAAGCCGTGCGGCGGGCCAAGATGTATCTTCAAGCCGGCGCCGATGCGATCTTTCCTGAAGCACTGGAAAACGCCGACGAATTCGCTGCGTTTGCCAAGGCGGTCAATGCGCCGATGCTGGCAAACAACACGGAATTTGGCCGAACTCCGAATCTCGACGTGGCGGCATTCGCGTCGCTCGGTTATCGCATGGTGCTGTTTCCGCTGACGGCTTATCGTGCTGCACTGAAGGCAGCGCGCGATACTCTTGCCGACATCAAGACTCTGGGCAATCAGCGTGAACGCATCCCGCAGATGTTGACGCGTGCGGAACTCTACGACCTGCTTGGCTACGCCAATTTCGAGGCGCGAGATAAGGCGTATTTTGGGTGATTTTCAATATTCATCCCAAGGGTTCGCGGCCCTCACCCCCGACCTGGGCTGATGAAAACCAAACGGTGCGTTCATCCGAAAAGTATTGCGCATTTTCTCCCCTCTCCCTCCGGGCTGCGAGTTCCCCACAACTTTGTGGGCGTGGCGAAGGAGC
>CAZAFH010000235.1:0-2696 GCA_964484265.1 uncultured Singulisphaera sp.
CACTACCGCACGAACGTGCCGCACATCTACGCCGCGGGGGATGTGATCGGCGCGCCCGCGCTCGCCGCCACCGGCATGGAGCAAGCCCGCATCGCCGTCTCGCATGCCCTGGACTTCAACATGAAGTCCGACCTCGCTCCGCTCTTGCCCTCCGGCATCTACACGATCCCGGAGGCGAGCATGGTGGGCGAGACCGAGGAATCTCTGAACGCGAAGGGTGTTCCCTACGTCGTGGGGCGGGCGCCGTACGACCACAACGTCCGCGGCAAGATCATCGGTGACCGCACCGGCTTGTTGAAACTGCTCTTCCACGCGAAGGACATGAAACTGCTCGGCGTGCACGTCGTCGGCGAACTGGCGACCGAGGTGGTCCACATCGGCTTGATGGCGATGCTCGCGGAGGGCACGGTGGACATGCTCACCCGTGCGTGCTTCAACTATCCCACGCTCGGCGACCTGTACAAGTACGCGGCCTACGATGCGATCCTGAAGCACAACTCATGATGCGTCGCGTCAGGTGACAACTTGGTTCCTTCAATCGGAACACGCTCGTACGTCTGCGGATGCTGGGTCGTCGATCTGGTTCTCAACGAATCCTGAGGGTACGATGCAGGTGAGGAGCCGAACATGTCCGTCGCCGTGCTGGATCCGCCAGTCGCACACCCGGAACCGCGAATCGCTTCCGAGCCGTTCGTGTGGAAGTGGTCGCGCGAGGATCTGATCCGGCTCCATGGACTCGGTTTCTTCGACGGCCATCGCATCATGCTCATCGATGGCGAGGTGCTGGCCATGTCGCCCATGAAGCCCGCCCACGCGAACGGGATCGTCTTCGCCCTGCAACAGATCCAGATCGCGCTCGGCCCGAACTTCACGGTCCGCCCTCAGATGCCTCTCGGCCTCGGGCAGACGACCGATCCGGAGCCGGACATCGCGGTGGTCGCGGGATCGCCCCGCAGCCACCCCGAAACGCCTGCGACCGCCGTACTCGTGCTGGAGGTGTCCGACACGACATTGGCGTTCGACCTTGGAGACAAGGCCAGCCTGTATGCCGCGTTCGGGATCGCGGACTACTGGGTTCTGGACGTCGTCAACAAGCGGCTTCACATTCTTCGCGATCCACGTCGCGATGCCAAGCAGAGGTTCGGCTTCTCCTACCGCGACCGGCAAGCCTTGAACCCGAACGATCGCGCCTCGCCGCTGGCCGCAGCGCACACTTCGATCTTGGTGGCCGACCTGCTTCCATAAGCGTGATCGCGACGGACCCCGGTTGAGTGGATTGGGTCGCTTGACGATAGGGTTGAAGCCAACTCTCACGCTTGCATTCCGGCCTGCCATGGAGGACAATACCAGTCCGCTGGTTTCGCCTCCCCACGGCCCGCCGCCATGCTTCGACTTGCCGGTTCCATTGCGATTGCCTTCGCGCTTGTCCGCCCGGTTGCGGCTGCGGATCCGCCCGGTTTCAACGCGCACGTGCGGCCGATCCTCAAAGCGTACTGCATGGAGTGCCACGGCGAAGGCGAGAAGCCGAAGGGCGGGCTCGACCTGCGCCTGAGGCGTCTGCTCGCCGCCGGCGGGGACAACGGCCCCGCGTTCGTCGAAGGCAAACCCGAGAAGAGCCTGCTGCTCGAACGCGTGATCAGTGGCGACATGCCGCCCGGCAAGAAGAAGCTCTCCGCCGCGGAAATCGCCGTACTGAAGGAATGGATCGCGGGCGGGGCCAAGGTGGAAACCGCGGAGCCCGCCACGCTCGCCAAGGGCTTCGCGATCACGGACGAAGACCGCAAGTGGTGGGCGTTTCAACCTGTGACACGCCCCGCCGTGCCGACAATCCCAAATCCCAAATCCAAAATCGAAAATCCCATTGATGCTTACCTGCTGAAGAAGCTCAGTGACAATGGTGTGTCATTCGCCGCGCCCGCGGATCGGCTCGCACTGCTGCGTCGGATCACGTTCGATCTCACCGGGTTGCCGCCGACGCCGGACGAAGTCGATGCATTCCTCAAGGACAACTCCGCGGACGCTTATGAGAAGGTGGTGGAGCGGTTGCTTGCCTCGCCGCAGTACGGCGAGCGGTGGGCCCGGCACTGGCTCGATGTCGCAGGATACGCCGATTCGGAAGGCGGCTCGGTCGAAGACCCGGTGCGGCCCACGGCGTGGAAGTATCGCGACTACGTGATCCGCTCCTTCAACATGGACAAGCCGTTCGACCGGTTCATCCGCGAGCAACTCGCCGGGGATGAAATGGTGAAGCCGCCGTACCCCGAGTTGAACGCCGAAGACTTGGACAAGTTGATCGCGACGGGCTTCCTGCGGATGGCGTCCGACCCGAGCGGCGTGCCCGGCGTCGATCAGAAGCTCGCCCGCAACCAGACCATCGCGGACACGGTGAAGATCGTGTCGAGCGCGTTCCTCGGCGTCACGGTCGGCTGCGCCCAGTGCCACAACCACCGTTACGACCCGATTCCGCAGGCGGACTTCTATCGCCTGCGGGCCGTGTTCGAACCCGCGTTCAATCCGCCGGCGTGGAAGCCGCCCGCGGTCCGCGAGGTGTCCCTGTACACGAAGGAAGAGATCAAGATGGCCGCGGCCGTGGAGGCCGAGGCCAAGGTGATGGACGCCGCAAGGGTGAAAAAAGAGAGCGGCTACATCGAGGCCACGTTCCAGAAGGAACTCGCGAAGTTGCCGATGGAGATGCG
>CAZAFH010000236.1:0-2543 GCA_964484265.1 uncultured Singulisphaera sp.
AAAACTGCATGCAGATGGACCCCCTCTCCCCCCGTGCAACTTGGCCAACACCCCCTAAAAGTGCAAAAAAAGGCCGAAAAAGTGCAAAAGCGCTTGGCCATTTGCTGTTGGCCAAGCGCCCCCCTGGCTGCGGACGTGCGCCGTTGCGGAATTGGCGTGCCGTTTGCTAGATAGTTACCTGCTTACCGATTTTTTCACACCGAATCCGGAGTTGAGTATGAGAATCACACGCCGATGGTGTCTGTTCGCGCTTGTCATCCTCACGGGTGGTGTAGCGGCGACTTTTACTCGCAGCCAGGATCCGCCGGATGGGGTTGTCGGGCGCAAGCTCATCAGCGTGGACGAGGCTCGCGAGCGCGCGAAATTGCTGCACGAAGCGTACTCGGCCACGCTCGAGACGATGCACGAGCACTTCTTTCGACGTGATCGCGCCGTGCTTCCCGCGCGGGCCATGGAAGACGTATTTGCTGAGATGCACAGGCGGACGAGCACGAAGGCGGCGTGGATTTCGGTGAACACGAAGGCGATGAGCATTCACCATGAGCCGAAGAACGACTTCGAGAAGAAGGCCGCCAAGGCGATCGCGTCAGGCAAGCGCGATTATGAGATAGTGGAGGATGGCGTGTATCGGCGGGTAGGGGCGATACCGCTCGGCGCGAGCTGCGTGAGCTGCCACACCGGTTTCATGGCGAAAACGCCGCAGACGAATTTGTTTGCGGGGCTCGTCGTAAGCATTCCGCTGCGAGCGCGGTAAGTGTCGGAACCGCACACCGGCGATACCGGGAACGCACAGGTTTATTTCCGGAACGGCTGTTTGCCCGTCGGCCGGAAGAACGTCTTGCGCGGCGGGAACGGTCCGGCGGGAGCGACGCCGGCGCGGATGTTGTGAACATCCGCCTCGTTGACCCAGGCGGCGAAGTCGGGGTTCTTGTTCAGCACGTCTTTCAAAATCTGCGAGCGATTGTCCTTGGTCTTGCTCTGGAACAATTCGGTGAACTTGCTTCGAGCGGCCTTGTCATCGTTGTTGACGGCATCGGTGACCGCGAGACCAAGCCGGCCGACGAAGTAGTAGGTGGATGGCGCCTGGCGTTCGGTCATGCGTTTGAACAGGGCTTCGGCCTCGGCGGTCTGTTTCTTGTCGAGATACATCACGGCGAGATCGATGCACGATTCGACGCCCGTCGGCGCGGGCGACTTCTCGTTGAGGATCGCGTCAACGAGTTTTTTCTGCGCGTCCAGCGGATCCTGTGGCGGCGCCTCTTCGACTTTCGCTTCGACGGCGGGCGGCGCGTCGGCTGCCACTGCGGGAGCGCTGCTGGACAGCCAGGCAACGCCGAGGGCGACGGTCACGATCGCTGCGAGCGTCATCGCGGTGATGCCCGCGAAGGCGGCCAGCCAGACGGGTCGCCGCCAAAGCGGCGTTGTTTTCTCGGGAGCCGGCAGCACCTGGATCGATTCCGGCAGCGTCGCTCCGCCGAGCGCCTGGCGGATGCGTGCGATGTCTTGCAGCAATTCACGCGCGGAAGCGTGGCGGGCGTCGGGCCGCTTCGCCATCATTTTGCGCACCAGTTTGCAAATCGCCAGCGGCAGATCGGGCCGGGCTTCTTCCAGCGCGACCGGTTCTTCGCGCATATGCTTCGAAGCAATGACGTAGACATTGCTGCCTTCAAACGGCGGATTGCCCGTCAGCATGTGATAACACGTCACGCCCAGCGAATAGATGTCGCTGCGTCCGTCGAGTTTTTTCGATTCGATCTGCTCGGGGCTCATGTAGAGCGGCGTGCCCACCGTTGCCCCTTGGCGCGTGAGATCGACGCGTTCCTCGGTGTCGAGGCTGCGCGACAGGCCGAAATCGGCGACTTTCACCTCGGCCTTGCGAGTCAGCAGGATGTTTTCGGGTTTGATGTCGCGATGCACGATGCCGAGTTCGTTCGCCCGCTGCAGGCCATTCGCCACCTGGCGAAGGATGCAGAGAAACAGCGGCACATCGAGCGGCCCCTTACGTTCGATGTATTCGCGCAGGCTAATGCCATCGACATATTCCATGACGAGATAATGCCGGCCTTCGTGTTCGCCGACGGTGTACGCCTGCACGACATTGGCGTGGCTGAGCTTGGCGATGTTGGTCGATTCGCCCTGGAATCGGGCGAGAGCGTTCGAACGGGCGACGTCCTTGCGTAGCATTTTGATGGCGACTTTGCGTTTAAGCGAGATTTGCTCCGCGAGATAGACTTCGCCCATGCCGCCCTGGCCAATCTTGCGCAGGATGCGAAAATCGCCGAAGGTATCGGGAATATGGTCCAGCGTGGGAGCGGTCGTGGAAGGCCGACGGCGAGGCTTGCTAACGGCGGAAGTCATGGCTTGGCACTCCAGCAAACGGGCGGGGGCGATCGCTTGGTCTACCCCTCTCAACGCTGGGAGTGTCTTTTTGTTAGATGCGGTTTGAAAAATTGGCTTCCATCGCCTTATTCTCTGGACGCCGTCCAAGGCCTGGCCAGGGGGCGCTTGGCCAACAGCAAATGGCCAAGCGCTTTTGCACTTTT
>CAZAFH010000237.1:0-2500 GCA_964484265.1 uncultured Singulisphaera sp.
CTCTATGTGCCAACAGCAGGCTACGTCGGCAGCGATTCGCTGACCTACCGAATCTTCGACGGCGCCGAGTACAGCGACCCCGTGACCATCAATTTCACCGTCACCAACACGGCTCCGACGGCAGTCGCGGACAGCTATTCTGTCGCGCACGGCGAATCGCTCGATGTCGAACCGGTCAGCAACGACAGCGATGCCGACTCTGATAATGTTTCGCCCATCATCGTTGATTCGCCCAGCACCGGTTATGCCTATTTCGATGGTTACAGCCATCTCCATTACACGCCATCTTCGACGTTTCTTGGCGTGGACACGATGACCTATCGCCTTTGGGATGGCGCGCAATACAGCGATCCCGTTACGATTTCAATTACCGTGACGCCAAGCGCTGCGGAGGAACTCTACGCCGATTATCTTGACGCCGTGGCAGGCGCAGATGCCGATTATTTGGCGGCAGTCGCGGATCGTGACGCCGACCTCGCCGCGGCACGATCGGCGGCGCAGAGCGACGCGGACAGTCTCTACGCAAGTTACGCGAGCGCTGTCGCTGCCGCGCAGGATGCCTATATCTCGGCTCTCGCCGACGCGGAGGCGGACTATCAGGACGCACTGGCAGCCGCCGATTCGGCGTGGGACTCTGCCACGGCTTCCTACGTGGCTATTTACGAAGCGGCGTTGACCGACGCGCAGGATACATATGATGCCGCTATTGCGACATTGAACAGTGCTTACGATGCCGCAATCGCCGACGCCGACGATGCCTATGATGATGCAGTCGCGCCATATCAATCGGCCCGCGATGCCGCCTATGATGCCTGGCAGCAAGACTTGGAAGATGAGGAACTCGAAACCGCCTATTACACGGCGCAGGCAGCGCTGGACGCCACCATCGCCAGCGAATCGGCGACGCGCTCTGACGCTTACGACGATGCAATTTCTGCGTGGCAGACCGGCGCGGACGATGCGGAAGCGGATTTGATTGCGGCCCAGGAATTGGCGTGGAGCGATTACGATTCAGTCATCGCGCCGGCGACCGACGATTGGAACGATGCAGAAGCCGCCGCCTGGACGACCTACCTAACGGCGAAGGACGATGCGGAAGGCGATTTCGTGGCCGCGGAGGATTCAGCATGGACGACCTTCACCACGGGAATGGCGACAATCGAAGCCGATCTTACCTCCACGGAAGCATCGGTTGAAGCCACCTACGCCACGGCTGTCAGCGCCGCCGTAAGTGCGTGGGAAAACGCCGAAGCAAGTGCGTGGACGACCTACGAAACCGCAATGGGCGAACTGCCGGGTAGCCCGGAATGGGGCGCGCGGATCGCCGCGCCGCCGACCGTGACCGGCGGAGTCGTGGCCGGCGAGCGGACCGAACCCGTGCTCCTGGTGGACAACAATCTTCTACGGCTCAATCGGCTTTCCGTGGAAATCGATCAACGCTTCGCCGTTGAATTGGCCCCGCGCCTGACCCGGATGACGGCCCGCCTCACCGCCATGGAAAACGCCATCACGGCAATGAATGCCGCGCGAACCGCGCAGGATTTCGAGGCCTTTGGTAATGCGTATTGGAATCTAGTGATCGCTCGAGTCTTGTATTACATCGACTACATTGATTACGGTCGGTATGCCGACCAGATTATTGAAAAAGCCGATACGGCGGCGGGGCTTACGCAGGGCAACAAGTTTCGGCTCGAAGGAATTCAATCCGACCTGAATCGGCTTGGCATACAATTGAATGCCATGTCAATTCGCTTTGACAGTATCGTCGATGACCTTTCGACCATTGCAGCTCAGGCAGACGTGGTAAACGCAAGATGGTCTAGTTGGGTCACCTTACAAGCATTCTTGATTGAGAGCGTTGATATTAGCCTTAAGACACTCCAGACGAATGCTGCCGCGATCTATCCCCAGCACGTGAATGACGAGGTGCCGGAAGACGCGCCGGAAATCATGGCGATAAACGAGTGGTATGCCTCGCTGCAGGTATTGTACTCGGAGGTCGCGGATCGTCATCTTGACGTGCTGGAATGGGCCGCCGGCATGCCGGCAGCGGCTGAAATGCTGAGTAACTGGTACCTGGCGTCCGAACCTTATGCGCTGGCGTTAGCGAATATCGGCATCAAGATCGACGCGAATTGCAGCTGGATTGCAATTAACGAAGAGCCTTCAAGCCTTGGATATCCGCGAACAATGTTTGACCTTGCAAGTGAGGCGAAGGCAAGTTCTGTTGGAGATGGCTTCGCATTGAAAGGCGTCTCGTTCATCGTAGGCTCGTTCGATTCGATACTTTCGGACGAATTAGGCATCGTGACTAATCAACTCGCCCTGCTTGCCTATCTGGTGGCTCAAGGCCAATCTGTTCACCCGTCGAATTTTGAAAATCTTAATGATCTAAGCGACGAAATTACAGCGGCCCAGGTTGCTATTTCCGGAATCTAAAAACCAGGTCGTCCTACACGATGTTGGTAAAGAAAATCAGGGATTTTCACCAAAAATGGGC